>NZ_JBEXXC010000021.1:0-85036 GCF_040630175.1 Nocardia sp. NPDC005825
TTCGAAGACCTTCTTGGCGGCCGCGCCGCAGGGCACCTGCTCGGCGCACAGCGCCAGCTTCGGATCGGACTTGCCGAAATCGGCGAGCCCGGTGATGTGGCCGGGATTGCCCTTGGGCACCGCGATTTCCAAGCGGTTGCTCACGAAGGTGGCGGGTGTGCCGGTGACGTCACCGGCGTCGACGACCTGCTGCATGTTGGCGGGTGCGGCCGAGGCGAACACGTCGGCGGGCGCCCCCTGCTTGATCTGCTCGGCCAGCGCGGAGCTGGCGCCGAAGCTGTAGACCACCTTGACGCCCTGGTGCGCGGCCTCGAAGTCCTTGCCCAGCTTGGTGAACGTCTCGGTCAGCGAGGCTGCCGCGAATACGGTCACCGTGCCGGTGACCTGATCCGATCCGGCCGGGGTGTCCTTCTTGTCGTCGGAGCCGCAACCGGCCAGACCGGCGGTGACGGCGAGCACGGCGGCGACCGCGCCGAGGCGACGGAATGTCTTCATCCTCATCAACTTTCTGGTATTTCGACCACGACATGGGTCGATTTCACCGAGGCGACGGCGACGCTGCCGACCTCGAGTCCGAGCTCGTCGACCGATTCCCGGCTCAGCAGCGAGACCAGCCGGAACGGCCCGGCCTGCATCTCGACCTGGGCCATCACCGTGTCCTTGACGATGCGGGTCACGATCCCCCGCATCCGGTTGCGCGCCGAGACCGCGACGGTGACGCCCGGCTCCGGAGTTTCCGCCGACATGCTGCGCAGCAACTCCGCCAGATCCTGTCCGCGCACGCCCAGCCGGCCGTTGTCGAGCCGGACGGACTGCAGCCGTCCCTGGTCGATCCAGCGGCGCACGGTGTCATCACTGACACTCATCAGCGCGGCGGCTTCACTGATCCGCAAGTTCGTCACGATAGGCAGCATATTGCCGAATCTGCGGAGCGCAAGCCAGATCACCGGGGCAATGGCAACAATTCGACCAGGGCGCCGCGACCGGCTCCCGGCGGCAGCAGCGCAAGGGCGTCGGCGTGCAGCAGATTCGCCAGATGCGCGGTTCCGGCCACGCCGTTGGCACGCCACACACCGCCCTCGACCTGGCGGGCGGGGACGATCCGCAGCAGGTCGGAGGCGGGGGCCGCGGCATCGGCGATCCGGCCCCACAGGGACGGCGAGTCCCGCCGGTCGGTCAGCGCGCGCACCAGCGCGGGACCGGTCACCAGCGTCGCCGCGATCGCCGCGAGGGGATTGCCCGGCAAGGCGAGCAGGGTACGGCCGTCGGGCAGCTCGGCCACCAGATGAGAGCCGCCCGGGCGCATGCGCACGCCGTCGAAGATGACGCGGGCGCCGATCTCGGCGAGGACCTCGCGCAGGTGATCGGCGACGCCGCGGCCGGTCGCTCCGACGGTGATGGCGAGTTCGGCGTCGGTGTCGAGCTCGAACCAGGTGCGCAGCAGTGTGCGGTCATCCGGCAGCCGGGTCAGGCGGCCCATACCGATGTCGCAGTGCCGCAGATACAGCGGGAGCGCCGCGCCGAGCGCGTCGCGGACCTGCCCGGGCGCGAGTTCCCCCGACGCTCGAATCTCGTCTCCCGTGATGAGCACATCGGCGCGCAATGGGCCGCGCACCATCGCGATCGGGGTTTCGGCGCTCTGCGCCACCGAGATCACCGCGGCGTCCACCCGGACCCGCGCGGGCGTCAATTCGTCGCCCTCGGACCAGGATTCGCCGCGCAACCGCATGTCGTTGCGATGCGGGACGCCCGGCGCGAGCACCACCGTGGCCTGTCCCGCGATCCGCTCGATGTGCGCGTGCTCCGACCGCACCACGGCGGTGGCGCCGGCGGGCGCCAAGGCGCCGGTCGAGATGCGAACGGCCTCACCGTCGGCGAGCGCGATCCGGGATCGCCGACCCGCGACGCAGGTCCCGATCAGCAGCCGCCAGCGCGGCCCGCGGCCACCCACGGCGAACCCGTCCATGGCCGCGGTGTCGGCCACCGGCAATGCCGCTGCCGCGGCCAACGGTTCGGCGAGTGTCGCCCCCGCCGCATCCGCCAGGACGGCGTATCTCGACGGGATCGCGGACAGCTCCGAACTCAACACGGCATCGATCCCGTCCACGGTCACAGCGGTACCGCTGACTGGCTCGATGGATCGGGATCGCAGGGTGCTCACGCATCCGCCCTTCACATGTCGGCGACTTTCTCGTAATCCTCAATTACGGAGATTTCACCTGTCTTGCTCCGTAGTTGCTTGTCTGTTGCCGCCTTCTCACCCTCATTCGCGGTCGACTGTGCGGGCCGGAAATACGCACAGCCGGGCCCGCGCCGTGGAGAGGCGAACGTAACCACTCATGTGACCGGGCGGTAACAGCGCGTTCCTAGCGTGAAGACCACGGACCGAGAGCAGGGCGAGGCGAAGGGGAGAACTGCGGTGGCGGCAACCGATTCCGGGGCGGCGACAGGCACGGTGCGCACGGTGTGCTCGTACTGCGGCGTGGGATGCGGGATCGCACTCGAACTCGACACCGGACCGGACGGCAACCGGATCCGAAAAGCCGCCGGGGACAAGGCACATCCGGCCAACGCGGGACGTCTGTGCACCAAGGGCGGCAGCCATGCCGACCTGATGGCCGCCGACGGCAGAATGACCACCGCGCTCGTGCGCACCGAGCGCGGCATGCCGCCGGAGCCGACCCCGCTCGACACCGCGATCACCGCGACCGCCGCTCGCCTGCGCGCCCTGATCGACGAACACGGACCGGACGCGATCGCCTTCTACGTGTCGGGTCAAATGACCCTGGAAGCACAGTATTTGGCGAACAAGCTGGCCAAGGGGTTCATCGGAACCAATCAGATCGAATCCAACTCGCGACTGTGCATGGCCAGTGCGGGCAGCGGCTACAAACTCTCCCTCGGCGCGGACGGCCCGCCGGGCTCCTACGAGGATTTCGACCACGCGGACGTGTTCTTCGTCATCGGCGCGAACATGGCCGACTGCCATCCGATCCTGTTCCTGCGCATGATGGATCGGGTCAAGGCGGGCGCGAAGTTGATCGTGGTCGATCCGCGCCGCAATGCCACCGCCGACAAGGCCGATCTGTTCCTGCAGATCAAGCCGGGCACCGATCTGGCGCTGCTGAACGGGCTGCTGCACCTGCTGATCGAGAACGGCCACACCGACCCCGACTTCATCGCCGAGTTCACCGAGGGCTGGGAGGCGATGCCGGATTTCGCGCGCGATTATTCGCCCGCCCCGGTCGCCGAGATCACCGGGCTCCCCGCCGACGACATCCGCCGCGCCGCCGAACTGATCGGCACCGCCGGTGAGTGGATGAGCTGCTGGACCATGGGCCTCAACCAGTCCACCCACGGCACCTGGAACACCAACGCCCTGGTCAACCTGCACCTCGCGACCGGGGCCCTCTGCCGTACCGGCAGCGGCCCGTTCTCGCTCACCGGCCAGCCCAATGCGATGGGCGGGCGGGAGATGGGTTACATGGGACCGGGGCTGCCCGGGCAGCGCTCGGTTCTGGTCGACCAGGACCGGGAGTTCATCGAGCAACTGTGGCAGCGACCGCCGGGCACACTGCGCACCGATGTCGGCACCGGCACCATCGACATGTTCACCAGGATGGCGGCCGGTGAGATCAAGGCCTGCTGGATCATCTGCACCAATCCCGTTGCCACCGTTGCCAATCGGAAGACGGTGCTGGCGGGACTGGAAGCCGCCGAACTGGTGATCACCCAGGACGTCTTCGCCGAGACCGAGACCAACGCCTACGCCGACGTCATCCTGCCCGCCGCCCTGTGGGTCGAAGGGGAAGGCGTGATGATCAACTCCGAGCGCAACCTCACCCTGGTCCGGAAATCGATTCCGGCCCCGGGAGAGGCGATCCCGGACTGGCAGCTCATCGCCCGAATCGCCTGTGCCCTGGGATATTCCGACGCCTTCACCTACGGCGACGCGGAGGAGATCTTCGAGGAGATCAAGCGCACCTGGAACCCGAAGACCGAATACGACCTGCGCGGAGCCACCTACGATCGGCTGCGCGAAGGCCCGCTGCAATGGCCGATCGCGCCGGACGGACCGGCGCGCAACCCGATTCGCTACCGCAATGACGGAGTCAGCCGACCGCAACAGGTTCGCGAGGACGGCTCCACGCCGCGGCTGTGGTTTCCGACCGCCTCCGGCCGCGCGGTGTTCTTCCCCCGCCCCCACCTGCCGGCCGCCGAACTGCCCGACGACGACTACCCGTTCGTGCTCAACACCGGCCGGGTGCAACACCAGTGGCACACCCTGACCAAGACGGGCCGCGTCGCCAAGCTCAACAAGCTCAATCCGGGGCCGTTCCTCGAGATCCACCCCGAGGACGCGGCGAAACTCACCGTTGCCGACGGCGATTGGGTCGAAGTGGCTTCCCGGCGCGGGCGCGCCGTCCTGCCGGCCGTGGTCACCGACCGGGTGCGGGTCGGCACCACCTTCGCCCCGTTCCACTGGAACGACCTGTTCGGCGAGTACCTGACCGTCAACGCCGTCACCAACGACGCCGTGGACCCGATCTCGTTTCAACCGGAGTTCAAGGTCTGCGCGGTCACCCTGGCCAAGGTCGCCGCGCCGATCCGGCCCGAGCCCATCTCGACCCCCGAACCCGCGGTGACCGCACCCGCCGCGCTCGTGTCGGCGCGAACCGATGATCGGGCGCTGGCCGCGGCGGCGGTGCTCGGTATCGCCGACCTCGGCACGCCCACCCTGACGGACCTCGAATCCTCGTACCTGTCAGGGTTTCTCGCGGGGGTGCGGCAGACCGGGGACGCCGCGGTGCTGCCCGCCCTCCCGGCGGCGAATCCGCTGCGCCCCACCATCACGGCCTGGGTCGACGGCCTGCTCGCGGGCATGTTCACACCGCACGACCGCATCAGCCCGGCGGGTCCGCTCGCGACGATCGCACCCGCGACTGTCCCATCGCCCGAACCGGCGACACCGGCGGCTGCCACACCGACCCGTCCACTGCTGGTCCTGTGGGCCTCGCAGACCGGCACTGCGGAGGATTTCGCCACCGGGACTCTCACCGACACTCTGGCCGTGCGCGAGCTGGCCCCGGTCGTGCACGCCATGGATTCGATCTCCGCCGCCGATCTGCCTCGCGCCGCCGACCTGCTCGTCGTGAGCAGCACCTTCGGCGATGGCGACGCCCCGGACAATGGTGCGGGATTCTGGGACTCCCTCGCCGCGCTGCCCGAATCCGCCTTCTCCGGAACACGATTCGCGGTGCTCGCCTTCGGGGACTCGAACTATGACGCGTTCTGCGGCCACGGCAGACGCCTCGACGACCGACTGGCCGAGCTGGGTGCGGAACGGCTGATCCCCCGCGTCGACTGCGAACCGGACTTCGACGACTCCGCCGCGGTCTGGCTCGAACAACTCCTCCCGGTCCTCACCGCTCCCGCCGGCAGCACCACGACCGCGACACCGCCTCCAGCACCGTCCGGCACCGCCCGCCCCGAATCCGGCGGGCCGTCCGGCCGGCTGGTGGGCAATCGGCTGCTGAGCCTGCCCGGCGCGCAGAAGGAGGTCCGCCAGTTCAGCTTCGATCTGGCCGGCACCGATCTGAGCTATGACGTCGGTGATGCGCTCGGCGTGCGGCCGTTCAACGATCTGGGGCTGGTGTGGGAGTTCCTGGCGGTCACCGGACTCGATCCCGCCGCCGTGGTCGAGGTTCCGAAGGTCGGCCCCGTGCCGCTGTCCATCGCGCTCGAAGAACATCTCGACCTGACCAGGGTGACGCCCGAGTTGCTGAAGTATCTGGCCGAGTGCACGGCCGATCCGTACCTGCGGACCTTGCTGCGCCAGGACAACAAGGGCGAACTGGCGAAATGGCTGTGGGGGCGGCAACCGGTCGACATCGCCGCCGACTATCCGGTGCCGGCCGACCCGCAGCGGTGGGCGGACATGTTCAAACGTATTCAACCGCGCCTGTATTCGATCTCGTCCAGTCCCTTGGCGGACCCGGCGACCGTGCGCACCACCGTCTCGGTCATCCGCTATCCCGGTCCGACGGGCCGGCCGCGGGGCGGGCTCTGCTCGGCCTATCTCGCCGACGCGGAGCAGAACCAGTCCCTGGCCCTGCACATCCAGCGTTCGCCGCACTTCCGCCCGCCCGACGATCCGGCCGTGGCCGCCATCATGATCGGTCCCGGCACCGGCGTCGCGCCGTTCGTCGGATTCCTCGAACACCGGCGGGCGCGCGGCGACCACGCCCCCAACTGGCTGTTCTTCGGTGAGCAACACCAGGCCACCGACTTCTACTATCGCGACGAACTCGACCAGCTCCAGCGCGAAGGCGTCCTCACCCACCTCGATCTCGCGTTCTCCCGTGACCAGCGCGCCAAGGTGTACGTCCAGGACCGCATGCGCGAACACGGTGCGCGACTGTGGAATTGGATCGATTCCGGCGCCCACTTCTACGTCTGCGGCGACGCCTCCCGCATGGCCAAGGACGTCGATCTCGCCTTGCGGGAGATCATCGCCCACCACGGCAACCTGGACACCGACGACGCCGACGCCTACGTGAAGAAGCTCGCGGCCGAGAAGCGGTACGTGCGCGACGTGTACTGAGGAATCGACGGCCACGCGGTCCTGCGCGACCACACCCTGGACGTCATCCCGACCCACGCCATCCTCCACCACACCGGCACGCCCGATGTGATGAGTCGGCGCTGCTCCGACTGCCGCCGCTTCCACCTCGCACCCCCGTACGCCCTGAGCTGAGCCGAATGCCCTGTCCCGATTCAGGTTTCGGCGGTGATCGCGAAGCCGAACGCCGGGACCAGGGCCGGATCGTTGAACGCGGTGATGCGGGCGACCCGGGAACCGATCAGGGTGAGCACCTGGATGCCGTACGCCTCGTAGCACCCCTCGGCCGATCGTTTGTACACGACGAACGCGGGCTGACCGTTCGCGCGGACGGGGAGCATGCGCCACAGGCCCGGGCTGAGGATGCGCGCGGCGAGGAAGCCCGTCACCGCGGCGCGGCCGGTGAACCAGGTCGGGGTGGGCGGCATCTCCATCTCGACGTCCGCGCGCAGCAGAGCGACCAGGGCGGCGTGGTCGGCGCTGGTGAACGCCGTGACGTAGTCGTCGAGCAGACGGCGCTGCGCCAGCTCGTCCGGCTCGGCCAGGTCGGTGTCCACCGGACCCGCCTGGGCCAGACGGGATCTGGCGCGGCGCAGGGCGCTGTCCACGGCGGTCGGGGTGGTGTCGAGAATGGCGGCGACTTCCGCGGATCGGAAGGCGAGGACGTCGCGCAGGGTGAGCACGGCGCGCTGGCGAGCGGGCAGGAGCTGCAGGGCCGCGATGAACGCCAGGCGGATGCCCGCGCGCCCGGCCACGATGGCGGCCGGGTCGTCGAATCCGAAGGCCGCGTCCGGTGCGGGTTGCAGCCACGGCACCGTGGGCTCGCGGGCGGCGACCGCCACCCGGTGATCGTCCTCGGGCGCACCCAGCCCGGAGGGCAGCGGCCTGCGGGCCCGGCCTTCCACCGCGGTCAGGCACGCCATGGTGGCGATCTTGTACAGCCAGTGCCGCACCGAGGACCGGCCTTCGAAACCCGCGTAGCCGCGCCAGGCGCGCAGGTAGGTCTCCTGCACCAGGTCCTCGGCGTCCTGCACGGACCCGAGCATCCGGTAGCAGTGCGCGAGCAGTTCGGGCCGGAATCTCTCGGTGAGACCGCCGAATTCACGCTGGGTCGGGCGTTCGGTCGCCGCGGGTCGTTCGGTCTCGGCGGGCATGTCCGCGACTCCTGCCGGTGCGCTGATGGTCATGGTCGCGCCGCCTCAGCCGATCTTCCGCAGCCCGGCGCCGCTCACCAAGTATTCCGCCGCGCTCCCCGGATCTCCGGCAAGTTCGAGCACCGCTTTTCCTACCTGTTCGGGTGTGAGCGGGGGCCCCATCTCCGCGATATAGGTGTCGACGTCGATACCTTGCCGGGCGGCATATCCCGCGACAGCGGTCGCCCCGAGCCCGGTGGCCGGGGTCAGCCGGGGCAGCAGGGCCACGAACCGAATCCCGAGCCCGGCGCGCTCGGATTCCTCCGCGGCGTACGTCCGGATGAATCGGATCGCGGACTTGGCTCCCGCGTATCCACCGCTCAGCGGCGACCCGTTGACCGCCGCCCCGCTCGACATGGCGATCACCACGCTGCCCGGTTCCAGGGGTTCCCGCAGCACCGCCCCGGTCCAGACGAACGCGTGTTTCGTATCGGTCTCCCAGTTCCGGGTGAAGCTCTCCCAGCTCTGCTCGTGGATGGGCGCCAGCGGTGGTGTCGCTCCGGCGTTGAGCACCAGCACCGCCGGTCGGAATTCGCGAATCACTCGCCGCGCCACCGCTTCCTCGGTGGCGTCGGCGGTGATGGGCACGAACGCCTCCCCGAGTTCGGCCGCGACTTCCCGCAACGCCTGCCGGTCGCGCGCTACTCCGGCGACCCGCATCCCCGAGGCCACCAGCGCGGTGGCGATCCCCCGCCCGAATCCCCGGCTCGCACCCGTGACCACCGCGGTCTTCTTCGAATCCGTCATCACGCACTCCCTGCTCGGTCTGTTCCTGTCAGGTATTCAGACCGGCGGGAGGCGAAGAATCCGTCGGGTGCCGGGCAGAAAGTTCGGCGCGGGCCGGTCGACGCTCAGGACTGGCGGGCCGGGAGGTCGTCGAGGTGGATGCGGTTCTGGATGAAGCCGGTGAGCCAGACGTCGTCGAGGGTGGGGTTGTGTTCGGCGGCGATCATGCCGGGTTCGGCGTCGGGGATGACGGGGCGTTCGCTCATGATGGCGCGGCCGAGCAGGTGGGAGCCGTCCCAGGTCTGGCGGATGCCGAAGCCGGCGTGGATGTCGCGGAAGGTCTGCATGTGCGGGAAGATCTCCGAGCAGCTCGGCTCGGTGCCGTCGGCGCGGGTGAAGTTGACGAACAGTCGATTCGTTCGCATGCCGACCTCGGCGTTGTAGACATGCGCGACGCGCGCGAGATCGACCAGGACGATGGGCGTGGTGATCGTCGAGGGGCTGGTGCCGGTGTCCAAGGGGAATATCGAATACAGCCAGCGCAATTCACGTCCGGCTTGGGTGACGTGATAGTGATGCCACGTCTTTCGCAGCGGGGCGAGCTGTTGTTCGTCGGACACGAACCGCGCCGACAGGGAACCGGCCACGGTATTCCGGATGCTGTCGTGTGATGCCCGCGCGGAGCCGCCGATCCCGTCGGCGACATCGGTCATCCGCTCGGTGATGGCCGTCAGCACCCGCGAGTTCTCGGCGACGACATCGGACATCATGCGCGAGACCGCGCTGAGGCCGCGTTCGACATTGGTGCGGGAGAACAGATCCTGCATCGACGCGCCGACGATGCCGCCGCCCACCGCGGTCAGCGCCCCGGCGATGATGGTGTCGATCGGAGCGACGACCTTGCCGCCGGAACTCGAGATGATCCCCCACATCGAGCCCAGGACGGTGACGAGGATTCCGATGACCAGCGTGACTTTGGCGGCGGTATTGCTGCTCACCGGAGGCTCGGGTGGCGTCGGCGGCGTCGGGGCGATCATGGCCGCGGCTCGGTGGAGAGGGCGGACAGCCGGAATCGGGGTACCGGCGCCGCGTCGGTGCAGGCGAGTTGCGCGGCCAGGTGGCCGCTGGTGATGGTGAATTTGAAGCCGTGCCCGGAGCAGGCGCTGAGCAGCACCGTCGAGCCGCCCGGCAGGCGGTCGATCACGAAATCCTTGGCCGCCGTGTTGGTGTAGTGGCAGGTCCGGACTTCGAGGAGGGTGAGTTGCCGGGAGTTCAGCGCCAGCCGTTCCCTCAGGTACTCGAGTTGGACGTCGACCGATGCCTTCAGTTCCGTGTCGTCGATCGGCTGATCGGCATCCACGATGGTCGCGGGCTCGTGAACGCCCATGATCTGTACACCGTTGCCCGCGTTGACCATCCCGTACCACTCGTCGGCCGTGACGTCCATCCAGCTGCACCCGCGTCCGCCCGCAATGGGCTCGGTCGCTTCGCAGACGATCTGATATTGGCGGGTCACCGTGATTCGACCGGCGGCGGCAGGCGCGAATTGCCCGAATTGCCCACCGGCGGCGATGATTACGCGATCCACCGGTACCGGCCCGTCCGATGTCGTCACCGTGACGGAGCCGCCCGCATCGTCGATCGCCGAGACGGCCGTCTTCTCGCGGAGGGCCACGCCGAGCGCGGTCGCCCGGGCCGCCAGCGCCCGCAACACCGACGCCGGGGTCATCATCCCCGCGCTGCGCTCGTGGACACCGATTTCCCCCGCCCGCAGCCGCAACCCGGTCCGTGCGGATGCCTCACCGCCGGTGAGGATTTCACAGTCCTGCCCGGATCGTTCGAGGGATTCGATGACCGCGCCGGTCCCCGGTCCCCCGCCGATCCCGAAATGCAGCATCCCGCACCGGTCGATCAGCGACGTTCCGGTGTCGTGTTCGAGCCGCTCCCAGCGCGGCCGGGTATCGCGCATCAGTTCGGCATAGAACGGGTCGGTGTATCCGAACCTGATGATCTTCGACCGCCCCGCGGAAGCGGCGGAGTCCGCGCCGATCGCGTACCGGTCGAATCCGATGACCGACCACCCGAGTTCCGCCGCCGCGAGGCACGCGGACAGGCCGGCGGCGCCCAACCCGATAACGGCAACGCGTCCTTCGTGCACCACTCGAACCCCCTCACCGCGATCGCTCACCCCCTGGTGATTCTATCGACCGCGACCCGGGCGCACCCGCCGAAACTGCGAAAGCCCTTGTGTCAGTGGGCTTCGGCGTATTCGGCGAAATCGAGCCGCGTCTCCCCGTAGGTGCGCGACTTCTGGGGCGCGAACCCGTCGGGCCAGACCACTTCGGGTGAGCGCGTGGAGCGTTCGACGACGATGAGCGCCTCGTCGTGCAGCCACCCGTTCTCGGCCAGCGAGCGCAGGTCGGACTGCACGTCGGCGATGTCGAGGTCGTAGGGCGGATCCGAGAAGACCAGGTCGTAACGTTCGGGCGCGGCCCCCGCCAGCACGGACCCGACGCTGTTCTGCCTGAGTTCCGCACCCGGGAGGCCGAGGTCGCCGATATTGCCGCGGATGATGGCGGCGGCCTTGCGGTCCGCCTCGATCAGGAGGGCGTGGGACGCGCCGCGGGACAGCGCTTCCAGGGCCAGGGCCCCCGAGCCCGCGTAGAGGTCGAGGACGTGCAGGCCGTCGAAATCCATGCGGGCGTGCAGGAAGCTGAAGAGGGCCTCGCGCACCCGGTCGGAGGTGGGGCGGGTGCCCGCCGGGGGGACGCGTAGGCGTCGGCCCCCGGCGGTACCTGCCACGATGCGGGTCATTCGGCGGCGGTCTCGTTCAGGTTCACGTCGACGAGCAGGTCGCCGCCCTCCACCTGCTGGACCTTGGCGATGGCGACGCGGCGCACCACGCCACCGCGCGGGGCCGTGATGGCGGCTTCCATCTTCATGGCCTCGATGGTGCCGATGGTGTCGCCCGCGGACACCGAATCGCCTTCGGAGACGGCCAGGGTCACCACACCGGCGAACGGGGCGGCGATGTGCCCGGCATTGTTCCGGTCGGCCTTCTCCGCCGCCGGGATCTCGCTGGCGATGGAGCGGTCGCGCACCTGGATGGGACGCAGCTGCCCGTTGAGGATGCACATGACCGAGCGCATGCCGCGCTCGTCGGGCTCGGAGATCGCCTCCAGTCCGATGAGCAGGGTGACGCCCTTGTCGAGCTGGACGTGGTGTTCCTCGTCGTGGCGCAGGCCGTAGAAGAACTGGTTGGCCGAGAGCCCGGTGGTGTCGCCGTACTTCTCGCGGTGGGCGATGAATTCGGCGGTGGGTCCGGGGAACAGCAGCCGGTTGAGGGTGGCGCGGCGTTCGGCGGAGGTGCCGTTGAGGCCGGCCTCGTCGGCGACGGTGAGCTGGGCTTCCGGCTTGGCGGGACCGCGGCCCTCGAGGGCGCGGCTGCGGAACGGCTCCGGCCAGCCACCGGCCGGGGTGCCGAGTTCACCACGCAGGAAACCGATCACCGAGTCCGGAAGGTCGTAGCGGGCGGGGTCGGCGGCGAAGTCGTCGACGTCGACGCCGCTGCCGACCAGCGCCAGCGCCAGGTCGCCGACCACCTTGGAGGACGGGGTGACCTTGACCAGGCGGCCCAGCATCCGGTCCGCGGCCGCGTATTTCGCCTCGACCTCCTCGAACTGGTCACCCAGGCCCAGCGCGATGGCCTGCTGGCGCAGGTTCGACAGCTGACCGCCCGGAATCTCGTGGTGGTAGACACGACCCGTCGGGCCCGGCAGCCCGGACTCGAAGGGCGCGTACACCTTTCGCAGCGCCTCCCAGTACGGCTCGAGGTCGCACACGTTCTGCAGGCTCAGCCCGGTGTCGTAGGGCGAGTTCGCGGCCGCGGCGACGATGGCCGAGAGCGCGGGCTGCGAGGTGGTGCCCGCCATCGGCGCGGACGCGCCGTCCACGGCGTCGGCCCCGGCCTGCCAGGCGGCGAGGTAGGTGGCCAGCTGGCCGCCCGGGGTGTCGTGGGTGTGCACGTGCACGGGCAGGTCGAACTCCCGCCGCAGCGCCGTGACCAGGGTGGACGCGGCGGGTGCGCGCAGCAGGCCGGCCATGTCCTTGATGCCGATGACGTGCGCCCCGGCCTCGACGATCTGCTCGGCGAGCTTGAGGTAGTAGTCGAGGGTGTAGAGGTCCTCGTTCGGGTTGGACAGGTCGCCGGTGTAGGACAACGCGACTTCGGCCAGGGCCGTGCCGGTTTCGCGGACGGCGTCGATGGCCGGGCGCATCTGGTCGACATTGTTGAGCGCGTCGAAGATACGGAAGATGTCGATGCCGGTGGCGGTGGCCTCGGAAACGAAAGCGCGCGTGACCTTTTCCGGGTACGGCGTGTAGCCGACGGTGTTGCGGCCGCGCAGCAGCATCTGCAGGTTGATGTTCGGCACGGCCTCGCGCAGCGCGGCCAGCCGCTCCCACGGGTCCTCGTAGAGGAACCGCAATGCCACGTCGTAGGTCGCGCCGCCCCAGCATTCGATGGACAGCAGTTCGGGCGTCATGCGCGCCACATGCCCGGCCACGTCGAGCAGGCCGTTGGTGCGTACGCGGGTGGCGAGCAGCGACTGGTGCGCGTCACGGAAGGTGGTGTCGGTGACGGCCACGCCCTCCCGGTTGCGCAGCCACTGCGAGAAGCCTTCGGGGCCGAGCTCGAGCAGCCGCTGCCGTGAGCCCGCCGGCGGCGGCACGGTCAGGTCGATGGCGGGCAGCTTGTCGTGCGGGTACACCTTGGTCGGCCGTGAGCCGTGCGGCTTGTTCACGGTGATGTCGGCCAGGTAGTTGAGGATCTTGGTGCCGCGGTCGGCGGAGCTCTTCAGCGTGAGAAGTTGCGGCCGCTCGTCGATGAAGGAGGTGGTGACCCGGCCCGCCCGGAAGTCCGGGTCGTCGAGCACCGCCATCAGGAACGGGATGTTGGTCGTCACGCCGCGGATGCGGAATTCGGCGACCGCGCGCCGGGCCCGCGCCACCGCGGCGTTGAAGTCGCGGCCGCGGCAGGTGAGCTTGACCAGCATGGAGTCGAAGTAGGCGCCAACCTCCGCACCGACGTTCGCGCCACCATCGAGACGCACACCCGCGCCACCCGGGGAACGGTAACCGGTGATGCGGCCGGTGTCGGGACGGAACCCGTTGGCCGGGTCCTCGGTCGTGATACGGCACTGCAGCGCCGCGCCCCGAATGTGGATGGCGTCCTGGCTGAGGCCGAGATCCGCGAGGCTCTCCCCCGCCGCGATCCGCAACTGCGACTGCACCAGGTCGACGTCGGTGATCTCCTCGGTCACCGTGTGCTCGACCTGGATACGCGGGTTCATCTCGATGAACACATGGTTGCCGCGCTCGTCGAGCAGGAACTCCACCGTGCCCGCGCAGGAATAACCGATCTGCCTGGCGAACGCCACCGCGTCAGCGCAAATACGGTCGCGCAGTGCGGGATCCAGATTCGGGGCGGGCGCGAGCTCGATCACCTTCTGGTGGCGGCGCTGCAGCGAGCAGTCGCGCTCGTAGAGGTGGATGACATTGCCCTGCTGGTCAGCCAGGATCTGCACCTCGATATGACGGGGGTTGACCACCGCCTGCTCGAGGAACACCGTCGCATCACCGAAGGCGGATTCGGCCTCACGCGCGGCAGCCTCGATGGACTCGCGCAGCTGGGCCGGGTCCGCGACACGGCGCATACCGCGACCACCGCCACCGGCGACGGCCTTCACGAACAGCGGGAACTCCATCGACTCCGACGCCGTCATCAACGCGTCCACATCCGCGGACGGCTCGCTCGACCGCAGCACCGGCAGCCCCGCGGCCTTCGCCGCGGCGATGGCCCGAGCCTTGTTGCCGGTCAGCTCCAGCACCGAGGCGTCCGGGCCGATGAAGGTAATGCCCTCGCGGGCGCAAGCGGCGGCGAGGTCCGGGTTCTCCGACAGGAAGCCGTAACCGGGGTAGATGGCATCCGCGCCCGCGCTCTTGGCGGCCTCGATGATGCCCTCGACCGACAGGTACGCGCGGACGGGGTGGCCGGGCTCACCGATCTGGTACGCCTCGTCGGCCTTGAGCCGATGCACGGAGTTGCGGTCCTCGTACGGAAAAACCGCGACGGTACCGATGCCGAGTTCGTAGGCCGCGCGGAAGGCGCGAATGGCGATCTCGCCGCGGTTGGCGACCAGGACTTTGGAGAACATGCGTAGAAGGTACCTGCCCGGGGATACGGATCGGGCATCGAAGTCCCGTTCGGTGCAATCTTCACAGGCCGGACTCCCCGCTTGCGAATTTGTGTTAATCACCGCGATACATGCCTGTCGGTGAGGGTTGCGCGCCTCCGACCACGGAATTCGCCGCCGTGCTAACGGAGACCGGCCCGGAAGCGGCCGGGCGGGGCGCGCGGACCGAGACGTCGCGGTGCCCGGATTGCCGCGCGATCGTGTCCGAGACCACACCCGGCGTGTCCGAAGGCGCGCGAGAAGTCTTGAGCGACGGTAAAATCCGCCCCGGGAGGAGGGGACGGTGAGACTGTTCGCGGCGTTGATGGGCCTCGCGGTGGCGCTCGCGGCCGGAACCGGCTGCGCGAGCAGCGTTCCCGGCCACCCGGTGCGGCAGCCGACCGACCCCGCGAGCCTGGAGGTCGGCAACTACCAGACCACGCCGCGCACGGTGGGAAATGCCAAGACCGGCAAGCAATCCCGGGTCCGGGAGTCACAGCGGCTGTCGGACTACGTGGCGCTGCCGTTCGAGGCCGACCACGACTACGCCTACGAGTGCTCCAACAATGTCCGCCCGCACGTCGTCACCAACCACAAGGGCCTGGGCAATATCGTCATCAACGACACCTTCGACGAGGTCGCCCACGATCTGCGCGGCGGCTGGGTGACCACCTGGTGCACCGGCGAGGGCAGGGAGGAGAAGCACCGCAGGCTCAGCATCGCGGTGCTGGAACTGCCCGACGCCGCGCGGGCCGCGGCGGTGGGCCCGGTGCTCGAACACGACGACTTCACCTACAACAACGGCAATCAGCCGGTGCGGCTGACCAAATACCCTGCGAGCACGGCACATTGGCGGCCGAACGTGGCGTCGCTGGGTTCGTGGACGGTGCGGGACCGCTACGTCGTGTACATCAAGCTGGTGGACGAGTTGGCCGCCGCGCCGGATCTGGCGGATCTGAGCGCGCGCACCGAACGCATGCTCGACGTGGCGCTGCCGCTGCTCGACAAGTTCCAACCCACCCCGACCGACCAGTTCGAGCACATTCCGCTCGACCCGGACGGCATTCTCGGCCGCACCCTGCCGACGAATCCGGAACTACCGCTGCGCCCCGACCCGGACGGGGTGTACACCGGCCGCGGCTCGTTGCAGAGCCTCGACGGCACGGACCTGGAGTTCCTGACCATCGGCGATGTCGATCTGGTCGGTTACGGCGACGCACTGGTGTTCCACAGCCGCACCGGCGCGGCGGCACGCGCCCTGTGGGACAAGTGGAATCCGGCCAACGAACCCTCCGACAAGCATCGGGCCATCGACCCGCCGCCGCGTTTCCCGGGCGATATCGGCTGCTTCGCGGATCTGGAGAACGGGCGGGTCATGTTCCACCAGTGCACCTTCCACGTGGACAAATACACCGTGCAGGTCGGCGCGTCCAACCTGGCCGAGCTGTATCAGAAGACGGCGGCGCAGTACGTGCTGCTGACGAGCGGGTGACCGGATGAGACGACTGCGGACAGTGGCGTCGGCGGCGGCCGCCGTGGCGGTCCTCGGCGCGGGATACGCGGCCGGGTCGTGGCCGGTGTCCGGGCACGCGGTGCCCGGCATGACCGCGGCCGATCTGCCGAAACTACAGGTAGGGCCCTATCCGTCGGCCCCGGCGGAATTCGTGCCGTTCTACGGCACGGTCGCCGACGCGTACGCGATCGAGTCGCGGCGCATGATGTCGTATCTGGCCGGGCCCGACCGCATCGATCCCGACGTCCGGTATCTGGGCGGGGCCCGGCTGCTGAGCAACTCCGGCGCCGACTACGACGACGACAACGGGCCGTTCCCCAAGAACTGGCAGCCGGTCGCGGAACGCAACCGGCTCATCGCGGGGGCCTACATCGCGCGCGACAACGGCAGCGTGCGGGCCCGCAAGCACATCGTCCTGGCGATCCAGCGCTTCCCGTCCGAGCAGGCCGCCCGCGCGGCCGTCGACGGGTACTGGGAATCCTTGAACACCCCTGAGCGGCACCCGATTCCGATCGACACCACCGACCTGCCCGCCGACACCCACGACACCGCGCGGGCCTCCTCCCGCACCGATGACCGGGGCGAGCTGGTCGCGGTGCGCGGCGTGTTCGTGATCATCGGCCATGCCGTGATCCCGCAGAACGATCCGGCCGCGCTCGGCACCCGCCTGCGAGACCTGCTGCGCGCCCAGCTCACCGCGATGGCCGAGCTGAAACCCACTCCGCTCGAGGATCTTCCGGACCTGCCCGGCAATCCCGACAAGATCCTGGATCTCACGCTGCCCAACCAGTACGACAGCTCCGACTCCGATCGGTGGGGCGGCCGCGGCCAGGGCGGGATCTATACGCCCGCGGCCGCACTGCATTTCGAGCGCGACACCGCGGTGGCGCGGCCCGCGTTCGAGGCGGCCGGGGTGGATCTGGTCGCCCGCAACGGGGCGACCGTGTACCGAACCCGGGATCTGCAGGCGGCCTTCGGTTTACAGACCGCGCTGACCCGGCTGGGCCGCGACGACGACGAGGTCCCGAACCCCGCGGGCATCACCGACGCGCACTGCGTACGGCTCGATGAACCCGAGCCGATCCGCGACGCCACCTATCTGTGCGCGGTGGTCTACGGCCGGTACGTGGCGGTGATCGGGGCACAGGCCCGGTTCAGCGGCGGCGCGCCCGCCTCGTTCGAACAGCGGGTGTCGGCGCAGTATTCGATGCTGGCCAGGAGCGGATAGCGCCATGAGGATCGCACGATCGAGCATCCGGCTGCTGGCGCTCACGGTGGCGGCCGTGCTGGCCGGCGGCTGTGGGTCAGGCCCGAACGACCCCGCCGCGCCCGCGTCACCCGCCGCGACCGTCGATGTGTCGCAATTGGATCCGGGGAACTATCCGGTGGTGCCGCGGCAGATCACCACCATGAAGCCCGACATCAGCGTCGGGGACGTGGTGCAGGAGGCGATCCGGCTGGGCGAGCACGTCCCGCTGCCCCTGGAGATCGACGAGCGGCTGGGGTACGGGTCGGCCGGGCCGGCGGTCACGGCGGACTATCCGCCGATGGGGATCGACGGGTTCAACGATCGCGCGCCGGGGCTGGTCGCCGGCTGGCAGACCGGTGGGCGGCATCGGTACGACACCACGCTCGGGCTGAACGTGCATCTCACCGTGCTGCGCTTCGGCAAGCCCGCGCAGGCCGCGACGGCCGCGGATTTCCTTGCTTCGCAGGCGAGTCCGGAGTACCCGGACAAGGGGCCGGTGCAGATCCCCGGCTATCCGGCCGCGCGGGCCGCGCTCACCTCCCTCGAATGGGTGCGGGCGCTGTACCCGCAGGGCGAATACCTGTACTGGCTGCACGTCGAGGACGACCTGACCGCGCCCGACGGTCCCGCGTTCCTGATCGACGTGGCGAAGCGGATGCTGGACAAGGCGATCGAATCGATGCGGGACTATCGCCCCACCCCGCCCGACCAGCTGGCGGGTCTGCTCAGCGATCCCGACGATCTGCTCAGCCGCGTGCTGCCCGCGGGCAAGGGCCAGGTCCGGGCGAGCGAGGGACTGTACGGCCCGCACGCCGCCCTCTCCCACGACGATCGACCGGCCGCCTCCCGCCGCGCGTACGCCGACGCCGGAATCGACCTGATGGCCAGTTCGCTCAGCAATATCTACCGGACGAAGGACGACGCAGCCGCCCAGCGCTTCATCGCCGCCTTCGTCGACGAACTGCTCGACCGGTACAAGCCCGTCGACCCGCCGCCCGGCCTGGCGACGGCCCGTTGCCTGCAGCTGAAGGACGTGAAGTACGCCATCGGCGCGAAGTTCATGTGCTATCTGCCCTACCAGCGCTACGTGGCCGAGGTGTCCGCCGACCAATCCCAGGATCTGCGCCAACGACTTTCGGCCCAGTACCAGCTGCTCGCGTACGGGCACATCTGAGCCCGGACGGGCATCGTGAGAGTTGCTACATTCGACAAGGCCGGAATCCCGGCCGCGCGCTAGGAGGATGCGAATGCCGTTGCGGCCCGGCACTGTTGTGGGCGGCCATCGGATCATCCGGGTGCTGGGCAGTGGCGGGATGGGGACCGTCTATCTGGTGCAGGACCCGATGTTTCCCGGGCGGCTCGACGCACTGAAGGTGCTCAGCAACGACCTGTCCCACGACGAGGTGTATCGGGCGCGGTTCGCACGCGAGGCGAATCTCGCCGCGGAAATGGATCATCCGAACATCGTGACCGTCTACGCGCGCGGGGAGGAGGACGGGCGGCTGTGGATCGCCATGCAGTACGTCCCCGGCACCGACGCCTCCGTGGAGTTGAAGCAGCATCCCGAGGGGATGACGCCGCAGCGGGCGCTGCGCATCGTCACCGAGGTGGGCAAGGCGCTGGATTACGCGCATCGGCGCGGTCTGCTGCATCGGGATGTGAAGCCCGCCAACTTCCTGCTCTCCCGTGACGAGGACGCGCATCCGGGCGAGGAGCGGGTGCTGCTCACCGATTTCGGCGTCGCCAAGTCGGTGACCGACGGCCGCGAACTCACCGCCACCGACGCCATGATGGCGACCCTCGCCTACGCGGCCCCCGAGCGGCTGGTCGCCGGGCCGCTGGATCATCGCGGCGATATCTACAGTCTCGGCTGCGCTTTCGTGAAGCTGCTCACCGGGCGCACGCCGTTCCCGGTGAATTCCATCGCCCAGGCGACACTGGGTCACCTCCAGGATCCGCCGCCCGCGCTGGGCACGCTGCGCGCCGATCTGCCGCCCGCGCTGGACGCGGTGATCGCGAAGGTGCTGGCCAAGAATCCCGACGACCGCTACGCCACCTGCCGGGACTTCACCGAGGACGCCGCGCTCGCCTTGCAGGGCCGGATGCCCTCCGCGCCACCGATCGTCGAGTCCGAGCGGCCGACCGAGCGGATCACCCGGCCGCAGCCGATCCACTCGGGGACCCGTGGCTCCCGTACCGCCCGCTGGCGCGCCCTCGCGGTGGCGGCGGCCGTTGCGCTGCTGGGTGTTTCCGGCACCGCGGTCTACCTGGCCACGCACCAGGATTCCGGCGGCGCCACCGTCACCCAGACCACCTCGACCCCCAGTGATTCCCCGGCCCAGGTCCGCGCCGCGCATCCGTCGTTCCTCAACAAGACGGTGGCCGCCTACAACCTCGGCGACAGCTCCCTCTCCGTCGACCTGGATTCGAGCGAGCAGGCGAAGTTCCTGCAGGACATCGGCTTCCGCTACGCCACCGACTTCCGCGCCAAGCCCGACGAGACCTCCCCGCGCCCGTTGTCCGCCTCCGGCGAGACGGTCCCCGACGTCGACCTGGTCATCATCGTGCGCACCGACAAGCAGGCGGGCAACGGCGGCCTGCGTGGCCTGCCGAGTTCCTTCCTGTCCTCCAGCCTCACCCACGCCCGCCTGGTCATCGTCGACGATCCGGCCACCGCCCAGGCCTTCCAGACCTGGACCCCGAATTCGACGGACGTCGCGATCGCGAAGATCGTGCCCGCCATCGCCAAGGTGCTCTGACCCTCCGCCTACGGCTTCCCGGAAGTCGGTGCGCGCCAGCGTGATCCGCGTCTCACGCAGCGTTGGGCGTCCAGGCGCAACTGCGCCACTCCGGTTGGCGCGCCCCCGCCGTCCTGTTACGCTCCGGCCCGAACAGGAGGTCGTGGTGCTCGGAAGACGGTGGGGGATCCTCCGATATCTGCTGGTCGCAGTCGTATTCGTGCTGGCGGGTTGCGGTTCGTCCCCGGCCTCCCAATCCGACCCCGGCTCAACCCCTTCCGCCCACTCGAATCGTGACGTGTGCACGCGGATGCTCGACTTCTTCCACACCACCTTGGGCGTCCCCGAAGCGCAGGTAGCCGAACTCAGCCAAGGCACCATCAATGCCACCATCGGCATGAACGGCTCCTGCTACCTCAATCTGAAGCCCCGTGCCCCCTACGTGGCCTGGCTGACCCTCCGCAATATGCGCAAACCGGACCACACCGACCCCGAGGGCGGCCGCTACCACCGCCTCGACGGCTTCGACGAAGAGGTCTGGCGCTCCGCCGACGACTCCTTCCTCACCCGCATCGGCACCTGGGAAGGCATGATCGCGATCGACGACAAGGTCGCCGCCACCAGCTCGGTCCCGCTGAAGATGACCGATGCCAAAGTCCGCGACACCATCACCTTCCTGATCGCCACCACCCGCGAACTCCAATAGGCGGAGTCAGTTCGGGAGGCGGTGGGTCCGGGAGGGGATCGATTCCAGGCCGTCGCCGATCCGGCGGGCGGCGGCGGACAGCTCGGCGAGATAGTGGCGGCGTTCGGAGCGGGTGACGTCGGGGCGCAGGGGGCCGATCTGGAGTTCCATGACGGCGTGGCCGCTGTCGTCGAAGACCGGGGCGCTCATGTAGCTGAGCGGGAGCGTGGCGTCGGAGTCGAAGGTGGGCTGGTCGTAGGCGCTGCCGCCGAACGTGGCCAGCTGGGCCAGGACTCGGCCGCGAAGGTCCTTGTCGCCGGGGTGTTCGGCCAGGTGGGTGGCCACGTCGGAGAGCACTCGGAGGCCGGGGAGGCTGTCGGGTTCCAGGCGCCAGGCGCAGTAGCCGGCGGTGCGGAGGGTGTCGAGGACGGCGCGATATTCGTCACGTCGTTCGGTGCCGCGGGTGTCGAGCCAGTCGCGTTGCCGGGCCTTGCCGGTGTGGGCGATGATCGCGGCGCCGGCGGGAGCCAGGAGGGGGATGCGGACGCCGGATTCCATGCCGATGGTGAGGCGGTCGCGGGTGACGGCGACGAATTTGAGGTGGCCGCCGCTGAGCGCGGTGAGGGCGGCGCCGCAATTCACGCGGTCGGCCAGTTCCTCCAATTCGCGCTCCAACCAGGCACGATCGTGACGGCCCGCGGCGGCGCGGGCGCCGATGGCGGCGAGGCGGCCGCCCAGTTCGTAGCTGAGGTCGGGGAGGCGGCGGACCCAGCCGCGGTCGGCGAGGGCGGCCAGGATGGAGCCCGCGGTGGAGCGGTTCAGGCCGAGGGTGTCGGCGATCTCGGCGGCGGTGAGCGAGTCGCGTTGGGCGGCGAGCAGTTCCACGATGGCCACCACCCGCTGGGTGGGGGGTGAACTCTCTGTCTTGCCTGTGGGCACCACGGTCTCCTAGCCTGAGCCGCGACAAATAGCCGTACGGCTGGGTACGAATAGTCGCATCGAGGAGCGGGACATGGCAACCAGGGCACAGGGGCCGAGCGGGTCGTGATCGCGGATTTCGCCGACCACTGGCTGCTGTACTGTTCCATCCCGCTCGTCGCGGCGCTCATCGGCTGGGTGACCAAGATCGTCGCCGTGCAGATGCTCATGAAACCGCTCGAGTTCAAGGGCATCCCGCCGTGGCTGGGCTGGCAGGGCGTCATCCCCCGTTCCGCCCCGCGCATGGCCACCATCGCCGTGGACCTCATGTTCGGCAAGCTGATCGATCCGCAGGACATCATCGCCCGCATCGACATCGGCGAACTCACCACGCGCCTGCGCGAACCCCTCGACGCGGGCGTCGACTTCATGGTGCGCGCCATGATGATGAAGCACGAGCCGCGGCTGTGGGTGAACATGCCCGAGGCCGCGCAGCGCGCCATCATCGAACGCGCGCAACGGGATCTGCCGCAATTGATCGAGGACATCGTCTTCGACCTGCGCACCAATATCGACCAGGTGATGGACCTGCGCGGCATGGCCATCAACGCCCTGGTCGACGACAAGTCGCTGCTGGTGGAGATGGTGCGCCGGGTCGGCAACAACGAGCTGCGCTTCATCGTGCGCTCCGGGCTGATCTTCGGCACCGTGCTGGGTTTCGTGCAGATGTTCACCTGGTCGCTGACGCACAATCCGTTGCTCATGCCCGCGTTCGGCGGTTTCACCGGTCTGCTCACCGACTGGCTGGCGCTGCAGATGATCTTCCGCCCGATCCGCCCGGTCGGCATCGGTCCGTTCAAGTGGCAGGGCCTGTTCCACAAGCGCCGCGAGCAGGTCTGCACCGACTACGGCGACCTCATCGCCACCGAGATCCTCACCCCCGCACGCATTCTCGAGGCCGTCCTCAATGGTGAACGAGCCGACCGCTTGGCATCCCTGCTGAGCCGCCACGTCAGCGAGTTCCTGGAACTGCAGACCGGCCCGGCCCGCCCGCTGGTCATGATGGTCGCCGGCGACAGCTACACCGCGATCGAACGCGACGCGGTCACCTTCGTCCTCGACCACATCAAGGCCGCCGCCCACTCCGGTTTCGACCAGCACGCCATCGAAGCCCTCGATGTCCGCAGTCTGGTCATCGAGAAGACCAAGCAGTTGTCCGACGACGAGTACGAGGGCCTGCTGCGACCCGCCTTCAAACAGGACGAATGGAAGCTGGTCGCGATCGGCGCGGTGCTCGGATTCCTGGTCGGCGAACTCCAGGTTCACCTGATTCTGGGGTGAGCCCGCCGATTTCGGGGCACATTCCGACCGCCGTTCCAGCCCGTCGGCGTGGCGTTGGTCGTACGATGGGCACTCGCGCGCAAAACCGCCGGTAGTCTCGAATTCGCATGCTACGCATGCTGGACGGCACGGTGAAGTACCACGCAGCGTCGGCGAAATCACCGCGAGTCTCCTCAAATTGCGATGTTTGCGAATCCGAATCGGTACCATCCCCCACGTGCGCAAGATGTATGCGGGGGCCCGACTACGGCGGTTGCGCGAGGAACGGCGGATGACCCAGGCGGCCTTGGCCAAATCCCTGGACCTGTCGCCCAGCTACCTCAACCAGCTCGAGCGTGATCAGCGACCGCTCACGATTCCCGTGCTGCTCAAACTGAATTCCACCTTCGACCTGGACGTGCAGTTCTTCGCCGCGGACTCCGACGCGCGGCTGGTCTCGGACCTGCACGAGATCCTGGTGGAGGCCGCGGGCGGCAATGCCGCGCCGGTGGCCGAGGTCGAGGATCTGGCCACCCGCATGCCCGAGGTCGCGAAGATCGTTGTGGCCATGCATCGCCGACTACGGGCCGCGACCGACCAGTTGGATCTGTTGTCCGCCAAGGTGGCCACCCCCACCGGCGCGCCCGGCGTCGCGATGCCCTACGAGGACGTGCGCGACTTCTTCTACGATCACCACAATCACATCGCCCAGCTGGATCTGGCCGCCGAGCGGCTGTTCGAGGAGAGCGGGCTGACCATCGGCTCGCTCGACCGCCAGCTGGCGCGGGTGGCCGAGGAACGCGCGGGCGTCACCGTCCTGGTGCGTGGCGACGGGGCCGACCCGAACATTCCCAAGCGCCACTACGAACCCGAGACCCGCACCCTCACCCTGGCCCGCCGGCTGCGGCCCGGGCAGCGCGCCTTCCAGATCGCCACCACCCTGGCCTTCCTGCTGCACGGCGCCCTGCTCGACGAGGTGCTCGACGAAAACCCCGCCCTCAGCGGCGAATCCCGCACGCTGGCCCGGATCGGCCTGGCCAATTACTTCGCGGGCGCGCTGGTCCTGCCCTACGGCAAGTTCCTGCGCTCGGCCGAGGAACTGCACTACGACATCGACCTGCTGGGCCTGCGCTTCGAGGTCGGCTTCGAGACCGTCTGCCACCGCCTGGCCACGCTGCAACGCCAGGGGCAGCGCGGGGTGCCGTTCTTCCTGATCCGCAGCGACCGGGCGGGCAATATCTCGAAACGCCAGTCCGCCACCGCCTTCCACTTCTCCCGGGTGGGCGGCAGCTGCCCGCTGTGGGTGGTGCACGAGGCGTTCGACCAGCCCGGCCGAATGCTGTCGCAGGTGGCGTCCATGCCCGACGGGCGGCGCTACCTGTGGGTGGCCCGCACCACCGCGCCCACGCCGAGCGGGTTCGGCGGCGGCGGAGGCGAATTCGCCATCGGACTGGGCTGCGATATCGAATACGCAGACCGCCTGGTCTATTCACGCGGCCTGGAGATCGACGATCCCGCCGCGGCGATACCCATCGGAGCGGGCTGCAAGGTGTGCGAGCGCCCATCCTGCGCCCAGCGCGCCTTCCCACAGATCGGGCGGCCGCTGGCGATCGACGAGCACACCAGTTCGGATCTGCCGTACCCCCGTATGCCCCGCTGAGGCCGGCGAGCCGGAAGCGGGGCTTGCATCATGCTTGCCCTCATCCAATTTGGATATCCATTTCGCCCGATTGCATCAAATACCGAAAGGTATTAATACTGTCTAGTATTCTTGATCGCGCACCTGGAAAATCATGAGTTACCCGGATTAATCCGGCGTTTGCTCCCCATCTCCCGCGCATCCTGTGTAGCGTCTGGATTCGCTCGAAGATTTCTCGGAACAAGCGGTGGGCGGCAGTGATCGGTATCGACGGATGCCTCAAACGCATCATGGACATTCCCGGTGCTTGCAGCGTCACCCTCGTGGACGGCGCGAGCGGGCTGGCCATCGCCGCCGCCGGTCGCCACGACGTCGTCGATCAACACGAAGACGCCGCTGCCGCAACCGATGTCGTGCGCTCGGTGCTCACCTCCCCGGCCATGGCCACCGGCCGCCCCGGCGACGACATCACCGAGATCATCGTGTGCGGAACCGGCGGATATCACCTGCTGAATTTGATCGACGGCGATTTCGACGGACGGCTTTTCGTGCACGTTCTCTTCGACGGCGACACCGGCAATCTCGCCATGGCCCGTTACCAGCTGCGGATAATTCTCGCCGAATTCTCCGAGGATGATCATGGACAGTGAACTCGTCATCGAACTGCGGCGGCTGGAACAGCAACGCGGCACCGGCGTGCTCACCGTGGGCGATGGCGCATTTCATCTCGTCGAGGGCGCGATCGTGGCCGCCGATTGCCGGCGCACCACCGGACTCGATCGCCTGGCGATAACCGCCGGGCTCACCGACACCGAGGGCTGGCGCCGCGCCCGGTCCGGAACCCCCGACCAGCTACCGACCGGCCCGCGGCTGGAAACCCTTGCGCTGCTGTCGGTCTTCGACGCCGCCTACCTGCTGCTGGCCGCGCCCGCCCGGGTGGAGTTCCAGGACGGGCCGGCGCACTGGCTGGCCCACGCCTGCCGGATCACCCCGGGCGCGCTCATCCACGAATGCGCCCGCCGCGGCGACCCGACCGCAGGCGTGTGGCCGGTGGAGCTGGTCGATCGCGTCGCCGTGGTCCCGGTGCGCCGGGTGCAGCGACGGCGCGTGGTGCTCACCGGCGGCCAGGCCGAGGTGCTCGCCGCGGTCGACGCCCGCCGCAGCATCACCGGGCTCGCCGCGGACCTGGGCCGCACCACCTACGGCTGCCTGCTCGCGGTGCGCGAACTCACCGCGGCGGGGCTGATCGAGGCGCCGGTCATGGTGGCCCTGGCCGACCACGTCGGCGCCGACGCCGAGCCGGACCGGCAACCGGCCGAACGATCCGCCGCCCCGGACGAGAACTCCGCGGCGGCAACGAATTCCGCCCCGCCGCTGCGCCGCCGGGTGCGGCAGGCCGCGGCGGTCGCCGTCCCCGACCGCTGGGAACCGCCCGACCGGGACGTCCTCATCCGGCTACGGGCGGCACTGGAGGAACTGGCATGACCGCGAACGGATAGGGAGGCGGCCTTGGAGGAGCTCGCGTGACCGCGCGGCGAAGGCGGCTCGGCGAATTGATAGGAAGGTTGACCAAAGTGGCGATGTCCGGCCCAGAACCGAACACGCAGGTACACAGGGAGCTGAAGGCGCTGCGGGATCGGGTGCCGCAGTTGACCGGCACGCTGGTGGCGTCCACCGACGGGCTGCTCATCGCACACGATCTGCCCGCGCACATCGAGCCGGCGGGCATGGCGGCGCTCACCGCCGCACAGCTCTCGCTCTCGCACCGGCTCGCCGCGACCGCGCACGGCGGCGGCTTCCACGAGGTGGTGGTGCACGGCGAGAGCGGCGACGTCGTCATCTACGCCGTCGGCTGGACCGCCTCGCTCACCGTCCTCGCCGGGCCCGGCACGAATATCGGCCGCGTGCACCTGGAATCGCGGCCCACCGCCCGGGCCATCGCCGACCATCTCGCGGCCGTCACCGGCGACGCCGATCCCGCCGCCGCGCTGCCGCCCGGAACACAGACTTCGAACCCCAAGTGAAACACCGATTGAAAGGAAACCCCATGTCCAACATGGATATCGCACTGAAGGACATGATGGTGATCGACGGCGCGATCGGCGCGGCCGTGGTCGACTACAACAGTGGCATGGCGCTCGGCATGCTCGGCAGCTCGAAGGCGCTGGACCTGCAGGTCGCCGCCGCGGGCAACACCGAGGTGGTGCGGGCCAAGATGCGCACCATCGACCAGCTCGCCATCAAGGAGGAGATCGAGGACGTCCTCATCACCTTGAGCAGCCAATATCACATCATCAGGCCGATGACCGGACGGAAATCCAAGGGCCTGTTCCTCTATCTGGCGCTCGACCGCGCCCGGGCCAACCTGGCCATGGCCCGCCACCGTCTCAAGGGCATCGAGGAAGACCTCGAGGTGTGACCTGTTCCGCGCCGAATCCGGGTGCCCGTACGGGCGAATTCGCCGAATCCCCGTACGGGCGAACACCATTGTGAATCCCCATGACGGGTCACCGTTTTGACAGCCGATACCGGGCACACTTCCAGCACCGAGCCGGTAGTCTGAACCGCGTCAGCCGATGCCAGACGGCGTTGTCCCGCATCGAGGACCCCGGCTGCTCTTCTTCGCCTCGCGTCCGAACCCGACTGTGAAAGGACGAAGGGAACCCGCTCATGACTACCAAGGCAGATCTGCCGGACGGACTGCAGATGCGGACCAGCACCGTCGGCGGCGCCAACGGCAGCTGCGTGCAGGTCGGCTACTGGCCCGGCCGCGGCATCGTGGTGGCCCACAGCAAGGAGGGTAGCAACGGCGCGGTGCTGCTCTTCACCGTGCGCGAGTGGGAATCCTTCATCGAGGGCGTCAAGGCCGACGAATTCCCCGCCGCCGTTTAGCCCGGCGAATGGGACGTCCGCGCCACGGACGGGCTAGGTTCGGTGGCTGTGGCGTTCGAATACCGGGTCGGTGACATCCTCGAGCTGTCCTGTCCGTTCACCGCGGCACGGGTCACCGAGCTGATGGCGGACCAGGTCCGCGTCGAATGGCCCTGGTGGGCCGACGATCCCGACGGCGACGGCTGGAACGGCGTCGTCACGGTGCCGACCGGACCCGGCGCACCCGGCTGGGAACACGAACTGTTCCGAATCCGGTCCGCCGACGGCGAACTCGCGGCCGACGCGCCGTGCCGGGTCGGGATTCCGCCGACCCTGGTGCGCGTGACCGGGCTGCGCGAGCACGAACCGCCCCGCGCCACCGGCCGATTGCCCCGGCCGCGCCGGGAGATCGCCTACCTGCGTGCCGGACTCGCCGACGGGCCCCGAGCAACCGATCAGGAACCGGTGTTCGATCCTGACGACGGCATCCCCCGGACCGTCGAATTGCGGTTCCGCCCCTACGCATTCCTCGAACCGGGCGACGAGGTCGCCGACTCCTCCGGCCGCGCCTGGCGCTTCGGCGGGCCCTGGGACTGGCAGCCGTTCGGCCCGCCCGCCACCGGCGAACCGAGCTGGCCGCTGATGCTGCTCACCCGCGACGGCGACAGTGACGACGCCGCCGCGGTGGACATCACCGAGGCCACGCTGTCCGGCTCACACGAGGAGGAGATGGCGCGGTGGCGCGAACTCGCCGGGCTGGCCCCCGACGACGCCACCGCCGAATAGTCCGTCAGGACTTGGCCAGATACTCCAGTCGTTCGCCGTCCACGGCCGCGCGCATCATGCCCGCCAGACCCGGATGGTTCTTCAGTCCCGGATCCGAGGACACGATCTCGCGCGCCACTTCCTGTGCGGCGGTGATGACTTCGAGGTCGTCCAGCAGCGACAGCAGGCGCAGGCTGCGGGCGGTGCCGGACTGGGCCGACCCCAGCACATCACCCTCGCGACGCTGTTTGAGATCCAGGACCGCGAGTTCGAAACCGTCGGTGGTGCCCGCGACCGCCTCCAGGCGGGCCATGGCCGTCCCCATCGGGTTGGTCTCTGTGATCAGCAGGCACAGGCCCGCGTGCTTGCCACGACCGACCCGGCCGCGCAGCTGATGCAACTGGCTGACGCCGAAGCGGTCCGCGTCCACGATCACCATGACGGTGGCATTCGGGACGTCGACGCCGACCTCGACCACCGTCGTGCAGACCAGCACATCGATCTCGGCGTCGTTGAAATCCCGCATGACGCGGTCCTTCTCGTCCGCGGGCAGCCGGCCGTGCAACAGGCCCACGCGCAGATCCTTCAACGGGCCCGCCGCCAGCATCTCGTACATGTCGACGGCGGAATGGGTGGTGGGGCCTTCCTTCTCCTCCTCGGCCTTCGCCTTGCGGCCCTTGCCCTTCCCGTTCTCCTCCTCGTCGCCGATGCGCGAGCACACCACATACGCCTGCCGCCCCTGCGACACCTCTTCGTGGATGCGCTCCCATGCGCGATCCACCCACGCCGGTTTCACCTTGGCGGGAACGACTTTCGAGGTGATCGGCGACCGGCCGCGCGGCAGCTGGGTCAGCACCGAGGTCTCCAGATCACCGAGGGTGGTCATGGCGATGGTGCGCGGAATCGGCGTCGCGGTCATCACCAGCAGGTGCGGGCTTGCCGCGCCTTTCGCCTTGGCGCGCAGGGCATCCCGCTGCTCGACGCCGAACCGGTGCTGTTCGTCGACCACCACCATGCCCAGGTCGAAGAACTCCACATTGTCCTGGATCAGGGCGTGGGTGCCGATCACCAGACCGGCGTCACCGGTCACCGCGTCCAGCAGGGCCGCCTTCTTCTGGCCCGCCGACATGGAACCGGTCACCAGCACGATCTTGGTGGCGTTCTCGTCCGCGCCCAGCTCCCCCGCCGTGCCCAGATCGCCGAGCATCTTCGACAGCGACCGATAATGCTGGGCGGCAAGGACTTCCGTGGGCGCGAGCAGCGCGCACTGCTGACCGTTGTCGACCACCTGCAGCATGGCGTGCAGGGCCACGATGGTCTTGCCCGAACCCACCTCACCCTGCAACAGCCGGTGCATGGGGTGCGGACGGGACAGGTCCGCGGAGATCTCGTCGATGACCGCGCGCTGGCCCTCGGTCAGCTCGAACGGCAGCCGCTTGTCGAAGGCGGCGGCGATGCCGTCGGTGCGCGGCGGGCACGGCTTCGCGGTACGGCCCTCGGTCTGATGACGGCGTTCGGCCAGCACCAGCTGCAAGGCCATCGCCTCGTCGAACCGCAGCCGGCCGCGGGCGGCCTCGATATCGGCCTTGTGCTCGGGTAGGTGGATCAGGCGCAGCGCGTCCGACACCGGCAGCAGCGAATGCTCGGTGCGCAGCGATTCCGGGAGCGGGTCGTCGATCGGGTCCAGCTGATCGAGCACCTGCCGGATGCAGCGCAGCAGATCCCAGCTCTGCACCTTCGCCGTCGACGGATAGACCGGGATGAACTCGCGCTCGAAGAACGAGACATCCACTCCCCCGGCGCCTTTCGCGGTCTGCGCCAGGCCGCGCAGCGCGCCGCCGCCGCGCACCGAGGTGAGGTTCTCGATCGACTCGCCCTGCTCGGGCAGGATCAGATAGTCGGGGTGCGAGAGGTTCCAGCGGTCCGGCCGCCACCAGTGCACGGTGCCCGACATCATCGCCCGCACACCGTCTTTCACCAGATAGCGGACCTTGTCGCCGTTGAAGAAGGTGATCTCCACCGGGCGGGGGCCGCCGGTGTCCAGGTTCACCTTGAGCAGGCTGCCGCGACGGTTCTTCATCGGGCGCAGATCGGTCTTGGTGACCCGGCCCATCACCGTGATGTGCTGGCCCTCCTCCGGCTGCTCCTCGGTGAGCGGCTGCCCCTGGGTGGCGTAGCGCAGCGGATAGTGCCGCAGCAGATCCTCGACGGTCTGCATGTCGAAGTGCTCCTGCAGCGATTCCGCCGCCTTCACCCCGAGCACGTGATCGAGCCGATCAGCCAGCGTCGCCATCTATTCCACCCCGATCTGCACCAGGTCACCGGCCTGACCGCCCGGGTACACCACCACTTCCACACCCGGGAAGCCGGCCGCCACATGCGCGGTCAAGTCGTCGGAAAGCCCCTCGGGCGCATCGCCACCCAGGAGCATGGTCACCAATTCCCCGCCCAGGCCCAGCATGCGGTCCAGCAGCGTGCGACCGGCGGCCCGCACATCGGAATCGATGACCACCACATCGTGGCCGACCAATCCGAGCCCGTCGCCCGCCGCGCACATCCCCACCATGGTCAGCGCGCGCTCCGGCGCGACCCGCAACGCACCCCACCGGGTTCCGGCCGCCGCCTCCGACATGGCGAACGCGTCATCGGCCGCGGCCCGCCCGCCGTCGTGCATCGACAGCGCCGCCAGGCCCTGCACCATGGACCCGCACGGCAGCATCAACACCTCGCGCCGTCCGTCGCGCGCCGCCACACTCACCGCCACCAGCTCGTGCGCGGGCAAGGCCCCGTTCGGCAGCACCAGCACCTCCCGATGCGGGATGCGCCGGATCGCCTCGAGCAGCACCTCCGAGGTCACCGCCCCCTCGATCACGACTGCCCCCGCGTCCTCGAACAACCGCACCGCCCCGACCCCCGACGCCACCGCCAGAATCGCGCGATCGACCCTCCCCGCCGGCGTATGCCCGGAATCGTCGAGCACCTCGATCCGGATCCCGCTCAACGCGCCCGCCGCCAGCCCGGCCTCGACCGCCGCGCCCGCGTCCCCGCAATGCACGTGCGCGGACCAGGTCTCCGCGCCGTCGCCCACGACCACGACCGAATCCCCCAGCGCCCCGAGGCGATCGCGCAGCTCGCCGATGCGCTGCTCCTCGGTCCCGCGCACCAGGAACATCACCTCGTAGTGCGGAACACCGCCTCCGACCGCGGAGCGCAGCGCATGCGTATTCGAATTCGATAGCTCTGCAATGGAATTCGATGCGGTTTCCGAACTCAGCGCCTCGCGGTCCGGAAACCGGGACGGCCGCCCTTCGGGCGCGCCGCGCCGGTACACCGGGCGCGGCGGCGCGCTGCCGCCGGCCGCCACCACCAATTCGTCCAACAGCACGAGCAGTCCGCGCGCTCCCGCGTCGACCACCCCGGCCTCGCCCAGCACCCCCAATTGGGTCGGCGTCTCCCCCAGCGCCTTGGCCGCCCCTTCCGCCGCCGCCAGCGCCACAGCCGGCAGTTCCCGTTCGGTGGCATCGGCGGCGCGCTCGGCGGCCCGGTCCAGCACGGTGAGCATGGTCCCCTCGACCGGCGAGCTCAACGCCTCCCGCACCAGCCGCGCCGCCTGCCGCAGCGCGACCCGCAGCGCCCGCTCGGTCAGCGGCTCCTCGGTCACCGCGTCCGCGATGCCGCGCAATACCTGCGACAGGATGATCCCGGAGTTGCCGCGGGCCCCGATGGTCGCCGCCCGAGCCATGGCGGCGGCGATGTCCCGGGCCGATAGGTCGGAGTCGCCCGTCGGGGCGGTAGCGCCCGACCGGGCCGCGGCCTCGGCCCCGCCGACGGCCGCGCGCATGGTGCTCAACAGGTTGGTGCCGGTGTCGGAGTCGGCGACGGGGAAGACATTGAGGGCGTTGATCTCGTCCCGGTGGCGTTCCAGGGCGGTGAGGGTGTGGCGACCCCAGTTCAACAGGGCCGTACCGTCGAGCGCGTCCGCTACCCCGGGCACCGTCACCGTCCTTCCGCTCACGTCGTGAAATCCCCTCGCCAGCCTAGTCGGGGCAACCGACACCGCGCCGTCACCTGGCGTTCGTACACCGCATACGGGACCGGTACCGGGGGGCTGATTGGACACGCCCGGGACGGGTTGGCTACTCTTGGGCGGTTGCCTCACGCAGGCACGGTCCTGCTCGCTCAGGTATCGGCATGCGTTCACCGGCTCTCAGCCGGTAGGTACGGTCCAAGACATTAGGCTTTCGGACACGCTGTACGTCGTGCAGCGGGTCCCTCTATGACATGAAGGAGCTCGCGACTATGGCTGCCGTCTGTGACGTCTGCGCCAAGGGCCCCGGCTTCGGTAAGTCGGTTTCGCACTCGCACCGGCGCACCAACCGTCGCTGGAACCCGAACATCCAGACCGTGCGCGCCCAGGTTGCCCCCGGCAACACCCGCCGCATGAACGTCTGCACCTCCTGCCTGAAGGCGGGCAAGGTCGTTCGCGGCTGATAAAGCGCTTTTCGTCGGAAGCCCCGGCACCCAGAATGGGTGAACCGGGGCTTTCGTCGTTCCGGGGACGAGACAGGGTGGCAATCATGGGTGAGTGGCAGGTCGTTCCACTCGAACCGAAGTACGTCCACAGCATGTCCGAATGCCACATCGCCTGCTGGCGGGAGGCGTATCAGGGGCTGGTGCCGCAGCACGTGCTCGACGCCTTCGACGTGGACCGGCGGGCGGCGGCGTGGAGCCGGATCCTGTTCGAGTACCCGGGGCGGATCCGGGTCGCGGTGCTCGACGACGGCACCGTCATCGGCTTCGCGGGCAGCGGCGAGAACCGCGAGGAATCACCCGCCGCCGAATACGAGCTCAGCGCCCTCTACGTCCGCGCGATCTACCACGGCACGGGCGTGGCCCAGGCGCTGATGGACGAGGTGCTGCCGGAGACCGGCGATGTCGCGCTGTGGGTGTTCGAGGAGAACCCGCGCGCGCGAGCCTTCTATACAAAATACGGCTTCGAACCCGACGGCGAACGCCGAGTCGAAGCCTTCTCTCCCGCACTGCAAGTGCGGATGGTGCGCCGGGCCCTGACGGGGTGAGGCCCGGCGCCGCGGGTCACGCCGCGCCGTTGAGGCAATCCACCTGCTGGCTGATCGACTGCAGCAGGCACGCCGTCCGCGAGGTGACGTTGGACGAGAGTCCGCTCACGCTGTTGGTGTCGAGCAGGCTGCCGACGGGCTTGACCGAGGAGGTGGACTCGGGGACGTAGGGGTCCAGGGTCAACGGCTCGGCATTGGCGATGGCCGGGGCCGAGGCCAGCGCGGCACCGGCGGCCAGAGCGACGAAAACACCACGGGCAGTCTTCTTCTGCATACACATGCTCCTGAATCAGGTAACGGATCAGCGCTACGGCAGACGCCAGTCGACCGGCGCGGCCCCTAGGGTACCCAGCAATTCGTTGGTTCGGGAGAAAGGCCGAGATCCGAAGAATCCTCGCGAAGCCGACAGCGGCGACGGATGCGCGGATTCGATGTACGGCGTATCGCCCAGCATCGGCTTCAAAGTGGACGCGTCGCGGCCCCACAGGATCGCCACCAGCGGCTGGTCCCGGGCAACCAGCGCGCGAATTGCCTGCTCGGTCACCGCTTCCCAGCCCTTGCCGCGATGCGAGGCCGGCTGACCCGGCTGCACGGTCAGCACGCGGTTCAGCATGAGCACGCCCTGATCGCACCACGGCGACAGGTCACCGTTGGACGGCATCGGCAGGCCGAGGTCCTTGGTCAGCTCGGAATAGATATTGGTCAGGCTGCGCGGAATCGGCGAAACGTCCGGGGCCACCGAGAAACTCAGGCCCACCGGATGCCCCGGCGTCGGATACGGATCCTGACCCACGATGAGTACCCGCACCTTGTCGAACGGCCGCTGGAAGGCCCGCAGCACGTTCTCCCCCTTCGGGAGATAGCCACGCCCCTCGGCGTTTTCGACTCGCAGGAATTCGCCCATCACGGCAATACGGTCGGCCACCGGTTCGAGGGCCTCGGCCCAGCCCGTATCGATGACTTCCGACAGTGGTTTCGCGCCCATGTCGGGAAAACTTATCGTGTCGAGTTTCATCGCGGTACCGGACCCTGCTATGCGAAGGAATCCCAACCGGCAGGTCCGGTTCGGGAGGTTCCGTCCACCGTCACGCCCTCGCCCGCGACAACCCGGCCGACGCGCCGCCAGCCCTCCGGCAAATCGCCCGAATCAGTGAAAGTCGCGGCGAAGGCGTGGTCCTCACCACCCGCCAGAATCCAGTCCAGGGGGCTGACGCCCAGCGCCTTGCCGACCGCGTCGAGCTCCGGGTCGGTCAGGGCTTCGGACTCCAGATCGATGGCCACCCGGGAGGATTCGGCGATATGCCCCAGGTCGGCCAGCAAGCCGTCCGACACATCGGTGAGCGCGGTGATCTCCGCGGTATCGGGCAGCTCCAGCACCGCCTCGTACGGGGGCCGCGGAACCCGGTGCGCGGCAACCACGTCCGCGAACTCCGGTTTCCCGGCCTGGCTCGCGGACAGCACCGCGAACCCCGCACCCGAATGCCCCAGCGGCCCGGCCACCGCCACCACATCACCCGGCCGCGCACCCGACAACTTGATCGGCGCGCGGCGCGGATCCCCGAAGGCCGTGACGCTGATGATGATCAGCGGGCTGCGCACCATGTCGCCGCCGGCGATGGACGCGCCCGCCCGCCCGGCCTCGGCCCACATCCCGTCGGCGAGCGCGCGCACGAATTCGACCGGCGTCTCGGCCGGACAGCCCAGCCCCACCACGAACGCGCTCGGCACCGCGCCCATGGCCACCACGTCGGCGGCGTTCTGGGCGATGGCCTTGCGGCCGATCTCCTGCGGGCTCGACCAGTCGGTCCGGAAGTGGCGGTCCTGCACCAGCATGTCGGTGGTCACCACGAAGCGGCCCTCCGGCGCGGCGATCACGGCGGCGTCGTCGCCCGGGCCCAGCAGCACGCCCGGCGTCTGCGTGCGCCCCGCGTTCACCAGCGCGATGAGCCCGAATTCGCCGAGCTCGCCCACGGTGCGGGCGGCCGGAACGGACTGCGGATCGCTGGCGGTGGTGATGGCGGTCTCCTTCGGGGCGAGTGTGATGCGGGCGGCCGACCGCTCGACGGTACCCTCGAAGCCGCAATCGACGACCAGCAGCCGGGCAGCACACCGCGAGGACGCACACCCGGCACGGCACGATCGGGGATCGACGACCGGATGAGCAACGACACCCGCGGCACCGAACCGGACCACAGCGACGCGGCGGCGCCCGACGCCCTCGAGGACACGGCGGCCCAGACGCCCGCCACCGAGGCCGACGCCGACTCGACGCCGGAGTCCGCCGCCGGGGACGACGCCGACTACGAGATGCGTCGCTCGCCCGCGCTCATCGCCACCGCCGTCGCGCTGCCGGTCGCCCTGGTCGTCGGCCTGCTCGTCCTGGGCGTGCTGGCCAACCGGCACCACAGCCGCGACCCGCTGGCCCTCGGTGCGGTGCCCGCGCCCGCGGCCGCCGGACCCGAATGCGCCGCGCTGCTCCCCGCCCTGCCCGACAAGATCGGCGACTACACCACCGCCGAACTGGTGCAGCCCGCGCCGCCCGCCACCCACGCCTGGCAGCTGCCCGACGGCGGCGACGCCATCGTCGTGCGCTGTGGCCTGGACCGGCCGCTGGAATTCACCAAGTCCTCGCCGTTGCAGGTGGTGAACGGGGTCAACTGGTTCGAGCTGCGCGACCAGACCAGCGGTGTCACCTCCGGCACCTGGTGGGCCGTGGACCGCGGCACCTATGTCGCGCTGACCATGCCCGACAATGCCGGAGCGACTCCGCTGCAGGAGGTTTCGGAGGCCATCAAGAAGGCCATGCCCGAGAAGCCGATGGATCCGAACCCGATCCCCAACTGACAGATATATACGGAGAAGCGGTTCGCTCAGAGCTTGCGGAGCGTGGCCTTCCCGGCGGTGAGGTCGATCTCGGGTCCCTCGTCACCGTCGCCCGGATTCTCCCGGTGCATGAGCACCGACTGCCGCTGCTCCATCTCCAGCCGCTTGCCGGAGCTGAAGGCCGCGTCGAACTGTTCCAGGCCGATGGCCGCCGCGCCCCGGCCGTCCTCGTTGCGCATCCACGGCAGCGCGGTGCGCCCGGTCAGCTTGCGATACGCCACGTCGGCGAAGGCCACCGCGATGATCAGCAGGGCCAGTCCGGGAATCGTGAGGGCGACGAGCACACCGCCGAGGCTACGCGCGGACCCGGCTCGCGGCGTCGCCCCGCGGTCGCACACGAACGGCCCGGTCCATCATCCGAAATGATGAACCGGGCCGTCGGAGCGAGGGTCAGCGCAGGCCGGTGCCGCGGGCGCGGGCGGTCTCGATGAGGGTGCTCACCAGGGTCCGGTTGTCGATCCCCGCGGCCTCCCACATGCGCGGGTACATGGAGATCGAGGTGAAGCCGGGCATGGTGTTGATCTCGTTGATGACCGGCCCGTCGGCGGTCACGAAGAAGTCGACACGGGCCAGGCCCTGGCAGTCCAGGGCACGGAAGGCGCGCACCGCGAGCTCCCGGATCTGCTGGGACACAGCGTCGTCCAGCTTCGCGGGGACGTCGAACTCGCAGACGTCGTCGAGGTACTTGGTGTCGAAGTCGTAGAAGTCGGGGGCCTGCGCGTCGTCCTCCGGCATCCGGATCTCGGCCACCACACTGGCTTCCACCCGGCCGTCCGGGAATTCCAGCACGCCGCACTCGACCTCACGGCCGACGATCCCGGCCTCCACGATCACCTTCGGGTCGTGGCGGCGCGCCTCCTCGATGGCGGCGTCGAGCAGGTCCCAGCTGTCCACCTTGGTGATGCCGATGGAGGAACCGCCGCGGGCGGGCTTCACGAACACCGGCAGACCCAGACGATCGCGGTCGGCCTCGGAGACGGTCGCGACGCCGGGGCGCAGCACGATCTGCACGCCGATCGGAAGCCCCTCGGCCGCAAGCAGTTTCTTGGTGAATTCCTTGTCCATGCCGGCCGCGCTGGCCAGCACGCCCGGACCGACGTAGGGCAGTTCGGCCAGCTCCAGCAGGCCCTGCAGGGTGCCGTCCTCACCGAACGCGCCGTGCAGCACCGGGAACACGATGTCGACGGCGCCGAGCACGGTCTGCGCGCCGTCCAGCGGCACCAGCGCGCCCGCGCGCGAGGGATCCGCGGTCAGCGCCAGCGCGGTGCCCTTGTCGTCGACCATGGGAAGCGCGCGATCCTGCGCGGACAGCGTCCGCGGATCGGCGTCGCCGAGCACCCAGGTGCCGTCCCGCGTGATGCCGATCGGAACCGCCTCGTAGCGTTCGGGATCGAGGCTCGCCAACACGGTGCGCGCGGACACACACGACACCCCGTGCTCGTTGCTGCGGCCGCCGAACACCACCGCCACCCTGGTCCTGTTGGTCATGCCCCGAACCGTACCCGGTCGATTGTGGCGGCAGTGTTACGCGGTCGTCCCGAACCGGGGGTGGTTCACTCGGACTTCAGACGGCGTCCCTGCAACTGCCCGACCGCCTCCGCCGCCGAGAGGCCCTCGTGGCACACCTGATGCACCGCGTTGGTCAGCGGCATCTCCACCCCGTGCGCGGCGGCCAGTGCCCGCACCGATGTGCAGGACTTCACACCCTCCACGACCTGGCCATGAGTCGCCTCCAGGGCGGTCTCCATGGTGCCGCCCGCGCCCAGCGCGCGCCCGAAGGACCGATTGCGCGACAGCGGCGAGGTGCAGGTGGCCACCAGATCACCGACACCGGCCAGTCCGGCGAACGTCACCGGCTCCGCGCCGACCGCCACCCCCAGCCGGATGATCTCGGCCAGCCCGCGCGTGATGAGGGTGGCGATCGAGTTGTCGCCCAACCCCATGCCCGAGGCGATCCCGCAGGCCAGCGCGATGACGTTCTTGCACGCCCCGCCGATCTCGCAGCCGATCACGTCGGAATTGGTGTACGGCCGGAAATAGCCGGTGGCACAGGCGTGCTGCGCCGCCTCCGCGCGCGCCACGTCGGGGCAGGCGATCACGGTCGCGGCGGGCTGCCCGGCCGCGATCTCGTGCGAGAGGTTCGGGCCCGACAGCACCGCGATCCGGTTCGGATCCGCGCCGGAGACCTCCGCGATCACCTCGCTCATCCGCAGCAGCGTCCCGGTCTCGATGCCCTTGGCCAGACTCAGCAGCGTGGCATCGGCCGGAATCAGGTCCTTCCAGGCCGCGAGATTGGCGCGCAGCGACTGCGACGGCACCGCCAGCACCACGATGTCGGCCCCGTCCAGCACGACGGCCGGATCATCGGACGCGGCCAGCGGCGGCAACACCACGTCCGGTAGATACCAGGGATTTCGATGCTCGGTGGCCAGCACCTTGGCCACCTCCGGCCGCCGAGCCCACATGGTGGTCTCGGTTCCCGCCTCCGCCAACACCTTCGCGAACGCGGTCCCCCATGACCCCGCTCCCAACACCGCTGCCCTTGCCATCAGACAAATATATGCGCGCTCGCTGTGAGCCACTCCGTTGTGGCATCTCCCCGAAATTCGACGCCGCTCACGCGCCCGTCATCTCCGAGTGGGAGGATTCGGGCATGCACCCGTCCGTGCACGCGGTCATCGCGGTCAAGAGGCTGGGACTCGCCAAGAGTCGGCTGGCCGATGGGCTGGGCCCGGAATATCGGCCGCGGCTGGTGCTGGCGATGCTGGCCGACACCGTGACCGCCGCCGCGACCACGCCCGGCATCGCCTCGGTGACCGTCGTGACGCCCGACCCGGCCGTGTCGGATCTGGTTCGCGAACTCGGCGCGTTCGTGCATCCCGAACCCGAGGTCGTCCCCGCGCACACCACCGGTCTGAACGCGGCGCTGGCCGCGGGCGCGGACGCGGTGCGGCGGGCGCACGGTCCGGTCGATCTGCTTGCCCTGCAAGCGGATCTGCCCGCGCTGCGTCCCGCCGAACTGGGCGAGCTGCTCGCGAGCGCCGGGCATCGCCGGTCGGTGGTCACCGATCACGAGGGCAGTGGCACCGTCGCCCTGCTGGTGCGCGGCGGCGGGGGCGATCCGCTGACCGCCGCGTTGAACCCGCTCTTCGGTCCGGACTCCGCCCGCCGCCATATCGCCGGGGGCGCGGTGGAGTTGCCGGGCGATTGGCCCGGACTGCGTCAGGACGTCGATACCGCCGCGGATCTCGAGCGCGCAGCAGCGCTCGGCGTCGGGCGGGCGACCAGCGCGCTACTCCGAGAAATCAGCGTGTCGCAAGCGTGTCACGAAACCGGGAACAGGTGCCGGGCCGAATCATCACTGTCCTGACGCGGCGTGATCTGCGCTGCACTGGACGGTGTCAGAACCGCACCACACCCACGACATAAGGAATGATCGTGAGAGTGAGCGATACGGAAACCGTCAAGCAATCGCCGCTACTACCGGCGGCGCCGCCCGCGGCAACCCCACCGCCCACCGCGATACCGCCGCTGCCCGCGGACCGGTACGTCAATCGGGAACTCAGCTGGCTCGACTTCAACGCCCGCGTGCTCGCGCTGGCCGAGGACCAGTCCCAGCCGCTGCTCGAACGGGCCAAATTCCTCGCCATTTTCGCGTCGAATCTGGACGAGTTCTACATGGTGCGCGTCGCGGGGCTCAAGCGCCGCGCGGAGACCGGCCTGTCGGTACGGTCCTCCGACGGCCTGTCCCCCACCGAACAGCTCGAGATGATCGCCGTGCGCACCCAGGAGATCGCCGAGCGGCACGCCCGCGTCTTCCTGGACCAGGTGCTGCCCGCGCTCACCGCCGAGGGCATCGACATCATCCGCTGGGCCGATCTGGAGGACAGCGAGAAGGAACGCCTGTCCGGATATTTCCAGGATCAGGTGTTCCCGGTGCTGACCCCGCTGGCGGTCGACCCGGCCCACCCGTTCCCCTACATCAGCGGCCTGAGTCTGAATCTCGCCGTGACGGTTAAGGATTCGGTGACCGGCGGCGAGCACTTCGCCCGCGTCAAGGTGCCCGACAATGTGGACCGCTTCGTGCGGGTCCGCCGCGCCGGCAGCCGTGAATCCGGTGCGGCACAAGGCTCGTCCGCCGCCGCGCAGGGCCCGGCCATGGCCGCCTTCCTCCCCATGGAGGAGCTGATCGCCGCGCACCTGGATCAGCTGTTCCCGGGAATGGAAGTGGTGGAACAGCATTCGTTCCGCATCACCCGCAATGCCGACCTGGAGGTCGAGGAGGACCGCGACGAGGACCTGCTGCAGGCCCTCGAACGCGAGCTCGCCCGCCGCCGCTTCGGCTCCCCGGTGCGCCTGGAAGTCTCCGACGACATGACCGAGCACATGCTCGATCTGCTGCTGCGCGAACTCGACGTCGACCCCGCCGACGTCATCCAGGTGCCCGGCCTGCTCGACCTGTCCTGCCTGTGGCAGGTCTACGGCGTGGACCGGCCCAACCTCAAGGACGCCCCCTACGTCCCCGCCACCCCGCCCGCCTTCGGCGAACGCGAAACGCCCCGAAACGTTTTCGCCGCCCTGCGCGAGGGCGACGTGCTGGTGCACCACCCCTACGACTCCTTCTCCACCAGCGTGCAGCGGTTCATCGAACAGGCCGCCGCCGACCCGCAGGTGCTGGCCATCAAGCAGACCCTGTACCGCACCTCCGGTGACTCCCCCATCGTCAACGCCCTCATCGACGCCGCCGAGGCCGGCAAGCAGGTGGTGGCGCTGGTCGAGATCAAGGCCCGCTTCGACGAGCAGGCCAACATCAAATGGGCGCGGGCGCTGGAGCAGGCGGGCGTGCACGTGGTCTACGGCCTGGTCGGGCTCAAGACCCACTGCAAGACCTGCCTGGTGGTGCGGCGCGAGGGAGCCACCATCCGTCGCTACTGTCACATCGGCACCGGGAATTACAACCCGAAGACCGCGCGCCTGTACGAGGACGTCGGATTGCTCACCGCCGCACCGGAGATCGGCGCGGACCTCACCGACCTGTTCAACTCGCTGACCGGCTATTCGCGAAAGGCCAACTACCGCAACCTGCTGGTGGCCCCGGTCGGCGTCCGCGCCGGGATCATCGAGCGGATCGAACGCGAGATCGAACTGGCGCGCGAGGGCGCCGACGCGCGAATCCGCGTGAAAGCCAACGCCATCGTCGACGAACAGGTCATCGACGCGCTCTACCGGGCCTCCCAGGCCGGGGTGCCGGTCGAGATCGTGGTGCGCGGCATCTGCGGCCTGCGCCCCGGCGTGCCCGGCATGAGCGACAACATCGAGGTGCGCTCGATTCTCGGACGGTACCTGGAACATTCGCGGGTGCTGCACTTCCAGGCGCAGAACGAATACTGGATCGGCTCGGCCGACATGATGCACCGCAACCTCGACCGGCGCGTGGAAGTGCTGGCGCAGGTGAAGGATCCGCGTCTGGCCGACCAGCTCGGACAGGTGTTCGACTCCGCCACCCATCCGGCCACCCGCTGCTGGGTGCTGCGCCCCGACGGCAGCTGGCAGGCCCAGCCCGGCCCCGACGTGCCCTCCGATCAGATTCGCGACCATCAGGAGTACCTCATGCGGCTGCGTCGTCCGGACCGCCAGTGAGCCGAACCGCCAACGACCCCGCCGCCGAATTCACCGATCCACCGGTCAAGGCCAATATCCTCGCGGCGGGGGCGGTGTTGTGGCGGCACGCCCCGGGCACCGGCGCCGTCGAGATCGCCCTCGTGCACCGCCCCAAGTACGACGACTGGTCGCTACCCAAGGGCAAGCTGGATCCCGGTGAGACGCCGGTGATCACGGCCGTGCGCGAGGTCACCGAGGAGACCGGGCTGAATTCGCGCCTGGGGCGCTATCTCGGCCACGTGACGTATCCGATCCCGGGCCATCGGAAGCTGAAGCGGGTGGACTACTGGGCCGCCGAGGTCGTCGACGGGGCCTTCGAGTCCAACTCGGAAGTCGACGTCCTGCACTGGTACCGCCTCGACCGGGTGATGGACGCCGTCTCCTATCCCATGGATCGCACCATCATCCGCAATTTCACGCGCCAGCCCGCCGACACCGCCACCCTGCTGATCGTCCGGCACGCCAAGGCCGGGCGCAACGACCGCTACGCCGGGGACGACGACCTGCGGCCGCTCGAAAAGGCCGGTCTCGCACAGGCTCGCGCCCTGGTGCCGAACCTGCTCGCCTTCGGCGCGGCCGAAATCATCTCGGCCCCACCGTCTCGTTGTGTCCAAACCGTGACCCCGCTGGCCGAAAAACTGGGTGCCGATATCGAACTGGAGCCGTTCTTCTCCGAATCCGGTTACGCGGCAGCACCCGATGCCGCCCGCAAACGCGCCCGCGACCTGGTCTCCACCGACTCGGTGCGGGTGATCTCCAGTCAGGGCAAGGTGATTCCGGATCTGCTGGAGTGGTGGGCCGCCGAGGACGGGGTGAGCCTGCCACCGGCCCGTAACCGCAAGGGCAGCGTGTGGGTGTTGTCCTTCCACGGCGGCCGGCTGGTCGCCGCGGACCATCTCGACCGCATTCTCGTCCCCGCCGACCGACCCCAGGGCTGACCGGGTCATCTGTCGTCCGGCGGCCGCCCAGAACCCTTGGAACGCCGCCGTACCGGCCGTTGTCCGGCCGAATCCACCCGGCGGACGGCCGATTCCGGCCCCCTACCGGCCCCGGACATGCGAAACGGCCCGGCGATGCCGGGCCGTCTCACGTGTCGTCCTGCTCCAAAACCCCCGTCAGCGACGGGTTGTCGCCGGATTAGCGGCGCGCGGTGCGCTTCGCGGCGGCCTTCTTGGCGGGAGCCTTCTTGGCCGCCTTCTTGGCCGTGGTGGCCTTCGAGGCGGTGACCTTCTTGGCAACGGCGGCCTTCTTGACCGTGGCGGCCTTGGCCGGAGCCTTCTTGGCGACCGTCTTCTTCACGGCGGCCTTCTTGGCGACTGCCTTCTTGACGGCGGCCTTCTTGGCGGGAGCCTTCGACGCCGCCTTCTTGGCGGTGGTCTTGGCCGGAGCCTTGGTGGCGGCCTTCTTCACCGTCTTCTTGGCGGCGGCCTTCTTCGCACCGGCCTTGCCCGAAACCGGGGCAGCCACACCGCGCTTCACGGCCGGGCCGCTCGAGGCGATCTTCTGCTTGCCCGCGATGATCGCCTTGAACTGCGCACCGGGACGGAAGGCCGGGACCGAAGTCGGCTTCACCTTGACGGTTTCGCCGGTGCGCGGGTTGCGAGCGACACGCGCCGCGCGCTTCCGCTGCTCGAAGACGCCGAATCCCGTGATGGTGACGCTCTGACCTTTGTTCACAGCACGCACGATCGTGTCGACCATCTGCTCGACAGCTGCAGTAGCGGTGCGCCTGTCAGTACCCAACTTCTCGGTCAGAACATCGATCAGTTCCGCCTTGTTCATTGAATCCTCCGCAGACTAATTGGCCCGTCGTCGGACCGACTAGGTACCACGGTAAACCCTTTCGGGGCAAGAGTCTATGTGCCACGCGGAAATACATGACGCATGGCACACGCTCAGCTACCGGGTTTGAGGGCGTCCAGCTAACGCCCATCAATGATTACGTCTGCGAAATACGGGCCGGAATGGTTGCGGGTTTCCAAGTCGGCCTTGCGTTTTCGAACTGGCTGATCTCGTCGCTGTGCCGGAGTGTGAGACCGATGTCGTCCAGGCCTTCCAGCAGGCGCCACCGCGTGTAGTCGTCAATATCGAACGGCAACACGACGGTTCCGGCCGACACGGTGCGCGCCTCGAGGTCCACCGCCAATTCCAAACCCGGCTGTTCCTCGAGCAACTTCCAGAGCAATTCCACATCGCTCTGGGCCATCCGGGCCGTCAGAAGCCCGTCCTTGCCCGCGTTCCCGCGGAAGATGTCGGCGAAGCGAGAGGAGATCACGACCCGGAAGCCGTAGTCCTTGAGGGCCCAAACCGCGTGCTCACGTGAGGATCCGGTCCCGAAATCCGGACCGGCGACCAGAACACTACCCCGGTTGTAAGGCTCGGTGTTCAGAATGAAGTTCGGATCCGTCCGCCATGCCGCGAACAGACCGTCCTCGAAACCCGTTCGGGTTACGCGCTTCAGATAGACGGCCGGGATGATCTGGTCGGTGTCGACATTGGATCGGCGCAACGGAACACCGATCCCCTTGTGGACCTTGAAGGCTTCCATCGTTGTTTCTCCTGAGTCAGTGGGGGCAGCGGAATCTGGGCCGCTACCGGCGGGCGATCAGTTCAGATCCGCAGGTGAGGACAGGGTTCCGCGCACCGCGGTGGCCGCCGCGACCAGCGGCGAGACCAGGTGCGTACGGCCGCCCTTGCCCTGTCGCCCTTCGAAGTTGCGGTTCGAGGTGGCGGCACAGCGCTGACCGGGGGAAAGCTGATCCGGGTTCATGCCCAGGCACATCGAGCAGCCCGGCTGACGCCATTCCGCGCCCGCGGCGGTGAAAATCTCGCCCAGACCCTCCTTTTCCGCCTGCAACCGCACCCGCATCGAGCCCGGCACGATCAGCATCCGCACCCCGCCCGCGACCTTGCGGCCCTTCAGGATGTCGGCCACCGCGCGCAGATCCTCGATCCGGCCGTTGGTGCACGAACCCACGAAAACCGTGTCCACGGCGACGTCCCGCAGCGGGGTACCCGGGGTCAGGTCCATGTATTCCAGCGCCTTCTCGGCGGCGGCGCGCTCGTTCTCGTCGACGATCTGCTCCGGATCCGGCACCGAGTCGCCCAGCGGCGCACCCTGTCCCGGGTTGGTGCCCCAGGTCACGAACGGGGTCAGCGCCGACCCGTCCAGGTGCACCTCGGCGTCGAAAACCGCGCCCTCGTCGGTCTTCAGGGCGTCCCAGGCCGCCACGGCGGCGTCCCAGTCCGCGCCCTGCGGGGCGTGCGGGCGGCCCTTCAGGTACTCGTAGGTGACCTCGTCGGGGGCCACCATGCCCGCCCGGGCGCCGGCCTCGATCGACATGTTGCACATGGTCATCCGGGCCTCCATGGACATGGAGCGCACGGCCGCGCCGCGATACTCCAGCACATAGCCCTGACCGCCGCCGGTGCCGATCTGCGCGATGACCGCCAGGATCACGTCCTTGGCGGTGACGCCGTGCGACAGCTCCCCGTCGATATTGATGGCCATGGTCTTGAACGGGCGCAGCGACAAAGTCTGCGTCGCCAGCACGTGTTCCACTTCCGAGGTGCCGATACCCATCGCCAGCGCGCCGAACGCACCGTGGGTGGAGGTGTGCGAATCACCGCACACCACGGTGGTTCCCGGCTGGGTCAGGCCCAGCTGCGGGCCCACCACGTGCACGATGCCCTGCTCGACATCGCCCATCGAGTGCAGGCGGACACCGAATTCCTGGCAGTTCTCGCGCAGCGTCTCGACCTGCAGGCGCGAGACCGGATCCGCGATCGGCTTGTCGATGTCGACCGTCGGGACGTTGTGGTCCTCGGTGGCGATGGTGAGATCCGGGCGGCGGACCGGGCGGCCCGCGGCGCGCAGGCCGTCGAACGCCTGCGGGCTGGTGACCTCGTGCACCAGGTGCAGGTCGATGTAGATGAGGTCGGGCTGGCGGTGCTCGCCCTCGCCTTCGCCGCGCACGACGACATGCTCGTCCCAGACCTTCTCCGCCAGAGTGCGTGGCCGGTCGGCCATAGCTCCATCACCTCTCGATAGACATTCCCGTGCCCGGGCTGGTGACACGGTGGCTCGCGTCCGAAGCCGGGGAGCGGCCGGTTTGCCGCGCAGTCAATTTGCACTTCCCAACATGCGAGACGCTAATATCGTTCTATGAGACAGCATAGCGGTATCGGGGTTCTGGACAAAGCCATGGCCGTCCTGCACGCCGTAGCCGAGCAACCCTGCGGCCTCAACGAGCTGTGCGCCCGCACCGGCCTGCCCCGCGCCACCGCACATCGCCTGGCCGTGGGCCTGGAGACGCATCGCATGCTGGCCCGCGACAGCCAGGGCCTGTGGCGGCCCGGTCCGGCCCTGTCGGAACTGGCGACAACCGCCAGCGACCCGCTCCTGGACGCCGCCTCCTCCATCCTGCCGCGCCTGCGCGAGATCACCGGCGAGAGCGTGCAGCTCTACCGCCGCGACGGCAATGCCCGCGTCTGCGTGGCCGCCATGGAACCGGCCGCGGGCCTGCGTGACACAGTGCCCATCGGGGCCCGACTACCGCTCACCGCGGGCTCGGCCGCGAAAGTCCTGCTGGCCTGGGCCGATCCCGAATCGCAGCGCAGCATCCTGCCCGAGGCCGTGTTCGGTGAGCGGGCGCTGGCCGAGGTCCGCCGCCGCGGCTGGGCGCAGAGCGCGGCCGAACGCGCGGCCGGCGTGGCCAGCGTCTCCGCGCCGGTGCGCGACGCGGCGGGCGGCGTGATCGCGGCCGTCTCGGTCTCCGGACCCATCGACCGCATGGGCCGCCGCCCGGGCGCGCGCTGGGCCGCGGACCTGGTGGCCGCCGCCGACGCCCTCCACAAGCGCCTCTGACGCGACGCTGACGGACTTTGCGGCCCCCGGGGGACACTCGGGGTGGCCACAGCCGTCACGACAGCCTCAGCGGCCGCTCGACACTCCCCCGACCGCCCACGACCCGGGCGCCGATCGCAGCCCCCGCCGGATCCGGCGGGGGCTGCGGCGTTTCCGCGGCCCGGCAAACTGCCGGACAAGTCCCGCGCGTGGCAGGAAATGGCCGGTGTGACCGCGCTCATACGCCGTAAATTACAGTCGGCCCATGGGAGTTAATCAACGCGCGCAGATCGTGATGTCCGACGAGGAGATCGCGGGATTCCTCGAGCGCAGCCGGGTCGCCACCATGGCCACGCTGAGCGCCGAGGGCAGGCCGCACCTGGTGGCCATGTGGTACGCGCTCATCGACGGCGAGATCTGGTTCGAGACCAAGGCCAAGGCCCAGAAGACGGTGAATCTGCGGCGCGATCCGCGCATCACCGTGATGGTCGAGGCCGGCGACACCTACGACCAGTTGCGCGGCATTTCCATCGAGGGCCGCGCCGAGGTCGTCGACGACCCCGAAGCGCTGTTCAAAGTGGGAATCAGCGTGTGGGAACGCTATACCGGGCCCTACAGCGAAGAGATGAAGCCGTTCGTGGAGCAGATGCTGCACAAGCGGGTGGCCGTGCGCGTGGTGCCCGAGCGGACCCGCAGCTGGGATCACCGCAAACTCGGCCTGCCCGCCATGCCGCTGGGCGGCAGCACCCACGGCCAGCAGCCGTAAGAACCCCGGAAACAGTGCAGGCCCCCAGCCGATTGGCTGGGGGCCTGCACTTTGTAGTCCCGACGGGATTTGAACCCGCGCTACCGCCTTGAGAGGGCGGCGTCCTAGGCCGCTAGACGACGGGACCAGGATGAGATTCCGGTGGATTTGGCAATCCACCGGCCTTCTCGAATTCGAGAGCCGGAGCTCTCGCAGCTGGGGTACCAGGACTCGAACCTAGAATGGCTGAACCAGAATCAGCTGTGTTGCCAATTACACCATACCCCATTGACCTGGGCTTTCAGGATCTCCCCGGAGGAAGTTCCTGGCTGCTCTGCGGCCGAGAAGAAGATTAGCAGCATCCCCCGGTAGATACACAAACCAGCTGGTCAGAGGCCGGTTTGTGTATCAATTCGGGCTTACCTCAGGGCCTGTCGGACACCGGCCTCAGCCGATCTCCGCGAGGGCCGCGCGCAACCGGTCCATGGTGACCTCGCGACCCAGCAGTTCCATCGACTCGTAGAGCGGCGGACTGATGTGGGATCCGGTCACCGCGACGCGCACGGGGGTGAACGCCTTGCGCGGCTTGAGCTCGAGCTCCTCGATCAGCGCGGTATTCAGCGCGGTCTCCAGCGGGGCCGTGGCCCATTCCGAGACGCCTTCGAGGGCTTTCACCGTCGCCTGCAGCACCGGAGCGGCATCGGCGCCGAGATTCTTTTCCTTCGCGGCCGGGTCGATCGCGAAGTCCGCGGGCGCGATGAACAGGAACTTCAGCAGATCCCAGGCATCCCCGAGCACCTTGATACGCGTCTGAACGAGATCGGCCGCGGTTTCGAACAGCTTCTCGTCGATCTCGGCGCCGATATGTCCGTGTCCGGTGAGGAACTCCCGCAGCCGGTGAGCAAAATCACCGGGGGTGAGCATCCGAATATGTTCGGCGTTGAGTGCGTCGGCCTTCTTCTGATCGAATCGGGCCGGATTCGAATTCACCTTCGAAATATCGAACGCCGCCACCATCTCCGCCATGGAGAAGAGGTCATGATCATCGGCGATGCTCCAGCCGAGCAGTGCCAGATAATTCAGCAAACCCTCGGGAATGAACCCGCGGTCGCGGTGATGGAACAGATTCGACTCGGGATCGCGCTTGGACAACTTCTTGTTGCCCTGGCCCATCACGAAGGGCAGGTGCCCGAACTCCGGGGTGAACTCCGCGACGCCGATTCGTTTCAGGGAGTCGTAGAGCGCGAGCTGACGCGGAGTGGAGGACAGCAGGTCCTCGCCGCGCAGCACGTGGGTGATCTTCATCATCGCGTCGTCGACCGGGTTGACCAGCGTATAGAGCGGATCGCCATTACCGCGGGTGAGCGCGAAGTCGGGAACCACGCCGGCGCGGAAGGTGGTCTCGCCGCGCACCAGGTCGTTCCAGGTGAGGTCGCGGTCGGGCATGCGCAGGCGCACCACCGCGGGACGGCCCTCGGCCTTGTAGGCGGCGATCTGCTCGTCGGTCAGGTCGCGGTCGAAGTTGTCGTAGCCCAGTTTGGGGTCGCGGCCGGCGGCCTTGTGGCGGGCCTCGACTTCCTCTGGAGTGGAGAAGGATTCGTAGGCCTCCCCCGCCGCCAGCAGGCGCCGCACCACGTCGAGGTGGATCTCGCGCCGCTGCGACTGCCGATAGGGCGCGTAGGGGCCGCCGACCTCGGGCCCCTCGTCCCAGGTCAGGCCGAGCCAGCGCAGGGCGTCGAGGATGGCGGCGTAGGACTCCTCGGAATCGCGTGAGGCGTCGGTGTCTTCGATGCGGAAGACGAAGGTGCCGCCGTGGTGGCGCGCGAAGGCCCAGTTGAACAGGGCGGTGCGGACCAGACCCACATGCGGCGTGCCGGTGGGTGACGGGCAGAAACGAACCCGGACGTCAGACATGGCTCTCTTTCGTTCAGCGTTTGGCGGCAACGGGATTGGACAGGGTGCCGATACCGGACACGGTCACCGACACGGTCTGACCGGCCTGCAGCGGCCCGACGCCCTCGGGGGTGCCGGTGAGGATGACATCGCCCGGCAGCAAGGTCATTACGGTGGTGACCCACTCGATGAGCTTCGGAATATCGTGCAGCAGAAGTGAAGTGCGACTGCGCTGCTTGACCTGGCCGTCGACCTCGGTGACGATCTCCAGATCCGAAGGGTCCAGGGCGGTCTCGATCCACGGGCCGAGCGGGCAGAAGGTGTCGTAACCCTTGGCACGGGTCCACTGGCCGTCGTGTCGCTGCTGGTCACGGGCGGTGACGTCATTGGCGACGGTGTAGCCCAGGATGACCTCGTTGGCGCGGGCGGCGGGCACGTCCTTGCAGGGGCGGCCGATCACGATCGCCAGCTCGCCCTCGTAGTCCACCTGAGAAGAGCTGGGCGGCAGGATGATCGGGGCGTTGGGGCTCTGGATCGAGGTGCTCGGCTTCATGAAGATGACCGGGTCGGCCGGGGCCGGGCCACCCATCTCCTCGGCGTGCGCGGCGTAGTTCTTGCCGATGCAGATCACCTTGCTGGCCAGGATGGGGGCCAGCAGGCGCACATCGGCCAGCGGCCAGCTGCGACCGGTGAAGGTCGGGGTACCGAACGGGTGTTCGGCGATCTCTCGGGCGACGGCGTCGGAGCCGTCCCCTTCGATGCTGACGAAAGCGACTCCATCTGGGCTGGCAACTCGACCTAGGCGCATGGTTGGCATCCTATCGACCGGCTTCGACCTGCCCGAACGCGCCCGACCGCGGGGCGGGACCGGGCCGGGGCGCGAGGGCGGCGGGGACGCCCGGGCGGGCCCCGAGCCGGTGCGGCATATCGGCCCGCACCGCCCCGGACCGGATGTGGAATGCCCTTATACGCAAGCGATCTCGGACCGGTCCGCGGGACTCACAAGATCAATGCCCGAATGTGAGCAAACAGACAGCTCGCCCCGGAAATCGCCTTGCGCCCCAGGTGTACCGTAAGACCGGATGTTCAAATTGTAGGACATCGATTCCACATTGTGAGACGCGAGGTGAGGTCATGACCACCGTGACGGAGACGGGCACGACACGACGGTGGACCATGCTGGGCCTCGGCGTCTTCGCCCAGACCGCCAGCGCCGTGATGGTGAACGGCGCCGCCTTCCTGCTGCCGGCGCTGACCCAGCGCGGATTGCCGCTGGCCACCGCCGGCCTGCTGGTGGCCATGCCCCTGGTCGGCCTGTGCTGCACGCTGATCGCGTGGGGCTGGGTGGTCGATCGGGTCGGCGAGCGCAAGGCGCTGGTGGCCGGTCCGGCGGTCATGTTCGTGGCCGGTCTGGCGGCCGCCACCGTCTCGAACTACGTTGCGCTGGGGGCCTTGCTGTTCCTGGCCGGGGCGGGCGCGGGCAGCACCAACGGCGCCAGCGGGCGGGTCATCGTAGGCTGGTTCCCGACCGATCAGCGCGGGCTGGCCATGGGCATCCGGCAGACCGCGCAGCCGCTGGGCGTGGCGATCGGGGCGCTGGCGATCCCGGCCATCGCTGCGGCACACGGGTTCTCGATGGCGGTACTGGTGCCCGCGGTGATGGCGGGCGCGGCCGCGATCGGCTGCCTGGCCGGGATTGTGGATCCGCCGCGACCCGAATCCGCCGGGGGCTCAGGGCGTCCCGTGAATCCGTACCGCGGGGACTCCACGCTGCTGCGCATCCACGTGGTGTCGGTGCTGCTGGTCATCCCCCAGGCCACCATCTGGACGTTCGGCCTGCTGTGGCTGCACCGCGATGTGGGCCTGTCGCTGCCCGCGGCCGGCGCGCTGGTGACGGTGACCCAGATCCTGGGCGCGGCCGGGCGGATCGGCGCGGGCGTGTGGTCGGACCGGGTGAGCAGCCGTCTGCGGCCGCTGCGCACGGTGGCGGTGGCGGCGGTAATCTCCCTGTCCGCCTTGGCCGTAGCGGCCTGGACGCAGCAGTGGTGGGCGGCGATCCCGATCCTGATCGCGGCCTCGGTCATCACCGTGGCCGACAATGGCCTGGCCTTCACGGCGGTGGCCGAGATCGCGGGGCCGTATTGGTCGGGTCGTGGGCTGGGTATCCAGAACACGGGCCAGAATCTGGCGGCGGCCGCGATCGCCCCGGCCTTCGGCGCACTGATCACGGCGGCCGGTTTTCCGGTCACCTACCTGCTGACGGCGCTGATCGCACTGGCGGCAGTCCCGTTGGTACCCAGGGGTTCCCGGTAGCGGCTGATTCGCGGCAAATCAGGAAGACCTGCGCCCGTTACGTTTTCGCATCCGAATGCATTTGTGCGATACGCCTCACTATCCGGACGAAACGCCCCACTGCCCCAGTTCATTTCACCGAATCCACTCCAGGATGGCACTCCGGAGAGGCTCGGGCACGACGACGAAGCCCCCGTTCCGCGGTCGCGGGACGGGGGCTTCGGTCGTGAATCGGTGGCGCGTTAGAGCGACGCGGCGATCCGGTCGCCGACCTCGACGGTCGAGGCGGCGCCCGAGCGCGAGGCCAGATCCTTGGCGACGGCGGCCTCGATGCGGGCGGCCTCCTCGGTCTTGCCGAGGTGGTTCAGCAGCAGCGACACCGACAGGATGGCGGCGGTCGGGTCGGCCTTGGACTGGCCCGCGATGTCGGGCGCCGAACCGTGGACCGGCTCGAACATCGACGGGTTGGTGCCCGAGGCGTCGATATTGCCCGAGGCGGCCAGGCCGATGCCACCGGAGACGGCGGCGGCCAGGTCGGTGATGATGTCGCCGAACAGGTTGTCGGTGACGATCACGTCGAAGCGGCCCGGGTCGGTGACCATGTGGATGGTGGCGGCATCGATGTGCTGGTAGGCGGTCTCGATGTCCGGGTACTCGGCGCCGACCTCGGCCACGGTGCGCGACCACAGCGAACCGGCGAAGGCCAGCACGTTGTTCTTGTGCACCAGGGTCAGGTGCTTGCGGCGCTTGCGGGCGGTCTCGAAGGCGTAGCGGACCACGCGCTCGACGCCGAAGCGGGTGTTGGTGGAGACCTCGGTGGCCACCTCGTGCGGGGTGTTGACGCGGATCGCGCCGCCGGTGCCGGTGTACGGACCCTCGGTGCCCTCACGCACGACCACGAAGTCGATGTCCGGGTTCGAGGCCAGCGGGCTGGTGACGCCCGGGTACAGCTTCGAGGGGCGCAGGTTCACGTGGTGGTCGAGCTCGAAGCGAGTGCGCAGCAACAGACCGCGCTCGAGCAGGCCGGACTGCACCGACGGGTCGCCGATGGCGCCCAGCAGGATGGCGTCGTGCTGCTTGAGCTCCGGGATCACGTTCTCCGGGAGGATCTCGCCGGTGGCATGGAACCGCTTGGCTCCCAGGTCGTATGCGGTCTTCTCGACACCGGGCACCACCACATCGAGCACCTTGAGGGCCTCGGCGATGACCTCGGGGCCGATACCGTCGCCCGGAATGACAGCGAGTTTCATGAAATCCATGCTCCGTTTCGATAACGCGCGGGTGGTCCTCTCCGCGCTGACAGGAGAGTCCCGGCCACCATAGCCGGTGCCGCGTTAACCCCTTTCACCAGGGCGAATCACTCCCAACCAGTGGGATCGGGGCCGCTGGCTCCGGCCTCCAGCGAACGCACCGGGCCCCCTCCACTTTTCGTGGCGGGGGCCCGGATCGCGTTGTGCGAGATCGACTAGTCGAGGCTGACCAGGGCGACCTTGGCGGCGCCGACGGCCTCGGCGATGGCGGACTGCACCTCGGCCGGGACGTCCTTGTTGACGCGCAGGACGACGGTGGCGCCCTGGGCCTCCAGGTCCTGGGTCAGCTGGGCGGCGAGGATGTCGATGCCCGCGTCGCCGAGCTTGGTGGCCAGGCGGCCCAGCTGGCCCGGCTTGTCCTCGTAGTTGAGGACGGCCAGGTTCAGGCCCTCGGCGCGCATGTCGTAGTTGCGGCCGTTGATGTTGACGATCTTCTCGACCTGGGCGGGCTCGGTCAGGGTGCCGGCCACGTTCAGGGTGCGGCCGTCGCCGAACACGGCGCGCAGGTCCACCAGGCTGCGGTGGGTCGGGGACTCGGTGTGGGTGGTGACGGTGGCCTCGAGGCCCCGCTCCTTGGCCAGCGACGGGGCGTTGACGAAGGTGACCGAGTCCTCGATGAGGGCCGAGAACACGCCGCGCAGCGCCGAGAGCTCGAACACCGCAACGTCTTCCGAGGACAGCTCGCCGCGGACCTGGACCTCGATGGAGACCGGCAGCTCGCTGGCGAGGGCGCCCAGCAGCGCGCCCTGCTTGCGGACGATGTCCAGCCACGGGGCGACGATCTCGTTGACCGCGCCGCCGGTGACGTTCACCGCGCCGGGCACGAACTCGCCCGCGAGGGCCAGCTGCACCGACTTGGCGACATCGGTGCCCGCGCGGTCCTGGGCCTCGGCGGTGGAGGCGCCCAGGTGCGGGGTGACGACGACCTGCGGCAGCTCGAACAGCGGGCTGTCGGTGGACGGCTCGGTCTCGAACACGTCGATGCCGGCGGCGCGCACGTGGCCGGAGGTGATGGCGTCGGCCAGGGCCTGCTCGTCGATCAGACCACCGCGGGCGGCGTTGACGATGATGACGCCCGGCTTGGTCTTGGCCAAGGTCTCCTTGTTCAGCATGCCCTTGGTCTCGGGGGTCTTGGGCAGGTGAATGGAGATGAAGTCGGCGCGCTCGAGCACCTCGTCCAGGGTCAGCAGCTCGATGCCCAGCTGGGCGGCGCGGGCCGGCGAGGTGTAGGGGTCGTACGCGACGATCTTGGTCTCGAAGGCGGCGAGACGCTGCGCGAACAGCTGGCCGATGCGGCCCAGGCCGATGACGCCGACGGTCTTGCCGAAGATCTCGACACCGTTGAACTTGCTGCGCTGCCAGGTGTGCTCGCGCAGGGTGGCGTCGGCGGCCGGGATCTGGCGCGCGGCCGAGAGCAGCAGGCTGACGGCGTGCTCGGCGGCGGTGTGGATGTTGGAGGTCGGCGCGTTGACGACCATGACGCCGCGCTCGGTGGCCGCGGGCACATCGACATTGTCGAGGCCGACGCCGGCGCGGGCGACGATCTTGAGGTTCTTGCCCGCCTCGAGCACCTCGGCGTCGACGGTGGTGGCCGAACGGACCAGCAGCGCATCGGCTTCCGGCACGGCGGCCAGCAGCTCCGGACGGTTCGGGCCGTCGACCCAGCGAACCTCGACGCCGGAGCCCAGCGCGTCGACGGTCGACTGGGCGAGCTTGTCGGCGATCAGAACAACAGGGCGGCCTGCTTGGCTCACGGTGGGGTACTCCTGAGGAAGGGATCCGGGATTTACGGGCGTCAGCTTAGTGGGCTGGGAATCGGGGCGCTGTACCGCCTGGTAGGCAACTGCCATCAAAGCCGTGAACTGCGGGTTTCCGGAGGGCCGCGCGCGTCCCACGGGGAACAGGCCGCGCGGTACGGCTCGATTGGGGCGATGTGATTCGGGCCGCTATTCCTGGGCAGGCGTTCAGGTTCGGGCCCGCGGACCCGCTGGTCATACCGGCGACGGGGGCACCCGAGCGCGGAATCAGGCCTCGCCGCACAGGCATTCGAGATAGCCGAAAGCCCGGCTTCGGAGCTACGGAGTCCGAGGCCGGGCTTTCGAAAGTCGAGTAATCGACGTCAGTAGTCCTTAGCGACCGAAAGAGCCGGTCCACAGGGTGTTCAGGATGCCGTGCAGAGCGGCCGAGCCGGTGTCGAGCAGACCGCTCAGAGCAGCGGAACCGGTGTCGATGATAACGGGGATCATGGAAATACCTCTTCTGAAATCCGTACGAACTTTCTGACGTGGAGCCTATCGGGCCGATTTCGCGGCCCGTTACGGGGGATTAACACGATGTGACCGGCGTCACGGCCTCGGAATTCTGTGGCCCCCTTCATATACGTGTCGAATTCCCGCCATATAACGCGGCTATCACGCCCCTAATTCTGGGGGCTCTCTGCGCGAAAAACGCATGGACCAGCGCGATCCCGAGCGCTACCGTCGCCTGCCATGACCCTGCGTTCGATCCCCGCCTCCATGGACCCGGCGGTGGTCGCCACGATCGACGGCGAACTGGACCGGATCGTGCGCGAACACCGCGTCGACGTGCTGCTCGCCATCGAGAGTGGCAGTCGCGCCTGGGGATTCCCGTCCCCGGACTCCGACTACGACTGCCGGTTCGTCTACCTGCGCCCGGCCGACGACTACCTCACGCCGTGGCCCGGACGCGATGTCATCGAGACGCCACTGGTGGGGCTGCTCGATGTCAACGGGTGGGATCTGGTGAAGGCGCTGCGGCTGCTGGTGAACGGCAATGCCGTGCTCATCGAATGGCTGATGTCGCCGATCGCGTATCGCGGCGACCCGCAATTCCGGGACGAATTGCGCACGCTCGCGGACGATGTCGCCGACCGGCAGCGGGTGGCCCGGCACTATCTGCACCTGGGCCGGCGGCAATGGCGGCTGTTCGATTCGAACAGGTCATTGAAGAAGGTGTTCTATTCATTGCGGCCCGCCATGGCATTGCGGTGGATGCACGAACACCCCGATAAGGCGGTGGCCCCGATGCATTTACCGACCCTGCTGGCCGAATGCGAGCTGCCGCGTGAATTCGTCGAGTCCGTGCGGGAATTGACCGAGCTGAAATCACGCACGCGTGAAATGGGCGCCGGGGACGTGCCCGCGCCGATCGCGGACTTCATCTCAGCCGAGTTCGAGCGCGCCGCGCTGGAGTTCGCGACCGTCGATCCCGCGCGGCGGGAGCGCGCGCAGGCGCTGGCGGCGGAGTTCTTCCGGAGCCAGGTGCGGGGCTGAGAGAATCGTCCGGACGTCGCCCGCGCCGGGGCCCGGTTCAGCCGCCGCGCTGGGAACGCCTCGATCGGTGTGGGCCGATGAAGACCAAGGCGCACCAGCTCGAGCGGAGGTCAGCGGTCGGCGCCCGCGATGACCCGCACGGCCACCGCCTCCGGCCCCGGCTTGCTGCCGCGCACCTCGAATTCCACGCGCTGCCCCTCGGCCAGCGACCGGAATCCGGCGCCGGGTAGCGCGGTGTACTCCACGAACACGTCCGGGCCCTCGCCGTCCGGGCGGAGGAACCCGAACCCTTTCTCGCTGTCGAACCACTTCACCGTGCCGTGCACCATTACCAAACTTTCTCGAACTCGATCACAATTCGCGCCCCGCGCGTGCCGCGGTCCATGGTGTCACGGTCGCGGCGCGCGCGGGTGGTCGCCCGAGCCCGGCGCGCGCCGTCCGGGCTGCGCGTCCGGACCGAGGCGACCATGTGCTCTGTTATCGAATTCCCCAGCCGCCGCGTATCACTCGCGGCGGACGGATGCTCCGCTCAGCCGGCGCGCACCGTGCCGGTGGGCGGCTCGTCGGCTCCGCGGTCGGAAACGCGCATGGCGTAGACCCGTTCGAGGAAGTCGCGGTGGGCGCGCAGGGTGGCGTCGAGCAGTTCGCGCCAGGTGCGGCGGTCCACCCGCTGATCGCTGACCAGGGAGGACAGCGAGGCCGGGCCGAGCCGGTCGATGTGGTCGACGATGAAAGTCAGTCGCCGGCGCGGGAATTGCGCGCCGATGCGGGGGTTCTCGTCGAGGAAATGGTCGAGTTCGTAGAGGTAGTTGACCGCGCGGTTGTACTCCTCGTCGGTGAGGTGGTAGTCCATCCGCTTGATCTCGACGATCCACAGCTCGCCGGAGTCGTGCAGCAGCACGAAGTCGGGTTCGCGTTTCTCGCTGCCGATGGAGGAGGTCACCAGTGGCGTCCCGAATTTCTGTGCGTACCAGCGTTCGAAGCTGGCGCGCACCCGTTTGAGGGATTCGTTCATGCCCAGTGGCGTCCATTCCGGGGCGAGCAGCCACGGCGCGGATTCGATCAGCTCCTGGAAGGGGCGTTCCAGGGAGCGGCGGTCGTCGATGAGCGAGCGCAGCCGATCCACCACGGCGACCCGTTCGCTGGCGATCTGGCCCAGCGAGTAGATCTCGGCGACGCGGGCCCGTTCGAAGAGCGCGACCACCACATCCAGTTCCGGATCGGCGTCCTCGGCGATCTCCTTGAGGGTGTCGAGCAGGCTGCGCTGCGGGCCCAGCGACAGCGCCAGCCGCAGCATGTTCTCCAGGTGCGCGGGATCGTCGAGCGAGGCACGGTCCTTGTGCGCCACCAGGATTCGCGCCGCGTCCAGGACCGAGTCACGGAACAGGCGGTCGCCGGGGGCGATGGCGTCGAGGGTCTCGTGGATGCGGGAGCGTTCCACGAACTCCTCCCAGACCCGGCGGCGGACGGACTTCTCGCCGAGCCGGCCGATCTCCTTGATCAGGGCCTGGCCCCATTGCGCGAGGGCCTCGCCGCGCGGGGAGTTCCAGATGATGTCCTGGCGGTCGGAGCGGACCAGGTCGTCGTCATCGTCGAGCCAGTCCACCTCGATCGCGCCGACCAGGTAGGAGCGCAGTTTGAATTCGCCGGTGAATCCGGAGGAAATGCCGAAATCCCGGGTCTGCGCGACGATCTTGCCGCGCGCGTAAATGCGCACCCCGGCCATGGCCTCGTCCCGGTACGGCTGTTTCGAATAGGCGATCCAGCCGGTCACCGGCAGGTATTGCCGCCCGAATCGGACGGGGACGCGGCTGACGTCGATGCGGGTCTCCTCCATGACGTCGATCGGCAGGCGGCTGAGGACGAAACTCTCCCGGCCGATGGCATTGCGGACCTCCACCCGCCAGTCCTGGCGTTCGATTCCGAAACGCGCGGCCAGTTGCCGGTTCAGTTCGGTTCCCGAATTCACCCTTTTCCGAAAGAAATTGCGCAGGATGATCGTGGTGCCGCGGCTGGCGGTGACCGTGCCGTCGAGGGCGCCCGGGCGCGGGAAGTAGTCGCTCTCGGTGTCGCAGAGCATGTCGTCGAGGTCCATGACGATGTGGGAGACGTTCCAGCCCATCGGGGTTCGGTCGTCGTCGCGGCTGCCCGCGGTGATCACCTCGATGGTGCGGCAGATGCCGAAGGCGGCCAGCTTCCCGATTCCCTTGCGCCCCATCACCGGACGCCGCCGTTCGCGCGACAGGTCGGAGCCGGTGCGGACCCGCCGGTCCGAGCCCACCATCAGGTAGTGCTCGTTGACCTCGGCCGCGGTCATGCCGTGCCCGTTGTCGGAGACCACGATCTCGTAGGCGGGTTCGTCGGCGGACCTGATGGTTCCGGCCAGCATCGCGCCCCACGGCAGCACCACCTCGACCTCGGTGGCGTCCGCGTCGTAGGAGTTGGCGATGAGTTCGGCCAGCACCGCCGAGACCCGGTCGTAGAGCCGGATGCCGAGCTTGTCGATCGCCAACCGGCTGATGCGCATCGTGTACTTGCGGTCCTCGCGATCCTGCGCGGCCACATGCACGTCGTTGTACATGGTGGGCCCCCAATTGCCCTCAGGGCAGCCTCCGTTCAGCTACCTCTGAATACGATGCAACGCCGATTGATTAACAACGCGCTGAACATTCACCCACCACTTCGTCACGGTGTGATTCCAGGATTCACCTGGCGATAGCCCAGAGCAACGGCAAGATCTCGGCAACCGCTTCCGTGTCCGGATGGAAACCGTTGAGTGACAGTCCGGTCGGTTCCGGGCAGAATGCTCCCCGGCGGACAGCGCGGTCCGCCACCCAAGACGACAGGGGGAACGGTGGCCGATAGTCGGATGATCGCGGCGCGACAGCGCTTCTTCGGCGCGGACGCCGTGGACCCGGACAGCGGGGCCGTGCGCGCCGATCAGGTGCTCGTGTCCTGGTTCGGCTGCGCCAGTTTCGCGGTGGCCATGGGCGGGGTGGTGTTCCTGCTGGACGCGTGGGTGCCACGCGGACTCACCGCCGGGTACGTGCCGACCACGCCGGAGGAGGTCGCGGCGCTCGAACCCGCGGCGATCTTCATCGGGCACGGGCATTTCGATCACGCCGCCGACGCCGGGGCCATCGCACGGGCCAGCGGGGCCGTGGTGCACGGAACGGCATCCCACTGCGCGACCGCACGCAAGCAGGTCGGCGGGGCCGAATTAGCCTGCCGGGAGCTGGGTTCCGATGCCTCCGTACCCGGCGACCGCTACGACTTCGAACTCGCGCCGGGGCTGTCGGTGACCGCCGTCCGGCACCTGCACTCCGCGCGCACGCCTCGCCACGAGGGGCCCGACGCCTCCGCGCCTATCCGGCCCAAGCCCTGCCTGTGCGATATCCGCGCCTATCCCCCGGGCCGGTCCGAGGCCGGGCATCTGGCCCGGAACCTGCTCGCGCCGGAAGGCGGGGTGCTGCTCTACCAGTTCCGGCTCGGCGATTTCGTGCTGACTTGGCACGATTCCTCGGGGCCGCTGCTGGACAAGGCCCCAGCCGTCCTCGACGTCCTGCGCGGTCTGCCCGCCTCCGACGTGCACATCGGCGCGGTGCAGGGCTACAACCAGTTCACCAATGGTCTGCGCGATCCACGCAGCTACATCGAGGCACTGCGCCCGAAAGTCTTCGTGCCCAACCACCACGACAACTGGCTGCCGTTGATCACGGCACGCGGCGAGGCGTTCGTGACGCCTGTGCACTCCGAGCTGGAACGAATGCCCGAGGACGAGCGCCCCGAGATCCGGATGCTGCTGGACCGCGAGGACTATCTCGCGCCGGGCCGATTAGCCTTCGACCTCTCGTAACAGTGCAGGCACACGATCTTCTTCGCGAGCGGCGCGAGCGAGCGGAAGATCGGTGTGGCCACCCGCGAATACGACGGCGCAGCGTTCCAGTTACATAGCGCCACAGCAGCATCGGGCGCATCTTCATCACGCTCTGAGCGCCCGGTGGTCTATCCCAGGGCGGACCGACAGTCAGCGGAAGCGGAGAACCATTGTGACGCTGGTGGTTCCGGCACGGTTGATCATCTCGGAACCGTCTATCTCGACGAAGCCGAGCCGCTGGTACAGCCGGTGCGCCGGATTCTCCAGTCGCACACTCAAACTGACGGCGTCGTACTGTTCGCGGGCCGCATCGAGCAGCGCGGTCATGAGGGCTGTGCCGAGGCCGGTGCCGCGGCTCTCGGGCGCGACACCGATGGCCAGTTCCGGAGTGTCGTCGTCGACGTACCCGTAGCCCGGGTCCTCGGCGGTGAGCAGCCGCAGCCACGCCGCGCCCAGCGGAACTCCGTCGAATCCGCCGATGACGCCGAGATCGCCTGCGGCTCCCCAGCCTTCCACGAAGTGCCCGAGACCGGGCACGTCACGCAGTTGGTCCGGGGAGTCGAAACCTTGCGCCCGGGCATAAGACGCTTCGTAAAGCATCGCCCAGAGGAGCTTCTCGTCGGATGGGTCGGCGGGTCGAACGAACATGGGTTCAGCCGATCACGAATTCCGCTGATGTGCCAGTGAATTCACGGTTGATCCCGGCGGCGTCGCGGCTGTCGCCCGTGTACTGGATGCGATAGCGCCCCGCGGGCGCGCTGTCGGGGACCGTCCACTGGATGGCGATGGTGGAGGCGGCGTCCTGACCGGCCGGGCGGGACCAGTGCAGCTCCGTGCACCAGTCGTTGTCGTCGTAGACGCGCCGCCAGTCGTCGCCGGTCCCCTGTTGGACCTCGAAGTAGGTGCCGTCGAGCCGGAAGTTGTTGTTCGGGTGCGCGCCGACGAATTCCACCGAAACCGTCTGTCCCGCCGTGTAGTTCGCCTGCGGCTGGGTGAGCACGTCGCCGTAGGCGCGACCGGCGTGCGGGGTGTCGGCCGGGACCGGGGCGAGCAGGTTGGGCTGCAGCCCGAAGGCCCAGTCCAGCGGTGCGGGCCCGCGACCGAGGTCGATGCGCGCCGCCAAAGCCTTTGCGAGCCGGTCGAATTCCTGCATGTGCGCCGACAGCGTCCAGCGCCCGAACAGCGTCTCGCCGCCCTCGTACTGCTGGCTGGCGTACTCCTCCGGCGTGGTCACGTACCCGCAGTACCCGTTGGCGTAGCCCTGCAGCAGCACGTTCTCCAGCGGAACGTTGAGCGCTCGCGCCACCAGGCGCCGGATCCGCAGCCCCGACACGACGGTGTACTCCGCGGGTCCGGAGGCGAGCACCAGGTCGCCGATCCGCATCAGCTGCAGCGGCACCACCTGCGGCACCCACGGCCGCGGCGGCAGCACGCCGAGCGGCGCGAGAATCAGCTTGGGCGACTGCACATCCTGCATCCAGTCCTCGATCGGCGAGTTCAATCCGCCGAGCGCCGCCACCATCGGGTTGGCGTCACCTTCTTGCAGGAACGACAGCTGCGAGTTCCAGTTGTCCTCGGTACTGGTCGCCATGGCGGCCGCGCCCATCATGGCGGGCGCGGTGCGGGCGGGCTTCCCGTCCGGGGTGTACGCGCCGTCGATGGCGGTGTCGGACAGATCCACGTAATGCAGCACCGAGTCGACGCCGGTGCTGCTCATCGGCGCCGCGGCGTCGAAAGCCCTGCGGCCCGCTTGATACTGGCGTTCACCGATCATCGCGCAGTTGGTGCGATTGTCCTCGGTGGGCCCCGACGGGTGCATCTTCTGGATCCACAGGTTCGGCGTCATATCGCCGGCATTGGTCTGCGGGAACGCCGCCACGAACGAGGGCGGCCCGTCCAGGTGCCGCACCCCCATCTCGTCATGCTCCCAGCGGTAGCTCGCGTACCCCTTGTTGTCCTGCGAGATCAACGTGTTCCGGTCGGTCATCGACGTCCCGTGCGTGGCGAACCAGGTGATCGCCCCGACGTCCTTGCCACCCTGCCGGAACTTCAACACCGTGAGTTGCGGGTCGATGGCGTCCGGGAAGGCGGCCTTGTCCTCCGCCGGATTGTCCTCGAACGCCCCCCGCGACCGGTTCACGCTCGCGTCGTGCAACTCCCCGCGCCCGAGCATGATCGCCCCCGGAGCGAGGTTCTCGTGCGCGTTGACGATCGCCTTGACGATCCCGTTCACCTCGGCATCATGCGAGTTCTGCTGAAACCCCATGGCCGCCAGCGAATACGCGTACTCCCGCGCGGAGCCGCCACAGGAGTTATGGTTGTGCGTCGCATTGAGGTTGACATTCCGCTCGGTGTACAACCCCCCGAACCGCTGCTGCAACTGCTGCATCACCACGAGGTGCACCGACTGGAACAAGCAGGCATTGTCCGTGTTCACGAACGCTACCCGATCCCCCGTCGCCTGATCCACCACGACGTAGGCGCGCGCGTAACACCGCGACAGCAGCCCCGTAGTGATCTGATCAGCCTCCGAGTACCCCATCATCCCCTGGCCCGCAGGCGCTCCGGTGATATCAGCGATCCCGACCCCGACGAGGTACCCGGCCCCAGCTTCCCGATGCTTGATGGGCTGCGCCCCAACAATATTCGCACCAAAAGCCACACTGGCCCCCACGCCACCAACAGCAGCGCCAGCCAACACAGCCCGCCGGGACAGACTCATCCGAACCCTCACTATCCGTCACCGCGCCACAGCGACCACGAGCCGCCACGCCAAAGAGTGAACCTGTTCCATTCCAGGTTCCCCGCAGACTAGTCGGTCACTTGACCAATTTCTAGCCATCCACCTGGAATCGCGCCCGCCACCCTATCCGCCGCAGCCCCATCTCGCCCCTCACACGCGCCGATACCGCCAGGTCACCGCCAGTCCGCCCCGCAATCTTCACACGCTCAGGGTTGTCCACAGCTCGCGGTGTTCGCCCAGTTCGCGGTGGGCTGTCATCGCGACAGCTCTGCCACGCTCGGACAGTGATCCGCACCCGTGCCGAACTCCGAGCCGAAGGCGTACCCGACAGCACCATCGACTATCGCTGCCGCCAGGGCGCTTCCACCCGACTGCTTCCCGGGATCTACTGCACCGTCGAGCCGACCACTATCGTGAAATGCCATGCGGTGATCACATGGCTCCCGTCCGCCGTCCTGAGCCACCGCACCGCGGCGTGGCTGGCCGGGATGCTTCCAGAACCACCACAGATCGAGGCAACCGCTCCGACCACCATCCGGCGAAGGACACCGTCGTGGCTGCATCTCTACCGTCGTGACCTCCGGCCGGACTGGATCGACTTCACGTCCGACCTGCCTATGACGACTGTTGCCCGCACTCTGCTGGATTGCCTTCGGGTTCTCTCGAAGTCCGAAGCCGAGGCTTTGATCGACAATCACGCTGGTCGTACTGTGCGACCACAGGATCTGGTCGACCTCTGTTCGGGCCTACACGGGTCACCGGCCTTGCGAGCGCAGCTCAGAGCAGCCGCAGCAGGCTTCGCGTCGGAACCAGAACGAATTTTCGCCCGCGCCATGCTCGAGCGGAATATCCGTCTGCTCCCGAACCATCCGGTCGGCCAGTACATGTGCGACTTCGTGGACGAACACTCGTCCACCATCATCGAGATCGACGGACGTGAGTTCCATTCGACTCCAGCAGCGTTCCGACATGATCGACGTCGGCAGAACGCGCTCGCCCTCGAGGGTTGGTTCATCCTTCGGTACGCCGCGGCCGACGTCTTCCAACGTCTCGATGCGTGCGCGGACGAAGCAGCTGCGGCGATTCGCCACCGCCGGCGAACCCGCTGGCGCCCCTGACTGCCCTATCCCTCCAAAACACCCCTCCCCCAGTCAGTTTCCTGACCAGCATCCACCAGTTTTGGAGCCGGAAGCCAACCACACCTCCAAGCAATCGTTAAGCCACCCTCAAGGCCACCACGATCAACTACCTCCGCTGAACACTTCCGTTCCAGCACAAATCAATTGATATCGAGCCGCAAAGGTGAACAGCATGGAACCGACGTCCGCAGTCAGAATCGCACTCGCAGCCGCCGCCACCGCGACCGCGGCAACCGTCATGGCCGCGCCGGCGCACGCCGACCTGTATCCGAACGCCTGCCTATACGTGGACAACCAGATGGCCGGCACCGCCTACATCACCGTCCACAGCAGCATTCTCGGCGATGTCGACTGGAACATCAGCCCTTACACGTTGTCGTCCTTGAACTACAACGACAACCCCATCGCGACCGCCACCGGCGGATGGAACATCAGCTATACCCCCGGCAGCGCACAAACATCCTGGCGCTACGAGCCCGGCTGGGCCCCCGCGTCGGGCTGCAATGGCTCCTGGGTATTCACCATCAGCTAGCTGCCTACTCGGTCTCGGCCGCCAACGCGATCAACCGCGCCCGCACCAGATCGGGCCGCTCGTCGACGACGAAATGCCCGCACCCGTCCACCAATTCGAGCGTGTAGTCGTCCGCCTTGGCTGTCTCCGCCGCGGCCAACGAATAGTGCACCGCCGCATCATCTTTCCCGAACAGCGCCCGCACCGGCATCGATGCCCGCCGGCGCTCCGGATTCCGTATCAACGCGGGCACCTCCCGCAACAGGAACGTCCGATACGTATCCCGCGCAGCCCGCGCAACCACCGGATCCTTGAACCGATCCGCGAAGATCGCAATCGTCTCCGGATCGAACCGACCCTCCCCGTTTGCAGCCGCCCCGAAAAGCGCATCCAAGAACCGCGTCCGCTGCTGCAACGGCACCCCCACACTCGCCATCAACGGCTGATACGCCAACAGCCGCCAGAACTGCCGAGCCACCACACCGGCCGGCGACCACGGATGCGCCATATTGCAGACCAGAAACCCCCGAAACCGCTCAGGCTCCCGCAGTATCATCCTGAACCCAACGAACCCACCCCAGTCGTGCCCGACCAGCAGCGTCTTCCCCACCCCGAGCGCATCCATCAGCGCGAACAGATCACTCGCCACATCATCCTTGGCCCACCGATGCCCCGCGGCCCCCGACCACCCGTACCCCGGCAGATCCGGCGCAATCACCCGCATCCCTACCGGCGGATTCCCCAACAGATCCCGGTACACATAGTGATGCTGCGGCCACCCATGCAACGCCAACACAGGCGTCCCCTCCCCGGCCTCCGTCACATGGAATCGGACACCCCGCGCTTCCACAAAGCTTCGACGAACACCCGGGATTACCGGCGGATCCTGATCAGCAGCCATAGCCCACGCTACCCCGCCAGTTCGCGGACCTGCTCGACTCAGACTATGACCGCCGAACCGGCGACTGCGGCGTTCGCCCGCTGAGACGCCTCGTACCCATCCCATCCGGCGACCACGAGCGCAGCGAACACGGTCTCATGGGCGACTGCGCGAAGTTCGACATCGAGGCTTTCGTCGTCGACGGCATCGAACGCCACGAACGGAGCCAACCGAAGAAGTCTCTTCAAGAAGTCCCGCAAGACCTCGCGCTCGGTCAGCCCGCGCAAGTCCAGACTGTTCCACACCCTCAAGATGGATTTGACCATGTGCGGGCTCGCACCCAACGTCGATCGGCGGGCGTAGATCTGGTCGAAGGCGGCCTCTCCCAGAACATTCAGTGCAGCATATGGATTGGGGTCCTCCGGCGAGTGGACCAACTGCGCTCGCCACCACAGCCGACCGAAAACGTGCCGATCCAACCGTGAGCCGCGAATACGCTCATTGAACGCGCGATCCGACGCAGTCTTCCCAGGAAATCTCCATTGCGCGATATCCGGCATCAGAACGAGTGACTGAAATGCCCAGACATCGGTGGCCGACGCCTCAGCCGGAGCCAGGTGCATTTCGCGATGCAGATGTTCGGCGACGGCCAGGTCGAACGCACCGGACTCCGCCGGACTCGGATGATCCGGATAGCCCGAAGCCTCGGCCAGCGACAGGACCAGATCGCGAATCCGTCGCAGGCTTTCGCCCTGCGTTCGAGCGCCACCGGTTGCGATGTACACAGCGGACTCGTCCGAGGTACGCCACCTCTTGGTCAGCTCCTCGAGCTCGAGCGTCCGCTGTTCCTGTGCGAGTTCACGGGCCCGCGGTTTCAGTAGCCTCGGGTAGAGCAAGTTCATGCGAGGCCCTCCAGATTGTTGATCGCCGCCTGGATGTCCGAGGCGAGCAGGCTCGGTGAGCGAGCGGAGAGAGCTCGGATCTCGCTGATCGTGGTTGACGGAAACAATCTCGCGAACAGTGCCTGGAGCGTCGCCCCCAACGAATCGTCAGGGTAGGTCGTGGAGTCCTCAAAGTCGGGTTGGGCCAATGCATGCTCGATCATCGTCCGCGCGACATCGATATAGACCATCGACAGTGCGACCTGGTCTTGAGCACGGGGCTTCGCCGCGTTCTCGAGCGCACTCGCAATAACTCGCTTGCGTTCGTTCACCAGCAGCAGCAACGACCCCATCGTGGCGGCTTCCAGGTTGGACCCGATATCGAGATACCAGCCGGCATCGTCGGGGTAGGTCGTATTCTCGAAATCGATGATGGCCATGGGGAATTGAGGCGCATCACCCTGGAGACGGATACTGTGCCGATCACTCCAGAGCACCGATCCGGCACGGCGGGCGGCCACCGGTCGATCGGAACCCATCCGGCGCTCCGACAGCACGAGGATGGTGTCGAGCTGGAGCGTGCCACCCAGATCGGCGCCCGGCAGGACCACGACGACTTCAACAGGGCCATCTGCGGTGAGCGGTATGCGTGCTCCGGTTCCACGCAGACTCGATCCCGTGGCCGTCCACACGATGGCGAGCGACAGCGAGGTGCCCGGAGCCAGCTTCGACTCGGCGATCACCTGGCCCAGATCTATATCGACCTGCCTGCGGAGCGTCAGCACCGTCTGATAGTCCCAGTGCGGGTAGGCCTCGGGCATAGGGATTTCGCCGCCGTCGAGGTCGAGGCGCCACTGGTGGGCGTCGATCGCACGGGCATCGGGAGTTCGGTACGGCAGGGCGCGCACGTGCATCAGACACCCACCCGCTGCACGGTGATCAGGATCTCCGTCATGGTGTCCGCTGCGGGTTTCACGACGGCTTTCCAGATCTTGCCGTCGCCGCCTTCGATGACGTAGGACGGTGTAGCGCTGAGGTTTCCACGGTCATCCTCCCAACCGACCAGGGCCGGCTGTTCGGCACCTAGCGGCGGGTCGGTCTCGCGACCACCGTCTGTCGTCAACGCGACCGCCAGTTCGACGCCGACGCGTTGCACGATCGGCGCCGGCAGCTGAAATTCCTGAATCAGCACAGCTGTCCCCTGGTACTCGTCCGGGTACGGGTCACCGCAGTAAGCGACTCGCGCACGCGGCACCCTGCGCCGTTCGGGGACAGACGTTCCCGTCGATTCGCCACCCGCTGTCCGGTCACCGGAACCATTGCCTTGACTGCCATTGGCTCTTGCCTCACCCGGCGCAGGCTCTGGTTCGATGTACTCGTAGTCGAACTCGGGATCCTCGCGCTGCGCCGGGCGCCGGCCAGGCACTGGCCCTTTTGTGTCTCCCGGCCGCCCGTAGTCCGTCGCACTACCGATCCCCCAAGTCCCACCCACCAGCGGAGCGAACTTGTCACTCGCAGCTCCGAGCGATACCTGTGAGACCTCGGTAGCCCCGCTGCCCACCAGATCGAGCAGTCCTTCTAGTTCTTCGGTGAATCGCCGGAAAGTGGTGCTGACGAATGATCGGTCCGGATTCTCGAGCGACTGAAAGTTCCAGCTGTCGTGGGTCGGCGGTTCCGCGGATGCGTATACGTCGTCCATGGCGACGTCAGCGCGGAAAACACCCGCGTACGAAATGAGTTCACTGGCGGGTTTGGGGCCCTGCCAATAGGTCACAACAAGCTCGGCCGGACGCATCAAACAGATGTGATGCACACTCCGATCGATCCCGGCGATCTCCGCAGCTCTGGTCGGCTCCATCGGCAGCACCGGCTTGCGCTGCAGGCCCAATCTGCCCAGGAGACGCTTCGGACGTTTGCACCATAGATCACGACCATCGGATCCGGACATCGCTCGATAGGCCGCGACGAACAGCCGCAGCGGCTGGAATTCAGCAGGATCGGGAACCGGATAGCTGATCCCGTCGCAGGTCACGGCGAAGCGCATCGGGACCGTCCCGTCGGGTTGTTCGACCATCTTCGGCCACAATTGCCATGCGATCGTTTCCGCGATGTACGCCGCTACCTCAGCGGGTTCTCCGTCCTCCAGATCGGGGTCAACCAGCGTTATCGTCGTTCCGGTCTCGTCAGCGCCGAATGGTCGCAGACCCAACTGCTGGGCCACAGATTCTGCGTCCGGGCCGACCAACGGCTCGATCACCTGCCCGGAGTCATCCCCCCACCAGTGTCTTCCGGTGAAGCGGCGCTCGCCGAGTTTGTTGTCCGCCGCCAGGTAGCTCTTCCACATCGCAGCGCCCATCAGCCGCGTCTGAAACGCGCCCTCGTACATGCAACGGGTATGCACGATAATTACCCCGGGTCTCGACATCAAATAGAGGATGCCCTTGCCGAATCCATATGTCCCACCGCCGAGTTCGGTGTTCCGCGGCTCGCCGATGTTTCTCAGGAACGAGACGAAGTCGGTACGGGCCCCAGTTACTTCGTCTGCACGGGTCGGGCCACCCAATCCATGGGTTCCCCTATCCGAGATCGACAACAGTCGGATCACACCTTTGCGCAACGACTCCCGCAGCGGAAGGTGCTCGTTGAGCGGAGCCTTCCGGAGCAGATGCTGCCGCCAGGCCGCCGTGTGAGCAGCACTGACAGTCTGTAGATCGATACGAAAGTCGACCGTGGTTCCAGGGCTCTTGCGAGCATCCCAACTGTTCTGGGCGGACTCCCGCACCAGGATCGTCAAATGGTCCAGCTCGGGCTTCCCCAGCTGGTTTCTGATCCCCTCCGCAGCACTCGCGCCCTCAGGCGGGTAGGGCTGCGAAAACCACCCCGGCGATGTCAAACCATCTCCTCGATCATGGAAAGCAGGTATTCAGTCGCCCGGGCATCGCTCAGAGCAGCGGGCGGCTCCGATGAAAGATCGACACTGTACTCGACATCCCGAACGTTCACGGCGACGCCGGCAGCGGCGAGCATGCTATTCGTCAGGCGCGGGAAGTCCGAATCGACGCGGTACCAACGCTCCTCGGAGACGATGAAGCCGACTTCGCTGTAGTGAGCAATATCCTGGGCGCGATAGCCCGCCTCGTGTAGTTGCGCCAGCAGGCCGACCGTGTCGTCGGCCAGTTCGAGCGCTCGATCGACGAGGGCCTGAAGGGTCGATCCTCCGGAATCATTACGTTCCAACCGAACCCACACCACAGTGAGCTCACCGCCGACGGGCGGGTCCAGCTGATCGAGACCGTGCACACGAATCCTTCGACCTTCGCTCGCGGTCGACGCCTTCACTTCTAATGCTCTTGTCGTCGAGGAAAAGTCGTGTCGGAAGAACGTCGGGCCCTTCCACAGACTCTGCGAGCTGCTATTCAGCTCGAGCATTCGACACAGCACCAGGAGCTCGCCGAACAATCCGGCCAGTTGTTCGGGTCCCAGCCTGCGACCTGCGGTCTGGAACAACGCCCGCCACGTGTCCAACGCCGTGTACAGCCCTTTTATCGGATTGCTTGTCGAGCTCGATATCGCTTCCAGCACATCAATACACAGCGTGGTGAACACATCGTCGAACGCCGGCTGCAGGCAGGCCAGATCCGCATAATTCTGGTACACGTTCTCGGATTCGAGTGGGCGCGAACGCAGTTGCAGAACAGGACCGTCGATGCCTTTGCGCACGACTTGGTGAGATCCGATGGGCACCAACAGATGCCGACATCCGGCCGCATCGATACCCGCGGATACAGCACCTCGGGCCGTCTCGACCGAAAGATCCGAGACCCTGAGCGCCCCTTCCTTCGTCGGCCGACCGAGCCCGAGCTGCCGCCAGTGTTCATCGAGTTCGGCGCGGTGACCGAGGTCGGTCACTGGTCCTCCGCTTCGAGGATGCTGAGATCTTCCTCTTCCGGCTCGATACCGGAGAGATCGGCGGAGATGTAGCGAGCCTCGTAAGCGACAACTGTGTCTGCCTCCACCGGTTTGGGGAAGACCAGGCCCACACCGATGACGTGTTCGGCGGCATTGAGCGCGGTACGGCTAGGTTTGCTCGGTCGTGGCTCGGACAGCTTGTCGATCGGGTACAAAACCAGTAACCCGGTATCGGGTAGTCGCTTGGTCCGCTCGGCAAAGATCTGCTGCTCAGTGAGGCTCTCGATGTCACGGCCCAGGTCTATGGCGGCGTCGCGGCGGCTCATGAGGGTCTTGATATCCGCGTAGTCCGTTCCAGCTGTCTTGAGTCGCGAGCGAACGATTCGCTTGACCGCGATTCCATCCGCGAACTCGAAGTTCTCTTCGGGGGAGCCTGGGACATTGCCGATGATCGCAATGTCCCAACGGCCGAGCGCGCCGGTGTTCTGGATCCGCCGCTCGATATAGCGAACCATCAACTCGGCATCGGCTTCGTGCGACTTCTCATGGAATCGATAGGTCCGCAGGAAATCGAGAACGAGGTCGCTCGGAACGTCTCGAAGAATGAAAAGTCCATCGTCTGGCCGTCTTTCGACCTTGGCTCCGACCGCGACTGCCAGAGAGATCAGCGCGCGGGCCGCGCCCTGATTCCCGAGCAACCATTCCGCGTTGGTATGGAAGTACCGGGTCTGAACACGTTTGCCGCCGTATCCGGCATGCGCGTCGACGGCGTCGGCCATTTTCGCAGCAGCCGTCACCTTGAGCGATGGGTGGGTTCGCAGCCGAACTGCGAAATTGCGGGGTGTCTTGTCTTCGGTGAGATAGATATCGATGTCGCGGCGCATCTCGACCTCGACGGTCGCCAGGTGCCGGAACCAGTCGATGAGCTCATCGGTCATCCAGATGCGAGGCAGGTCGGCGTACCCAGTGCGGTATCCGAACCATCGCCCCATCTGCAGCAATGTGTCATAGACAGTCACCGCTCGGACGAAGTAGCTGACCAGAAGACCTTCGAGGGTCAGGCCGCGGGAGAGAGTGTTTCCTCCGACCGCGATGGCGACCACCGGGCCATTCTCGTAGTCGAGCCGCTCGACACTCCCCGAATTGTCCATGATGACCCGGCAGTCACGCAGCACACCGCGCAGTTCCGGTAGCAGTTCGTCGAATTCGACCTTCGTCTCGCCGAAGTCCGAGCTAGCTACCTTAGCCGTCTCGTCATCCCACAGCTTCCGAAGCTCGGCCAGGGTTCCCAGCTCGTCCAGCTTTCGCGCGGTCGCGTCGCGGAGCGACTCGAGTGGTTCGCGGAAGCTGTCGTGGACCGACGTGCGGACGCTGGTGTGAATCAGCATGGTGGAGTGCGGGTTCCCGGTGCCGCGCACGCGCCGGGCCGCAGTTCCGAGCCAGAAGTAGAGGACCGCGTTTCGAAGCGTGTCCGTGATGGTCGGCAGGAACCCATCGGCTTCCGCCTTCGTCTTCGGCCGCACGAGCGGGACATCGTCGTCCGGGATGGACCGGATCATGTCCCAGCCATCGTCGACGTCTTCCGGGTTCTCACCGTCGAGGGCGTAGCGCCCGAACAGCACTTCCGTACCGTAATGGTCAGCCGGTTTGGGCAGATTGACGATGAAGTCTTGGGGATATAGGTCGTCGGCAGACGGATCGATCAGCAGATTCGCGAACGGCGAAGCCGTGTAACCCACGTAGGCAGACTTCGGCAAGCTGTCCAACAGCTTCCGGATAAGCGGGTTGATCGACTTCGTCGCGACGGAGGCTTGATCGGCTTCGTCATCGATGATCAAAGCGGGGCAATCGGTCAGGTACTCTGATGCGTCACTCAGCCACTTGACAAGCTTGCGCAGGACGGTCGCGTTCTTCTTGACGACGCAAAGGACGTGGGTGTTGTTCGCCTTACTGAAATAGCTGGCGGGGTTCGCCGTAGGTGTGAAATCGTGGTCCAGATCGGTAATCTGGGACCAACCGCCAGGATTGGGTTCCACCAACTGCTTGATCAGTCGCGCCTGGGTCTGGCGTCTGAGCCCGTTGTGAATTCCAGCAAGAACAATGAAGAGCTTGTAACCTCGATCCGCAGCCTTCGCGGTAACCGCGGTGAAACTTGTCGTCTTTCCGGACTGAACATATCCGACCACCAAACCTCGGGCCGAAAATTCCTTCTCACGAGGATGATTCAGCAACGAGACTATTCTGGTCGACGATTCATCCAGGTTGTCGATGGCTCCGCTCGACCAACCGTCGCCGGACAGAACAGCCTTCAGTGAGGGCCAGTACTTGTCTCCCGGTTGAGGCCCGGTGTACCACGTAATGCGGTTGTCGAGGAAGAGGGCACGAGGTTCCTCCATCTCACGGATACGAATCAGGTTGCGCTCGTGCCGGTCCCGAATGCTCTGCACCGCGGCAGGGGATGAGATGCCCGCAAGCCGTTTGATCGCATTCTCTGGCGTGTACCGATCGAGTAGTGCCTCGAAGATCTCGTACAAGCCGTCGTCGTCGGGCTCGGACACTACGTTCCCCCTAGGTTCGGTTGCCAAGTACTCGCCACAGCGTAAGGCCGTTTGTCGCTACCCCGACGAGATTGGCACTAACCGTCATACCGAGCTAGACAGGCAGTCTGTCCAGGTTCACGGGGAACAACTCGGCCTGCCGGCCTGCATCGGCGTACTCCTCCAGATCCTGGAAGTCTTCGAGGGACAGTCGGAGCTGGTGCAGGTCGACGAGCGCCTCGCCCCACGATCCTCCGACAGCACGATCGAGCGCGTCCTCGTTCGGCTTCTGCCCGAAGTGCGCTGCCGCGAGGATGTGCACACCGACACGGGGTGGAATGGCATTGCCAACCTGCTGATACCGGTCATTGCCTGACCATGGGTAATCGAGTGGGAATGTCTGCAGGCGGCCCGCTTCCTCAGGCAGCAATCGCGCGAGATCCTCGCCGTCGGCCACGATCCGATTGCGGCGAACTTTACCGGTGACCGTCGCGGACGGCTCCTTGGACGTACGTTTGCCACGTAGTTTCGGATTGCCGCCGGTGCCGTAGTTCGACACAACTTCGAACTCAGTTGGCCGCTCGGGCAATTCGAGCTTCGCTACCCAATCGGCTTGCGGGGGTGTCAACGCCTCCCCCAAGGTGGCCCACTCTCGTAGCTCGGCAACACCTTCCGCACGTGACAGTCGCTTGTTGAAAGCCCGGTGAGTTGCCTGGGGGAAGACCGCCTGACGATTTCGGCACGCGATCAGAATCGCACGGCGGCGTGTCTGAGGAACCCCGAACTGCTCGGTGTGAACCAGGTTGACCGCGACGTCGTAACCGAGATCCTTCAAAACCGGCGCATAGGCATCCCAGACCGGCTTCACCGTCGGAACCTGTTCGAGAACGATCGTTTCGAACGGTCTGCCCTTCTCGAAGGCCTCGATTGCCCACAGCAGTGGTTGCAGGACCAGGCCGGTGCGCTCGTCGTCGAGCCGGCCCAGTTCTTCCTCGACCTCTGCCCGCTCACCGCGGGCGATTCGATTGACGAATCCGAGGACTTGCGTCAGCGCCCTGCGTCCCGCGCCCGAGCCGGCTACCGAATACGTCTGGCACGGCGGACCACCGGTGAGAATCTTCGCATTCGGAAAGTCGTCGAGTAGCGCGCGATTCCGAACGTCCGCATGCCGGGTGCCGAGACCGGCCTGGCGCCGAGTCAGGCACGCGTCCTCGTTCACCTCGATGCCAACCGCCGGTATTCCCAGCCATCTGGCCGCGACGTCCAATCCGCCCGGCCCTGCGAACAGGTCGATCATCTCGACCTCCGCCGGGTCCACGGCATCGAGGGACAGTTCGACGTCGAAGGTCTCGGAGGGCATGAGATCAGATCCTAGTGGTGCAACCTCCTGGCTTCCCCGCGCATCGGACCAATGGCAAGAGGTTTCAGGCTCGCACCGCGGAGTTCAAGCGTCGCATGCACTCGACCACGAGCGCGGCCGGTGAGTCCTGCCCATCCGGCGTGCGCACGCCCATCGCCCACAACTCCAGGCCAACCCGTACCGCGCCGGCCGAGGCTGCGGCAGCAATTCGGACAGCGATCGAATCCGCTTGCGGTCCAACCAGTTCCGTCAGAACATCGCACAGTTCATGCTCGGCCTCGAGATTGATCCGCTGCCAGATCGCCCGCAGCGCCTGGTCAGCGTTCATCGCAGTCAGCAATCCACGGGTGATTTCGAGGTCTTCGGGGCTGTCGCCGAGGGTAAGCGAGCGGACGGCTGCAGATTCGAATTCCGCGGAGGTAGGAAGGCGGCGAGGACCGGCGGCGATGTCAGCCAGCCAGCGTTGGGCGCCAGCGGCGAGCATGGGTTCTACCGCTTCCTCCTTGGTTCGCGCGTAGCGGTAGAAGGTGCGCAAGGCCACGCCCGATTCGGAGGCAATTTGGTCCGCCGTGACCTCGGAGGTGCCGTGTTCCGCGAACAACCGCGCGGCGGTTCGGGCTATGTCCATGCGGGTTTCTTGTTTGCGGCGTTCGGCGAGGGTGGGGCGGGGGGACATTTTCACCTCCTTTGGGCGGGATGGTTGGGACAATCCTAGTCGACGGGATGCCATCATGGCATGGCGTGCCAGATGGGCGTAGCGTGTCAAGGAGAGGCTGTTAACCTAGGTAAGGAGTTTGCGATGGAGCGTTTTGACGGGCGTCGAGTAGTTGTGACCGGGGCCGGGTCGGGGATTGGGCGGGCTACCGTGCATCGGATCCTGGCCGAGGGTGGACAGGTTGTCGGGGCCGATGTGAATGAGGCGGGGCTCGCGGAGACTGCCAAGCAGGCCGCCGAGAACGGGAATGGGGATCGGCTCACGACCCTCACGGTCGATATCTCGAACGAAGAGTCGGTGAAGGCGGGGGTGGCTGCCGCTACCGAGGCGCTGGGCGGGATCGATGCGCTGATCAATGCGGCGGGGATTCTGCGGTCGGCGCATACGCATGAGATGCCGGTCGAGGACTTCAACAAGATTATTGCCATCAATCTGACGGGCACCTTCTTGATGATCAAGGAGTCGCTGCCGCAGCTGCTGGCGTCGGACAAGGGTGTGATCGTCAACTTCACTTCCACGTCCGCGTTCTTCGCGCATCCGTACATGTCCGCGTACGCCGCGTCCAAGGGCGGGATCATGTCCATGACGCACGCACTCGCCGCGGAATACTCCAAGCAGGGGCTGCGTGTGGTCGCCGTTGCGCCGGGGTCGATCTCGAGTGATATGACCAGCGGCAAGGGGCCGGGTCTGCCCGCGGATGCCGATCTGAGCCTGTTCATGAAGCTCGCCCCCGGCATCGGCCAGGGCTTCGCTTCGCCCGACACCGTGGCCGGCGTCGTGGCCATGCTGGCGTCGGACGACGGTGCGTTCATCACCGGTACCGAGATCCGGATCGACGGCGGCACGCACTACTGATCCACTGCCACAGTCGAATTGCGAACGGCCCCGCGGGAGGAATCCTGCGGGGCCGTTGCCGTGCAATGAGTTTCAGGGTGTCTCGGGGTGCATGTCATACATGAGGACCATTCGGCCCTGAATTCACAGGAAAAGCGTTCCCCGCGCGGGGGCTACTGGGGCACAGTTGCAGACCATGAAGCAGACATTTCTACGCCGGACGGCGGCCCGCGTGGCCGTCGCCGGTGCAATCGCTGTGATTCCCTTTGCGGCGGTGACCATTCCGGCGAGCGCCGAGGTGCCCGTCGACAACGCGCCCGCCGACGTCGCCTGGCCGCATCAGCAGAACAACCCCTGGTGGGACCGGGACCGCGGTCACGACCGCGACCGGGATCGGGACGCCTGGTGGCGCGATCGCGATCGCGACGACTGGAACCGCCCCCACCGCCACGACAACGACTGCTGGTGGCGGCACATGCTGCCGGGCAGCTTCGGCAGCTGGTAATTACGCTCGCGCGGCCCTCCTTCCCGCGCGAACGGCGAAGGCCCGTCAGGGGATTCCCTGGCGGGCCTTCGCGTATTCAGGTCAGGGCGGCCGTGATCGCCCGGGCGATCCACCGCGCGTAGCGGTCCAGTGGCCAGCCGCGGGCGAGGACCAGCAGTTCGTAGAACTCCACCGCGATGTAGGTCCACAGAATGTCCCGCACGTCGTCGAGGTCGAGCCCATCGCGCAACTGCCCGGTCTCGAGCAGGTGCCGCCCGAACATGGTCATGCCCGCCAGCCGTTCGTCGAGCAGCTTCTGCCACACCTCCACCAGCGCGTCATCGGTGTGCCTGCCGTCGCGAATGAGGATCTGCACTTTCGCCGAACGTTGCTGACGGAGGGCGAGACCGTCGATATAGATGTCGATCTTGCGGCGCACGTCGGGCTCGGCCAGCGCGTCCTGGACCGAGGAACGCTGCGCCACCGGCACCGGCTCGTCGTCGCCCGCGATCACGAAGTCGAAGACCGCCTTCGCCAATGCCGCTTTCGTGCCGAAGCCCTTGTAGATGAACTCCGGCGAGACCCCCGCGAGCCGCGCGACCGCCGCGATCGAGGTCGCCCGGAATCCGTCCCGCTCGAACAGCTCCTTCGCCGCCGCCACGACCGCGCGCCGCCGCACGCGCGCCTGATCGTGGCGTTTGGAGGCGTCGTAGGACCTCTTGACTTCGCTCATCACCCGTCCGATACTTTAGATACAGTCTAACTGTATCCATTTGGGGAAGTCATGAACGCCAACCCTATGGCCGTGTCGAGCGACCCGAAATCCATTGCGATCAGCAGCATCCACCACATGGCGAGCGGTAGCCGCGCCGACTTCGACGCGGTGATCGCCCCGCACGGATTCACCCGGACCCGCCTGGCGGCGCCGCCGTCGGTGCGGGGCGACGGGCCCGGCGGGTTCCACGACCTCGCGCTGTGGCTGCGCGCCACCTTCGAGGGACTGTCCTACGAGATCCACCACGCGGTGGCCGACGGCGACCTCGTCACAGTGAACTCGACGATGAGCGGCCGCCACACCGGACCGTTCACCCCCTACACCGAGGACGGCGAACTCGATGCCGTCTTCCCGCCCACCGGCAAGACCTTCGCGATCACCCAATCCCATTGGTTCCGTATGGACAACGGCCTCATCGCCGAGCACTGGGCCAACCGCGACGACCTCGGAATGGCGAAACAACTCGGCTGGGTTCCCTCGACCCCGGCCTATCTCATCCGGATGGCGCGCGCCAAACGCCGCGCCCTGCGCACGATCGGCGGAAAGCGATGAGCAGCAAAACCATTCAGGGCGAGGCCCTGTTCCCGCTCGGACCGGAACAGACCTGGGACCTCGTCTTCGGCGACGAGATGCGACGCCTCGTCGAACTGTCCGACTCGATCGCGGCGGTCGAGAACTACGAGATGCGACCCGACGGCACGCCGCGCTATGTGATGGTGACCCGCGTCGGCCCCGGCACCATCCGCAGCACCTCCGACTACACCACCTACGAACGCCCGTGCCGCACCATCAATTCGGTGCTCGACAGTCCCTTCGGCGGCCGATACGAGATCGACTTCTCACCCGAAGGCCCCAACACGCGGGTCTCCTATCGCTGGCACATCGAACCCACCACCGCGGTCGCTCGCATCCTGCTCCCGGTGGTCGCGCCGCTGATGGCCCGCTCCCTGCGCGTCGACCTGGAAACGGTCGCCAGCCGCGCCCGGTCCTGACGGCCGGAGGGGTACCGTCACACGAAAGGGCCCGGCATCCCCGAATCGGATGCCGGGCCCTTCCGAGGACCTGAAACCTTACGCGGTCTCGGTGATCGGGCGGTCGACCCAGCTCATCAGGCTGCGCAGCTGCGCGCCGGTGACCTCGATCGGGTGCTCGGCGTTGGCCTTGCGCAGACCCTCGAGCTCCTTGTTGCCGCCCTCGACGTTGGCGACCAGGCGCTTGACGAAGGTGCCGTCCTGGATGTCGGTCAGGATCGCCTTCATGCGCTCCTTGGTGCCGGCGTCGATGACGCGCGGGCCCGACAGGTAGCCACCGAACTCGGCGGTGTCGGAGACCGAGTAGTTCATGCGGGCGATGCCGCCCTCGTACATCAGGTCGACGATCAGCTTGAGCTCGTGCAGGACCTCGAAGTAGGCCATCTCCGGCGCGTAACCGGCCTCGACCATGACCTCGAAACCGGTCTTGACCAGTTCCTCGGTGCCACCGCAGAGCACGGCCTGCTCACCGAAGAGGTCGGTCTCGGTCTCTTCCTTGAAGGTGGTCTTGATGACGCCCGCGCGGGTGCCGCCGATGCCCTTGGCGTAGGACAGGGCCAGCGCCTGGCCGGTGCCGGTCGGGTCCTGGTCGATGGCGATCAGGGCCGGAACGCCCTTGCCGTCGGCGAACTGGCGACGCACCAGGTGGCCGGGGCCCTTGGGGGCGACCATGCCGACGGTGACGTTGGCCGGAGCCTTGATCAGACCGAAGTGGATGTTCAGGCCGTGGCCGAAGAACAGCGCATCGCCGTCCTTGAGGTGCGGCTCGATGTCGTTGGTGAAGATGGAGGCCTGCGCGGTGTCGGGCGCGAGCACCATGATCACGTCGGCCCACTCGGAGACCTCGGCGGGGGTGCCGACGGTCAGGCCGGCCTCTTCGGCCTTGGCGATGGACTTCGAGCCCGCCTTGAGGCCGATGCGCACGTCGACGCCGGAGTCGCGCAGGCTCAGCGAGTGAGCGTGGCCCTGGCTGCCGTAGCCGATGACGGCGACCTTCTTGCCCTGGATGATCGACAGGTCAGCATCGTCGTCATAGAACATCTCGACTGCCACTGTGGTTCCCTTCAGATTGTTTGGTTTGTGAGAAGTATCCGGTCGGCGGAATTCGCCGGACCTAGCGGGTAGCGGTGATCGACTTCGGTCCGCGGCCCACGGCCACGACACCGGACTGCACGATCTCGCGGATGCCGTACGGCTCCATCATGCGCAGCAGCGCGTCCAGCTTGGAGCGGGTACCGGTGGCCTCGATGGTCAGCGCGTCGGGCGACACGTCGATCACCTTGGCGCGGAACAGGTTCACGGCCTCGATCACCTGGGTGCGCACACTCGCGTCGGCGCGCACCTTCACCAGGATCAGTTCACGGGCGACCGAGGAATCGGTGTCCTGCTCCACGATCTTGATGACATTGACCAGCTTGTTGAGCTGCTTGGTGACCTGCTCGAGCGGCAGGTCCTCCACGGTCACCACGATGGTCATGCGCGAGATCTCGGGGATCTCGGTGCCACCCACCGCGAGGGACTGGATATTGAAGCCACGCCGGGAGAACAGCGAAGCCACCCGGGCCAGCACGCCCGGCTTGTCCTCCACCAGCACGGAGAGGGTGTGGGTGGTGGTCATTCCTCGGTCCCCTTCTGGGAAGCGCGCTCGTGAGCGTTCAGCGAAGCCTTCTCGTGCGACATGGCCTCGTGGATGACGGCCGGCTCGGAAGCCTGCTCGTCGTCGTCGAACAGCGGGCGGATGCCGCGCGCGGCCATGATCTCGTCGTTCGACGTGCCGGCGGCGACCATCGGCCACACCTGCGCGTCCTTGCCGACGATGAAGTCGATCACCACGGGACGGTCGTTGATCGACTGCGCCTCGCGGATCGCGGCCTCCACGTCCTCTTCCTTCTCCACGCGAATACCGTGGCAGCCCAAGGCTTCCGCGAGCTTCACGAAGTCGGGGATGCGCAGGGTGTGGGTGCCCAGGTCGGTGTTGGAGTAGCGCTGCTCGTAGAACAGGGTCTGCCACTGGCGGACCATGCCCAGGTTGCCGTTGTTGATCAGCGCGACCTTGATCGGCACGCCCTCGACGGCGCAGGTGGCCAGCTCCTGGTTGGTCATCTGGAAGCAGCCGTCACCGTCGATAGCCCAGACCTCGGAGTCCGGCATGCCCATCTTGGCGCCCATGGCCGCGGGCACCGCGTAGCCCATGGTGCCCAGACCGCCCGAGTTCAGCCAGGTGCGCGGGTTCTCGTACTTGATGAACTGCGCGGCCCACATCTGGTGCTGACCGACGCCGGCACAGTAGATCGCCTCGGGACCGGCCAGCTGACCCAGCTTCTCGATCACGAACTCCGGCGACAGCGAACCGTCCGACGGGGTCTTCCAGCCCAGCGGGTAGGCGTCGCGGATCCCGCTCAGGTAGCCCCACCACTCGGTCAGGTCCAGCAGCGGGGTCTTGCCGCCGGTGGCCGGGTCGGCCTTCAGGGTCTCGATCAGCTCGGTGATGACCTCGCGGCAGTCACCCACGATCGGCACGTCGGCGTGGCGGTTCTTGCCGATCTCGGCGGGGTCGATGTCGGCGTGGATCACCTTGGCGCCGACCGCGAACGAGTCCAGCTGGCCGGTGACGCGGTCGTCGAAACGCGCGCCCAGGGTGATCAACAGGTCCGAACGCTGCAGCGCCGCAACGGCTCCCACGGTGCCGTGCATACCCGGCATACCCATGTTGAGGGTGTGGGTGTCGGGGAACGCGCCGCGCGCCATCAGGGTGGTGACCACCGGGATGCCGGTCAGCTCGGCCAGTTCCAGCAGCTCGGCCGAGGCGTCGGCCTTGATCACGCCGCCGCCGACGTAGAGCACGGGAGCCTTGGCCTCCATGATCATGCGGGCGGCCTCGCGGACCTGCTTGCCGTGCGGCTTGGTGACCGGACGGTAGCCGGGCAGCTTCATCTCCGGCGGCCACGAGAACGTGGTCTGCGCCTGCAGCACGTCCTTCGGGATGTCGACCAGCACCGCGCCGGGACGGCCGGTGGAGGCGATGTGGAACGCCTCGGCGATCATCCGCGGGATGTCGATCGGGTCGGTGACCAGGAAGTTGTGCTTGGTGCACGCCATGGTGATGCCGGAGATGTCGGCTTCCTGGAAGGCGTCGGTGCCGATCAGCGAACGGCCGACCTGGCCGGTGATGGCGACCAGCGGCACCGAGTCCATCTGCGCGTCCGCGATCGGGGTGACCAGGTTGGTCGCGCCCGGACCGGACGTGGCCATGCACACACCCACCTTGCCGGTGGCCTGCGCGTAGCCGGTCGCGGCGTGACCCGCGCCCTGCTCGTGGCGGACCAGCACGTGGCGGACCTTGGTGGAATCGAAGAGCGGGTCGTAGACGGGAAGGATCGCACCGCCCGGAATACCGAATACCGTGTCGACGTCCAGCTCCTCGAGCGATCGGACGACCGACTGCGCGCCGGTGACCCGCTCGGGCGGGACCTGGCGGCGGTTCGGGGTCGCGGCCGGAGCCGCGGTCGGCTGAGTGGCCGAAGGCGCGGGCCTGCGGGCCGAGGGCCCGGGCCGGGCGGTAGGTGCGCTCACCGTCTTGGTTCCTTACTGCTTGTCGTTCCAGTCATGGGACTTGCCTGAACACAAAAAAGCCCCCGACAGCCAAGGCTGTTCGAGGGTGGCGCGTCGCAGCTGCGAGCTGACGTAATAGACCTGAAGTCGTCGGCTCAGCGCTGGACGCGCCGGCCGATTACGAGCAACTCGATTCGATTCACGCGCTCGACGGTATGCGCGCGCTAGTCGTTCAGTCAAACAGCTGACCAATGGGGTCTCATTATGTGAGACAGTGCGGTTGTTCGGGTCCGTTCACCATGATGCGAGGATATGGGTGTGTCCTCACAGCATCAGTCCGTGCCACCTGCTCGATCGTCCCATACTCTCGGCGCCGAATCGGACGCGGGTCGCGTGATCCGCATCCCCCGGCTCGCTCACCTCGGGGTGTTCATCCTGCTGTTCTCCGTGGCCTTCCCGTTCTTCGGGGCGCCCAAGGTGCTGTGGATCCTGTTCGCGATCCCGGCCGCGCTGGTGGTGTGGATCGAGCGGACCCGGACCACCGTCTCGGACAACGGGATCGACACCCGCACCCTGTTCGGCTCCCGGCACATCGACTGGGCCGAGGTGCGCGGACTGGTCATCCCCAAGCGCGGGTACCTGCGGCTGCACCTGGCCGACGACACCGATGTGACCTTGCCCGCAGTCGGCTACCACCGGCTCGCCGACCTCGTGGACGCCTCGGGCGGGCGCATCCCGGACCCGTTCGCCCAGGAGCCGGAGGAAACCGACGAACCGGACGAAGCAGACGAATCTCACACCGAGGGCGCCGAGGCCGAGGGCGAATCCGGCAAGTCGTAGGTGTTTCGGGGGTGCAGAGTTTCCACCGGCGGTATTCGGGGTCATAGGCCGGGAGTAACGTTGATGCCCGCCGGAGGAACGTCACGAGACCCGAAATCTCGTGTCGTGATGAACCACCGGCCAGTCGCTCAACAGCCCCCTGCGACACGAACCGAGGACCAATGCCACCGCTTCGCTCACGCACCACCACCGTCGGACGCAATGCCGCGGGCGCTCGCTCGCTCTGGCGCGCGACCGGCCTCACCGACTCCGACTTCGGGAAGCCGATCGTCGCCATCGCGAACTCCTACACCCAGTTCGTACCCGGCCACGTGCACCTGAAGGACGTCGGCGAGATCGTGGCCGAGGCGGTGCGGGCGGCCGGCGGCGTCCCGCGCGAATTCCACACCATCGCCGTCGACGACGGCATCGCCATGGGTCACGGCGGCATGCTGTACTCGCTACCCTCGCGCGAGATCATCGCCGACTCGGTGGAGTACATGGCCAACGCCCACACCGCCGACGCGCTGGTGTGCATCTCCAACTGCGACAAGATCACCCCCGGCATGCTGAACGCCGCCATGCGGCTCAACATCCCGGCCGTGTTCGTGTCCGGCGGCCCGATGGAGGCCGGCAAGGCCGTGATCGTGGACGGCGTCGCGCAGGCCCCGACCGACCTGATCACCGCCATCTCCGCCAGCGCCTCGCAGGCCGTCAGCGACGAGGGCCTCGGCGAGGTCGAGCGCTCCGCCTGCCCGACCTGCGGCTCCTGCTCGGGCATGTTCACCGCCAACTCGATGAACTGCCTCACCGAGGCGCTGGGCCTGGCGCTGCCGGGCAACGGCTCCACCCTGGCCACCCACGAGGCCCGCCGCGCGCTGTTCCAGCGGGCCGGCAAGGTCATCGTGGACATCGCCACCCGCTGGTACCGCGACGACGACGCCTCGGTGCTGCCGCGGAACGTGGCCAATGCCAAGGCCTTCCGCAACGCCATGGCGCTGGATGTGGCCATGGGCGGTTCCACCAACACCGTGCTGCACACCCTGGCCGCCGCACAGGAGGGTGAGATCGACTTCGATCTGCAGACCATCGACGAGATCTCGCGTCGCGTGCCCTGCCTGTCGAAGGTCTCCCCCAACTCCGACTACCACATGGAGGACGTGCACCGCGCCGGCGGCATCCCGGCCATCCTCGGCGAGCTGCGCCGCGGCGGGCTGCTGGAGACCGACGTGACCACCGTGCACACCGCCTCCTTCGACGAGTGGCTCGACACCTGGGACGTGCGCTCGGGCAAGGCGTCCGACGAGGCCGTGCAGCTGTTCCACGCCGCGCCCGGCGGCGTCCGCACCACCGAGCCGTTCTCCACCGCCAACCGCTGGTCCTCGCTGGACACCGACGCCGAGGGCGGCTGCATCCGCGACGTCCCGCACGCGTACACCATCGAGGGCGGCCTGTGCGTGCTGCGCGGCAACATCGCTCCCGACGGCGCGATCCTCAAGACCGCCGGTATCGACGAGGACCTGTTCACCTTCGAGGGCCCGGCCGTGGTGGTCGAGTCCCAGGAGGAGGCGGTCTCCAAGATCCTGGGCAAGGAGATCCAGCCCGGCGACGTGGTCGTGGTCCGCTACGAGGGCCCGAAGGGCGGCCCGGGCATGCAGGAGATGCTGCACCCCACCTCGTTCCTGAAGGGCGTGGGCCTGGGCAAGGTCTGCGCGCTCATCACCGACGGCCGCTTCTCCGGCGGCACCTCGGGCCTGTCCATCGGCCACATGTCCCCGGAGGCCGCCGGCGGCGGCTCCATCGGACTCATCGAGAACGGTGACCGCATCCGCATCGACGTGCACACCCGCGCGCTCGAATTGCTGGTTCCCGAAGACGTTCTCGCGGAGCGCCGCGTGAAGATGGAAGCGTCCGAACGGCCGTGGCAGCCGGCGAACCGGGAGCGCCCGGTCACCACCGCGCTGCGCGCGTACGCCGCGCTCGCCACTTCCGCCGACAAGGGTGCCGTCCGGCGCGTGCCGTAATCGAGAAAGCAAGGGAATGACAATCGAATACATCGGCCAGGCCGACACCGAATTCGTCGGCAAGGCCGACTCCATGCTGGCCGAATACACGGCGATGCTGCGGCGCTCCGACGCCCGCAATGCCGAAGCCCGCGAACTGCTCGCCGACGCCGAGGCCCTGGCGGCCGAGGTGCGTGACCTCGACAATGCCGAGTTCATGGCGACTCCCGACGAGCAGGTTCGGATCGGCGCGCACCGGGCGCTGCTGCAACGCGAGATCGACACGAAGTCGAGCCGGGTGCTCCAGCTCCACCAGGAGACCTTCCAGGAATGGCAAGCCTGGACCGCACGCCAGTGAGGGTGGGGGCGAGCCCCCACACCCCCTGAGGAGATTCGGGGGGGGGGGGGCCCCCCCCCCCCCCAGCACAAGCGGCCCGGGGGGGGGGGGGGCGCGCGGGCGGCGCCCCGGCCTAGTAAGTTGTGGGGTGGGGGCGCGGGCCGGCGCCGCGGCGG
>NZ_JBEXXC010000022.1:0-83241 GCF_040630175.1 Nocardia sp. NPDC005825
GCCCCCACCCCAGCTGCCCCCCCGCCACTCGCGCTAATGTCGTGGCATGGCTGAACCACCGGAGATCCGTATCGGCACCGTCGAGCGCGAGGACGCGATGAAACGGCTGTCGGACCACTTCGCGGCGGGACGGCTCAGCGTGGCCGAGTTCGACGAACGCAGTGGCGTCGTGGCCGCGGCGCTGACCCGTGGCGACCTGGAGCAGGTGTTCACCGATCTGCCGGAACCGGTGGCGGACAAGCCCGCTCCGGCGCCGCGCCGGATGCCGTTCGGGTCGATTCCGCCCGAGCGGATCATGCCGGTCATCCCGATCCTCGCGGTGATCCTGTTCTTCGTGACGCACCAGTGGTGGGTGTTCCTGCTCATCCCGCTGGCGGGCGCGGTGCTGTTCGGGGAGAGCGGCCGGGAACGCCGCAGGCGGGGCGAGCGCCGGGATCGACGGCGGCGGCTCGACCGCGGACAGGAGGACTGATGGAACCCATCGAGATCAACGCGGGCAGCTGGTATCTGCGGGCCCTGCGCGCCGACGAGCGCATCGACGACCGCCCAGCCCTGGCCGACGGCGGCATCACCGACCCCGGCTATGTGGAGCGCCGCACCGCGGAATGGGCCGACGAGAGCCACTTCTCGTGGGCGGTGTGCGTGCCCACCACCGCCGAACTGGTCGCCGAGATCGGCGTGCGCCCCAATGCCGACGGCACCGCGACCGTGACCGGCTGGGCCCGTACCGGATACGACTCCGCCCTCGAGGACGGCCTGGTCTCGGTCCGCCGTTTCACCGCGGGCGCGCTCGGCCTGGAGCCCGTCGACGCCTGAGATGTCGTCCGGCTGTCCGGTCCGGAAATCTGATCGAACTCCCGAAAACATCTGTTCACCAGCGGTAATCGTGTTCTTCCGCCGGAAAATCACTCGTGCCCGGCCCCTGTCGTGCGTCAGTCTGGAATCGCATCCGGAACCGACGACCAGGGGAGGCGGTTATGTGGGAATGGAGCAGACACCAGGCTGAACGGGCGGCGGCGGGATCGTTCACCGCGTGGCGGATACGCGACCCGGAACCGACCGTGACCGACCCGGCATTCGACGAGACCGACGACGAGTGCGGGGAGGCGGACGGCGCGTACGAGGATATTTCCGAGCGCGCCCTCGCCGAGCTGTTCCTCGCGCTCGCGTCCATGACGGACGCCGCGCCTGCGGGGCGTTAGCGCGGCGACGCGCCGGGGCGGGTCCGATACGGGCCCGCCCCTCTCGCGTTTCGCGGGAGAGTAGCGTTCCGGTCATGGAGAGGTCGCCGCTGGACGCCGATGTACTGCGCCGGAGCATTGCCGAGTCGCCGGAGCTGGGATTCTTCTCGGCCATCGAGGTGGTCGAGTCGACCGGTTCGACCAACGCGGATCTGGTTGCGCGGGCCGCGGATTCGAGTGCCGATCGGCTGGTGCTGATCGCCGAGGCGCAAGAGCACGGCCGCGGCCGCCACGACCGGCAGTGGGTGAGCCCCGCGCGGGCGCAGATCGCCATGTCGGTGCTGGTGCGGGTGCGCGGCATCGACCCGGCGGTGCTGGGCTGGCTGCCGCTGCTCACCGGGATCGCCGTGGTGGACGCGGTGCGGGCCGAGACCGGTTTGAAGGCGGTCCTCAAGTGGCCCAACGACGTGCTGGTGGACGGGCGCAAGCTGGCCGGCATCCTGGCCGAGATCGCGGCCGTGGGCCCGGATCCGGCGGTGGTGGTGGGCGTCGGCCTGAACGTCTCGCTCACCGATGCCGAACTGCCCGTCCCGCACGGCACCTCGCTGCTGCTGGCGGGCGCGCCCGACGTCGATCGGACCGCGCTGGCCCAGGCCATGTTGCGTGAGTTCGCGCGCCGCTTCACCGTCTGGGAGGCCGCGGGCTGGGACATCACCGAGCTGGCGGCCGCCTACCGGGAACGCTGCGCCACCCTCGGTGCGCAGGTTCGCGCGGAACTGCCGGGCGGCGAGGTGCTCACCGGAGTCGCCACCGGTATCGACGAGAACGGCCGCCTGCTGGTCGGCGACCGCGCCGTCTCGGCCGGTGACGTCACGCACCTGCGCGCCGAGTACTGAGCGGAAGCTGTTCCGCCGCACCCGGATTCGCTACTGCTTGTTCCCGCCGCCGTGCGGGCGGGCGCCGCCCGGCTTGCGGGGATTGGTGTCGGGCCACAGGTCGGGATTCGGGATATTGGACAGGTCGGGGAGGCCGGGCAGGTTCCACGGCACGGTCGGCAGCGGAATGACGGGCCCGACCGGTGCGGGCTGTTCGGGGGCGACCGGTTCGCTCGGCTCCGGCGGCGGGAGCTGCTCCTGCACCGGCTGTTCGGTCGTCGTCGGAATCGGCTCCTGAACCGGCGTTTTCGCGATCGTGCCGGGTACCCGCGTGTGCCGGGGCTCGGTGTCGGCGGAGCTCCCGTTGATCCAGACCACGCCCAGTACCAGCGCCGCGACGGCGACCCCGGCGGCGGCTAGTTTGCGCTGTCTCGTCCAGCCGCGGACAGGCGGGGGCGCGGCGGTGAGTGATGCCATCGGCAGCGCGACGGTTCGCGTGTCCGGGTCGGGTTCGGGTGAGTTGCGCTGTCCGGCGGTGGTTTTCGCCGGAGCGGGCGGGCGGGGCATCGGAATGCTCACGGTGGCCCGGTCGTCGGCTTCCGGCTCGGCGGCGGCCGCGGGGACTGCCGACTCGGTGAGCGCCGCGCGGGCGGCGTCCGCGAATTCGCCTGCGGTGGCGTACCGTTCGGCCGGATTCTTGGCCAGCCCCTGCGCGACGACGCGGTCGAGGGCCGCGGGGACATCGGGGGAGCGCGCGGACGGCGGTTCCGGCACCCGCTCCAGATGGGCGCGCATGAGCTGCGCGGGGTTCTTGACCCGGAAAGGCCGCTCCCCGGTGAGGCATTCGTAGAGGACGCACGCCAGCGAGTAGATGTCCGAGCGGACCGAGACGGTGCCGTCGAAGCGTTCGGGCGCCATGTAGGCGGGCGTGCCCACCAGCATGCCGGTCTGGGTGATGGCGGTCTGCCCGTCCTGCAGCGCGGTGCCGAAGTCGATCAGATAGGCGACGTCGTCGGGCGCCACGATGATGTTCTGCGGTTTGACGTCGCGGTGCACCAGCCCGGCGGCATGGGCCTCGTCGAGGGCGCAGGCGACCTGCGCGATCAGCCCGACGGCCGCGTCCGGGGCCATCGGCCCCTCCCATTCGAGCAGGGCTTCGATATCGAGGCCGTCGACGAACTCGGACTCGATGAACAGTCGCCCCTCGAGCTCGCCGTAGGTGTGCACGGCCACCACGTGGGGTCCGTGCAGCATCGAAGCGGCCCGCGCCTCTCGTTCGAACCGTTCCCGGTATTCGGGGTCGGCGGTCAGCACGGGCGCCAGCAGCTTCAGCGCGACGGTGCGATCCGTCGCGGTGTCGTGGGCACGCCACACTTCCGCCGACCCGCCGCTGCCGAGCAGTTCGTCGAGGCGGTATCGGCCCAGATAGCCATCCCCCAACGGAGTTCCTCTCGTCACACTGGGGGACTACCATAGCGAACCGAATTTATTTCACCCGCGCCGCACGCGGGTGACGGTCATGCGGTCTGCAGCTCCCCGCGGGCGGCTTCCCGCGCCAGCAGGCGGTCGCGCTGTTCCTCGAACTTGACGACGTCCTTGCCCAGTTTTTCCATGTATTCGGCCAGCTTCTCGCGCGCCTGCTCACCGGCCGGACCGAAGTCGTTGCGTTCGAAGACATTCCAGTTCTTGAGTACCGGCGCGACCACCTCGTCGAGGTGCTGGCGCAGGTCGTAGATGCCGTGCTTGGCCATCAGCGCGCCGTTGCGGCGGAAGTTGGGCATGCCCGATCCGGGCATGACGAAACCGGTGAGCACCCGGGTGATGGCGTCGATCGCCTGATCCGGAACCAGGTCCAGGCCCGCGCCGCACAGGGTGCGGTAGAAGATCATGTGCAGGTTCTCGTCGGCGGCGATGCGCTGCAGCATGCGGTCGGCGATGGGGTCGTCGCAGACGCGGCCGGTATTGCGGTGGGAGACGCGGGTGGCCAGCTCCTGGAACGTCACATACGCGACATTGTCGAGGAAACCGCCCCACTCGTCGGGCGACTGCGCGCCACCGGTCATGTGGATCATGCGCGCCTGCTCGAGGGCGACCGGGTCCACGCCGCGGGTCACCACCAGGTAGTCGCGCATGACGATGCCGTGGCGGTTCTCCTCGGCGGTCCAGCGGCCGACCCAGGTGCCCCAGGCGCCGTCCTGGGTGAAGTTCTCGGCGATCTCACGGTGGTAGGAGGGCAGGTTGTCCTCGGTGAGCAGATTGGTGATCATCGAGACCTTGGCGACCTCGGACAGCGTGGACTGCGACGGATCCCAGTCCTCGCCGCCCATGGCGGCGAAATTGCGGCCCTGGTCCCACGGCACGTAGTCGTGCGGGTGCCAATCCTTGGCCATCGACAGATGCCGGTTCAGGTTCTCTTCGGCAACGGGTTCGAGCTCGCGGAGTATCTGGTATTGCGTCAACTCTCGGGTCACACACGCCTCCTGTGTCTTGCACACCGGGTGAAGCCTGCTGATGACGAACGGCAAACGCGTGCCGACGATGCTACCGGCAACCGCACGATTGTGCCCCGGTCCCCGGAGCCGCGTGAGGCATTCCGGCATCTCGGCGGGATAGGGTTTCGGCATGGGTTATCCGGAGGAGGCACTGGCCCCCGAAGAGGTGCTGCTCCTACATCGCCATCCGCATTGGAAGATGTTGTTCTGGCCCGCTGTGACTTTCATCCTGATCACGGCTTTGGCCGGATTCGGCGCCGGGGTGGCGGCGCGTAATACCGACGACGGCCTCCGAACCGGCCTGCTCCTCGGCATTCTCGCGCTGTGGGCGGGGATCGTGCTGTGGCGCAGCGTCGCTCCGCTGATCCGATGGAAATCGACGCATTTCATCGTGACCGATCGGCGGGTGCTGATCCGGCAGGGCGTGCTCACCCACACCGGCATCGACATTCCGATGAACCGGATCTCGAATGTGCAGTTCCGCCATGGGTTGTTCGACCGCATGCTGGGCACCGGCACCCTGATCATCGGGTCGGCGTCGGAGGATCCGCTGGAGTACGACGACATTCCGCATGTGCAGCGGGTGCACAACCTGCTCTACCACCAGGTCTTCGATGTGGTGCAGAAGAATCCGAACGGCGGCGGCTTCTAGGGTTCCGCCGGTGCGTACCCGTAGGCTGATACCGTGACCGCAGTTTTGCTGGCCGAAGACGACGAGGCCATCGCCGCGCCGCTGTCGCGGGCGCTGGGCCGTGAGGGCTATTCGGTGACCGTGGAGAGTTATGGTCCCGCGGTGCTCGAGCGAGCGCTCGAGGGCGGTCACGACCTGCTCATCCTGGATCTCGGGCTACCCGGCATGGACGGGCTCGAGGTGTGCCGTCAGGTGCGGGCGCGCGGCGCGGAGCTGGCGGTGCTGATGTTGACCGCGCGCACCGACGAGGTGGACTTCGTAGTCGGCCTGGACGCGGGCGCCGACGACTATGTGGGCAAGCCGTTCCGGCTGGCCGAACTGCTGGCCCGGGTGCGGGCGCTGTTGCGCCGCAGCGGAATCGGCGACGAGGCGGTCGAGGTGGGCGGTATCCGGCTGGAGCCGGCGGCGCGCCGGGTGCTGGTGAACGGCATCGAGGTGAACCTCGCCAACAAGGAGTACGAGCTGCTGAAGGTGCTCATCGACCGCGCCGGGCAGGTGGTCTCGCGCGAGACCATCCTGCGCGAGGTGTGGGGGGACGCGGATCTGCGCGGCTCCAAGACCCTGGACATGCATATGTCGTGGCTGCGCCGCAAGATCGGTGACGAGGGTCCGGTGGCCGAGCGGCGTATCGTGACCGTGCGCGGCGTAGGCTTCCGCTTCAATACCGACTAGCCGTTGGAATCTCTGCTGATCTGATCTGTTGTGCTGTTCCGTGCGCGTGTGAACCCCGAAGCCCCGGCGAAGCGAGGCATCTCGACGATGAGACGCAGGATCCTGCTGTCCATGGTGGCCGCGCTGACCCTCACCACCCTGGTTCTCGGTGTGCCGCTGGCGTTCACGGCCTGGAAGTGGGTCGAGGACATCAGCCGCAACGAGCTGCGCAACCGGCTCAACAGCATCTCCGAAGAGGTGATGCGGCAGGAGCACGACGGCATGGTGTACGGCGAACTGGACACCAAGGCGGTGCGGCTGCTGATCCCGGCCAACGGCAAGCTGACCATCATCTATCCGACCCAGTCGGAGAACAACAAGAAGATCGACATCGGCGCGGAGACGGTGGCCGATCCGCTGGCCGAGTCCTGGTCGATGGGCATCAACGGCTCGCTGCGCCTCGAGATCCCTTCCGCCCCCATGCATTCCATGCAGCGGCAGGCGCTCGGCGCGGTGCTGGGCCTGGTGCTCATCTCGCTGGGCGCGGGCATCGCGGTGGCGGTGGTGACCGCGCGCCGGGTGGCCGACCCGCTGCGGGACGTGGCGGCCCGCGCGGCCCGGCTGGCCATGGGCGACTTCCGCGCCGACCCGCGCCGGCACGGCATCACCGAACTGGATCGCGTCTCCGACGTGCTGGATTCGGCCACGGTGGAGATCGCGGGCCGGCTGCAACGCGAGCACGCGCTGGTCGCCGACGTCTCGCATCAGCTGCGCAGCCGGCTCACCGCGGTGCGGCTGCGCCTGGACGAACTGTCCGCGCACGCCGATCCGGCCGTGGTGCACGAGGCGGAAGAGGCCATGGCGCAGGTGGATCGGCTCACCGACGCCATCGACGAACTGGTCCGCGCCTCCCGCGACGAGGGCGCGGCCGAACGCGATCCGCTGCCCGTGGTGGCCGAATTGCGCAGTGTCGTAGCGGAATGGCGGCATCCCTTCGCCGAGGCCGGCCGCAAACTGGTGCTGCTCGGCGACCCGACCCTGAAGGCGCCGGTGACCGGTTCGCGCCTGCGGGAGGCGCTGGCGGTGCTGGTCGACAACGCGCTCATGCACGGCGGCGGCACCTGCACGGTGTCGGTGCGCACGGTGGCGGGCCGCATGGACGACAGCGAACCGCTGGTGGTGGTGGAGGTCGCCGACGAGGGCGACGGGGTGCGAGATGAGCTGGCGCCGCACATCTTCGACCGCGGCTTCTCGGCGGCGGGGTCCACCGGTGTGGGGCTGGCCCTGGCCCGCGCGCTCATCGAGGCCGACGGCGGGCGACTGGAGCTGCAGCGCCGCCGCCCCGCCCTGTTCGCGGTGTTCCTCGGCTCGTCGGGGGTGGCGTCGCGGCCGATCCCGGCGGGCACCGAGCCGCGCTGATTCTTCTATCGGTTCTCTAACTCTTCGTTATCCGGCCCTGAGAACTCGGTTCCTACGTTGGGTCCCGTCATCAGGAACCGACGAGCGATCGTCGACGAAGAACAGGAGATCCCATGCCCACGTCCACCGTTCGCCGCACCGTGACCGCCGGAGTCGTCGGGGCGGCCGCCCTCACCGTGCTGGCCCTGCCCGCCACCGCCTCCGCGGACACTCCCGATTCGATTGCCGGAGCGGCGGATACGGGCAATGCGGGCCCGGCCCTCGCCACCCAGCCCGCCCTGCCGCTCGGGCCGGCCCTGCCGGCCCTGCCCGCCCTGCCGGGCACCCCGTCCGAGCCCGGCATGGTGATCATCAAGGACCGAGACGGCAATGTCACCGTGCGCCGGCTCCAGCCCGGCGAGCCGATCGGCCCGGGCGTGCCCGCCCTCCCGGCGCAGCCGGGCGCGCACTTCCCGGGCGGTCCGGTGGTGACGGTGCCGGACGGTCACGCGCCGTCCGACACCATCGTGATCGACCCGATTCGCTGATCGGGTTCTCTCGGTCCGCGCCCGTATCGTCTGATCCCATGACGGGTCCCCGGATTCTGATCGTGGATGACGACGCCAGGGTGCTGGCCTCGGTGGCGCGGGGGCTCCGGATGTCCGGTTTCGAGGTCGAGACCGCGGCGGACGGGGCTGCCGCGCTGCGCCACATCACCACTGACGCCCCGCAGGCGGTGCTGCTGGACCTGAACATGCCGAATCTGGACGGGGTGGGCGTGGTCACGGCCCTGCGCGCGCTCGGCAACGACATCCCGATCTGTGTGCTCAGCGCCCGCGCGGAGGTCACCGACCGCATCGACGCGCTCGAAGCCGGGGCCGACGACTACCTGACCAAACCCTTCGACCTCGGTGAGCTGGTGGCCCGGTTGCGCGCCATGCTGCGCCGGGCTCCCGCGCCCGCGCACGTCGCCGACGATCGGATCGTGGTGGGCCCGCTGACCGTGCTGCCGGGCGCGCGGCGCGCCTCCATCGACGGCCGTCCGCTCGACCTGACCAAACGCGAATTCGATCTGCTCGCCGCGCTGGCCTCGGCGCCCGGGCAGGTCTTCTCGCGGGCCCAGCTGCTGGATCGCGTGTGGGGCTACGACTTCGAAACCCAGACCAAGGTGGTCGATGTGTTCGTCTCCTACCTGCGCCGCAAGCTCGAGGACACCGGCTGCCCGCGCCTGATCCACACCGTGCGCGGTGTCGGATTCGTCCTGCGGACCGAACCGTGATCCGCCGACCGCGGCTGCGCGGCCGGGTGGCTCAGTCCCTCCCCGGCGGGATGGCACTGTCCCTGCGCGCCCGGGTGGCGTTGGCCAGTGCGGCGACGGCGGCGGTGGTGGTGGCGGTCATGTCGGTGGTGCTGTTCGCGTTCGCGCCCGCGGAGGCGTCGAATCAGGTGGGCCGCATCGTGAGTGCGATCGCGCTGGCACCCGCCGACACCGTGCACCCGCCGGAACCGGGTGTTCCCGCGCAACCGGTGCCGGGCACTCCGGCGCCGCTGCCGACCGCCTTGCCGGCGCTGCCGACCTCCCCGTCGCCGGGCCTGCTCATCACCCGCATCGATCCGGGCAATCCGAATGCGGAGTTCTCGCGCACCGTGGCCTTGAACGGCGAGCCGGTCGCGCTGACCGTTCCCACCGAGGTCGCCTCGGATTCGGCCACCCGGCAACGCATCCGGATCGTGCTGATCGGCGTCGCCGGGGTGGCGCTGGCGGCGGTGCTGGGCTGGCTGGCCGCGCATCGCGCGGTGGTCCCGCTGCGCCGGTTGACCGCGGCGACGGCCGGGCTCGGCGAGGGCCTGGCGGTGGAGACCCCGCGCCACCCCGTGGCCAGTGAGACAACGGAATTGGCGCAGGCCATGAACACCATGCTGGGTCGCATCGCCACCGAGCGCCGGCACACCGACGAGGCATTGGTCACCGCCCGCGATTTCGCCGCCACCGCCGCGCACGAATTACGGACCCCGCTCACCGCCATGCGCACCGATCTGCAGGTACTGCGGTCCATGCCGCTCTCGGAGACCGAACGCGCGGAGATCCTCGACGACGTGCTGAGTGCGCAGAGTTCGGTCGAGGCCACGCTGCACGCGCTGGAACGACTCGCGGTGGGCGATCTCACCACCGAATCCGATTGGGCGGATCTCGATCTGGGGGAGGTGGTCGACCAGGTGGTGGACGATGCCCGGCGGCAGTATCCCGGGGTGACCATCGTGGCCGACGCGGTCGAGCCGATCCGCCTGCGCGGCCTGGCCGCGGGCCTGCGCTCGGTCGTCGACAATGCCGTCGCCAACGCGGTCCGGCACGGCGCGGCCGATCGCATCGAGATCGCGGCGCGCTCCGAGGGCGGTGTCGCGATCCTCACCATCGACGACAATGGCGGCGGCATTCCCGCCGCGGACCGCGAGCGTGTTTTCGAACGCTTCTATCGGGCGAGTGTGACCCCCGGCAGTGGACTGGGTCTCGCGCTGGTCCTTCAGCAGGCCCGCTTACACGGTGGAACCGCGACAATCGGGGAAAGTCCGGCAGGCGGCGTCCGCCTGACCGTCACGCTCAGCTGTGACCCAGCTGCTCTTCGTTGACCAGGTCCTCGAATTCGTCCTGGAGTTCCTGCATTTCGTCCGGGAAGACCCACTTCTTCATGGACCAGAATCGGAATGCCATTTGCAGCAGGTTGCCGACGATGAAGGCGCTGAAGAAGTCCGCGATGTTCTCGACGGTGAAACTCACATTGGGCTGGCGGAGGTCGAACACGTAGCTCGACACCCACAGCGGTAGCGCGGCCAGGCCGACGCCGATACCGCTGACCAGGAAGAACAGCAGCGCTTCGTGGTGCTTCTCGCGACCACCGCGCTTGTCGAACGTCCATTCCCGGTTGAGGATGTAGGACACGATGACCGCGACGATGCCCGACATGATGCGGGCCACCGTGGGCTTGGTGTCCATGATCGTCCATTTCAGGACGTAGAAGATTCCGAGGTCGATGACGAACGTGGTCGCACCGACAATCGCGAACTTGAGGAGTTCGTAATGGCGGTCCGCGAGGTCCCGCAGCGGCGCGGGCAGGCGATTGACCACTTCATCGACAAATGACACGGTGCGAGTCTACGTCTCTCGACTCGGCTGTGTCGGGCCGGTACAAATCGGGGCAGTGACCCTCCGGGGAGACTCGCCGATACCTGTCACGCGACCCGCGGGGGAGCCGCCGGTGGGTGTCATGACAACATAGTGCAGCGTGAGCGCCCGTTCCTTCGATACCTCCGCGATGCCCACCGTCACCATGATCGGCGGCGGCCAGCTGGCACGCATGACCCACCAGGCGGCCATCGCGCTGGGCCAGCGGCTGCGCGTGCTCGCCGAACGGCCCGACGACCCGGCCGCGCAGGTCACCCCGGACGTCGTGCTCGGCAGCCACCACGATCTGACCGCGCTGCGCAAGGCCGCGGTCGGCTCGCACGCCCTGACCTTCGACCACGAGCACGTGCCCACCGAGCACCTCGAGGCGCTGATCGCCGAGGGCGTGAACGTGCAGCCGCGACCGCAGGCGCTGATCTTCGCGCAGGACAAGCTGCGCATGCGCCGCAAGCTCGCCGAGCTGGATGTGCCGATCCCGGCCTACACCGAGGTGAACTCGGTCGCCGACGCCGTCGCGTTCGCCGACGAGCACGGCTGGCCCTTCGTGCTGAAGGCGGTGCGCGGCGGCTACGACGGCCGTGGCGTCTGGATGCCTGCCGACGCCGCCGAGGCCGCCCCGATCATCGAGGACCAGCTGGCGCACGGGGTCTCGCTGATGGCCGAGGCCAAGGTGGATCTGAAGCGTGAACTCTCGGCCATGGTGGCGCGGTCCCCGTTCGGTCAGGCCGCGGCCTGGCCGGTGGTCGAGACCGTGCAGCGCAACGGCCAGTGCGCGGTCGTGATCGCGCCCGCCCAGAACCTGTCGTCGGCGAAGGCCACCGAGGCCGAGGCGCTGGCCCTGCGGCTGGCCGCCGAGCTGGGCGTCACCGGCGCCATGGCGGTGGAGCTGTTCGAGACCCACTCCGGCGACCTGCTCGTCAACGAGCTCGCGATGCGTCCGCACAACTCCGGCCACTGGGGTATGGACGGCGCCTGCACCGGCCAGTTCGAGCAGCATGTGCGCGCGGTCCTGGACTACCCGCTGGGCAGCACCCGGCCGCTGGCCCCGGTCACCGTGATGGCGAACATCCTGGGCGCGCCCGAGGCCCCCGAGATGTCGATGGACGAACGCCTGCACCATCTTTCGGCCCGCCTCCCCGAGGCCAAGGTGCACCTCTACGGCAAGGGCGAACGCCCCGACCGCAAGATCGGCCACATCAATGTCCTCGGCGACGACGTCGCCGAGACCCGGGAGAAAGCCGAGCGCGCGGCGCACTGGATGTCGCACGCGATCTGGACCGACGGATGGGATCCGCACCATGACTGACACCGCCCAGGTTGGCCTCATCATGGGGTCGGACTCCGACTGGCCCACCATGGAAGCCGCCGCGGAAGCGCTGGCCGAGTTCGGGATCCGCTTCGAGGTGGGCGTGGTCTCGGCGCACCGCACCCCGCAGCGCATGCTCGACTACGCCAAGACCGCCGCGGACCGTGGCATCAAGGTGATCATCGCGGGCGCGGGCGGCGCGGCGCACCTGCCGGGCATGGTCGCCTCGGCCACCCCGCTGCCGGTGATCGGCGTCCCGGTGCCGCTGAAGTACCTCGACGGCATGGACTCGCTGCTGTCGATCGTGCAGATGCCGGCCGGTGTGCCGGTCGCCACCGTCTCCATCGGCGGGGCGCGCAACGCGGGCCTGCTGGCCGCGCGCATCCTGGCCACCGCGAACCCCGAATTGCGTTCGCGCATGGAGCGATTCCAGGCGAACCTGGAAACCCTCGTCCTGGAGAAGGACGAAGCGCTGCGGACCAAACTGCTGGGCTGAGCCACCGGGCTCCCGCGCCGGGCTACCGTTGGCGGATGCCCAACGACCAGCCCGCGCGGCCGCGCGCCGACGCGGATTCGACCGAACGCCGATTGACGGTGGTGGACCAGGCGCTGCGGTTGTTCGCCGAGAAGGGTTACGAGGCAACGACGGTCGACGAGATCGCGGAGGCCGCGGGGATCTCGCGGCGCACCTTCTTCCGGCAGTTCCGGTCCAAGGAGGATGTGGTCTTCGCCGATCACGAGTCGCAGCTGACGCAGGCGCGGGCGTTCCTGGAGGCCGCGCGCGGGGATGCCTGGGATGCCGTGTGCGAGGCCGTGGTCGAGGTGTTCGAGCGGTTCACGCAGTGGCGTGACCTCGCGGCCCGCCGCTACGGGGTGGTGCGGCAGGTGCCGACCCTGCGCGAGCGCGAGATCGTGACGGTGTTCCGCTACGAGCGGTTGTTCACCGATTACCTGCGCCGGACCCTGCCGGGGACTTCGGATCTGGCGCTGGTGCAGTTCACCGCCGCGGTGACGGCGACCCACAACTATCTGCTGCGCCGCATGGTGCGCGGCGAGTCCGCGGCCAGTCCGGAGGATCTGCGGTCGGCTCTGGCTGCGATCCCGCGCGGGGGAGCGGGCCGCGAGGCCGCGGCGGGTGCGGATCAGATGGTGGTGGCGGTGTTCCCCCGTGATCTGGCGCCTCGGCAGGTCGCGGACCTGCTGGCCCGTCGTCTCGATACGCTGTGAAGTAACCGCAGTGGAGTATTTGACACTGCGTGCCACGGCCTTGTGAGGCAGTACTCGCACGTGGCCGCGATATCGCGGCGTATACTCGGCTTCAAATGGCACTGAGTGCCGCATAAGTTGGCGACGACCAGGAGACAACCCCATGGCGGGCAACCCCGATTTCAACCTGTTCCAGCTCGAGGACTTCCACCACGAGCTGCGCGAGGCCATCCGCGGCCTGTGTGAGAAGGAGATCGCCCCCTACGCGAAGGACGTGGACGGCAACGCCCGCTTCCCCGAGGAGGCGCTGACCGCCCTCAACGCGGCCGGCTTCAACGCCGTGCACGTGCCCGAGGCGTACGGCGGCCAGGGCGCCGACTCGGTCGCCACCTGCATCGTGATCGAGGAAGTGGCTCGCGTCTGCGGTTCCTCCTCGCTGATCCCCGCCGTCAACAAGCTCGGCACCATGGGCCTGATCCTGAACGGTTCCGAGGAGCTCAAGACCAAGGTGCTCGCCGACATCGTCGCGGGCAAGATGGCCTCCTACGCGCTGTCCGAGCGTGAGGCCGGCTCCGACGCCGCCTCCATGCGCACCCGCGCCCGTCAGGACGGCGACGGCTGGATCATCAACGGCTCCAAGTGCTGGATCACCAACGGCGGCAAGTCCGACTGGTACACCGTCATGGCCGTGACCGACGCCGACAAGGGCGCCAACGGCATCTCCTCGTTCATGGTCCACAAGGACGACGAGGGCTTCGTGGTCGGCCCGCTCGAGCACAAGCTGGGCATCAAGGGTTCCCCGACCGCCGAGCTGTACTTCGAGAACTGCAAGGTTCCGGGCGACCGCATCGTCGGCGAGCCGGGCACCGGTTTCAAGACCGCGCTGCAGACCCTGGACCACACCCGCCCGACCATCGGCGCGCAGGCCGTGGGTCTGGCGCAGGGCGCGCTGGACGCCGCGATCGCCTACACCAAGGACCGCAAGCAGTTCGGCAAGGCCATCGCCGACTTCCAGAACACCCAGTTCATGCTGGCCGACATGGCCATGAAGGTCGAGGCCGCCCGCCTCATGGTGTACACCTCGGCCGCCCGCGCCGAGCGTGGCGAGAAGAACCTGGGCTTCATCTCCGCGGCCGCCAAGTGCTTCGCCTCGGATGTGGCCATGGAGGTCACCACCAATGCAGTCCAGCTCTTCGGTGGCGCCGGCTACACCACCGACTTCCCGGTGGAGCGCATGATGCGCGACGCCAAGATCACCCAGATCTACGAGGGCACCAACCAGATCCAGCGTCTGGTCATGTCCCGCCAGATCCTGCGCTGATTCCGTTCCGGACGGCGTGACGAACACCCGGAGGCGGCACCGACTTTCGTTCGGGCCGCCTCCGGTCGCTTCGGTCCAGGGTTGGGCTGGACCGAAGTTCGCGTCTACTGGGCCGAGAGGCTGCTCAGCAGATTGCTGATGATGCTGCCCAGCGGCGTCAGCGTCGAGCTGCCGGTGCTGGTCTGCGGCAGGCAGGTGGTGCCCTGCGGCGCGGTCTGCACGACGGTGACCGAGACCGGTCCGAGCGCGGTGGCCGCGACGTGCGCCTCGGTGATGAACAGGCTCCAGGTGCCGGTGGCGGTCCCCGAGGCCGGGATGGACTGCGACGGCGTCCACTGGAAGGTCAGGTCCTGCCCGGAGACCGAGGCCTGCGCGGCCGACCACCAGGTGACATTGGTGCTGGTGTTGGTGGCCTGCAGCACGAAGTTGTTGTCCCCGTACTGGCTCGCCATGGCGGCGGCGTCGGCCGCGGGCAGCGTGACGGTGTAGGTGGTGTCGGCGCAGTAGGCCGTCGAGGTGGTGATGGCGATCTGGGCCGAGGCGGCGGGGGCCATCGCGATGGTGACGGCGGCGACGGCCGCGGCCCCGGCGATTCCGGCGCCCGATCGAGCGAGAACCGACTTCTTCATAAGGATTGTGTCTCCCGAGTTGTCGAAAACCCCTGTGTCGAGGGGGCTCCGGGACACTAACCCGCCTGGTGAAATGTAAATACTTCACACAGCATGGAATCTGCTGTGAATCGCTGTGGACGAATCAGCGGTTGCCCGGATGACGCGCGGGATCGCGGCACGTCGAAAACTCTTCAATAGCTGGAGAATTGCTCCGGGAAACGGTTCGCCCTCGATGTGCGGCAGGGGGGTTCGCCAGGGCTTTTCTTTCTCGCTTCCTCAGGTGAAGCCCGGGTTCGGGGGCTGTTCGGGCCGGGATGCTGGGGGCACTATGGAGCCATGTCCGGAGTCGAAATCAACGACACCTTCGTGCGGCGGACACTGGCCGACGGGCGGGTGGAAGAGGTCGCGTGGACGGAACTGGCGGAAGTGCGCATCATCACCGCGGCGGACGGGCCGTTCGCCGGGGACGTGTTCTTCGTGCTCATCGGGGCGACCGGTAAAGGGTGCGTGGTGCCTTACTCGGCCGCCGACACCGTGTTCCTGACGAAGTTGCAGTCGTTGCCGGGATTCGACGACGCGAAGGTGGGGGAGGCGATGGTGGGCAGCGCCGACCGGCATTTCCGGGTCTGGCAGCGCCGACACCACCGCGCCAATTAGCGAATCAGGCCACCAGATCGGCGTATTCGGGGTGCTCGCCGATGTACTTCTCCACATACCAGCAGGTGGGGACGATCGAGAAGCCCTCGGCGCGGGCGTCCCGCAACGCGTACTCCACCACCTGCGCGGCCACGCCGCGGCCCCGGAACTCGGGAAAGGTCATGGTGTGCTGGATATCGCGGACCTTGACGTCGCCGTCGACCTTCTCCGCGTAGTCGGCGTAGCCCGCGAGCGTGCCGTCGAGGTAGATCTCGTAGCGGGTCGCGTCGGCATTGTGTTCCAGCTTGGTGCTCATGACCTGTGTGAACTCCCTTGTGATGCGGATTGTTCCGGCGGGGCCGTCACAGCACCGCACCCGGATTGAGTATCCCGTCCGGATCCAGCGCATCCTTGATCCGGCGAGTGAGGCCCATCACATCGGGGCCGAGCTGGTCGGGCAGCCAGGGCTTCTTCAGGCGGCCGACGCCGTGTTCGCCGGTGATGGTGCCGCCCAGGGCGATGGCCAGATCCATGATCTCGCCGAATGCCAGATGGGCCCGTTCGGATTCTTCCGGGTCCGTGGGGTCGTGCACGATCAACGGGTGGGTGTTGCCGTCGCCCGCGTGCGCGATGACGGAGATCAGGACCCGCCGGTTTGCCGCGATCTCCGCGATCCCGTTGACCAGATCCCCCAGCCGGGGCAGCGGCACCCCGACATCCTCGAGCAGCAGCGGCCCCTTGCGCTCCACGGCGGGGATGGCGAATCGCCGTGCCGCGCAGAAGGCTTCGCCCTCCTCCTGATCGTCGGTGCGGAAAGCCTCTGTGGCCCCGGCCTTCTCGCACGCCGCCAGCATGAGGTCGGCCTCGTGCCCGGCATGCTCGCCCGGGGCGTCGGAGCGCGCCACCAGCAGTCCCGCCGCCTGCCGGTCGAGCCCCATCCGCAGCTCGTCCTCGACGGCGTTGATGGCCACCGAATCCATGAATTCCAGCATGGAGGGCCGCAATTGGCCGGTGATGGCCAGGATGGCGTCGGTGGCGGCGGTGAGCGTCGGGAAGCTCGCCACCACCGTGGACTGCGGCGGTTGCGCGGGCAGCAGCCGCAGGGTCAGTTCGGTGATGATGCCGAGCGTCCCCTCACTGCCCACGAACAGCTTGGTCAGCGACAGGCCCGCGGAGTCCTTGAGCCGCGGCCCGCCCAGCCGTACCACGGTCCCGTCGGCGAGCACGACTTCCATACCGAGCACGTAATCGGTTGTGACGCCGTACTTCACGCAGCACAGCCCGCCCGCGTTGGTGGCCGCGTTGCCGCCGATGGAGCAGATCTCGAAGGAGGAGGGATCCGGCGGATACCAGAGCCCCTTGTCGGCGACAGCTCGCTTCACCTCGGCGTTGAGCAGTCCCGGCTGCACCACCGCCGTCCGCGTCACGGTGTCGACGCTGATCTCACGCATCTTCTCGGTGCTCAGCAGCAGCGCCCCGTTCTGGGCGGTGGCCCCGCCGGAGAGCCCGGTGCCGGCCCCGCGCGGCACGATCGGCAACCGATGTTCGGCCGCCCACCGCACGGTGGCCGCGACCTGCGCGGTGGTGAGCGGCCGCACCAGCGCGAGCGCGGTCCCGGCATCCGGATCCAGTGCCCGGTCCTGCCGATAACCGCCCAGCACATCCGGATCGGTCACCACCATGCCCGCGGGAAGGAGAGCCCGGAGCCCGTCGATATCGGAGATTCGGCCCGTCACGGTTCCGAACCTACGCGGTCGGGTGGGCACCGGGGCGGAACCGGACATTCTCGCGCGGTTAAACTGCCGCGGTGTCCGATGCCAAGCTCGAAATCCAAATGCTGCACGACCGCGTCATGGTCAAACTCAGCCCCGAGGCGGGCGAGCGGCGCAGCAGCGGCGGCATCCTCATCCCCGCCACCGCCCAGGTCGCCAAGCGCCTGTCCTGGGGCGAAGTGTGCGGCGTCGGCTCCCACGTGCGCGCGGTGGGCGTGGGCGACCAGGTGCTGTTCAGCGCCGATGACCAGTTCGAGGTGGAGATCCAGGCGCAGGCGTATTACGTCCTGCGCGAACGTGATCTGCACGCCGTCGCCAACACCCACCCCGAACACGGCACCGGCCTCTACCTCTGATCAGACCGTTTTGAGAATGCCGCCGTCGATGATGTAGTCGGCGCCATTGATGATGGCGGCCTGCTCGGAGGCCAGGAAGGTCACCAGCGCGGCGACTTCCCCGGCTTCGGCGATCCGCCCCGCGGCGATATTGAACTGGGCGGGCATGGACGCCAGGAAGTCTTCCTGCGCAATGCCGTTGGCGGCGGAGAGGCGGGCTCCGAGGCTGTCGGGCCCGCGCCAGATGGCGGTGCCGACCGGTCCCGGCGAGACGGTGTTGACGCGGACGCCCTGCGGGCCGAACTCCTCGCTGAGTCGCTTGCCGAACGCGGTGAGCGCGGCTTTGGCCTCGCTGTAGCCGGCCGGTCCGACCGCGGGCAGGCGGGAGTTGATCGAGGAGACGGTGACGATCGCGCCGCGCCGTTCGATGATGCTGGGCAGCGCCGCGCGGGTGATGGCGACGACGCCGAACAGGTTGAGGTCGAACAGCGTGCGCCACTGGTCTTCCGGAATGTCGAGGAAGCCGCCCAGGGTCAGCTGGTCGGCGTCACCGCCGCCGACATTGTTGACCAGGATGTCGATGCCGCCGAGCTCGGCCAGGGCCGTCTCGACGGCGGCCAGCGCGCCCGCGGTGGTGCTCAGGTCCGCGGAAACCGTGGCCGCCGCGACCTTTTCGAGTTCCGGTGTGATGGTGCGGGCGACGCCGGCGACCCGTACGCCTTCCTCGGCCAGTGCTTCGGCGACAGCGAGGCCGATGCCGCGGCTGGCGCCGGTGACGAGTGCGGTCTTGCCGTTCAGTCCGAGATCCATGATCCGTACCTTTCTTGAACTGTAGGTCAAAAACTAGGGTAAAAGGAAGGGCCGCAGGATGCGACCGTGGATTCAGAGGGTGGACAGGGTGGTGTCGATGATTCGGTACAAGGTCTCGGCGTCCGAGATCTTGGCCGAGATGCGGAGCCCGCCAACGGCATTCATCAGATACTCGCTGTAGGCCCGCGCGTCGAGGTCGGCCCGGACGTCGCCGTCGCGCTGCCCCTGCTCGATACGTTCGGTGAACAGTTCGACCATGTGCCCGTGCGCGGCGGTCACCGCCTTGGTCGCCTCCGGATCGTGTCCGCCGAGTTCCAAGGCGGTATTGGCCACCAGGCACCCGCGCCGCACTTCGCGCGCCAGATCGCTGTCCACGATCAGCCGCATCCAGTCGCGCAGCCGTTCCCGGGTGGTACCCGGCCCGCTCAGCACGTCCCGCGCCAGCTCGGCCCCCATTCGGTCGTATCGGGCCAAGCAGAGGTCGAACAACTCCCGCTTGCTCCCGAAGCTGTTGTAGAGACTGCCTTTCGCGACCCCGGTGGCGTCCGCGAGCTGCGCCGGCGAGGTATTGGCGTACCCATGGGTCCAGAACGCTTCCATCGCGCGATCCACCACCGTGTCCGCGTCGAAGTTGCGTGGCCTGCCCATGCACTCGACCCTAGGCGTTTTAGACCTCAGGGTCAATAACTGTTTCGGGTACCCTCGCGCCGATGAAACGCAGGCTCCTCGTCACGGGCGCGCTCGCCCTGGTGGTCCTGGCCCTGATCTCGGCCGGACTCTACGTCCTCATGAACTCCCGCACCTACCAGGTGGCCGGGCGCCTGATCTCCCGAGTCGACACCACCGACAAGGTCGTATCCCTCACCCTCGACGACGGCCCCACCGACCGCACCCCGGCGATCCTTCGGGCATTGTCCGACGCAGGCATCCCCGCCACCTTCTATCTCATCGGCAGTGAACTGGCCGCTCACCCGGACGAGGGCCGCGCCATCGCCGATTCCGGCCACGAGATCGGCAACCACACCTACCACCACGAACGCATGATCTTCGTAACCCCCGGTTTCGTCCGCGACGAGGTCGAGCGCACCGACACCGAGATCTCGAAAACCGGCTACCGCGGCCCGATCACCTTCCGCCCGCCCAACGGCAAGAAACTGATCGCCCTCCCGTGGTACCTCTCCAAACACAACCGAACCACCGTCACCTGGGACGTAGAACCCGACTCCGGCAAGACCCCCACCACCGACGAGATCGTCACCGAAACCCTCGCCAACGTCCGCCCCGGCTCGATCATCCTGCTGCACACCATGTACCCCACCGGCGACCCATCCCTAGCCGCCATCCCCCGCATCGCGAAGGCCTTACAAGACCAGGGCTACCGCTTCGTCACGGTCTCCCAGCTGATCGGCAACTGACCCGAACCCGTTCGAACCAGCTCACCGCACCTTGCGCCGAATAACCTTGTTCTCGAACACAATCCCCCCGATCAGAATCGCGAACAGAACGGTGAACCCAAGCCACATCGTCGTAGCCTCACCAACCACCCCCGTGACCCCAATCGCCACGAACGCAACCACCAACCGCCACACCCGAACCACAAACACAACCCGCCCCCACTCCCGATGATCCTGTCATCCAGACCCTAACCATCCTCTGGCACAACGCAACTGCGCGCGTCCGACGCCACGCAGCTCGGACCCGGAACGTCCGCTCCTGCCGAATGCGGAGTGTCGTCAGTCGGTCGTGGCTGGTTCGATTGTGCGCCGTTTGAGCAGCAGGATGATCGCGAGCACCGGGTAGACCAAGATTGGTAGCAGGGCTCCGGAGTAGGTGGTCTGGTCGGCCAGGATCGCTGTCCCGGTGATTATGGAGAAGTCGAACAACCCGTGAATGACGGAATTCGCGATGTTGCCGTGGGTTACGCGGCGGATCAGGTAGAAGAAGTAGCCTGCGAGGCTGACCGCGACCGCTTGGAACAGTGCCGAAGCGCCGTGGGTGAGGGCGTTGGTCAGGTGTACCGCGCCGAAGATGATGCTCGACCACAGGGCGACACGGCCTTCGGTGAGTCCGTGTTCGCGCAGGACCACGACGCCGATGCCGCGGAACATGCCTTCCTCGCCCCAGCCGACGAACTGGGTTGCGATCAGCAGGACTACGACATACAGCCAACTCTTCTGGGAGAGCGCGCTGTAGCTGATGCCGCCGGCGATCGCGACGAGGAACACGATCGGCACGACCCGCACCCAGGATCGGGTGGGGCGGTCATCGTGCAGGACGGGCCGCAACCAACCGAGGTAGCCGATGACGGCGTAGGTGAACGCCAGCGCCACGCCGAGTGGGATGACCATGCCGTAGAAGACGCCCCGGGTGGACAGGAGGTCGTTCTCACCGCTGAGGTGCTTCATGAGCATCCCGCCGCCCTGAATGATCACGAGGTAGGCGAGGACGACGACAGCAAACATCGAGTAAGACAGGCGGCGACCGGTGCGGGTGACCGCCGCCTGGCTCAGGGGTGTGCTCATGGCCGTAAACATAGATGATTCACATCCAGCAACCTGCGCGGAAAGTCGTAACTCACAATTCGCTACTCATGCTGTCTGCCGTGCACGCGGGTCCGCCTGACGCATCACGTTGCCAAGATCGCCGATGTGATCTGCGTGGACTCCGGCGTTGGGCGAACCATCCCCACCGACACGTGAAACGGCAATGGCCCGTGTCCCTTTCGGGGCACGGGCCATTGACCTGGCGCGCGGTTACAGTGCCTTCAGTTCCTCGGTGACCGCACCGACGGACTTCTTGGCGTCGCCGAACAGCATGGAGGTGGTGTCGGCGTAGAACAGCGGGTTGTCGATGCCGGCGAAGCCGGAGTTCATCGAGCGCTTGAGCACGATGACCGACTTGGCCTGGTCGACGTTCAACACGGGCATGCCGTAGATGGGGGACGAGGCGTCCTCGCGGGCGGCCGGGTTGGTGACGTCGTTGGCGCCGATGACCAGGGCGACATCGGTGCGGGCGAATTCGCCGTTGATGTCGTCCATTTCCTTCATGGCGTCGTAGGAGACCTCGGCCTCGGCCAGCAGCACGTTCATGTGGCCGGGCATACGACCGGCGACCGGGTGGATGGCGTACTTGACCTCGACGCCCTTGGCCTCGAGCAGGGCCGCCATCTCCTTGACCGCGTGCTGGGCCTGGGCGACGGCCATGCCGTAACCCGGGACCACGATGACCTGGTTGGCGTAGGCCATCTGGATCGCGGCGTCGGCGGCGGAGGTGGCCTTGGCCTGCTTCTGCTCGCCGGAGCCGGAGGCGCCGGGAGCGCTCGCGCCGCCGCCGAATCCGCCCGCGACGATGGCGGGGATGGACCGGTTCATGGCCTTGGCCATCAGGTTGGTCAGGATGGTGCCGGACGCGCCGACGATCATGCCCGCCACGATCATGGCGGTGTTGTTCAGCGCCAGACCCGCGGCCGCGGCCGACAGACCGGTCAGGGCGTTGAGCAGCGAGATGACGACCGGCATGTCCGCGCCGCCGATGGGCAGCACGACCATCAGGCCGAGGATGCCGGCGAGCACCAGCACCGCGATCATCCAGTACTGCGGCACACCGTCATTGGTGGCGCCGATGCCGATGACCACGGCCGCGGCGATCGCGCCGGCGAGCAGCAGCAGGTTCAGCGGCTGCTGCAGGCGGCCGACGCTGATCGGGCGGCCCGACAGCAGCTCCTGCAGCTTGGCGAAGGCGATGATCGAGCCCCAGAAGGAGACCGAGCCGATGATGGCCGCGAACAGCGAGCCGATCACGATGTGCACCGACGGCTGCTCGTGTACCTGGGAGAAGCCCTTGGTGTTGAGGAACTCGGCCCACGCGATCAGCGCGACCGTGCCACCGCCGACGCCGTTGAACGCGGCGACCAGCTGCGGCATAGCGGTCATCTTGGTGAACCGCGCGGGCGGAACGCCCAGACCGATACCGACGACCAGACCGGCCACGATCAGGATCCAGTTGTTGGTGTCGCGGATGGAGATGAGCGTCGCGATGACCGCGATCGCCATGCCGACCGCCGCGATCAGGTTGCCGCGCACCGCGGTCTTCGGGCCGGTGAGACCCATCAGACCGTAGATGAACATCGCGAACGCGACGATGTACAGAATATTGACCAGGTTGTCCATGGGTTACTCGCCCGCCTTCTCTTGCGCAGCAGGCTTCTTCGCCTTGAACATGCCCAGCATGCGGTCGGTCACGACGAAACCGCCGATGACGTTCAGGGTTCCGAACACGACGGCGACGAACAGGATGATCTGCATCAGGACCGAGGGGTGCTCGATCTTGCCGAAGACCACCAGCGCGCCGAGCACGACGATGCCGTGAATGGCGTTGGTACCCGACATCAGCGGGGTGTGCAGGGTGTTGGGCACCTTGGAGATCACGGCGAAACCGACGAACCCGGACAGCACCAGGATCGCGATGTTCGCCAACAATTCGGTGTACATCAGGCTTCCACCTCACGGGTCACACAGGAATCCGCCAGCACCTGATCCTCGAAATCGGGTGCCAGGGCACCGTCCTTCAGCATGAGCTCGAGCAGGGCGGCGATGTTCTTGGAGTACAGCTCGCTGGCGTGCTCCGGCATGGTGGCCGGCAGGTTCAGCGGCGAGGCGATGGTGACGCCGTGGCGCACAACGGTTTTGCCGGGTTCGGTCAACTCGCAGTTACCACCGGTCTCGCCGGCCAGGTCGATGATCACGCTGCCGGGCTTCATGCCCTCGACGGCGGCGGCGGTGACCAGGCGCGGGGCCGGGCGGCCGGGGACGAGCGCGGTGGTGATGACCACGTCGAAGCCCTTGATGGCGTCCTCGAGGGCCTGCTGCTGCTGAGCCTTCTCGTCGTCGGTGAGCTCGCGGGCGTACCCGCCCTCACCGGCGGCGTCGATGCCGAGGTCGAGCCACTGCGCGCCGACCGAGCGCACCTGGTCGGCGACCTCGGGGCGAACGTCGTAACCGGTGGTGCGGCCGCCGAGGCGCTTGGCGGTGGCCAGGGCCTGCAGACCGGCGACACCGACACCGAGGACCAGCACGGTGGCCGGCTTCACGGTGCCCGCGGCGGTGGTCAGCATGGGGAAGAATCGGGTGGATTCCGACGCGGCGAGCAGCACGGCCTTGTAGCCGGCGACATTCGCCTGGGAGGACAGCGCGTCCATGACCTGGGCGCGGGAGATACGCGGAATCGCTTCCACGGCAAAGGCCTGCACGCCCGCCGCCTTCAGCGCACCGATCTTGGTGTCGGCGTTGCGGGGCGCGAGGAACCCGATGAGGGTCTGGCCCGGCGCGAGCTTGCCGATCTCGCCGTCATTGGGCGGCGCGACCTTCACGACGACGTCGGCGCTGTACGGATCGCCCAGCGTCGCACCGGCTTCGGTGTACGCCTCGTCCGGAATCAACGCGCCCAGACCGGCACCGGCCTCGACGATCACCTCGACACCCTGCTTCAGCAGGGCCGGAATGATCTTCGGCACCAATGCGACGCGTCGTTCGTCCGGGTTCGTCTCGCGAACCACTCCGACGCGCGCACCGCGGGGCGCAGCGGTCTGTGCGCTCTGCGTTGTGTCCACTTGTCAAACTTCCTTCTCGTGGTGAGTCCAGGCCACCTGTCGGTTCCAAGCCGTGTCACCGGTTGAACGGTGGTCCGAACTTACTGTGCAGTAAGTTCGTGAGAATTCTCGCAACTGTACCTGGTTCGCGGTGAGCGTAGCCGAGATGCCCATCACATGGTGTGGCGAGAAAACCGGACAACTCCGTGCTCGGCCGGGGTTCTCCCGGCGTCGAACGCGATCGGATCCCTGATGCTACTGGTCAGTAGCTCTTGGTTCCGTTGTGCCCGTGTCGGGGTCGAGTAGGGGGTGTCGCGCATCACCTGTACGCCGTAATGTCTGCATGGTGAGTGGCTGCATCTTCTGCCGGATCGTCGCGGGCGACGCACCCGCGACCAAGATCTTCGAGGACGACCATCTGGTCGCCTTTCTCGACGTCCGGCCGATCACCCGGGGGCACACCCTGGTGATCCCCAAGCGGCACGCGACCGATCTCGACGAGCTCGACCCGCAGATGGGCGCCCGCCTGTTCGGCTTCGGCCATCGTCTGGCCAAGTCCATGCGCCGGGCCGGCCTCACGGCCGACGGCGCGAACTTGCTCATCAATGACGGCAAGGCCGCCTTCCAGACCGTTCACCACGTGCACCTGCATGTGATTCCCCGCCATCACGGCGACACCCTGCGCTTCGCGAAGGGCTTCGTGCTGCGTCGCCCGCACGACACCGAGCGCACCGCCGCGGCACTGCGAGCCGGATTGGACCGGCTCGCCGACGAGGAAAGGGAGACCACCGCATGACCGACACGGTGCCGGACCGCGCCGAGATCACCGCCCTTTTATCCGACCAGTGGGACGCCCTCACCCGGCTGGTGGACGGGCTGGACGAAAACCTGTGGCGCACGTCATCGCCGTTGCCGGGCTGGACGGTCTTCGATGTGATCGCCCACGTGGTCGGCACCGAATCGCTGCTGCTGGGCGAGCCGACCCCCGACACCGAGGTGTCCGGCGAGCACATCCGCAACGACATCGGCGCGCTCAACGAGAAGTGGATCGAATCCCTGCGCCCGCTCGCCGGGACGCAACTGCTGGAGCGTTTCCTCGACGTCACCGGCCGCCGCCTGAAGGCCCTCGAGCAGACCACCCCGGAGGCGTGGGCCGAACTCGTGCCGACCCCGGTGGGCATGGCCCCCTACGGCCGGTTCATGCGGATCCGCCTGTTCGACTGCTGGATGCACGAGCACGACATCGCCGACGCCCTCGGCGTCACGGTCGACGAGGGCGGCGCGCGGGGCGCGCAGGCCTACGCCGAACTGCTGACCGCGCTCGGCCGGGCCGCGGTCAAGGGCGCGGGCGCGGGCGACGGTTCGCGCATCACCTTCGAGCTGACCGGTCCGGTGCCGCAGACCCTGCACGTGGCCGTCGACGGCGGCCGGGCGAACCTGGTCGAGGCGCTCGACGGTCCGGCCACCACGGTCGTCACCCTGGACTCGCGCCTGTTCGCCCGGCTGCGCGGCGGCCGCACCACCGCCGACGCGCACGCGGGGGAGATCACTCTCGCCGGTGACACGGACCTCGGCAACCGCCTGGTCCGCAGCCTCGCCTTCACCATCTGACCCGTGCGACTGTTCCTGTCCAGCTACCGTTTCGGCGCGCACCAGCGGCGGTTGCTCGAACTGACGGGTGCGCCCGGCCCGGTGGCCGTCATCGCCAATGCCTGTGACGCCTGGCCCTCGGCCTGGCGGAGCGCGGTCACCAGCGATCTGGTTCCGCTGCGCCGCTTGGGTTTCCAGCCCGAGGTCCTGGACCTGCGCGACTATCTCGGCCGCCCGGACGCGGTGGAGCAACGGCTGCGCGAGTTCCCGGCGGTGTGGGTGCGCGGCGGCAACACCTTCGTGCTGCGCGCCCAGTTCGCCCGCAGCGGAGCCGATCTCGCCCTGCGGAAGCTGCTCGCCGAGGACGCCCTGGTGTACGCGGGTTACAGCGCGGGAGCCTGCGTGATGACCCCCGACTTCCACGGCATCGAGGCCATCGACGACCCCGACGAGGTCCGCACCGCCTGTGGTGTCGAGCCGCGCTGGGACGGTCTCGGCCTGGTCGACCGCCGCATCGTCCCGCACCTGGATTCCCCGACCGATCCGCAGGGCCTGTCCCGGAAGCTGGTGCGCGACTACGTCTCCGACGGCATCCCGCACTGGGCGCTCACCGACGATCACGTGGTCGTCGTCGACGGCGAGAGCACGACGCTGCTGACCTGAACCGGGTACAGAGCAGGAAAGCCTGCGCAACGAGGGTTGCGCAGGCTTTCCGGATTCCGGGGAGAGTTGTCAGTTTCCCTTGTGGCGCAGGCCGTGTCCGAGGGCGACGGCCGCCGCGCCGAAGGCGCCGATGGCCAGCGTCGCGAAGCTCGCGACGTACGCGCCCTCGGTCGGCACGGCGTGCGCGCCCAGCTTCAGCACGTGGGCGGTCAGGATCGAGCCGGTGATCGCGCCCGCGATCGAGCCGCCCGCGGTCCGCACCAGTGAGTTGATGCCCGACGCGATGCCGCTCTCGCTCATCGGCACGTGCTGCACGGCGAGGGTGCCCAGCGCCGCGTAGCCGATGCCGAAACCGATGCCCTGCAACGCGTTCGCGATGACCATGTCGTAGCCGTGGCCATGCGAGAAGGCCAGCCAGCCCATCGACAGGCCGGCGAAGGTCGCGCCGATGGCGAGGGTGTAGGCGGGTCCGATCTTGGCGGAGATGCGGCCGGTGTTGAAGGAGAAGAAGGTCATCAGCGCCGCGCTCGGGATGCCGTAGAGGCCGACCGAGAGCACGGTCCCGGACAGGCCGTAGCCGACCTGGTCCGCGGGCGTCTGAATGAAGTTGGAGACCAGCGAGAACGCGCCGAACATGGAGAAGCCGAGCAGCGCGGAGGCCACGTTCGCCGACAGCGACTGCGGGCCGACGAGCAGCTGCAGGCGCACCAGCGGCTGTTCGACCTTCAGCTCCACGAACACCCAGACGGCGGTGAGCACCGCGGCGGCCGCGAACATGCCGATGACCGAGGTGGAGCCCCAGCCCCAGCGCGGGCCCTCGCTGATGCCGAGCAGCAGGCAGATCAGCAGCCCGGCCAGCAGCGCCGCGCCGATGAAGTCGGGCTTGCCGCCGTGGCGCACGCCATTGTTCTTGGCGCTCACCTGGATCAGCACGGTGGCGACCACGCCGAGCGCCGCGGTCAGCCAGAAGACGGGGTGCGGGTTGGTGGTGTGGTCGGCGATGACACCGGTGGCCAGCAGACCGATGGTGCCGCCGACGCCCATGGTGCCGGACACGACTCCGATTGCGCGGACCAGTCTTTCGCGCGGGAAGGTGTCGCGGATGATGCCGATGGCGAGCGGGATCATGGCCGACGAGATGCCTTGCAGTGCCCGGCCGATGATGTAGACGGGCAGCGTGGTGGCGAAGGCGCACACGATCGAGCCGACGATGAGCACGCCCATGGTGACCATGACCATCGGCTTCTTGCCGTACATGTCGCCGAAGCGGGAGAGCAGCGGCGTGGCGACCGCGCCGGAGAGCAGCGCGGCGGTGAACAGCCAGGTGACCCCGGCGACGTCGGTGTGCAACTGCACGATGAAGCGCGGCAGCAGCGGGATCACGACGGTCTGCTGCAAGGACACGACCAGACCGGCCGCGGACAACGCGAGCAGGGTGAGGCCGAGGTGGGCCTTCGAAGGTTCGACGGGTTTCGACACGTCGACCTGACCGACAGCGGTCGTAGTCATGGAATGGTCCTTTGGTTTACTTACCAAAATTAAGTAAATGGGTTTCGTAAGATAACCACATGCCGCGACCGGAAGCCATTCCCGCCATCGAAGTTGACGCAGGTCACATCGTCGAACTGGAACGCGCGCTGGCCCGGGTCGCCTATCTGCTGACCCGGGTCCGCCGCCACGACAAGGCCATGGTGCAGTGCGGCCTGACCATGGACCGGGCCAGCGTCCCGCTGCTGCGCCTGCTCGCCGACGCCCCCGAACCCATGCGGCTGGGTGAGCTCGCCGCCCGCCTGGACGTGGAGGCCCCGCACGTGAGCCGCCAGATCCAGCGCCTGGAGAAGGCCGGGTACGTGGAACGCGTCCAGGACCCGGACGACCGTCGCGCCCAGCGGGTCGGTCCGACCGCATCGGGCCGCCGGGCCGTGGAGGCCGTGCGCGAGGTGATGCGCGGCTGGATGGCCGAGGCCCTCGCCGACTGGACGCCCGAGGACCTCGAGGCCGTCGCCGTCCTCAATCACCGCATGGTGGACGCCTTCCTCGACCACGCCGAGGCGATCGGCGACCTGGGCGCCACCGCCCGCGACCGCCCGTCGGCCTGAGCCTCAGTCGGTCGCCGGCGCCGGAACCGGCGCGGCGACCGCGCGAGCGCCCCACGCGCACAACGCCATCGCGACCAGCGGCACCGTCATGGCCGCGGTCAGCGGCACCAGCTTGTCGAGCCAGCCGATGACGGCCGGACCGGCCAGCAGGCCCACATAGCCGAGCCCGAAGACCCGCGACATATCGGTCGCGGCCGTCGCCGAGCCCAGATTGCCCGCGGCCGTGAACACCTGCGGGACGCCGCCCGACAGGCCGATCCCGCACAAGGCCCACCCCGCCACGGTCAGCGGCAGCCACCCGGACAGCACGACGACCCCGAAACCGATGGCCGCCACGGCCGTTCCCCAGCGCAGCACGCCCACCCGGCCGAGGTGGCCGCTCACCCGGTCCGCGCCGAACCGGCCGATGGTCATGGTCAGGGAGAACGCGGTGAAGGCCAGCGCGGCGGCGCCGGCGTCGACACCGAGCCGATCGCGGACCTGCAGGGCGCTCCAGTCCGCGGCGACGCCCTCGGCCATCAGCAGCGCGAACGCGATCAGGCCCAAAGCCACCACCTTCCATCCGATCCGCCCCGAGGGCTTGCCCCCGGACGCCGGTGCCGGGGCTTCGTCGGCCGGAAGATGCTGGGCCGCCGCCGGATCGACATAGGTGCCCGGCACGTCGCCCGCCGCCGGGGCGGTGTGCGGGAGCAGGGCGGGGATCGCCACGGCCGTGACGGCGAGGCCGATCGCCGTGGTGAGGGTGAAGGTGGCGGGCAGGGACCAGTGCGCGTGCTGAGCGGCCGCCCCGAAGGCCGAGCCGAGGAATCCGCCGCAGGAGAAGAAGGCGTGGAACGCGGACATGATGGGCCGGGCGTAGGCCCGCTCGATATGGACCGCCTGCGCGTTCATGGACACGTCCAGTGCGCCGTTGGCGAAACCGAAGGCGCACAGGAACAGTCCGAGGGCGACGGGGGAGGCGGCGTGCGCCGGGCCGAGCAGGGTCAGGGCCAGCAGCGTGACGGCCGCCGCGGTGAGCGTGCGGCTGCCCACCCGGTCCGCCAGCGGCCCCGCGGTCTGCATGCCCACGATGGCGCAGGCCGCCATGAGCAGGATCAGCATGCCCAGCACGGTCGGTGAGACGCCGGCGCGCGCGGTGACGGCGGGGATGTGCACGATCCACACGGCCGAGAGCATGCCGTTGAGCCCGAACACCGCGAACAGTGCCAGGCGCGCCTTGCGGAGGCGGGGAGTGGGCGTCGCGGCGGCCATCGGTACGACGCTACCGGGTGCGCCAGGCTCACCGGGTCGTCCCGGACGCTCGGATCGTCCGGATCCCGGGCTCGGAACCGGCCGTGTTTCGGGCACACCGGGATTCGGCCGACACGAACATGGTTGAGAAGCGCGCGGGCATTTGCCATCGTCTTTGTCATGGATGCGTTGGCCAGTCTGCTCGAAGGTCCACGGGCGCGAGCGGCATTCGTGATGCGCTCGTCGTTCGACCCACCCTGGTCGCTCCGGATCCGGGACGAGGCCCCGCTGACCGTGGTGGCGGTGGTGCGGGGCGGCGGCTGGGTGATGCCGGAACCCAAGGGCGGCAAGCCCGCTCCGCCGCGGCAGCTGCGCGCGGGCGATATCGCCATCTTCCGCGGGCCCGACCACTACTCGATGGCCGACGACCCCGACACGCCGCCGCAGGTGCTCATCGAACCCGGCAATGTCACCACCACGATGGACGGCGAAGTCCTGTGCGAGGCCTTGAGTCTGGGCGTGCGCAGCTGGGGCACCAACGCCGACGCCCAGACCGTGCTGGTGACCGGCACCTACGAGCACGAGTCCGCGGCCAGTCGCCGGCTGCTGCGCGCACTGCCCCCGGTGGCGGTGCTGAGCCGCGGCGAAATCGATTCCCGGGTGCTGGATCTGCTGGTCGACGAGGCCGCCAAGGATCTGCCCGCGCAGGGGGTCATGCTGGACCGACTATTGGACCTGCTGCTGATCGCCGCGCTGCGCGCCTGGTTCTCCCGCTCCGACGCCCCCGCCTGGTATCACGCCTACGGTGACCCGCTGGTCGGCAAGGCCCTGCGCCTGATGCAGCACAATCCCGCGAATCCGTGGACGGTCGCCTCGCTGGCCGCCGAGGTCGGGGTCTCCCGCGCCGCGCTGGCCCGCCGCTTCACCGAACTGGTCGGCGAGCCGCCCATGGCCTTCCTCACCGACTGGCGACTGGCCCTGGCCGCCGACCTGCTCCAGGAATCCGACGCCACCCTCGAGGCCATCGCCCGCCGCGTCGGCTACGGCAGCGCCTTCGCCCTGTCCACCGCCTTCAAGCGCCACTACGGCATCAGCCCTCGCGACCACCGCGCCACTCCCGACGCGCGCTCCGCCTGACCACCGGACCGGTCCGCCGGGTTAGGGTCGCGGTGTGACGCAGGATCATGGATACCCCGTGTTGTGGCCGGTTCCCACGCGCTGGGCCGACAACGACCACTACGGGCACGTGAACAACGTGACGTACTACTCGTACTTCGACACGGCCGTGAACGCCTGGCTGATCAGCGCGACCGGCACCGATATCCGGGACCTGCACGCGATCGGCGTGGTGGCCCAGACCTCCTGCAAGTTCCTGGGGTCGATCAGCTTCCCGGACATGCTGCGGGTCGGCATCCGGGTGGCGCGGCTCGGCAATTCCAGCATCAACTACGAGCTGGCCATCTTCCGCGACGGCGGCGACCACCTGGAGCTGGCCGCCACCGGCACCTTCACACACGTCTACGTGGACGAGCAGACCCGCAAGCCGGTGCCGATCCCGGCGGTCATCCGGGCGGCCGCCGAGCCGCTGGTGGTCCCGGAGTCCGCCGCGGGCTAGACCCGGCTCAGCAGGGTCAGCGGATCCTCCAGCAGGGCGGCCACGCTCGCCAGGAACCGCGACCCCTGCTCGCCGTCGATCATCCGGTGGTCGAAGCTCAGGCCCAGACTGGTCACCCAGCGCACGGCCAGTTCGTCGCGATGCACCCACGGCCGCTTGCGGATCGAGCCCAGGCACAGGATCGCCGCCTCGCCCGGATTCACCAGCGGCACACCGGTGTCCACGCCGAACACGCCCACATTGGTGATGGTGAAGGTGCCGCCGGTCAGGTCGGTGGGAGTGGCGGTGCCGCTGCGCGCCTTGGCCGCGACACCGGCGATCTCCAGGCACAGGTCGCGCAGCGTGAACCCTTGCGCGTCCTTGAGATTGGGCACCAGCAGCCCGCGTTCGGTGGCGACCGCGAAGCCCAGGTTCACGTAGTGCTTGGTGACGATCTCCTGATTCGCCTCGTCCCAGCGGGCATTGATCTCCGGGAACTCGGTGAGCGCCGCCAGCGCGGCCCGGGCCACCAGGGCCAGCGGGGTGAGGGTGAGCCCGGTGAAGCTGGGCGTGGTGCGCAGATGCTCGAGCAGCTCCATGGACGCGGTGAAATCCGTGGTCACGAAGGTGCTGGCCTGGGGAATGTGCTGGGCGCTGGCCACCATGGCGGCGGCGGTGCGCTTGCGGATGCCGCTGATCGGCGTGCGGGTCTCGCGCTCGGCGGGGACGGCGCGGGAGCCGCCGAGCGCCGGGTGCATGGGCGTCACCTCGGGCGCGGCCTGGGTGGCGGGCAGCGCGGTGAGGGTGGCGGGCGGCGGGGTGTGGATCGGAATATGGCCCGTGCTCATCGATTCCGGCCGCATGCCGTGCAGATCCTCGAGGGTGACCGCGCCCTGCGGTCCGGTGCCGATCACGGTGCTCAGGTCGATCCCGATCTCGCGGGCCAGCTTCCGGGCGGCGGGCGTGGCGGCGGGCCGTCCGGCGGGTGCGGAACTGCCGAGCCCCTCCGCACCGTCGTAGCCCATGCCGCGCGCGGTCGCCGCGCGGGCCGCGCGGCGGGAGACCGGCTCGGTGTCGGGGCCGTAACCGACCAGCACGGATTGCCGTTCGGCCGGAGCCTCCGGGGCTTCCGCCGCGGCGTCCGCAGATTCCGTGGCGGCCACGCCGATGCGGATCAGCGGCGCTCCGACCGGCACGGTGTCGCCGGGCTGGGCCAGCAGCTCCAGCACCGTGCCCGCGTACGGGCTGGGCAGCGCCACCTGGGCCTTGGCCGTCTCGACCTCCGCGATGACCTGGTTGAGCGCGACGCTGTCGCCGGGCGCGACCGCCCACGACACCAATTCCGCGTCGGCCAGGCCCTCGCCGAGATCGGGCAAACGGAATTCCATGACCTGCTGCTGACTATCCACCGGGCTTCCTCCGTGCGGTAACCATTCGTGCGGCGAGCGGGTTAAGCGGCGAGCGTGCGGTCGACCGCGGCGAGAATGCGATCGGGGTCGGGCAGGTGGTGCCGCTCGAGCTTAGCCGGGGGATAGGGGATGTCGAAGCCACCGACGCGCAATACGGGCGATTCCAGATGGTAGAAACAGCGTTCCGTGATCCGGGCCGCGATTTCGGCTCCCAGCCCGGCGAATACGGGCGCCTCGTGCACCACGATCAGCCGCCCGGTTTTCCGCACCGAGGCCTCGATGGTGTCGAAATCGATGGGCGAGAGGCTGCGCAGATCGATCACCTCGATCGAATGTCCTTCCGACGCCGCGATATCGGCGGCGGTGAGCGCGGTGGCGACGGTGCCGCCGTAGGCCACGATGGTGGCGTCCTCCCCGGCCGCGCAGATCCGCGCCTGGTCCAGCGCGATTCCGCCGTCGTGGTCGAGCCGTTCGACATCCACCTCGGCCTTGTCCCAGTACCGGCGTTTCGGCTCGAAGAAGATCACCGGATCGTCGAGGGCGATGGCCTGCCGGATCATCAGATAGGCGTCCGCGGGATTACTCGGCGACACCACCCGCAGCCCCGCCGTGTGCGCGAAATACGCCTCCGGCGATTCCGAGTGGTGCTCCACCGACCCGATGCCGCCGCCGAACGGAATGCGAATGGTGATGGGCGCGACCACTTTTCCGCGGGTCCGGGCGTGAATTTTCGCGACCTGCGAGACGATCTGGTCGAACGCCGGATACACGAATCCATCGAACTGGATTTCACAGACCGGCCGCAAACCCCGCAAAGCCATTCCGAAAGCGGTTCCGATGATTCCGGATTCGGCCAGCGGAGTATCGATGACGCGGTTGTTGCCGAAATCCTTCTGCAGCGTGTCGGTGACCCGGAAGACGCCGCCGAGACGGCCGATGTCCTCACCCATGAGCACGACCTTGGGATCGTCCTCCAGGCTGCGGCGCAGCCCGTGGTTGATCGCTCCGGCGAACGTGGTCTTCATCGTCCGACTCCCTCCAGGTAGGCCGCGTACTCGCGGCGTTCTTCCTCGATCAGCCGATGCGGGGTGGCGTACACGTGGTCGAAGAGCTGGTCGGGGTCCGGGTCGGGCATGGTGAGGGTGGCGGTCCGCAGCCGGGCGGCGACGTCGTCGGCGCGTTCGGCCACCGTCGCCGCGAAGGCGCTGTCCCACAGGTTCTCTCGTTCCAGCAGCCGTCGCATCCGGTCGATGGGGTCGCGGCGCTGCCAGAGTTCGAGTTCGGCGGCGGTGCGGTAGCGGGTGGGGTCGTCGGCGGTGGTGTGCGGGCCCATCCGGTAGGTGATGGCCTCGACGAAGCTGGGTCCGCCGCCCGCCCGCGCGTGCCGCAGCGCCTGCCGGGTCACGGCCAGCACGGCGAGCGCGTCGTTGCCGTCGACCTGGACGCCGGGGATGCCGTAGCCGAGGGCGCGATTCGCGATCGGGGTGGCGCTCTGCACCCGGACCGGTTCGCTGATCGCCCAGTGGTTGTTCTGGCAGAAGAACACCACCGGGGCCGACCAGGTGGCGGCGAAGCCGAGCGCCTCGGCGATATCGCCCTGACTGGTCGCGCCGTCGCCGAAGTAGGCGATGGTGGCGATCTCCGCGCCCTCGAGGTGCGCGGCGTAGGCGTAGCCGGTGGCGTGCAGGCCCTGCGAGCCGACGACGATGGCGGGATTGGTCATCCTGACCGCGTCGGCGTCCCAGCAGGAGTGCGCGGCGCCGCGCCAGAGCCGGGTGAGGTCCTCGGGTGCGACGCCGCGGCAGTAGGCGACGCCGGCCTCGCGGTAGCTGCAGAACACGTAGTCGTCGGCTTCGAGGGCGTGGGCCGAGCCGATCTGGGCCGCCTCCTGGCCGAGCAGCGGGGGCCACAGTCCGAGCTGGCCCTGCCGTTGCAGGGCGGTGGCCTCGGTGTCGATGCGCCGGGCCACGACCATGTCCGTGTAGAGGGCGCGCAGGCGCGGGCCGTCGATATCGGCGATCAGCGGGGCGTGCCCGCGATCGTGGACGCGCTGTCCGTCGGGCTGGATGAGCTGGACCGGATAGGTGTTCTTGTCGGGCATGGGTATCGCCTCCTGACACCGGGTGACATCGCTTCGACCGCGGGATTGTGTCCGTGTGGCAAACCAATGTGTGTCCTGTACCACAAGCATCCTCCGCATGGCGATCTGCGCAAGTCTGACGCGCAGAACTGAGCAGAATGCACGGTCGATTCGCCTTTGTCGGTGTCATACTGATCCTCATGAGCAGCAGGGAGCCCAATCCGGCGCCGCTGGACGCCACCGATGCCCGGTTGTTGCTGGAATTGGTCGCGAACCCGCGCGCGACCGGTGTCGAACTGGCCGCCCGCCTGGGGCTTTCCCGCAATACCGTGCAGGCCAGACTGGCGCGCTGGGAGGCGAGCGGGGTGCTGGCCGGGTTCGAGCGCCGGGTGGACCCGCGGGCGCTCGGCTACTCCCTGGCCGCCTTCGTCGCGGTGGTGGTGGACCAGCATCGGCTCGACGCGGTGGCGGCCGAACTCGCCGAGATCCCGGAGGTCACCGAGGTCTGCGGCATGACCGGGCCGACCGATCTGACGGTCCGGGTGGTGGCGGCCGACGCGGAGGATCTGTACCGCGTGGCGGGCAGCATCCTGAAGATCCCGGGCGTGGAGCGCACCAATATGGCGCTGGTCATGCAGTCGCTGGTCGGGCCGCGCATCACGCCGCTGCTGGAACGGCTGGCGGCCGGCGGGCGCGCGTAATTCAGTCCAGTTTCGGCTGATTGGCCGCAGACCTGCGGGTGACTGGACCGCGACGATAGCCCCATGAGCACCAGCGTCACTCCCGCCGCCGAGGTCGAGAGCCCACCGGCGGCCGGGCCCGGGCAGCCGATCGGAGCCGGAATCGTCACCGCGCTGGTCGGTTTCACCAGTTCGTTCGCGGTGGTGCTGGCGGGTCTCACCGCCATGGGAGCCACGTCGGCGCAGGCGGCGTCGGGCCTGCTGGCGGTGTGCGTGACCCAGGCGGTCGGCATGCTGGTGCTGAGCCGCCGGTATCGGATGCCGATCACGCTGGCCTGGTCCACACCCGGCGCGGCCCTGCTGGCGAGCACCGGGGCGGTGGCGGGCGGCTGGGCCGCGGCGGTCGGCGCGTTCGCGGTGGCCGGCGGACTCATCGTGCTGACCGGATTCTGGGACCGCCTGGGTGCGCTCATCGCCGCCATTCCGGTCGAGATCGCGCAGGCCATGCTGGCCGGGGTGCTGCTGCCGCTGTGCCTCGCGCCGGTGAAGGCGCTGCCGGTGAGCCCGGCCGTGGTGGTGCCGGTCATCGTGACCTGGCTTGTGCTGCAACGCTTCGCGTCGCGCTGGTCGGTGCTGGCGGCCTTCGCGGTCGCGGCGGTCGGGTCGGGCATCGACATCGCCGTGCGGCACCGGAGCCTGGAGTTGTCCGCCATGCTGCCCCGGGTGGAATGGACCGTGCCGCACTGGAGTTGGCAGGCCCTGATCGGCGTCGCGGTGCCGCTGTACGTGGTGACCATGGCGGCGCAGAACATTCCGGGCACGGCGGTCATGCGCACCTTCGACTATCGGGTGCCGTGGCGCGCGGCCATGACCGTCACCGGTCTGGGCACCGTGCTGGGCGCACCCGCGGGCGGGCACGCCATCAACCTGGCCGCCATCAGCGCCGCGCTCTCGGCGGCCCCGTCCGCGCACCCGGATCCGAAGCGCCGCTGGGTCGCGGCCTACACCGCGGGCTGCACCTATCTGCTGCTCGCGCTGGCCTCGGGCGCGCTGGTCGCGCTGGTCGCCGCCGCTCCGAAGGGCGTGCTGGAAACCGTTGCGGGACTTGCCCTCATCGCCACCCTCGCGAGCGCGCTGACCGCCGCGCTCACGCCCGCCGCGCATCGGTCCGCGGCCGCCCTCACCTTCCTGGTGGCCGCCTCCGGCATCTCCCTGCTGGGTGTCGGCGCCGCCTTCTGGGCATTGGTCGCGGGCCTGGTTGTCCGCTGGTTCCTGCCCCCGGCCCAGGCCTGATGCCCGAATCGCGCTGTTGCGCGGACGGTGTGGAGAAATCCGTCGCGCCGGGGCGCGCGGCTGCGGAGGACGGCCGGGGCTGGCTAGGGTGGAGGCGATCGACGTCATGATGCGGTGAATCGGCGAAGAGGAGTTGGCTTGAGTTCGGTGCTGATTTCGGTTGCGGAGCTCGCGGACCTGCTGGGAGCGGGCGGGAGCCGGGTGCGATTGCTGGATGTGCGGTGGGCGCTCGGGGATCCGGACGGGCCGCAGCACTATCTGGACGGGCATATTCCGGGCGCGGTCTTCGTCGATCTGGAAACCGAACTCGCCGATCCGCCGTCGGCCGCGCACGGCCGCCACCCCATGCCGGAATTGCCGCACTTGCAGAAGTGCGCGCGGAGTTGGGGCGTCTCCGACGGCGACACCGTGGTGGTCTACGACGCGACCGGCGGCATGGCCGCCGCGCGCGCCTGGTGGCTGCTGCGCTGGGCCGGGCTGGCCGATGTCCGCATCCTCGACGGCGGGCTGCCTGCCTGGGAGACGGCCGGGGGCAAGGTCGTCGCGGGTGACGAGCCCGATCCGGAACCCGGCACGGTGGTGCTGTCTCCCGGCCACATGCCGACCATCGACGCCGATGGCGCGGCCGGCTGGCCGGGGCTGCTGCTGGATGCCCGCGCGGGCGAGCGCTACCGCGGCGAGACCGAGCCCGTCGATCCCCGCGCGGGCCACATTCCGGGCGCCGTGAGCGCGCCCACCGCCGAGAACCTCACTACCGCCGGGCATTTCCGGCCGCTCGCCGAATTGGCCTCCCGCTTCGCGGGTTTCGGCTCCGGACCGGTCGCGGTGTACTGCGGCTCCGGGGTCACCGCCGCCCACCAGGTGGCGGCGCTGGCCGTGGCCGGGATCGACGCCGCCCTGTACCCGGGTTCGTGGTCGCAGTGGTCCAACGACCCCAAGCGCCCGGCCGCGACCGGCGCGGAACCGGCCTGATCCCCGGGGTTCGACCGTTCACTCGGGTTTGACGGCGGTCAGGATGCCGGTCGCGAAGGGGCCGGTGCGGAATTCGACTGCCGTGAAACCGATCTCGGTCAACGCGGTGCGGTAGCGGCGGACATCGACCGCGGCCAGCGGGTCGCCGGGGCCGTCGTGCGTGTGCCCGTGACCTTCGGCTCCACCGTGACCGTTGTCGCCGTGCCCGTGATCACGGCCGCCGCGATGCGCGGCGAGCCCGGCCATGGCGCGAATCGCCAGTCCGCGCACGCCCGTGGTCGCCGGGTGGGTGTCCGCGAGCAGCAGGCGGCCGCCGGGGCGCAGCACTCGGAAGAAGCCCGCCAGCGCTACGTTCCGATCCGCCTCGGCGATGTGGTGCATGGCGAAGGTGCACGTCGCCACGTCGAAGGATGCGTCGGGATGGGGCAGGGCTTGGGCCGCGCCCAGTTCGAAGACGCAGTTCGCGGCGGCGTGGGCGGTGGCGTACTCGATCATCGGCGCGGACGGATCGACGCCGACCACCCGCCCGTGCGGCCCCGCCTGACGGGCCAGCTCATTGGCCAGCCGTCCCGGACCACAGCCGATGTCGATGGCATGATCGCCGGGCCGGATGCCCGCGGTGGTGGCGAAGTGCCGCGCCAGGCTGCCGCCGCGGCCGAGGAAGAAGACGTCGGTGAGCAGGGTGTAGCCGCGCGGCCAGGTGATCAGGGCTCCGACGGACCGGGTGTCGATATCGGACACTTGCTTGTTCTGGGTCATGCGTTCCATCATCGAAGGATGGGAAATGCCAGGCCAGAAGCAGTTTCCCCGAATGCGTACGTTTCGGGACACTCAACCGGGATCCGTCCCGGAACGGCTCCGGACCCGGTCGACGACCGCCGGGTGCGCCGCACCCGCGCGGCCCTGCACCGGGCGCTCATCGAACTCATGCTGTCCCGCCCGTACGCGCGAATCACGGTGCGGGACATCATCGATCGCGCCGATGTCGGCCGCTCCACCTTCTACGCGCACTACCGGGACAAGGACGATCTGCTGCTGGTCAGCTGTATCGAGTATGTGCGGGCCGAGATTTCGGCGCGGGTGGCCCGCCACCCGGGCCCACCGCCGCCGCTGCTGCCGATCGAGATCCTGTTCCGTCTGATCGACGCCCACCCCGAGGTGTACCGGCCGCTGGTCGGCCCGCGCGCCAACGCCACAGTGCTGCGGTCGATCCGGCAGATGTACGCCGAACTGCTCACCGAGCATCTGGCCCCGCTGCTGGGCACGGACCCCGCCGCGGCGTCCGTCGCGATCACCTTTCTTTCCTGGGGGCTTTACGGATTGCTCGAATCGGTCATGGATCCGGCCCAGGAGCTGACCGCCGAGCAGGCGTACCGGCATTTCGCCGCGCTATGGGCAGCCGCGGGCGACGCCCGCGAGGGCGGCGCGGTCGGCGGCGGTGACGGGTAGCCCGTACCGGCCGGCGGCGGTCAGATACTTGCCCGCGTAGAAGCAGCGATTCGCCCGCGCGGGCGGCAGCCAGTCGCCGGGCGTGCGATCGCCCTTGTCCTGGTTGGTCTTTCCGTCCACCGCCAGCAGGTTGTAGTCGACGTCGTTGGCGAACCGCACCCGCCGCGCGACCGGCCAGCCCGCCGCGCCCAGATCCCATGCGGCCGCCAGCGGATACACATGGTCGATCTGCACGGCCTTGGCCGCCGCCCGCTCGAACGCGATGTGCCGCCCGGTGTACGGATCGTTCAATGCCCCCGCGACCACCACGCAGGCGTCGCCCGGCCGCAGGACCACCTCGGTGAGCTGGCGTGCCAGCACGCTGTTGCGGCTGTCGCACCCGTCGTGCCCGCCCGGGCCGTCGTGATCGTCGGTCCAGGCCGGACCGAACACACACCCCTGCCCGTGGCCGCATCCACGCTGGTAGCCGCCGGGTCGCGGCCGCGTGGGCACGGTGACCACGGCGGTGAGCAGGCGTTCGAGCTGGACGCGGGTAGGGCTGCCCGGCGCGGGGGTCACCTGCCCGACGGTCCCGCACCCCAGGACCGTGAACAGGATGGCCACCGTGCCGAGCAGCGAAGTCGCGCCTCTGAGCCACACGGCATCAGGTGTATCGCTACCGCCCGCTGGAGCGGGCCGTCACTCGAACTTCGCACCCCCGCGGCGGGTTACAGCCAGGCGTGCGCCAGGATGTCGTCGGCCGCCGTTTCCGACAGTTGTGGCGGAAAGCGCGTGGCCGCAATGGAATCCACGTGCGCGCCGTCGTGCCCGATGAGCCACGAGCCGCCCCGGTCCTCGCACTCGGCGATCTTGGCGAAGACGGTGAGCAGGAATGTGATGGAGTCGCGCGGATCCGGGGTGCGGGCGAGTCGCTGCGACTCACCGGGCCTGGACAGATCCAGCCACACCCCGGACTGCCCGTCCAGGCGCATCCCCACGATCTTGCCTGCATCCACGAAGGTGAATTTCCGCCGTTCCCACGAAGTCGTGGGCGTGAAGGCCTGCTCGAGCACTTGGAGCAGAATCGTCATCTTCACGGCCTCCCTACGGTCTCGAAAGTGCCACGGCCCCGGATTGGGTCGCGGTGATGTCGGGTGCGCACACAGGTGTCACCGACCTGCGGTGACCTGCGGATTTATCCAGTATGTGCCGTATCCGATCAGAAATAAAGAGGGACCTGACTCGCGGGTAGCGCGGGCCCTGTCGGAGCGGGCTGCTTGGATGGTCGGATGCTGCACGGACTGTGGACGCCCGGGTCCGGGTTGGTGCTGTGGCACGACCCGGACGGCTTCGTGCTCGCCGACGAGACGGAGAAGCTGCCCGAGCCGCTGCGGTCGGTGGTGCGGGCGGCCAGGTGGCGACACTGGGCCGAGGTCACGCTGGCGGGAGAGTACGGCCAGGAACGGGCCCGGGTGCGCGCGCACGCGCTGGCCCCGGAGGCGGCGACCCGGGTGCTGCTGGGGGAGCTGCCGCCGCACTGGCCGGTGGCGGGGGATCTGCGCTATCTGGGGCATGTGGCGCGGGGGATCGAGCGCTGGGTGCGGGCGGGGCGGATCGTGCCGGAGATCCGGCGCGACGACGGGGAATGGTGGGCGCGGTGGCGGCTGGTGGGCGGGCAGCGGCAGCGGGCCTGGCTGGCCGAGCTGGCCGTGGCCATGCCCTCGGCGCTGAAGGACCACGGCAGACCCGCCGACATCCTGGAGAACCTGGTCGCCGAGCTGACCGATCCCATTGCCCGGAAATGGATTTCCGCACGCGACCCCGAGATCGGCTCCGCGCCGCCGGATTCGGTGCCGCATCCGCTGTTGCGGGCCCTGCTGGACGCGACACCGCTGGAGACCGGCTCGCATCGGGTGGCGGCGGTGCTCGAGGACTGGCGGACCAGCCTCACCGCGGGCGAACCGGATCTGGTGCTGCGACTGCTGGAACCCGACGGCGACGAGCCGGGTGAGCTCTGGCGGCTCGAGGTCTGCCTGCGCGTCGAAGGTGAAGCGCCGCAACCGGTGCTGCTACCCGGCGATCCGGTGCTGACCCGGCTGGCCGGGGAGAAGCTGGCCGCCGCCAAGGAGGTGTATCCGCGCCTGCGGGACCTGCCCGGCGATCCGCGCAGCATGGACCTGTTCCTGCCGACCGAGGTGGTCATGGACCTGGTGGCGCACGGCGCGAACGCGCTGGCCGCCGCCGGGGTGCGCCTCATGCTGCCCCGCGCCTGGCGGGTCGCCGCGCCGACCATGAAGCTGCGGGTGCAGAGCCCGGCGGCCACCGAAACCGCCGTGGGGCTCAAGGGTTTGGTGTCGTTCCGGTGGGAGCTGGCGCTGGGTGACACGGTGCTGACGCCCGCGGAGATGGCGCGACTGGTGGACGCGAAATCGGATCTGGTGCGCCTGCGCGGCGACTGGGTGCAGGCCGACCATCGCATGCTCGCCGCGGCCGCCGACTACGTCTCGGGCCGCACCGACGGCACCGAGACCACCATCGGCGGCCTGTTCGCGGAACTGTCCGCGCATCCGGTGATCGGCGTGCCGCTGGACGAGGTCACCGCGACCGGTTGGGCCGCGGAACTTTTCGACGGTGAACGCGCCACCGAGCCCGTCCCCGACCCGGTCGGCCTGAAGGCCCAGCTACGGCCGTATCAGCAGCGCGGCCTGGCCTGGCTGGCGACCATGAGCCGCCTGGGCTGCGGCGCGATCCTCGCCGACGACATGGGCCTGGGCAAGACGGTGCAGGTGCTGGCCCTGCTGGCGCACGAGCGGGAGACGGCCGCCGCGCCGCCCGGACCCACTCTGCTGGTGTGCCCGATGTCGGTGGTGGGCAACTGGCAGCGGGAGGCCGAACGTTTCGCCCCGGATCTGCGGGTGCTGGTGCACCACGGTCCCGCCCGCCGCGCGGGCGCGGAACTGGATGCGGCGGTGGCGGATTCGGATCTGGTGGTCACCACCTACGCCCTGTTGGCCCGCGATGTGGAGGAGCTGAAGCGGCAGGACTGGCAGCGGGTGGCGCTGGACGAGGCGCAGCACATCAAGAACGCCGGGACCCGTCAGGCGCGGGCGGCCCGGCTGGTCCCGGCGCGACATCGCCTGGCGCTCACCGGAACTCCGGTGGAGAACCGCCTGGAGGAGTTGCGATCGATCCTGGATTTCGCCAACCCGAAACTGCTGGGCAAGGCATCGGAGTTCCACGCCCGGTTCGCGGTCCCGATCGAGCGTGAGCACGACGAGAACGCCGTCACCCGGCTGCGTGCCATCACGTCGCCCTTCGTGCTGCGCCGGGTCAAGACCGATCCGGCGGTGATCTCGGATCTGCCGGAGAAGATCGAGATGACGGTGCGGGCCAACCTGACCGTGGAGCAGGCGGCGCTGTATCAGGCTGTCCTGGACGATATGTCGGCCAAGCTGAAGGCCGCCGAGGGCATGGAACGCAAGGGCGCGGTGCTGGCCGCGCTGACCCGGCTCAAGCAGGTCTGCAACCATCCGGCCCACTATCTGAACGACGGTTCGGCGGTGCTGCGCCGCGGTCAGCACCGGTCCGGGAAGCTGGCGCTGGTCGAGGACATCCTGGAATCGGTGATCGCCGACGGGGAACGCGCGCTGATGTTCACCCAGTTCGCCGAGTTCGGAAAACTGCTGGCCCCCTTCCTGTCCGAGCGTTTCGGGGCCGAGGTCCCGTTCCTGCACGGCGGGGTGAGCAAGCAGGCCCGCGACGCCATGGTGGAGGACTTCCAGGGCGGCGACGGCCCGCCGCTGATGCTGTTGTCGCTCAAGGCCGGCGGCACCGGCCTCAATCTCACCGCCGCCAATCACGTGGTGCACCTGGACCGCTGGTGGAATCCGGCGGTGGAGAACCAGGCCACCGACCGCGCCTTCCGGATCGGCCAGCGCCGGGATGTGCAGGTGCGCAAGCTGGTCTGCGTCGACACCATCGAGGAGCGGGTGGACGACATGCTGAAGGGCAAGAGTCAGCTGGCCGATCTCACCGTCGGCGCCGGCGAGCACTGGATCACCGAACTCGGCGACGAGGAGCTGCGGGAACTGTTCGCGCTGGGAGCGGAGGCGGTCGGCGAATGAACGATGTCATCGACTTCGGCGGGTACGGCAAGCGTCGCCCGGTGCGCGGCGGGGTGCCCGCGCGCAGCCGTCGCGGCGCCGCCTTCGCCCGGACCTGGTGGGGCCGGGCGTTTCTGGACGCTGTCGAGGAGGTCGCGGACGCCGGACGGCTCTCGCGCGGCCGCTCCTACGCCCGCACCGGCCAGGTGATCAACTACCGGCTCGAGGAGGGCATGGTGACCGCGGAGGTGCAGGGCAGTCAGCCCCGCCCCTTCGTCTCCGTGCTGACCATGCGGACCTTCGACCGCCATCACCTGGAGGAGCTGGCGGACGCGGTGCGCGAGTCGCCGGGCATGCTGGGCGAGATCGCGGCGGGCACGCTGCCCCGGGCGCTGGGCCCGCTGCTGCTGCCGACGACGGTGTCCGAACTCGACTTCTCCTGCAGCTGCCCGGATCACAGCTGGCCCTGCAAGCACGCGGCCGCCATCTGCTACGTGGTGGCGGAGCGGCTCGACGAGCATCCGACCGACCTGCTCACCCTGCGCGGGATCCGGCTCGACGACCTCATCGGCGGTCTGCTGCAGAGCGAGACCCTCGACTGCGGCGACCTGTACGGCGAGCACACGGCGCTGCCCACGCTGCCGGACCCCGAATTCCATCCGGCCCCCGACGATCTGGACCCGGTGCTGCTGCGCCAGGCCCTGCGCATGACCGCGGAGGACGAGCAGTCCGTCGCCGCCGGGCTGCGGCAACTGCGCGACCTCTACCGATCGCTCGACCGCTGAGGGCTGCTCGTCGGCCCGCTCCGGGCTAGGCCGTGGCCGTCCGGGTGGCGGGCCGATCATCGGTGCGGCGTCCGCCGGGCGCCGCGAAAGTGTAGTCGTTCAGGTCGAAATGGGCTGCCCGCCAGGCGGCTTCGGGCGTGCTCATGGCCCGCAGCGGGACGTCCCCGTTCTTGTCGAAGTAGTAGGAGTTGGCCAGCGTGCAGCTGTCCTGCCAGAACACCTGGGTGCCGCGCCGCGACATCATCTCCTGGAAGTACCGCTCGTTGGCGGCGGCGGTGACCTCCACCCGGGTGGCGGCCTGGCGGCGGGCCTGGCGGAGCAGCCGCAGGATGTGGGTGGTCTGCATCTCGATCAGCGTGAAGTAGGACGCCCCGTTGTAGCCGTAGGGCCCGATGATGGTGAAGAAGTTCGGGAACCCGGGCACGCTGACGCCCTCGTAGGCCTGCAACCGGTGGGTGTCCCACCAATCCTCCAGTCGCAGTCCGCCACTGCCGTGCAGGTCGAAGGTGGGCATATTGCCCGACTCCATGACCTTGAACCCGGTGGCCATGATCAGCACGTCGACCTGGTGGTGGCGGCCGGTGGTGCGCAGGCCGCTCGCGGTGATCTCGGTGATGGGATCGGTCTCGAGGGTGACGTTCTCGCGGTTGAAGGTCTTCAGATAGTCGTTGGAGAACGACGGCCGCTTGCAGCCCAGCGCGTAGTCGGGGGTGAGTTTCGCGCGAATCTCGGGGTCCCGCACCTGATCCCGCAGGTGCGCGAGCCCGGTGCGCTCGCCGAGCTTCACGATCGGCAGCACCTTGTAGTAGTGCGCCGACAGCGGGAAGGTCAGTTCCACGAACGCCTGGCTGATCCAGCGGGTGAGGAACTGGCCGCCGGGCAGCCGCATGAGTGCGCGGGCCAGCGGCGGCATGGGCGCGTCGGGCCTGGGCAGGCACCAGATCGGGGTGCGCTGGAAGACCACGAGTTCCGACACCAGCGGCGCGATCTCGGGAATGATCTGGATGGCCGAGGCCCCGGTCCCGATGATCCCGACCCGTTTGCCGCGCAGGTCGATGTCGTGATCCCAGCGCGCGGTGTGCATGGTGACGCCCCGGAACCGTTCCGCCCCCGCGATGTCCGGCAGTTTCGGGCGGGTCAGCACCCCGGTCGCGCCGATGAGGAAGCGGCAGGTCAGCTCGTCGCCGTCACTGGTGCGCAGCCGCCACAGATGCAGGTCGTCGTCGAAGTCGGCGCGTTCGATGGTGGCGCCGAACCGGATTCGCGGCCGCAGCCCGTACTTCTGCACGCACCGCTCGGCATAGGCCTTCAGCTCCCGGCCCGGCGCGTACACCCGCGACCACGAGTTCTGCTTCTCGAACGAGTACTGGTAGCTGAACGACGGAATGTCCACGGCGATACCGGGATAGGTGTTCCAGTGCCAGGTCCCGCCCGGCCCGTCGGCCTCGTCGATCATGACGAAGTCGTCGAATCCGGCCTTGCGCAGGGCGATCGCGGTCCCGATCCCCGAGAATCCCGCTCCCACGATGACGATCTGATGATCGACCACGGTCCTTGTCACGATGCGTCCTCCGCGTAGATGATGCAGTCCACCCGATGCTCGACACCGTCCACGGTGCGAATCCCGAGCGGCGCCGGCCGGGCGATGGGCCAGCTGATGAGCGTGCAATGGGGCTGCCGCAGCGCCCGGTAGTAGCGGCTGTGCACCCGCACCCCGGCGGGCTTGTCGGGGGTGAGTTGCCGCCGCTGCCACGAATCCCCGATCTGCACCCGCAGATTCGCGGCGGCCACGCGGCGCAGCACAGCCTGCCCGGGGAGCGCGGCGAGCAGGTCCGCGGGCGCCAGACGCAGCAGCGCGGGCAGGCCGGGCAGCGGCGGGGCGGGCAGGATCCACAGCGGATCGCGCTGGAAGACGGTCACCCGGCGGGCCCGGGCCACGACCGGCGGCACCACCCGGGCCAGGGCCGGGCCGCCGCCGACGACCGCGACGTGCAGCCCGTCGAGTTCGCGCTGATCCCGCCAGTGCGCGCAGTGCAGCGTCGGCCCGGTGTAGGGGGCCCGGGCCCGGCCGGAACCGTCCCGGATCGGCGCGGTCATTTCGCCACCGGCTCGTAGGTCAGGGCCTTGGACCAGGACGGCGTGCGGCGGCGCAGCAGTCGCCCGGGGATGCTGTCGATGGCTTTGTTCAGGGCGTCGTTGAGGCCCTGGATCGGTTGCAGGCGATTGATGGTGGCCATGCCGTGCAGGCGGACCACGTGATAGAGCGGCAGCCGCTTGATGTCGGGGCTGCGTTCGCCGGCCTTCTCGTAGCGGCGCACGGCATTCCAGAGCTTCTCCTCGTCGAGCCCCATGGCCATGATGTTGGTGGACATGCGCGACAGCAGCGGCGTGTACAGCAGCGCCCCCATCAGCAGGTTGGGCCGCAGCGCGAACCCCGCCGTCTCGATGGCGATGCGCCGCATCGGTCCGGCACCGAGCTGCTCGAGCACCTGGAACCCGACGGCCAGGTGGCGGGACTCGTCGCTGTTGATGTGCCGGAACACCTCGTGGCACAGGGGATCCCGGACCTCGTCGAGCAGGAACTTGACCAGCGCGCCGTCGAGCGCGCATTCCAGGGACGGGATGACGGTGCCCAGCACCGGCAGCGACAGGTGGTCGCCGTACCGGTCCAGCCACTGGATGACGAGCTGAATGTTCTTGTTGGGCAGCGGCATCGCGTCGCCGTCGAGCATGCCCCAGCGGCGCATCAACGCCAGTTCGGCATTGGCGTGCTTCTGCTCCTCGGCGTGGAAGTGCCGGTAGATCTCCTTGAGCGGGCCGTCCGGTGCGTGCAGTGTGAGGGCGGCGAAGCCGCGCGCGCCCACGTGCTCGATCCACACCAGATCGGCCATGAAGGTGGTCAGCGCCGGACGTTGCTCCTCGGTGATGAGCTCGGCTCCCGGTGCGTCCCAGTCGATGTCGGCCAGCGCCCACTGCCGGTCCCGGACGACGGTGAGCATGTCGGAATACGCGAACGCCATTGTTCTGCTCCTCGTTGCGTGGCTACCGCACCAGCCGCTCCAGTAATCCGGCGGCGCGGGTGTAGGTTTCGGGCAGCAGTCGCTTGGACTGCCAGATCGCCTTGGCTTCGAGCTGCGGGACCACGTACAGCTGACCGTGGTCGACGGCGTCGAGGGTGGCGCGGGCGATGGCCGCGGGCGGGCGTCCGGTCCAGCGCAGCAGGCGGTCGCCCCACAGCTGCACGGTCTCGTCGCCGATCGAAACGCCCTCCAGGATATTGGTTCTCACCCCGGTCGGGCAGAGCACGGTGACGGTGACGCCGGTGCCGGACAGCTCGGCGGCGAGCGTCTCCGACAGCGCCAGCACCCCGGCCTTGGACACGTTGTAGGCGGCCATGCGCGGCGCGGATCCGAAGGCGGCGGCGGAGGCGACGTTCACGATGGATCCGTGCCCGGCGGCGCGCAGCCGGGGCGCGAAGACGTGGCAGCCGTGGATGACGCCCCACAGGTTCACGTCGAGCACCTGATGCCATTCCCCGGGCGGGGTCTCGCCGATGACGGTGCCGCCGCGGCCGATGCCCGCATTGTTGACCACCAGGTCCGGGCTCTTGCCGAACCATTCCTCGGCGGTGTTCGCGAGCGTGCTGACCTGGTCCAGGCTGCGCACGTCGCAGCCGGTGTCGAAGGCCTTGCCGCCGATGTCGCCGACCAGTTCGGCGGTCTCACGGGCGCGGTCGGGGTCGAGGTCGGAGCAGACGACCCGTCCACCCCGCTTGCCGATCTCGAGGGCGAAGGCGCGGCCGATGCCGCTGCCCGCACCGGTCACCACCGCGTCCGCCTGTCGAGTGCGGTGGGTTCCGCCGAAAGGATTGAGTCGCATGGGAACTCCCGGGAGCGTGCCATCCGGGCAGTCAAGTGGTGGCGTGTGCCACCACTGGCCGCACCTGCCACCAATTAGGCTCCGGATGCGCTATTTTGTCAACTATGGACGTGCCCGCGACGGCGACGACCGACCTGTCCGCGACACCCGCCCGGCGTGGCGGGACCTGGGGTGGCCGCACCCAGGAGCAGCGCCGGGCCGAACGCCGCGAGCGGCTGATCGCGGCGGCCCTGGACATCTGGCTCGAGCACGGCTGGGCCGCGGTCACCATGCGCGGCGTGTGCACCCGCGCGGGCCTCAACGACCGCTACTTCTACGAGCACTTCGCCGACCGGGACGACCTGCTGGGCGCGGTCTGGGACGAGGTCGGATTCCAGGTGCTGAGCGAACTGTCGGCCGTGGTCGCCGACAATCTCGCGCACCCCGCGCTGGGCATCCTGCACCTGGCCATCGCCCGCGCCGTGGAACTGCAATCGGAGGGCCCGGCCCGCATCCTGTTCGGCGATCACTCCGGCAGCCGCGTGCTCGAACAGCGCCGCACCGCCCTGCTCACCGAGGCCACCGACCTGCTCATCGCCACCGCCCGCCCCTACCTGCGCCCGGGTGTCGACGAATCCGATCTGCGCATGGGCGTGCTGATGAGCATCGGCGGCTTCATCGAACTGCTGACCGCCTGGCGGGCCGGGATCATCGAGGCCGACGCCGCCCGCATCGTCGATCACGTGAGCCACGCGGCCGATCTGCTCGGCGCGGAATACCTGGCGCTGCCCTGACCGATGCCCGGCCGGGCCCCGCTCGCCGCTATTTGACCGCCCACACCATCGATTCGGGCCCGGCGAGGTGCTCGGTCTGCGGGTCGTGGAACCCCGCGTCGGCGAGCCAGCCGCGCAGGTCGGCGGCCGTGTAGTCGAAGCCGCCCGGCGTCTCGATCAGCATGTTGAGGCTCATGAGCAGGCCGGGCAGATTGGTCCGGCGATCATCGTCGATGAGGGATTCGTACACCAGGATCGCGCCGCCCTCGGGCAGCGCGCGGTAGGCCTTCTCCAGCAGCATGCGCTTGGTGTCGAGATCCCAGTCGTGCAGGATGTGGCCGAAGACCAGCACATCGGCCTCGGGCAGCTCCTCGGCGAAGAAGTCCCCGGCCCGGAAGCTGCTCCGATCCGCCACCGGGGCAATGTAATCGGTGAAGATCGGCTCGACGGGGGCCAGATCGTAGCCGATGCCGTGCAGGTGCGGATTGGTCTCCAGCACGGTGCGCAGCAGCGCGCCCTGGGCGGTGCCGATATCGGCCACGGTCTTCCAGCGCTGCCACGGGAAGACCTCGGCGATGACGTGCGCGCCGGGCAGCGACAGCCCGGTCATGGCGCGCTGGAAGTCGTAGAGCCGCTCGGGATCCCGGTACAGCTCGCTGAACAGGTCGCGGCCCTCGCGGGCCTCGTTCTGGGGTAGTCCGGTGCGCAGGCCCTCGGTCAGATGGCCCCAGAAGGGGTACAGCCGCGCCGCCGCCATCTCCAGGAAGCCGCCGATGTACTCGCTGCCGCTGCTGTCCAGGTAGGTGGCGGTGTCGGCGGTATTGGCGTACCGGTCGTCGGTGCGGCGCAGCATCTCCATGGCGACGAGCGCGTCGAAGAAGTCCCGGGCGGACCGCGGGTGCAGGCCGAGTTCGCGCCGCAGCTGCTCGGCGGTCAGCTGGCGATGCCCGAGCACCGTGAACACCCCGAGTTCGACGGCGCTGAGCAGGGTCCGGGACTCCCAGAAACCCATTCCGATCCGCAGGATCCGCTCCATGGCGCATCACGATAGCCAGCGCGACGCGCCGCCACGGCCGGACCCGGCAAATTCAGAGCATGTCGATGCCGTAGATCCGTTCGGCATTGCGGCGGAACACCTGCTCGATGGCCTTGTCGTCGGCCCCGTGCTCCGCCAGCGCGGTGGCCACCGCGGTCGCGGCATGGGGGATGCTCGTAATCGGCTTGTCCACCGGGAAATTCGAGCCCCAGATCAGGCGGTCGGCGCCGAAGACGTCGAGCGCGTGCTCCAGCATCGGCGAAATCCGTTCCAGCAGTACCGGAACCGGCGTCGGCTCGCCGCGCCGGGGGACCGGATGCCCGAGAATCGGCATCGCCAGCCCGCTCACCTTCGCCACCACGTTCGGGTGCGCCGCCACCGCCGCGAGGTCGTCGCGCCAGCGCACGAACAGCTCTCGCCGCTCACTCGGATTCCGGCCGGTATGGCGTCCGACCGGCCCGAAAATGCCTGCGGGCGTGCCGAGATGATTGAGCACGATGGTGGTGTCCGGATACCGCTCGGCCAGCGCCGCCACCTCGGGCAACTGGCCCGAGTACACCCAGGCCTCGAACGCCAGCCCGCGGTCGGCCAGCGCGCCGAACCCGTCCAGGAATGCGGGGGAGGTGAGGGTGCCCGGTGTCTTGCGGGTCTTCCGCACGTCCGGGTCCGGGTGGTACTCGACCCGGGAGCGAATGCCCCGGAATCGCGGGGACGCCGCCAGATGCGCGTCCAGCAGTTCGGCGAACTCGGGTGCGACCGGATCGGCCGCGCCCATGATCGCGCCCAGGGCGGGGGTGTCCACGCCCCACGGCAGGCTCGCCACCCACCGGGTCTCGTCGACCGGCCCGAGCGGGCCGTTGCCGACCCACTCCACCTCGATGTGCACGATGGCCTCGACCGGCACGTCGCCCGCGTCGGACTGGTAGTCGCGCGGCAGGTAGGGATGCATGACCGGGGTGGGATCGCCGGCGAACTCGCGATCGCGCCGGGGGGCGAATCGCTTGGCCAGGTCGATCGGCACGGGCACGTACCGCAACAGCTTGGCCAGCGCGCTGAATTCGCGCGGGGTCGTCAGTGGATCCCACTGATGAATGTGCGCGTCCACGACCGTCATTCCCGCGAGATCCATGGGGTGCCTTCCGTCTGGGTCAGCTTGCCCCGGATTGTTTCACGCGCACCCGCTTCGGGCCATGGAATCGGACACCCACACACGACTGTGCCGCGCCCGGCGAGGTGGGCGCGGCACAGCGGGTGAAGCCGGAGGTCAGTCGAACGTCACGGCAGGACCTGCGGGATGGCGTTCGGGTCGAGCAGGCCGACCAGGGCGCCGATGCCGCCACCGATCAGGGCGCCCAGCGCGGATCCGCCGATCGCGCCGGGGATGGAGCCGACGACGGAGCCCAGGGCCGCACCGCCCGCGCTGCCGGTGAGCGCGCCCGCGGCAGCGCCGTTCAGCGCCGGGTCCGGGAACATGGCATTCGGGTTGGTGGTGACCGGATCCAGCTGGATGCCCTCCGAGACCGGCGCGGCCTGAGTCGGGGTGCTGTCCGGCGCGTCGGCGGAGGCCACACCCGCGAACAGGGTGGCCGCCGCGGCGAGCGACACGGTGACGGTGGCGAGCTTGGCGGTGGTTCTCACGGTTGTTCTACGCATGATCGTCTTCCTGTCAGCTGCAATCGAACCGAACCATTCCGGTATAGCCGACAAGTTGCTGCCACTTGGAAATTGGCATGCGCCCTGAGTGGTACCTGCACTCGCCAGTGTGAACTGGAAGGTGAAATCGATAGCACCCCGCTATATTTCAATAGCCAGCGGGGATGCTGTCGATGTGCTGGTGGGGGCGGATCAGACGTTGCGCCGGTATTGCCCGCCCACCGTGAAGAAGGTGTCGGTCACCTGTTGCAGGGTGCAGACCCGCGAGGCGTCCATCAGGGCCTCGAAGGCGTTCTCGTCGCCCGCCGCGGCCGCCGCGAGCCGGGCCAGCGCGGCCGGGGCCTCGTCGCGATGCCGTTCGGTGAAATCGCGGACCCGTTGCAGCTGAGACTGTTTCTCTGCCTCGGTGCCGCGCGCCAGCTCCAGCACCCGGTGTTCTTCCTCGTGCGAATTGCGGAAGGTGTTGACCCCGATGAGCGGTAGGCTCCCGTCGTGCTTGCGGCGCTCGTAGAGCATGGACTCGTCCTGGATCCGGCCGCGCTGATACCCGGTCTCCATGGCGCCCAGCACCCCGCCGCGTTCGCTGATCCGCTCGAACTCCCGCAGCACCGCCTCCTCCACCAGATCGGTGAGCTCGTCGATGACGAAGCTGCCCTGCAGCGGGTTCTCGTTCATCGCCAGCCCCCACTCCCGGTTGATGATGAGCTGGATGGCCAGCGCCCGGCGGACCGATTCCTCGGTGGGCGTGGTCACCGCCTCGTCGTAGGCATTGGTGTGCAGGCTGTTGCAGTTGTCGTAGATCGCGATCAGCGCCTGCAGGGTGGTGCGAATATCGTTGAAGCTCATCTCCTGTGCGTGCAGCGACCGCCCGGAGGTCTGCACGTGGTACTTGAGCTTCTGCGACCGCTCGCCCGCCCCGTACTTGTCGCGCATGGCGATCGCCCAGATGCGCCGCGCCACCCGGCCGATCACCGAGTATTCGGCGTCCATCCCGTTGGAGAAGAAGAACGACAGGTTGGGTGCGAAATCGTCGATGTCCATGCCGCGCGCCAGATACGCCTCCACATAGGTGAAACCGTTGGCGAGGGTGAAGGCCAGCTGGCTGATCGGGTTCGCCCCGGCCTCGGCGATGTGATAGCCGGAGATCGACACCGAGTAGAAGTTGCGAACGCCGTTGCGCACGAACCACTCCTGGATGTCGGCCATCATGCGCAGGCTGAACTCGGTGGAGAAGATGCAGGTGTTCTGGCCCTGATCCTCCTTGAGAATGTCGGCCTGCACGGTGCCGCGCACGGTGGCCAGGGTGCGGGCGCGCAGGTCCGCGGCCTCGGCGTCGGTGGGTTCGCGGCCCTGCTCGGCCGTGAACTCCTCGCGCGCTTGATCGATGGCGGCATTGAGGTAGTAGGCCAGGATGGTCGGCGCGGGCCCGTTGATGGTCATGGACACCGAGGTGCTGGGCGCGTCCAGATCGAATCCGGCGTAGAGCGCCTTCATATCGTCGAGCGTGGCGATGGAGACCCCGGACGTGCCGACCTTGCCGTAGATGTCGGGCCGCTCGGCCGGATCGTGCCCGTACAGGGTCACCGAGTCGAACGCCGTCGAAAGCCGTTTGGCGTCGGCGTGTTCGGACAGTACTTTGAACCGCCGATTGGTGCGGAAGGCGTCGCCCTCGCCCGCGAACATGCGCGCCGGATCCTCGTTGTCCCGCTTGAACGGGAACACCCCGGCGGTGAACGGGAACCGTCCGGGCAGATTCTCCGACCGCAGGAACCGCAGCAGCTCACCGTGATCGGTGAAGCGGGGCAGCGCCACCCGCGGAATCGAGCTGCCGGACAGGGTCTCCCGGCGCAGCGCGGTCCGTAGCTCCCGGCCCCGGACCCGCACTACCTGCTCCTCGCCGCGATAGGACTCGGCGACAGCGGGCCACTCCGCCAGCAGGGCGGCGTTCTCGGGCGCCAGCTCGCGCTCGGCCCGGGCGAGCAGATCGCGCACGGATTCGTCGTCCGGCAGTTCGGCGAGCACCTGCTCGACGCGCTGCACCCGCTGTGCCGCCTCGAGCTGCCGGGCGGTCGCCGCGTGGTAATCCCGGACCGTCTCGGCGATCTCGGCCAGGTAGCGCACCCGCGCGGGCGGAATGATCTGCGCGAACCGCGTCGAGGCGCGGGTTTCCACCCGGGGTAGCACGCCCTCCTGCAGTGGCAGTCCGCGTTCGGCGAGCAGCCCGGTCAGGTGTTGGTAGAGCGCCGTCACCCCGTCGTCGTTGAACGTGGCCGCGCTGGTGCCGAACACCGGCATGTCCTCGGGCAGGGCGTGGAAGTCCTCACGATTGCGCACCAGCTGGCGCGACACGTCCCGCAACGCGTCCTCGGCCCCGCGCCGCTCGAACTTGTTGATGGCCACCACATCCGCGAAATCGAGCATGTCGATCTTCTCGAGCTGGGAGGCCGCCCCGAACTCCGGCGTCATCACGTACAGCGACACGTCCACGTGCTCGGCGATGGCCGCGTCACCCTGCCCGATGCCGGGGGTCTCCAGGATCACCAGATCGAATCCCGCTGCCTTGCAGGCGATCAGCATGGCGTCGATATTGTTCGGCACCTCGCGCTCGCCCCGGGTGGCCAGGGACCGGAAGTAGACGCGTTCCCCGTCCAGGGCGTTCATCCGGATCCGGTCGCCGAGCAGCGCGCCGCCGCCGCGTCGCCGGGTGGGGTCCACCGCCAGGATCGCGACCCGCAGCTTGTCCTGCTGGTCGGTGCGCAGCCGCCGCACGAGTTCGTCGGTGAGAGAGGACTTTCCGGAGCCGCCGGTCCCGGTGATGCCGAGTACCGGCACCTGCCGCGCCGCCGCCGCGGCGGTCAGGGCGGCCAGGTCGGCTTCCGGCAGCGTCCCCTGTTGCAGGCAGGTGAGGGTGCGGGCCAAGGCCGCCCGATCCCCGCTGAGCACCGCGTCCACCGGGGCCGGCGTGCGCGAAAGATCCTCGTCGCACGCCGAGATCAGCTGATTGATCATCCCCGGCAGTCCGAGTCGCTGCCCGTCCTCGGGGGAGAAGATGATCACCCCCGACTCCCGCAACCTGGCGATCTCCTCGGGAATGATCACCCCGCCGCCTCCGCCGAAGATCTTCACGTGCCCGGCCCCGGCCTCCTGCAAGGCCTGCGCCAGGTACTCGAAGTATTCGATGTGCCCGCCCTGGTACGAACTGACCGCCACCCCCTGTACGTCCTCGGTGACGGCCGCGTCCACGACTTCTCGCACGGCCCGGTTATGTCCTAGATGAATCACCTCGGCTCCCTGGGCCTGAAGGATTCTTCGCATGATGTTGATGGCCGCGTCATGGCCATCGAAGAGGGCAGCGGCGGTCACGAACCGCACTGGATCAACCGGGACATGCAGATCTGGCATGCCAATCCTCCGCACGGAGAGCCTGTAGGTGCTGTGAATTATCCCACAGCCAATACTTGGATGTCCAACTATAGGATCGCCACATACCGCGCAATCGGCGCGCAAGCTTCGAGACAGGCTGAGATTTTGGAGATGGGCATGGTTCGCGAACTCACGCATTTCATCGATGGCAAGCACGTCCCGGGAACCTCCGGCACATTCGGTGACGTCTTCAACCCGAGCACCGGCCAGGTCCAGGCGCGGGTGCCGCTGGCGAGCAAGAGTGAGGTCGAGGCGGTCATCGCGAACGCCGCCGCCGCGCAGCCCGCCTGGGCCGCCACCAACCCGCAGAAGCGGGCCCGCGTGCTCATGAAGTTCCTGACCCTGGTGCAGGACGAGATGGACTCGCTGGCCGCCCTGCTCTCCGCCGAGCACGGCAAGACCATCGCCGACGCCAAGGGCGACATCCAGCGCGGCCTCGAGGTCATCGAATTCGCCGTCGGCATCCCGCACCTGCTCAAGGGCGAGTACACCGAGAGCGCCGGCACCGGCATCGACGTCTACTCCATGCGCCAGCCGCTCGGCGTGGTCGCGGGCATCACCCCGTTCAACTTTCCGGCCATGATCCCGCTGTGGAAGGCCGGACCCGCCCTCGCCTGTGGAAACGCCTTCGTGCTCAAGCCTTCCGAGCGCGACCCCTCGGTGCCGCTGCGCCTGGCCGAGCTGTTCCTCGAGGCCGGACTGCCCGCGGGCATCTTCAATGTGGTCAACGGCGACAAGGAAGCCGTCGACACCCTGCTGAACGACGAGCGGATCAAGGCTGTCGGCTTCGTCGGCTCCACCCCGATAGCGCAGTACATCTACGAGACCGCCACCGCCAACGGCAAGCGCGCCCAGTGCTTCGGCGGCGCCAAGAACCACGCCATCGTGATGCCCGATGCCGACCTCGACGATGTGGCCGACCAGCTCATCGGCGCGGGCTACGGCTCCGCGGGCGAGCGCTGCATGGCCATCTCGGTGGCGGTGCCGGTCGGCGAGGAGACCGCGGATCGCCTGCGCGCCAAGCTCGTCGAGCGCATCGGCAAGCTGAACGTCGGCCTCTCCGACGACCCGGGCGCCGACTTCGGCCCGCTGGTCGGCCGCGACGGTGTGGACCGCGTGAACAACTACGTGCAGATCGGCGTCGACGAGGGCGCGGAGCTCGTCATCGACGGCCGCGGCCTGGTGGTCGAGGGCGGCGAGGACGGATTCTTCGCCGGCGCTTCGCTGTTCGACAATGTCACCCCCGAGATGCGGATCTACAAGGAAGAGATCTTCGGCCCGGTGCTGGCGCTGGTCCGCGCCAAGGACTACGAAGAGGCGCTGCGCCTGCCCAACGAGCACGAGTACGGCAACGGCGTCGCCATCTTCACCCGCGACGGCGACACCGCCCGCGACTTCGCCGCCCGCGTGCAGGTCGGCATGGTCGGCATCAATGTCCCGATCCCGGTTCCGATCGCGTACCACACCTTCGGCGGCTGGAAGCGGTCCGGCTTCGGCGACCTCAACCAGCACGGCCCGGATTCGATCCGCTTCTACACCAAGACCAAGACGGTGACGCAGCGCTGGCCTTCCGGCATGAAGGAGTCCAACGCCTTCGTCATCCCGACCATGGACTGACGCTGATGTTCGTACTGGACGAGGACGAGAAGGCGATCGTCGAGACCGCCCGCTCCTTCGCCGACGAAATGCTCGCGCCCAACGCCCTGGAATGGGACGAGCGCAAGCACTTCCCGGTGGACGTGCTGCGCAAGGCGGGCGGGCTCGGCCTGGGCGGCATCTACGTGCGCGAGGACGTGGGCGGCTCACAGCTGCGGCGGCTCGACGCCGTGCGCATCTTCGAGCAGCTGGCCACCGGCTGCCCGTCGGTCGCCGCCTACATCTCCATCCACAATATGGCGACGTGGATGATCGACACCTACGGCACCGAGCCGCAACGCAATCGGTGGCTGCCGGGACTGACGTCCATGGATCTGCTGGCGTCCTACGCGCTGACCGAACCGGGCGTCGGCTCCGACGCGGCGGCCTTGAGCACCAAGGCCGTTCGCGACGGCGACGACTACATCCTCAACGGCGCCAAGCAGTTCATCTCCGGGGCGGGCGCCAACGATGTCTACGTGATGATGGTGCGCACCGGAACCGAAGGCGCGCGCGGCATCTCGGCGCTCATCGTCCCCGCCGACACCCCCGGTCTCTCGGTGGGGCCGAACGAGAAGAAGATGGGCTGGAACGCCCAGCCCACCCGGCAGGTCATCCTCGAGGACGCCCGCGTTCCGGCGGCCAACCTGCTCGGCGCGGAGGGCGACGGCTTCCGGATCGCCATGAACGGGCTCAACGGCGGGCGGCTCAACATCGCCGCCTGCTCGATGGGCGGCGCGCAGGCCGCGCTGGACCGCACGGTCGAGTACCTGGCCCAGCGCAAGGCCTTCGGCTCCCGGCTGCTGGACAACACCGCCCTGCAGTTCCAGCTGGCCGATATGCGCACCTCCCTCGAAGCCGCCCGCACCCTGCTGTGGCGGGCCGCCGCCGCCCTGGACGCCGACGCCCCCGACAAGGTGGAGCTGTGCGCCATGGCCAAGCGGTTCGCCACCGACGCCGGGTTCGAGGTGGCCAACCAGGCCCTGCAACTCCACGGTGGCTACGGTTACCTGGCCGAATACGGCATCGAGAAGATCGTCCGCGACCTGCGGGTGCATCAGATCCTCGAGGGCACGAACGAAATCATGCGGGTGGTCGTCGCCCGCTCGGTGGTAGGAGCAGCATGAGTGACGCGGTCAATGAACCCGAGGTTCTGGTCGAGAAGCGCGATGGGCTGGGCCTGATCACCCTCAACCGGCCTCGCGCCATCAACGCGCTCAACCACCCGATGGCGCTGACCATTCTGGACGCGCTGCGGGCCTGGGCGGACGACGACGAGGTGCGCGCGGTCGTGCTCACCGGCGCGGGGGAGCGCGGGCTGTGCGCGGGCGGCGATATCGTCGCCATCCACAACGACGCCAAGGCCACTGTGGCGCAGGGTGATTCGCCGCAGGTCGCGGCCGACTCCCCGAGCGGCGTGTTCTGGCGCGACGAGTACATCCTCAACGCCCTGATCAAGCGCTACCCGAAGCCGTACGTCGCGATCATGGACGGCATCGTGATGGGCGGCGGCGTGGGCCTGTCCGGGCACGCCTCGCACCGCGTCGTGACCGAGCGGTCCATGGTCGGCATGCCCGAGACCGGCATCGGCTTCATCCCCGACGTGGGCGGCACCTGGCTGCTGGCGCACGCGCCCGGCGAGATCGGCACCCACATCGCGCTCACCACCGCGCGCATGTCCGCCGGGGACGCCATCGCGGCCGGATTCGCCGACTATTTCGTTCCGTCGGAACATCTTCCGGCGCTGCTGGAGGCCCTGGCCACCGCCGACGTCGAGGTGGCCATCGCGAAGTTCGCCCAGCCCGCCCCGGTGTCGGAGTTCGTGGCGCAGCAGGACTGGATCGACGCCTGCTACAGTGCCGGCACCGTCGAGGAGATCGTGCACCGGCTCGAGATCGACGGCCGCGCCGAGGCCGCCAAGGCCGCCGCCGACGTGCTGTCGAAATCCCCGGTGGCCCTGAAGGTCACGCTGCGTTCCCTGCGCGACGCGCGCCGGGCCGCCGACCTCGAGACGGCGCTGAACCAGGAATACCGGGTCTCCGTCGCCGCACTGAACACCCACGACCTGGTGGAAGGCATTCGCGCCCAGGTCATCGACAAGGACCGCAACCCGCAGTGGTCGCCCGCCACCCTGGCGGACGTCACCGACGCCGACGTCGACGCCTACTTCGGCGCGCTCGGCGATCGCGAATTGGGTTTGGCCGCACCGAAGGACGAGCAATGAGCACAAACACCAAGGTCGCGTTCCTCGGACTCGGCCACATGGGCGGGCCCATGGCCGCCAACCTGGTCAAGGCCGGATACGACGTCCTCGCCTTCGATCCCGTGCCCGCCGCGCAGGACCAGGCCCGCCAGGACGGCGCGACCGTGGTCGGCACCGCGGTCGAAGCGGTGTCGGCCTCCGACATCGTGATCACCATGCTGCCCAACGGCCGCATCGTGCTCGACCTCTACGGCGACATCCTCCCGGCCGCCAAACCGGGCACCCTGTTCGTCGACTGCTCCACCATCGACGTCGGCGACGCCAAGCAGGCCGCGGAACTCGCTGTGGCGGCGGGACATCGGGCCCTCGACGCCCCCGTCTCCGGCGGCGTGGCGGGCGCGGCGGCGGGCACCCTCACCTTCATGGTGGGCGGCGCGGACAGCGACTTCGCCGCGGCGCTGCCGCTGCTCGAGGTGATGGGCGGCAAGGTCGTGCACTGCGGCGGCGCGGGCGTCGGCCAGGCCGCCAAGATCTGCAACAACATGCTGCTGGGCATCTCCATGATCGGGCTGTCCGAGGCCATCGTGCTGGGCGAGAAGCTGGGTCTGACCCACGACAAGTTCTTCGACGTGGTGTCCACCGCCTCGGGCCAGTCCTGGGCGCTGACCTCGTATTGCCCGGTGCCGGGACCGGTTCCGGCCAGCCCGGCCAACAACGACTACCAGCCGGGCTTCGCGACCGCGCTCATGTCCAAGGACCTGGGGCTCGCGGCCAACGCGCTGCGCGCCAACGGGGTGGACGGACAAATCGGTCAGCTGGCCGCGGACATTTACCACCGCTTCAACCAGGACGAAGCGGGCAAGGACTTCTCGGCTATCGTCACCGATATCCGCACACGATCTGAAGGGGAGACGGCGTGACCGACTTCGAGACCATTCTGCTGGAGCGCAAGGGCCGCGTCGCGCTCATCACGCTCAACCGGCCGAAGGCCCTGAACGCGCTGAACTCGCAGGTCCTGTCCGACATCTCGGCGGCGCTCGACGAGCTCGAGAACGACAACGAGATCGGCGCGGTCGTGCTGACCGGGTCCGAGAAGGCCTTCGCGGCCGGCGCGGACATCAAGGAGATGCAGACCAAGTCCTACATGGACATGTTCGTGACCGACCACTTCGGTGGCTGGGACCGCGTCGCCGCCTTCCGCAAGCCGCTGATCGCCGCGGTCGCCGGCTACGCCCTCGGCGGCGGCTGCGAACTCGCCATGATGTGCGACCTGCTGCTCGCCGCCGACACCGCCAAGTTCGGGCAGCCCGAGATCAAGCTCGGCGTCATCCCCGGCATGGGCGGCTCGCAGCGCCTCACCCGCGCCGTCGGCAAGGCCAAGGCCATGGACCTCATCCTCACCGGCCGCAATATGGGCGCCGAGGAGGCCGAGCGCGCGGGCCTGGTCTCGCGCATCGTGCCGGCCGCCGAACTCGTCGCCACCGCCATGGAGGTCGCCGAGACCATCGCCGCCATGTCGCTGCCGTCGGTGATGATCGCCAAGGAAGCCGTGGACCGCTCCTTCGAGACCACCCTCGGCGAGGGCCTGCGCTTCGAGCGCCGCGTCTTCCACTCGCTGTTCGCGACCGACGACCAGAAGGAAGGCATGACCGCCTTCGTCGAGAAGCGCCCCGCCAACTTCACCAACAAGTAAGCGCTACGCCGACTCTCGAACTCTCGTGCCCCGCTGCCGTACGGCAGCGGGGCACGAGAGTTAGGTGGGGTGGGCGAATCTGCTCCCACACCCGTAGTCCGCATGCTGTCGGCCTGTCGCTCGGGGCCGTCGGTGTCATGCCGCGGGGATCGTTTGTCGGCGTGTGGGATTCGGCGGGTCACCCGTGTTTGGGTGGGCCGACCACTTCGACGGTCGGGGGCTTGCCGTCGGTGTGGCCGCCGTGGTTCATGGCCAGTCCGCCGACGATGGTGCCGCCGAGCGTGGCGGTAACCGCCACCGCCGCAACGAGTTTGCGGCGGGAGACGGGGGAGACGGGGGCTTCGACGGGCGTCACGCCGGGGGCCAGGTGCACGCTGCGGATGCTGCGGGCCGACGGGCGTTCGGCGGCCAGCAGGACCGCGCCGCGGGTGGATACGAAATCGGGCTCCGGGTCGTAGATCATCGGGTAGCCCAGTTGGAGCTTCAGTTCGTCGCGGATGCTCTTGTTGCGGGTGCAGCCGCCGAGCAGGGCCAGACCCGCGGGCCGGATGCCGGTCTCGTCGATCATGTGGCGGACGAACGACGCCGAATGATGGATGCCCGCCTCGACCAGTTCGGCGAAATCACTACGGGTGACCACGGCGCGCTGCCCGGAGATCGGGTCGCAGACCGCCAGTACGCGTTCCGAGGCCAGGGCTTCCTTCTGCCGCCGAATGTCGGCCAGGTCCAGGGTGACGCCGCCGCGGGTGAGCAGCCAGCGCAGCAGGGCGTCGTGGCCGTCCCCGCCCAGGACGGTGCTGCGCTTGGTGGCGAGGACGGCATCGTTTCGGCAGTCGATCTGGGTGAGGGTCAGTCCGGACGCGCCGAGGTCGTACAGCAGGATCGAGCCCTCGGTGGGTAGCTTCCGGGTGAAGCGCAGATATCTGAGCTGGGCCACCGGCTCGTCGATGACGGTCAGGCGATTGCGGCCCGCGGCGGTGCGGACGGCCTCGGCATGCTTGCTGCTGCGGCAGGTGACCGCGATTCCGGTGATGAACTCGTCACGCTCGGCCGCCGACTTCCGCATCAGCCGGATGGCCTCGAAGACCGCCTCCGCCATGCTTCCGCCGCCGGCCCGGCGCAGGACCTTGCACCGGTCGATGGGAGGCAGGTGCGGCTGGTCGGAATGGGTGAGCATGGCGCGCGCGCCAGCAGCGCCCGCCGACACCCCGAGGACCAGCACCATGGCAACAATGGTGAACCTTTTGCGAGCCGAAGCCAAGACTATGACGCAGGAAATTGGCTGCTGGGTCGCTGGGCGGTTACTGACCAGCCCATCGGGTGGGCGAGCTACCGGGGTCGAAGTCGCCCGCGCTCTGCCGGAACTCCGCCAGCAATTGCAGCAGCAGCTGCAATCGTTCCGGCGCCAAACCGGTCTCGGCGAAAACTCGCCGGTTCAGTTCGGTGGTGGCCTTGGCCACCAATTCTCTTCCGGCCCCGGTGATTTCGATGAGCGTTGCCCGTCGGTCACTGGGATGTGGCACACGCTTCACCAACTGGGCCGCCTCCAGCCGGTCCACCGTGTTGGTGACCGAGGTCGGATGCACCTGCAGGCGGGCGCTCGCCACCGCCATCGGCAACGCACCGGTTTTGCTGAAACTCAGCAACATCAGTAGCTCGTATCGGGAAAAGGTCAAACCGGACGGCTTCAGCGCTTCGTCCACCCGCGCCATCACGATCTGCTGCGCCCGCACCAGCGAGGTGACCGCCGCCATTCCGTCCGCGACCTCGCCCCAGCCGTGCTCGGTCCACTGGCGGTGCGCCTCCTCGATCGGATCGAGCGGCAGCGGACGGGGACGCGACATGCCCTGATCATCGCATGTCGCGAAGCGCTCGGGCCGCCCCATAGCAATCACGGTGATTCAAACCCTCGGCCCCGGACCCGAACCGGCGCAGTATGGACCTCGCCGATGCGGGTGTGACCGAGTGGCCAGGTGGCGGTCTGCAAAGCCGTGTACGCGGGTTCGACTCCCGCCGCTCGCTCCATCGGAGAACGCCTCCCGGGCCATCCGCCCCGGGAGGCGTTCCCTTCTCTGCCTACTGCCGGTGCTCAGGAACGGCTGAGGCCCGAAAGGTCGCGCAGCACGGTGTAGTTGCGGTCGGCCGTGGAACCGAGCGTGTATTCGGGGAGCAGCCCGAAGTATTCGCCCCGGGAGCGGCTGCTCCACCGGCGCGCGTCCTCGGTCCGCGTCTTGTGGAAATTGGCCATGTACCCGCCCTCGAACAGCCGGAGCAGGGTGTAGCCGCCCGGGTATTCCTTGGTCGCGGCCACTTCCAGGAAATCGACCGGGATCGGCAGGTCGGGCCGGGTGCGGCGATTGCGGTGGGTGTGGCCCGCGTGGTGCAGGAACACGCCGGGGGCGTCGCGGTAGATCGATTGCAGCTCGGCGGCATTCGCGGCGTCGAGGATGAAACCCGGGCCCGCCAGATTCGACCAGCCGGACTCGGTGGTGATCGGGTGGTGGCCGAAAACCAGGGTGGGACGATCGGGATCGGCGGTGAGCCGGTCGCGCAGCTCGTCGAGCTGAGGTCGCTCCAGGATGCCGCCGGACGCGTCGAGCTGGGTGGTGTCCAGGGCGATCAGGCGCAGTTCACCGACCTCGTGTGCCGCCAATCGCTGCCGGGGCCCGAAGGAATCGGCCCAGCAGTCGTGGTGATCGGCGTACGGGGTGCACTCCGCGTACTCGGACCCGACGTGCGGCCGGTCGTGATTGCCGCGGGCCGCGAACCAATCCCGGCCCGGCGCACCCCACTTTGCGAGATGGGCGTGCACGCCGCGCACCTGCTCGGGCGTGGCCTCCGCGGTCAGGTCACCGGCCAGCACCAGATGGTCGACCGCGCGATCGGGCCGGTGCATATCGTCGAGCAGCGCGGCCAGCATGACCTCGGGATACGGTGCGAGACCGGGCTCTTGGCGCAGGCCCGGCGGCAGGTCCGCGGCGATGATCCCGCTGACCTCCTCGCCCAGATGAATGTCGTTGGACAGCGCCAGGGTTCGCAGCAACCGGCCCGGCGGCGGCACCAGCGTGGTGAAGACGCCCCGCGATTCCGGCGTATCCGGCAGTCGCGTGGCCACATTCAGCGCGGGCGCGGCCGGAATGCCCGCCGAGCGGGCCTCGAACCGATACGCGCGGCCGGGCTCCAGGCCGGTGACCTCCGCGTAGTGGTAGGCCGTCGGCCGCGAATCGCCGAAGACCTGCCGCAGGCCCGAACCGTCGGCCGGACCGAGCCAGACCTCGCTGTCGGTCTCGACCGCGAGCCCGTCCGCGCCGAGGGTCGTCCAGGTGAGCACCGCCGACCGCTCGGTGATCGTCACGACTTCCAGATCGGTCGCGATCAGTGAATCGGCTTGGGCCCGAGCCGAACCCGGGCGGGCCAGCGGGAGCGCGGCGGCCGCCGCGAGCAGGCTCAGGGCCTGGCGTCGATTCGGGCCGCAGCAGCTCATGCCGGTCCTACTTCGCGTCGGTGGAGCAGACCTTCCATACGCCGTCTTCCTTGCGGAGGTGTTCGTTGGTGGACCGTTTGCTGTCGGCGGCGCCGGGCAGCGAGAGGGTGCCGAGGGTGACGGCGGTGGCGCGGTCGCCGGTGACGGTGACGCCCTCCACCGAATCCACCTTCATGCTGACCTTGCCCTGGTCCATGGCCTTTCGCTGGGCTTCGGGCAGGCCCTGGTACTGGGCGCGGTCGCCCGCGCAGGTCTGGCCGACCGCCTGGGACGCGCCGCCGGTGGAGAGGGTTGCGTAGAAATCGCGCAGCGTGGTCTCGATCCGCTTGGCGTCGCTCGGTGCGGAGTCCTTGCCGTTCAACGTCATCGCGGTGGCGATGCCGCCGCCGACGAGAACCGCGGCCGCGATGCCGATGCCGATGGTGAGAGGGGTGCGCCTGTGCCGAGTCATCGAGGGGCAGATTACAGCGATTCGGTTTCGTCGGCGGGGTGGCGTTTCCGCCCGTGACGTGGGACGGTACGTTGGTTAGGCAAACCTCAGCGTCGAGTGGAAGGACGGTCATGACGGCGGCTCGATGGAAATTGGTGTCCGGCGCATTGGCGGCGATCGCGGTGCTCGGCGCGACCACCGCATGCTCCAGCTCGTCCGACGAGGACAACGAGATCCTGGTCTACAACGCGCAGCACGAATCCCTCACCAAGGAGTGGGTCGACGCGTTCACCAAGGACACCGGCATCAAGGTGACCATCCGCAACGGCGGTGACACCGACCTGGGCAACCAGATCGTCGCCGAGGGCAAGAACTCCAAGGCCGACGTCTTCATCACCGAGAACTCCCCGGCCATGGCCCTGGTCGAGAACGCCGGCCTGTTCGCCGACGTCGACAAGGACACCCTCGGCCAGGTGCCCGAGCAGTTCCGCCCCTCCACCGGCAAGTGGACCGGAATCGCCGCGCGCTCCACCGTTTTCGTCTACAACACCGGCAAGCTCCCCGCCGACCAGCTGCCCAAGTCGCTGCTGGACCTGGCGCAGCCGCAGTGGAAGGGCCGCTGGAGCGGCGCCGCCGCGGGCGCGGACTTCCAGGCCATCGTGGCCGCGCTGCTCGCCCAGAAGGGTGAGGAGGCGACCCTCTCCTGGCTCAAGGGCATGAAGGAGAACGCGGTCATCTCGCAGAACAACACCACCGTCATGAAGGGCGTCAACTCCGGCCAGTTCGACGGCGGCGTGATCTACCACTACTACTGGTTCAAGGATCAGGCCAAGACCAAGGAGAACAGCAAGAACACCCAGCTGTTCTACTTCAAGAACCAGGACCCGGGCGCCTTCGTCTCCATCTCCGGTGGCGGCGTGCTGAAGTCGAGCAAGCACCAGAACGACGCGCAGAAGTTCCTGAACTACATCACCTCCAAGAAGGGCCAGGAGGTGCTGCGCGACGGCGACTCCATGGAGTACCCGGTGGCCTCCGACGTCGCCGCCAACCCGGCGCTGCCGCCGCTGGCCTCGCTGGACGCGCCCAAGATCGATCCCTCGAAGCTGGACTCCAAGAAGGTCACCCAGCTGATGACCCAGGCGGGCCTGCTCTAAGTGACCGCTCGGACCGCTGTACCCACCCGGGCCACCGGGTCGACCCGGGTCGCCAAGGCACTCGCCTGGCGGCCCGGGTCGCTCGTCACCGTCGCCGCCCTGCTCATGGTGGCGGCGACGCTCGTGCCACTGGGCTACATCGTGTCCACCCTGGTCTCCACCGGCGTGCACGAGACCGCCGAACTCGTCTTCCGGCCGCGCGTGGCCGAATTGCTGCGCAACACCGCCGAATTGGTGCTCCTCACCGTGCCGATCAGCGTCGCGCTCGGCGTCGGACTGGCCTGGATCGTGGAACGCACCGACGTGCCGGGCGCGGCCTGGTGGGGACCGGCCTTCGCCGCGCCCCTCGCGGTTCCGGCCTTCGTCAACAGCTACGGCTGGGTCAGCGCCATCCCCTCGCTGCACGGACTGTGGGCCGGCGTGCTCGTCGCCACCGTCTCCTACTTCCCGCTGGTGTACCTGCCCGCCGCGGCCACCCTGCGCCGGCTCGACCCGGCCGTGGAGGAATCGGCCCGGGCACTGGGCTCGGGACCGTTCGCCGTCTTCGCGCGGGTGGTGCTGCCGCAGCTGCGGCTCGCGATTCTCGGTGGCGGACTGCTGATCTCGCTGCACCTGCTCGCCGAGTACGGCGCCTTCGCCATGATCCGGTTCGACACCTTCACCACCGCCATCTTCCAGCAGTACCAGTCCAGTTTCGCCGGGGCCGCGGGCAGCACCCTGTCCGGCGTCCTGGTGGTGCTGTGCCTGGTGCTGCTCGCCGCCGAGGCCGGGGTGCGCGGGCGGGCCCGCTACGCGCGGATCGGCGGCGGCGCGCAACGCGGCGTCCACCGGATCCGCTTGGGGCTGGGCCGGATTCCCATGCTCCTGGTGTTGTTCGGGGCGCTGGCGGCCACGCTCGGCGTGCCGCTGTGGACCATCGGGCGCTGGCTGAAGATCGGCGGCTCGGCGGTGTGGAACACCGTCGACATCGGCGAATCCCTGGGCCAGACCATCGGTCTGGCCGCCACCGCCGCGGTGATCACCACCCTGTGCGCCTTCCCGGTCGCGTGGGTCGCGGTCCGCTCCACCTCGCGGTTCGCGCGAATCATCGAGGGCGCCAACTACATCACCAGTTCGCTGCCGGGCATCGTGATCGCGCTGGCCCTGGTGACCGTGTCGATCCGCTGGCTGCCGGTCTTCTATCAGACCGCCGCCACCATCCTGGCCGCCTACACCCTGATGTTCCTGCCACGCGCCCTGGTCAGCGTGCGCGCCGGGCTCGCCCAGGTGCCGACCGGGCTGGAGGAGGCGTCGCTGGCGCTCGGAAAGTCCCCGGCCGCCACGTTCTTCCGCGTCACCCTGCGCCTGACCGCGCCCGCCGCCGCGGCCGCCGCCGCCATGGTGTTCGTGGCCGTGGCCACCGAACTGACCGCCACCCTGCTGCTCGCCCCCAACGGCACCAATACCCTCGCCATGCAGTTCTGGCAGCTGTCGGGCGAACTGGACTACGCCGCCGCCGCGCCCTACGCGCTGATCATGATCATCGCCTCGGTGCCGGTCACCTATCTGCTGTTCACCCAATCCAGGAAGGCGGCGGGATTGTGAGTCGGCTTGTCGTAGACCAGGTTCGCAAGAGCTTCGGGCCGGGAGCGCCGGTCCTCGACGGCATCGGCCTCGACGTCGCCGACGGCACCGCCACCGCCGTCGTCGGCTCCTCCGGCTGCGGCAAGACCACCCTGCTGCGGGTGATCGCCGGATTCGAGCACCCCGACGCGGGCGCGGTCACCATCGGCGGGGAAACCGTCACCCGCGAAGGCTTCTCACTGCCCGCGCATCGCCGCCGCATCGGCTACGTGGCGCAGGACGGCGCGCTGTTCCCGCATCTGACCGTGGGACAGAACATCGCCTACGGGCTGGGCGGCGGGTTCGGGGCGAGCCGCAAGCACCGGCAGCACGTGGCCGAACTCCTCGACATGGTCTCCCTCGACCCGTCCTACGCGGACCGGCGGCCGCACCAGCTCTCCGGCGGCCAGCAGCAACGCGTCGCCCTGGCCCGGGCGATGGCCCGCAAACCCGCCCTCATGCTCCTCGACGAACCCTTCAGCGCCCTCGACACCGGACTGCGCGCCGCCACCCGCCAGGCCGTCGCCGAAACCCTGCGCGCGGCGGGCATGACCAGCATCCTGGTCACCCACGATCAGGAGGAGGCGCTGTCCTTCGCCGACCAGGTGGCCGTCATGTGCTCGGGCCGCTTCACCCAGGTCGGCACCCCGGAACAGGTGTACGCCGAGCCCGCGGACCTGTTCACCGCCGGATTCCTCGGCGACACCGTGCTGCTCGACGCCAGCATCGGCCCGGTGACCGCCGAGACCCTGCTGGGCCGGATCCCCGTGCAGGCCGACGCCCCGACCGGGCAGGGCGCGATCATGCTGCGCCCCGAACAGCTGCTGGCCCACGCCACCGCCGCCGGTGACGCCGGGAGCGCCACCGTGCGCGCCCTCGAATTCCGGGGCGCGGACGTCATGCTCACCCTCGACCTCGACGGCTCCCCGGAACCGATCCAGGTGCGCCGGGTCAGTGTCGGCGCGCCCGCCGTCGGCGACCGGGTCGACCTCGAAGTCCTCGGCGCGGCGGTCGCTTTCACCTCCGAGCAGTGCGCCGCCGCGGGCCGCGCACCCCGCAACGGCGCCGCGCCGGGCGTGTTCACGGTGCCGGACGCCGTCTCCGCGGTCTGATCACACGCGCGCGGGGTCGACTCACACCGTGCACCGGGTCGACGGAATGTGACCGAATGGTCTGGCAAACACCTATATTGGCGCGGAAGCCGAATCATCGGCTCGAGGCCGAAGGAGACCCGGTGCGCCGCACGCTGATCGTCATGTCCGCCCTCGCCGCCGCGTGCGCGCTCGCCCCGCAGGCCGGCGCCGAACCGGCCGCCGATCCGGCGCTGAAGGTGCAGGCGGTCTTCGGAACCGAACAGTTCCCCATGGCGGGCGTGGCCGCCGACATCGCGCCCTGCGGCGGCGGCGCGAGCCTGGCCACCATCACCACCGGCGCCGACGGCTCGGCCGTCTACCCGGGCGCGCCGGGCTGCTATCGGGTTCAGGTCGCCGCGCCCATCGGCTGCATGCTCGACGGCGATTCCGCGCTCGAGGTCACCTCGGTGCCGGGCATCACCCCACTCGCGACCTTCCGCTTCCGCTGCGCCTGAACCGGCTCGCGCGAACCGCACCCCCGCTCCCACGCGCTTCGTGTGATCGCCGTCCTGTGTGACCGACTCCACATCCCGGAATGCACACTGCGCAGGGCTGTTAGCCTCGGTCACACATAGCTGCTCGACATCGCCGTACACAGAAGGCGTCGCATCACCGAGGGAGTAGGTGACACATGGGCGCGAGATTCGCGTTGGCACACCAGCCCGGCATGGCCGCGCCCCTGTCGATCCGGCGCTACGCGGTGACGATCGAGACGCTCGCGGCCCTGCTCGGCGCGGCCGTGGCCGGCCTGCTGCTGATGGCCCCCCTCGATCTCGGCGGCGCCACCGCCGGACCGGTCCTGCAGTTGGATCTGCTCGTCCTCAATATGCCGCGCGCCGCCGCGGCCGGAGCCGCGCTGGCCGTGGTGTCGGCGGCCCTGGTGGTCGCGCTCGGCCGGCGCAGTGCGTGGATCACCGCCTGCGGCAGCGCGGTCATGCTGCTGGTCGACCAGTTCTGGAACCGGGGCGCGCCGACCATGGACAGCCTCACCACCGCCAATTACATCGACTCCATCTTCGCGGGCATCCTGCTCGGCGCGCTCGCCGTCGCGGTCTTCGGCAAGCCGCTCGCGACCGCCGCCTTCCTCATCGGCGCGCTCGGCTCGATCCTGATCGGGGACCAGACCTCGCTGCCACCCGCCGACGGCGGTGGCAATCCGCTCAGCCAATTGGCCTCGGTCGGAACACCCCCGGTGTGGCTGCTGCTGCTCACCGCCGCGCTGCTGGCCGCGGGAATCGTGCTGCAACAGTCCGATCCGGTGACCGAGGAGGAGACCACCGACCTGGCCATCGGCACCATCCTGTCCGCGCTCGTGGTGATCACCGCGACCGTGCTGTCGACGGAATGGTTCGTGCGCCACGCCGGGACGTTCGTGCAGATCGGCGCGGCCATCGCCGTCACCGTCGGCGCGGCCGTCCTGGCCGCCCTGTTGCTGCCGGGCCGCGAGGGCACGCTGGTGCTGCTGGCGGTCGCGGTGGCCAATGCGGGCAGCGCGATCATCGCGGTCCCGAGGCCGGATTGGACCGCGCCGTTCCCGGTGCTGGCCCTGCTGGCCGGACTGGTCGCCGGACGGTCGCGGCGCTCCCCGTGGTTCGCGCTGGCGGTGACCGGGGCGCTGGCCGTCTTCGCGGCGGGCACCGCGTACCTGGCCCACCAGTACTCGGTGATCCCGGTGCTCGGCGTCGTGGCCACCGGATTCGCCATCGGCTGCTGCTTCGGCGCGGCCGTGCCGAAGACCGCCGGCAGCGCGGTGGTGGCCATCGCGGTGCTGATCGTGCCCTGCCTGGTGGTGGCGCTGCGCGGCAGCGACTTCGGCCGGGTCGCGTATTCGCCGCGCTGGTACCGGGATCCGACCGGCGTGGTCTCGGCGGCGCCCGGGTGGGCGGCGCTGGTCGTCACCCTCGGCTGCGCGGCCGGGGTGTACCTGCTGTGGCGGATCCGGCCGGCACGCACCGCGCCCGCCGCTCTGCTCGCCGCGCCCCACACCGATCAACACCGAAAGGTCCTGCCCCAGGGCTAGTCTGGCCGCATGGCCGACACGTCACCGGTGGACCCGACCATCGACCTCCTCGCCCGGGCGATCACCCAGACCGGCGAGGTCATCGCCGCCGTCACCCCCGACCAGGCCGAGCAGCCCACCCCGTGCCCGGACTGGACCGTGCGGGAGCTGGCGACCCACCTGATCGGTCAGATCCTGCGTGACTTCCGCATCGCCGCCCGCGGCGACATGCCCGAGTGGGGAGCCCCGCCCGACGAGGTCGGCGCGGACTGGGCCGCCGAATTCCGGACCCGCGCGCGGGCCCTGCTCGACGAGTGGCGGGCCGCCGACCTGGAACGGCCCGTGCCGAGCCTCGGCGGGGAGGCCCCGCTGCGCGGCCGCATCGACCAGCAGATCGCCGAATTCGCCACGCACACCTGGGATCTCGCCCGTGCCACCGGCCAGGACCGGACCCTGGACCCCGAACTCGCCGAATACGGCCTGGCCTGGTCGCATCGGGTGCTCAAATCTGAATTCCGGGGCCCGGGGAAGGCTTTCGGCCCCGAGACGCCGATCGCCGCCGACGCCCCCGCCTACGACCGCCTCGCCGCCTGGTTCGGTCGCGACCCGGCCTGGACGCCGTCGGCCTGAGCTCAGCGCCCGAAGCGCCGGTTCACCCAGCCCAACGCGTCGTCGAACGACGCGTCGAGCACGCCGCGGTGATCTACCCCCGCATAGGCGTGATACTGCACCGGCTGCCCGCTCGCGCGCTGCTGCACCACCATGGCCTCGGTGCCGGAGGCGGGCACGGTCGTGTCGGCGCGGCCCTGCAGCACCAGCAGCGGCTGGGTGAAGGACAGGGCGGTGGGGTCGTTCTCGTTCAGCACGCGGATCAGCGCGGCGGTGTCCCCGTCACGCCGGAAGACATCGTCGGAGTTCAGTCCGCCCCACGAATCCGGTTGCCGCAGTTGACCGATGCACCGGTCGTCGGCTTGATCCAGCATGGATTGCGCACGCGGCGTGAGGAATCGAACAGGATCCACCTCGGCCACCGTCTGCGCGCCGCGAATGATCAAGGGCAGGAACGACACCGCGCCGCCGGTGAGCGGGGCCAGCGCCCCCGCCACGCCGGCGGTGGTGGCCAGCTGCGAGGCCTGCAAGCCGATGCCCTGGTGTGAGGCCGGGGCGAGGGCCACCGCGCCCAGCAGTTGCAGGTCCGGCGCCCACTGCTGGGCCTGCGCGTCGGTGAAGACCGCCGCCTGCCCGCCCTGGGAATGGCCGACCGCCACCCAGCGCGTCCCGATATCGGGGTCGATCTGCCGTGCGGCGCTGGCCATATCGGTGACGGCGCGCTGCTCGGCGGTGCCGATCAGATAGCCGTGCGGCCCGGGCGTGCCCAGCCCCTGATAGTCGGTCTGCGCGACCGCGTACCCGGCCGCCACCCAGCGCTCCTGCACCCGCCGCACCGTCGAGGTGTAGTCGTGGGCCGGGAAGTCGGGGGAGGTGTCCTGCGAGGGCGCGCACGCGTCGGCGACACCGGTGGTGCCGTGCGCCCAGGAGATCAACGGCCAGCCGCCGGGCGGCGGCGTGCTGTCGGGCACCGCGAGCGTGCCGGTGACCGCGACCGGATTGCCCCGCATATCGATCGAGCGGTACATCAGCAGATAATTGCGTGCCCCGGCGAGCGCGGGATCGCCTGTGAGCGGCCGGATCTGGATCACCGAACCGTGGGTCCCGGGAATCCGGTCGGCGGCCGGTTCGTAGAACGACGCGAGGGTCGTCTCCTCCGGCCGGACGGGTGTGGCGGTGGCCGACGCGGCCAGGATCGAGCCGGTGACGGTGGCCGCGAGCAGCGGGAACAAGCGGCGGAACCCGGGGCGCGAGGCGCGCCGCGACCGCTGTCCTGGACGGGCGCTCTCGTTCTCCGGCACCTCTCAGAAGATACCGGCTTGCACGTGTTTCACTCGGCAAGGCAGGGCCGATCAGTCTGCCCGGAACGCGCTCGCGGTGTCCGGCTGCCTCCTGCACAACCGGACACCGCGATGCACAGCTCTACCTTCCCGCCCAGGGCCGTGAATCGGAATACCGATCCGTCACGATGGCACGATAAGTCAGACATCTGATTCGGCTGGCACCGTGCGCGGACGACACCATCACGCGAACGACGAAGGCCCCGACCGTCATTCACGGTCGGGGCCTTCGGTGGTGCCCTCGGCAGGAATCGAACCTGCGGCCTTCTGCTCCGGAGGCAGACGCTCTATCCCCTGAGCTACGAGGGCGGGGATGGTCCCGTCCGGTCTCCCGGTCGGGCGGGGAAAGCGTATCGCATCGGCTGCGCTGCGCCAAAAACCGATGCGGACCGGGCGTTTCTATCCACCCGGTCCGCCGGTCCTCAGTTCATCGGCAGCGGTGCGACCTTGCGTTCGGCGAGCATCTGCGTCATCAGATCGGCCTCACCCTGCTGGGTTTTGGCCATGCTCTCCGCCAGCGACCGCACCGCGTCGGTGTCGGCGCGCTGTTCGGCGTACTCGATCATCGGCATGCCGCCCTGATGGTGGCGCAGCATGAGCTGCAGGAACAGTGCGTCCTGGGCCGGACCGGTGGCCTGGCCGAGCGCGGCCATCTCCTGATCCGAGGCCATGCCGGGCATGGTCTGCACCGCGCCCGCGTGCATGGCCGTGCCCGAATGCTGGTGCGCCGACATGTCGGTCATCCAGCCCATGTAGCCGTCGGGGGCGATGAGCGGCTTGTCCCACAGCTGCAGCCAACCCTGCATACGCCCGGCCTGATTGGCCTGCGTGGTCAGGATGTCGTAGGCCAGGCGCTTCACCGCCGGGTCGGCCGACCCGGACAGCGCGAGACTCGACATCTGCACCGCCTGCGTGTGGTGCACCGACATGTCCTGGGAGAAGCCGACATCCACCGCGCCGGGCGTTTCGGTCTGATGCCGCAGCGGATTGCCGACCAGGATTCCGGCCAGGAAACCGACGAGCAGCACCCCGACCACGCCGAGGATCGCCAGCAGTTGCCGCTGATTGCGGTGCGGCTGCTGGTCGGGCTCGGCGGCGGGATCCGGCTCGGAGCTGCGATCGGGAACGTCGGCCATGAACGGCGGCACTACTGGGTCGGAGCCGGCTGCTCCGGCTGCGTCGGGCCGTCGGTCGGGGCCGGGATGGTCGGGATGCCGCCGGGCAGGTTGGCGTCGGTCGGCAGACCCGGGGTGCCCTCGGGCAGGCTCGGGATGCCGCCGGGGAAGCCGGGGATGCCGCCGGGCATGCCCGGGGTGCCGCCGGTCTCGTTCTGCGCCTTGGTCGCACCGGTGCCGTCCATCGGGACCGCGTCGGGGCCGGGGGCGCTCGGGTCGAAGGCCGGCGGGTTGTCGGTCTTGAAGGTCGGGTTCGCGCAGTCCGCGCCGACCTCGGGGTAGGCGTACTGGTTCAGCCGCAGCGCGGTGATGAACTGGGTGACGCGCTTGTCATCGGCGCTGTCCAGCTTGAGCTGGTGGCCCCACGACTGCAGCGAGATGGCCGAATCCAGGCCCGGGTACGGCGACATCAGGGTGTACGGCTTGCCCTTGACCTTGGCCGACAGCGTGTCGACGCCAGCCTTGTCGAGCTTGTCCGGGTTGTAGGCGATCCAGACCGCGCCGTGCTCGAGCGAGTGCACCGCGTTCTCGGTGCGGATCGCCTTCGGGTACACCACGCCGGTGCACGCCGCCCACGAGCTGTCGTGCGGGCCGCCGAAGGGCGGGGCCTGGTCGTAGGCCACCCGCTGGGTCGCGGAGATGTGCAGGCCCGCCGCGTAGTCCTTCTTCACCACGCCGGAGATCTGATCCGAGGGATCCTTCTTCTGCGCGGACGGCGTGTACTTGTTCTGCTCCTGCTTGTCCTGGATCTTCGGCACGAGCACCCAGGCGATGCCGCCGATCAGGGCGAGGACGCAGACGACGGCGCCGATCATGAGCCACGGGATCTGGCGCTTTCCGCCCAGTCCGCCGCCACCGCCATTGCGGGACGATCCGGCGGACTTGCCCGCGGCCTTGATGGCCTTGGCCGATTTGGCACTGGTCTTGCTCGGCATGCTTGTTGTGCTCTTTTCGACGTGTCGGACAATCAAACGACGCGGCCGCATCGTTTGCTGGGCACCTGCCCGGTGGTGCCCGCTCGCGGCGTTCACCTGCTCAGACCATAGGATAGTGACTCGTGACTCCAGCTGACCTTGCAGATCTCCTTCGTGCTACCGCGGCGAAGGTACTTGTCGAACGTGGATCCGACCCTGCGGTCCTGCCCGACGAGGTCAAGGTGGAGCGTCCCCGCAACCCCGAGCACGGTGACTATGCCACGAATGTGGCCATGCAGGTAGGCAAGAAGGCGGGAATGAACCCCCGCGATTTCGCCACCCTGCTCGCCGAGGCGCTGACCGCCGCCGAGGGCATCGACGCCGCCGAAGTCGCGGGACCTGGCTTTTTGAACATCCGCCTGGCCAAGGCCGCGCAGGGCGCGATCGTGGAGAAGATCCTGGAGGCGGGCGCGAAGTTCGGCACCGCGGACGCCATGGGCGGCACCAGGATCAACCTGGAGTTCGTCTCCGCCAACCCGACCGGCCCCATTCACCTGGGCGGCACCCGCTGGGCCTCGGTCGGCGACGCGCTCGGCCGCATCCTGGCCGCGCAGGGCGCCGACGTCACCCGCGAGTACTACTTCAACGACCACGGCGCGCAGATCGACCGCTTCGCCAACTCGCTGGTCGCCGCCGCGCTGGGACAGCCGACCCCCGAGGACGGCTACGCGGGCGACTACATCAGCGACATCGCCGACACCGTGGTGAAGGCCAATCCGGGCGTGCTGGAACTCCCGGAGACCGAGCGCCACGAGCTGTTCCGCCGCGAGGGCGTCGAGCTGATGTTCGCGCACATCAAGAAGACGCTGCACGAATTCGGCACCGACTTCGACGTGTACTTCAACGAGAGCTCGCTGTTCGCCTCGGGCGCGGTGGAGCAGGCCCTCGACGAGCTCAAGGCGTCGGGCAACCTGTACGAGAAGGACGGCGCCTGGTGGATCGCCTCCACCGAGTACGGCGACGACAAGGACCGCGTCGTCATCAAGAGCGACGGCAAGTCCGCCTACATCGGCGGTGACATCGCCTACTTCCAGAACAAGCGCTCGCGCGGCTTCGACCTGTGCATCTACATGCTGGGCGCCGACCACCACGGCTACATCGGCCGCCTGAAGGCCGCCGCCGCGGCGTTCGGCGACAACCCCGACACCGTCGAGGTGCTCATCGGCCAGATGGTGAACCTGGTGAAAGACGGTGCGGCCGTCCGCATGTCCAAGCGCGCGGGCACCGTCGTCACCCTCGACGACCTGGTCGAGCAGATCGGCGTCGACGCCGCCCGCTACTCGCTGGTGCGCTCCTCGGTGAACTCCAGCATCGACATCGACCTGGACCTGTGGACCCGCCAGGACAGCGAGAACCCGGTCTACTACGTGCAATACGCGCACGCCCGCACCAACCAGATCATCGGCAACTCCGCCGCGTTCGACTACGCCTCGGTCGCACCGGATTTCGCGCTGCTGACCGATGACCGCGAGGGCGAGCTGATCCGCACGCTCGGCGAGTACCCGCGCGTGGTGGCCACCGCCGCCGACATGCGCGAGCCGCACCGCGTCGTCCGCTACCTCGAGGAGCTGGCCGGCGCGTACCACCCCTTCCAGTCCGACAAGACGCTGCGCGTCATCCCGCAGGGCGACGACGAGGTCACCCCGCTCAACGCCGCTCGTCTCGAGCTGGTCAAAGCCACCCGTCAGGTTCTCGCCAACGGCCTCGGCCTGCTAGGCGTCAGTGCTCCGGAGCGTATGTAGATGAGTGCCCACCCCGCCGGTCCCCGCCACGCGGACATTCCGCACGCGCCCACCCTGGCCGAGCGCCCCAGCGCGCCCGCCCAGATGATCGAGCTGCCCGCGAACGTGTGGCCGCGCAACGCCTCCCGCGACGCCGACGGCGTGGTGCGGCTGGCCGGCGTGCCGGTGCACGAGCTGGCCGCCGAGTACGGCACCCCGCTGTTCGTCATAGACGAGGACGACTTCCGTTCCCGCTGCCGGGACATGGTCCGCGCCTTCGGTGACGGCGCGCGAGTCCACTACGCCTCCAAGGCGTTCCTGTGCGGCGAGATCGCCCGCTGGATCCGCGACGAGGGCCTGCACCTGGACGTCTGCTCCGGCGGCGAGCTCGCGGTGGCGCTGCACGCCGGCTTCCCGGCCGAGCGAATCGCGCTGCACGGCAACAACAAATCGGTGCCCGAGCTGGAGATGGCGGTCGAGGCGGGCGTCGGCGACGTGGTCGTCGACTCGCTGATCGAGATCGAGCGACTGGAAGCCGTCGCCAAGCGCGCGGGCAAGGTCGTCGACGTGCTGGTGCGCGTCACCGTCGGCGTGGAAGCCCACACCCACGAGTACATCTCGACCGCGCACGAGGACCAGAAGTTCGGCTTCTCCATCGCGGGCGGCGACGCCATGCAGGCCATCGCGCGGGTCTTCGAATCCGACAACCTGCGCCTGCTCGGCCTGCACTCGCACATCGGCTCGCAGATCTTCGAGATCGACGGCTTCGAGATCTCCACCCGCCGCATGCTGGGCCTGCTGCGCGAGGTCGCCGACAAGTTCGGCATGGAACGCGCCGAGCAGATGCGGATCCTGGATCTCGGTGGCGGCCTGGGCATCTCGTACCTGCCGCACGAGGATCCGCCCGCCCTGGACGGTTTCGCCGCCAACCTGCGCCGCATCGTGGCCGAGGAGGCCGAGCGCGCCGGGCTGCCGATGCCGACCATCGCCGTCGAGCCGGGCCGCGCCATCGCCGGTCCCGGCACCGTCACCCTCTACGAGGTGGGCACCATCAAAGATGTTGTGCTCGACGGCGGCAATCGCCGACGCTATGTGAGCGTCGACGGCGGCATGAGCGACAACATTCGTCCGGCCCTGTACCAGGCCGAGTACGACTGCCGTCTGGTCTCGCGGTCCAGCGAGGCCGGTCCGGTGGTGGCCCGAGTGGTCGGAAAGCATTGCGAGAGTGGGGATATCGTCATCCGCGATACCTGGCTCCCGGCCGATGTGGGCCCGGGCGACCTGGTGGCGGTGGCCGCGACCGGCGCGTACTGCTACTCGATGTCGAGCCGTTACAACATGCTCACCCGGCCCCCGGTGGTCGCGGTGCGAGACGGCAAGGCGCGCTTGATCCTCCGCCGTGAAACGGTGGAGGACCTACTCAGCTTGGAGGTGAAGGCATGACCGAGGTGGCGAACAACGCTGCGAAGAACGGCGTGTGGGGATCGGATCACCCGATCGGTGTCGCGGTCCTCGGCATGGGCACGGTCGGCACCGAGGTGGTCCGCATCATTCGTGACCACGCCGACGACCTGTGCAACCGTGTCGGCGCCCCCGTCGTGCTGCGCGGCGTCGCGGTGCGGGACCTGAGCAAGGACCGCGGCCTGTCCGCCGACCTGCTCACCACCGACGCCGAGGCCCTGGTCACCCGCGACGACGTCGACATCGTCGTCGAGGTGATGGGCGGCATCGACCCGGCCCGCGCCCTCATCGCCGCGGCCCTGAACGCGGGCAAGTCCGTGGTCACCGCCAACAAGGCGCTGCTCGCGGACTACACCGGCGAGCTGGCCGCCGCGGCCGAGAACCACCGCGCCGACCTCTACTTCGAGGCCGCCGTCGCCGGCGCCATCCCGGTGGTCCGCCCGCTCATCCAGTCGCTGTCCGGCGACCGGGTGAATCGCGTGGTCGGCATCGTGAACGGCACCACCAACTTCATCCTCTCGGCCATGGCCGAGACCGGCGCCGACTACGACGACGTGCTGGCCGAGGCCACCCGCCTGGGCTACGCCGAGGCCGACCCGACCGCCGACGTCGAGGGCTACGACGCCGCCGCCAAGGCCGCGATCCTGGCCTCGGTCGCCTTCCACACCCGCGTCACCTCCGGTGACGTCTACCGCGAGGGCATCTCCAAGATCACCTCCGAGGATCTGGAGACCGCCGCGGCCGTGGGCTGCACGGTGAAGCTGCTGGCCATGGCCGAGCGCGTCACCGACGAGGGCGGCAAGGAGAAGATCTCCGTGCGCGTCTACCCGGCCCTCATCCCGCGCAAGCACCCCCTCGCCGCGGTCAGCGGCGCGTTCAACGCCGTGGTCGTGGAGGCCGAGAACGCCGGCCGCCTGATGTTCTACGGGCAGGGCGCCGGCGGCGCTCCCACCGCGTCGGCCGTGATGGGCGACCTGGTGATGGCGGCGCGCAACAAGTTCTACGGTGGCCGCGCACCGGGCGAATCGGTCTATGCTGAGCTGCCGATCGCCTCGATCGGCGACACCCCGACCCGCTACCACGTGAACATGCAGGTCGCCGACCGCACCGGTGTGCTGGAAGCGGTCGCCGGGGAATTCGCCAAGCACAGTGTGAGCATCTCGACGGTCCGCCAGGAGGGCCATGACGAGGGTGCGCGCCTGGTTGTGGTGACCCACCACGCGCTGGAGTCCGCGCTGGCGGATACCGTTGCCGCATTGGCCGAACTGGACTCCGTCACGTCCGTGACCAGTGTTCTGAGATTGGAAGGCACCGAGGAATGAGTGCAACCGCACGCGCTGCTGCACCTGTGCACACGCCGTGGCCGGGTTTGATCGACGCGTATCGCGATCGTCTCGCGATTCCCGCCGACTGGAAGGCCGTCACTCTCTTCGAGGGCGGCACCCCGCTGGTGCCCGCACATCACCTGTCGGAACTGACCGGCTGCGAGGTGTACCTCAAGGTCGAGGGCGCGAACCCGACCGGCTCGTTCAAGGACCGTGGCATGACCATGGCCATGACCGACGCCAAGTACAGCGGCAAGACCGCCGTGCTGTGCGCCTCCACCGGCAACACCTCGGCCTCGGCCGCGGCGTACGCCACCCGCGCCGGACTGCACTGCGCGGTGCTGATCCCGTCGGGCAAGATCGCCATGGGCAAGCTGGCCCAGGCGGTCATGCTGGGCGCGAAGATCATCCAGGTGGACGGCAACTTCGACGACTGCCTGGAGCTGGCCCGCAAGGTCACTTCCGACTTCCCCGAGGTCGGCCTGGTGAACTCGGTGAACCCGGCCCGCATCGAGGGCCAGAAGACCGCCGCCTTCGAGATCGCCGACGCGCTGGGCAAGGTCCCCGACGTGCACGTGCTCCCGGTCGGCAACGCGGGCAACATCACCGCGTACTGGAAGGGCTACAGCGAGTACTTCGCCGACGGCGTCACCACCTCGCGCCCGCGCATGCTCGGCGTGCAGGCCGCTGGTGCCGCGCCGCTGGTCAACGGCGCTCCGGTGTCGAACCCGGAGACCATCGCCACCGCCATCCGGATCGGCGCGCCCGCGTCCTGGAACGGTGCGATGAACGCCAAGGAGGAGTCGGGCGGCGCCTTCCGCGCGGCCACCGACGAGGAGATCCTCGCCGCGTACCGCCTGGTCGCGGCCACCGAGGGCGTCTTCGTGGAGCCCGCTTCCGCCGCGTCGGTCGCCGGTCTGCTGGCCGCGCGCGCCGAGGGCTGGCTGGATTCCGGCCTCACCGTGGTCTGCACCGTGACCGGCAACGGTCTCAAGGACCCGGACAACGCGCTCAAGGGGATGCCCGAGGTCAAGCCGATCGCGGTCGACCCGGTCGCCGTGGCCCACGAGCTCGAGCTGGCCTGAGTTGACCGCGCGCGACGCACAACTCATGACGCGGACGCTGCCCGCCGGAATCTCCGTCACCGTGCGGGTTCCGGCGTCCAGCGCGAATCTGGGGCCGGGATTCGATTCCCTGGGAATCGCTCTGGGTCTCTACGACGAGATCACGGTGTCGACCACCGACACCGGCCTCACCATCCGGGTCGAGGGGGAGGGCGCCGATGACGTGCCCTGGGGCCCTTCGCATCTGGTGGTGCGCGCCATCGAACGCGGCCTGCAGGCCGCGGGCGTGTGGGCGGACGGCCTGGACGTGGTGTGCCGCAACGTGATTCCGCATTCGCGGGGCATGGGCTCGTCGGCTTCGGCGGTGGTCGGCGGTTTGGCCGCCGGCCGCGGCCTGGCCGCGAAATTCGATGCCGGACTGGCCTACGGCGATGACGTGATGGTGCAGCTGGCCTCGGAATTCGAGGGCCACCCGGACAATGCGTCGGCCAGCATTCTGGGCGGGATCGTGGTGTCCTGGTCCGAAACCGACGGTCCCGCAGACGGAAACGGCACGGCGGAGCTGCACGGCCGCGTCTACCGCGCGGTACGGCTGGAACCGCACGCCTCGCTGCGCCCAGTGGTGCTCATCCCCGAGGAGCGTTCCTCCACCGCGCACACCCGCGGCCTGCTCCCGGACACGGTGCCGCACGCCGACGCGGCTTTCAATGCCAGCCGGGCCGCGCTGGCGGTAGTCGCCTTGACGCAGCGCCCTGACCTGCTGATGCCCGCCACGGCCGACCGGCTACATCAGGGCTACCGCGCCTCGGCGCTGCCGCTCACCACGAAGTGGATCGAACGGCTGCGCGCGGCCGGCATCCCGGCTACCGTGTCGGGCGCCGGTCCGACCGTGTTGGCCTTCGCGACCAGCGAATTCCCCGAGGAACTGCGCGAACTCGCGATCGCCGACGGCCTGCGCGTGCTCGAGCCCGGCATCGCCGACGGCGTCTTGGTGGATTGACAGCGCGCCTGCCTTGCCGATGCAAAAGGTGGGAGCTATCCTGAGCGAGTCCGTACATCGTGCGCGTCAGACGCCGGTGCTTCATCAGGGCAAATCGCTCCAGAGGCTCCTTGCTCGGGCTCGAGCTCGAGGCTCGAAACTTGGGGGTAGCCAGTCAACTGGAATGATCTCTCCCACCATTTGGCGAGCCCACCGGTCCGGCGGGACAGGCGATACGGCATCCGAGTCCGGCAGGAGTCCGGACTGCAGGAGGAACCCTCGAACTGGCACACGGCGGTCGAGGGAAGGAAAGGATTTCCGTGACAGATACGGACCTGCTCGCGACACCCGGGGTGGACAGTGATCCAGCGTCCTCGGGGAGCCGCGAAAGTGACTCCGGACAGATTTCGAAGATGAGCGAACAAACTGACGTCGCACGATCGGGGCTGACTGGAATGTTGTTGCCGCAGTTGCGTGCGCTTGCGGGAGAGCTCGGTATCCGAGGCACTTCCGGGATGCGTAAGGGTGATCTCATCGCCGCTATCAAGGAGAACCAGGTCGGGGCCACCACCAAGGCGCCCGCGACCGGTGGTGGCAAGACCACGGGGAAGGCCAAGGCGAAGGCCGAGGACGCGTCGACCGGCGGGGAGTCCGTGTCGGCCGCCGACACCGAGTCCGTGAAGAAGTCCGCCCGGTCCGCCGATGCGGCGCCGGCCGAGGCGAAGACCGAGGCGAAGACCGACCGCGCCGAGAAGGCCGAGTCCCGCCAAAACGCTTCGGAGACTCGCGAATCCAAGGCCGCGGAGTCCCGTGAGGCCAAGCGCGAGGAGGGCGAGACCGCCCGCGCCGAGGGTGGCGAGGACAGTCGCGACGGCGGCCAGCGTGGCCGCGGCCGCCAGCGCCGGGGCCGCGAGCAGCGTGGCGCGGCCGACAATGCCGAGGCCCCCGCCGCCGACAAGGGCGAGCAGGAGGGCGGCGAGCGTCGCCGCGAGCGCAACCAGGGCGAGCGCAGCCAGGGCGAGCGCAGCCAGGGTGAGCGCGGTCAGCGTGGCGACCAGGGCGAGCGCAACCAGAACGCCGGTCAGCAGAACGGCGCCGGTCGCAGCGATCGCAACGACCGCGGTGGTGACGACGAAGAGGGCCGCGGCCGTCGGGGTCGCCGCTTCCGTGAGCGTCGCCGTGGGCGGGACCGCGACGGCGGCGCCGGTGGCGGCGGCGAGGCGCGCGAGATGGAGATCCGCGAGGACGACATCCTGCAGCCGGTCGCGGGCATCCTCGATGTCCTCGACAACTACGCGTTCGTCCGCACCTCCGGCTACCTGGCCGGCCCGAACGACGTGTACGTGTCGATGAACCTGGTCCGCAAGAACGGCCTGCGCCGCGGTGACCACATCGTCGGTGCGGTGCGCGCTCCGCGCGACGGCGACCAGAGCAACCAGCGTCAGAAGTTCGATCCGCTGGTGCGGTTGGACACGGTCAACGGCGGCGACGTCGAAAGTGCCAGGCGCCGACCGGAATTCAACAAGCTCACCCCGCTGTACCCGAACCAGCGCCTGCGGCTGGAGACCCAGCCGAACAAGCTGACCACGCGCATCATCGACCTGATCATGCCGATCGGTAAGGGCCAGCGCGCGCTGATCGTGTCCCCGCCCAAGGCGGGTAAGACGATGGTCATCCAGGACATCGCCAACGCGATCGCGACCAACAACCCCGAGTGCTACCTGATGGTGGTGCTGGTGGACGAGCGTCCCGAGGAAGTGACCGACATGCAGCGCTCCGTGCGCGGCGAGGTCATCGCCTCCACCTTCGACCGCCCGCCGAGCGACCACACCTCGGTCGCCGAGCTCGCCATCGAGCGGGCCAAGCGCCTGGTCGAGGCCGGTCAGGACGTCGTCGTGCTGCTCGATTCGATCACTCGTCTCGGCCGCGCGTACAACAACTCGTCCCCGGCGTCGGGCCGAATCCTTTCCGGTGGTGTGGATTCCACCGCGCTGTACCCGCCCAAGCGGTTCCTCGGCGCGGCCCGCAACATCGAGAACGGCGGCTCGCTCACCATAATCGCCACCGCGCTGGTGGAGACCGGTTCCACCGGTGACACGGTCATCTTCGAGGAGTTCAAGGGCACGGGTAACGCCGAGCTCAAGCTCGATCGCAAGATCGCCGAGCGCCGCGTGTTCCCGGCGGTCGACGTCAACCTGTCCAGCACCCGTCGCGACGACCTGCTGATGTCCCCGGACGAGGCGGCCGTGCTGCACAAGCTGCGTCGCGTGCTGTCCGGCCTGGACTCGCATCAGGCCATCGACCTGATGGTGGACCGGTTGAAGAAGACCAAGTCCAACATCGAGTTCCTGATGACGGTCTCCAAGACCGCCCCGGGCGCGATCGACGAATAAGTCTGTGGTGCAAGGCAATCGATTGCCTCGTGCCCGCAGCGAACCACGACGGCGGCCCCGCTTCGGCGGGGCCCCCGCCCCGGGGGCGGCGCCGCCCGCGCGCTGGACAAAAAAAGATACATAAAAAAACTAACAAGTATAGAAA
>NZ_JBEXXC010000023.1:0-75731 GCF_040630175.1 Nocardia sp. NPDC005825
CGTCGGTAACCGCGGCCTCAACACCCTGGCCGGTCGCCTGCTCGGCTCGGTGCCCTCGGGGCCCGGCCGCTTCGCTTCGTTCGTCGAGCGTCAGCGCACGGTGTGCACGATCAGCACGTCGCAGCGCGACTTGCGGGCCACGTCCGAGGGCACCGAGCCGAGCAGGCGACCGGCCAGGGTGTTGAGGCCGCGGTTACCGACGACCAGCAGGTCGGCCTCCACGTCCTTCACCAGGTCCAGCAGCGACTCGACCGGCTCGCCGACGACGGGCTTCTCCACGACGTTCACCGCGCCGAGGGCGACGGCCTTGTCGCGGGCGACGCGCAGGATCTCACTGGTGGGCGCGGAGCCGCGCACCTGGTAGGCCTCGTCCTTCAGCACGTCCGCGGCCGCGGCGACATCGCGGTCGTCGGTCGGGAAGTAGGCGCAGGCGATGTACAGCGTGGCGCCCTCGTCGCCGGCCAGAGCCGCGGCCCGCTCGACGGCGACGTACGACGAGTCCGAGCCATCGGTACCGACGACGATCGTCCGGTAGGCGGTCATTTCTCCTCCAAGTACAAGGGTCGGGGCCGCGGATTCCTCGACAGTGGGGTTTTCACCGCGGCAACTTCGCCTGACAATAGCGGCATAACCGGCGGAAATATTCGATATCGCAACACATCACACCGCGTGGCGGGATCGGCGACTGTGACATTCCCGGCACGCTCCGAACACGGCCCCGGCTACCAGCGAATTTCCCGGCGATCGCGACGCGGAACACACAATGCCAACAGCCTTGCACGCCTGGGAGATTCGTCACAAGCCCGAAATGTCCGCGGGCCGTTCGTTGTGTCATGTCACAACGAACGGCCCGGGAATCAGTGACGTCGTTTTGCCGGTCGCGGCGGATTTCCTAGGAGAGGTCGAAAAGCGGTCCGGTGAGCGTCAATCCGAGATCGTGACCGACGTGGGCGAAGAAGGCGAACAGCATGAGCGACGCGCCCGCCAGTGCGATGTCCTTGTTGAAGTGCACCATCTCGCCCTGCTTCGCCTCGGGATCGGTCTCCTTCCAGAAGGCGTGCATGAGGAAGGCGGTCGGCACCAGGAACAGGATCAGCAGCAGTGCGCCGAGGTCGGCCCAGACGCCCAGCAGCACGCTCAACCCGCCGGCCAGCAGCAGCACGCCCGAGGCGGGCACCGCCAGCGTGGGCATGGGTATGCCCTTGAACTGCGCGTACTGCGCCATCGACTCACGCTGCGCCAGATGCCCGAAGCCCGAGCCGAGGAAGAGAAACGCGAACAGGATCCGTCCGATCAACACCAGCACGTCCATGGCCCGCTCCTTCGATGATCGATGTGCCATTGGATGACATGGCAACCAACTTCATCAGGCTCACCGCTATTCCCGTACCAGTCAGTTTGTCAGGATGGTAGCGAGATGCGGGCGTATTCGAGCGGAGGCATTCCGATCTCCTTGGCGAACTCGTTGGAGAAGTGCGCCTGATCGAAATAACCGAGTTCGAGGGCCAGCGCGGCCAGGTCCGAGGTGCGGCCCTCGGCCAGCAGGTGCGCGCCGTCCTGCAGCCGATAGCGGCGCAGGACCCACTTCGGCCCCGCCCCGACATAGCGGCGGAAGAGGCGCTGCAGGGTGCGGATCGGGATGCCGAAACGCTCGGTGACCTGGTCCACCCGGGTCAGGTCGGGATCGTGCTCCATGGCCTCGATGATCGTCAGGACCTGCCGGTAGGCCTCCTGGTCGCCCTCGACGCCCTGGGCCGCCACCAGGAAATCCTCGATCAACTCGCGGCGCAGCAGCGCGTCGTCGGTGGCGAGCACGGCCTCGGCCAGGGTGTCGGCGGCGGGGAAGATCTCGGCCGCCGGGACCGAAGTGTCGCTGAGCGCGCCCACATCCAACCCGGTGAATGCGCCGAAGCCGCCGGCCCGGAACTTCACCCCGAACGTCTCACCCGCCCCGGCCAATTCGCGCACGTACTTGGTGGTCCACACGCCGGTGACGAAGGCGCCGGTGCGTTCGTGGGTGCGCTCGAAGGTCAGGTTCACGCACGGGTACGGCAGCACCTCGGCATAGAACGGCGGTTCGCCGCCGCGGTCCCAGCGGACCGCCCAGTACCACTCGACATAGCGCGACACCCGTGCGCCCGCGGGCAGCCGGGCGTGGTTGCTGGTCGCGATTTGCTGGCGGGGTCGCAGGATGCCCTTGGCCGTCTCCGGCGGTGGCACCGGCCGTGGCGCGAACCGGTTTTCGGGATTGTCAGCGCTGGTCATCGCCCCTGTCGCTTTCTTACAAGACCATCGCGGCCGCGCCGAGGAAGGTAGTGGCCATGAGCGAAACAGTGAATCCGATCCCGCAGGACTACCACTCCATCACCTGCTTCCTGGCCGTCCCCGACGCCAATGCGGCCATCGACTTCTACAGCGCCGTGTTCGGCGCGAAGGTGCTGAGCCGCAACGATCTTCCCGACGGCCAGGCCGCGCACGCCGAACTGCTGATCGGCGACTCCACCATCCAGGTCGGCATGCCGATCCCCGACGAGGGCCTGCGCGCACCCGCCGACGACTGGGTCCACACCAGCGTGGTGCACTACTGCCCCGATGTGGACGCGGTCTCGAAGTTGGCCACCGAGAACGGAGCCCGCTTCGTCTCCGAGCCGCAGACCTTCGTCACCGGCGACCGCTACGGCCGCGTCATGGACCCGTTCGGCCACCGCTGGATCGTCATGACCCGCGTCGAGGACGTCTCCCGCGAGGAAGCCGAACGCCGAGTCAACGAATGGATGGCCAATTCCGCCTCCCCGAGCCTTTAGCGGGCGGCTCAGAGCCGTCAGCACTGGGCAACCCGTGCCGGCGGTCGGGTGCCGAACCGATTTCGGGCGTACCCGGCGAGTTACCCCCACCGCCCCGAAATCAGTTGTCGCGCCGGCATTCGAAGGACCGCCGTACGACTTCCGCCTCACGACAACCCGGCGGCATCCATGCCGCGTAGTTCCTTCTTCAGGTCGGCGATCTCGTCGCGGAGGCGACCGGCCAGCTCGAACTGCAGCTCCCGGGCCGCGCTCATCATCTGCGCGGTCATGTCCTTGATCAGGTCGGCGAGTTCGGCGCGCGGCATGTTCCGCACGTCGCGCCCCTCGTAGACACCGGCGCTCACCGCCCGTCCGGGCTCGCCCTGGGCACGGCGGCCACGGCTGGCATTGCGGCCGGAGCCGCCCACCTCGACCTCGGTCTCCTCGGCCTCGCGGTACACCTGGTCCAGAATGTCGGCGATCTTCTTGCGCAACGGTTTCGGATCGATACCGCGCTCTTCGTTGTAGGCGACCTGCTTGGCCCGGCGGCGTTCGGTCTCGTCGATGGCGTGGCGCATGGAGTCGGTGATCTTGTCCGCGTACATGTGGACCTCACCGGACACATTGCGCGCCGCGCGGCCGATGGTCTGGATGAGGCTGGTGGAGGACCGCAGGAAGCCCTCCTTGTCGGCATCCAGAATGGCGACCAGCGACACCTCGGGCAGGTCCAGGCCCTCGCGCAGCAGGTTGATGCCGACCAGTACGTCGTATTCGCCCAAGCGCAACTGCCGCAGCAATTCGACGCGGCGCAGGGTGTCGATCTCCGAGTGCAGATACCGCACCCGCACACCGAGTCCCAGCAGATAGTCGGTGAGGTCCTCGGCCATCTTCTTGGTCAGCGTGGTGACCAGCACGCGTTCGTCGCGTTCGGTCCGCAGCCGGATCTCGTGCACCAGATCGTCGATCTGTCCCTTGGTCGGCTTGACCACCACGTGCGGGTCGACCAGGCCGGTCGGGCGGATCACCTGTTCGACGAACTCGCCGCCGGTCTGGCCCAATTCGTAGGGGCCCGGAGTGGCCGACAGATACACCGCCTGACCGATCCGCTCGGCGAACTCCTCCCAGGTGAGCGGCCGGTTGTCCACCGCCGACGGCAGCCGGAAGCCGTACTCGACCAGGTTCCGCTTGCGGGACATGTCGCCCTCGTACATGCCGCCGATCTGCGGCACGGTCACGTGGGATTCGTCGATGACGAGCAGGAAATCGTCGGGGAAGTAATCGAGCAACGTGGCCGGCGCGGAACCCGCGGGCCGCCCGTCGATATGCCGCGAGTAATTCTCGATACCCGAGCAGAAACCGACCTGCTTGATCATCTCCAGGTCGTATTGGGTGCGCATCCGAAGCCGTTGCGCCTCCAGCAGTTTGCCCTGCTTCTCCAAATCCGCGAGCCGCGTCTCGAGTTCGGCCTCGATGTCGTGCACCGCGCGTTCCATACGATCGGGACCCGCCACATAATGAGTGGCCGGGAAAATCCGCACCATATCCACCTGGCGCACCACATCACCGGTCAGCGGGTGCAGATAGTAGAGCGCCTCGATCTCGTCGCCGAAGAATTCGATGCGCACCGCCAATTCCTCGTACGAGGGAATGATTTCGACGGTATCGCCGCGCACCCGGAAACTGCCGCGGGTGAACGACATGTCGTTGCGGGTGTATTGCACGTCCACCAGCAGGCGCAGCAGCCGGTCCCGATCGATCTCGGTGCCGACCTCCAGCTGCACCGACCGATCGAGGTAGGACTGCGGGGTGCCGAGGCCGTAGATGCACGACACCGACGCGACCACCACCACGTCGCGGCGCGAGAGCAGGCTCGAGGTCGCCGAGTGGCGCAGCCGCTCCACGTCGTCGTTGATCGAGCTGTCCTTCTCGATATAGGTGTCGGTCTGCGCGATGTAGGCCTCGGGCTGGTAGTAGTCGTAGTACGAGACGAAGTACTCGACCGCGTTGTTCGGCAGCATCTCACGCAGCTCGTTGGCCAGCTGTGCGGCGAGGGTCTTGTTGGGGGCCATGACCAGGGTGGGCCGCTGCAACCGCTCGATCAGCCAGGCCGTGGTCGCGGACTTGCCGGTACCGGTGGCGCCGAGCAGCACCACGTCCTTCTCCCCCGAGCGGATGCGCCGCTCGAGCTCGGCGATGGCGGCCGGCTGGTCACCGGCCGGAACGTGCTCGCTGACCACCTGGAACTGGCTGTCGGTCCGCTCGACCTCGCCGATGGGCCGATGCTCCGAATGGGCCAGCGGCAGGTCGTCCGGGATCTCGGTTGCGAAAGCCATGGGACCAGCCTAGGACGGACCACCGACAAGAACACACAGCCGCTCGCCTGTTCACCGAGGGCGGACCCGACCGTGCCCCCGGTCGCGATCGGCAGTGCCCGCGGTCACGTCGCCGCGCGATGGCTGCCCGCACGGGGCACACCCGTCCAATCGCGCGACGGCTCCGAATTCTCTAGTCCGGTACTCATTTCGGTAAAGGACTTCCAATGTCCGAATTGACCTTTACCCCAACGGATTTCAGGCCGTCCGGGCCGATCGGTGTCGCGTAGATCTCAGTCCGTTCACGACGGTTTGAATCCCCGGTTCCAGGTGTACTCTGAGCTCGCTGGTCGCACGATTCGAGAGAAGGCATGGCGATGACCGGTTTGTTTACGCCACAGCGGAATTCCACCAATGGCGCGCGCCCGCACCGGACGACCGACGGCACCCCCGCGGTGTCCCCGCATCGCCCCAGACTCGAGTATTTCAATCTCGCGGATCTGTCGTGGACCGATTATCGCGGGTTTCTGCACCCCGTGGAGCGTTTACACGCCGAACCGTTCGGTCTGTATATCGAACGGACAGTGGACAATCCGCGGTACCACTACGTCGAGTCCTGGCTGCTGCCCGAGCTGTCGCTGCGCGCCACGGTGTATCACCTGCGTCCGGGCCACGATCGGACCCAGACCCACTACCTCGACATCGGCGAGTACGGGCCGTACGAGGACAAGAAGTGGCGCGCCGAGAGTCACTATCTCCACGTGGTGGCCCGCCCCGGCCGCGCGCCCGAACTGCTCGGCATCGACGACCTGCTGACCGCGCACGCTGCCGGCCAGTTCGACACCGCGCAGACCCATCGGGCCATCGAGCGGGCGGCCGCCGTGGTCGACGGCCTCGGCGCCTGCGGGCACGATGTCGACCGGTGGCTCGCCACCAAGGGCGTCACCCTCACCTGGCTCTGACCCCGGGCACCGCCCAGAGAACGCGAACGCCCGGTCCGGATGGATCCGGACCGGGCGAGGTCTTGCGGGTATCTCCGCCCTCCGACTAGCCGGAGATGCTCGGCAGCAGGCCGTTCAGACCGCCCGACAGGCTCGGGAACAGGCTGCTCGAGCCGCTGCTCAGACCGCAGCCGACGCTGCCGGTGCTGGTCAGCGGGTTGGCCTCGGCCACGTCGACGTCGATCGACTTCGAGATCAGGGTCTGGGTCACGGTCAGCGTGTGCTTGCCCGCCGTGCTCGGAGTCCAGTTGATGGTGACCTTGCCGCTCAGCAGCGACGGGGTGACCGGGCTGCCCGGCAGCTCGGTGCCATTGTCACGGAAGGCCACCGACAGCAGCCGGTCGACGTCGATCGACGCGGTCAGCGTGTAGGAGCAGCCGACATTGTGGCTGGTGCCGGAAACCTCGAGGCCGGTCGGCCACGCTCCGGCCTGGGGCGCCGCCAGGACGATGGTCCCGGCCACGGCACCGAAGGTCGTGAGGCCCATGCCGACCCGGCGGGCACGGGTTTTCTGTTCGCTCATGCAGGTATTCCCTTACGGTTGAGCCCGCCCACGAACGGCGGGTAGTCGTGCGCGACGATACAGCGCAATCGAACAATAGCGAAACATGTTCGCTTCAAATAGAGTTTTCGGGATATTCGCCCCGCTCCACGCCGGATTCCAGCAATCTGCGGGCGACGCCACCCCCGCTCCCCTGGACGGCCGCCGCTCGACAGGCGATGCTGAATGACATGACTCGGGCGCCCGCGGTGGATCTGCACCGACCCAAGGTGGAGTACTTCAATATCGACGAGCTCACCAATATCGATCCCAAGGGTTTCGTGCGGCAGGTGGAGCGCTACCAGGTGGAGCCGTGGGGGCTGTACATGGCCCGCACCTCGGACCACCCCGAGTTCCACTACATCGAATCCTGGCTGCTGCCCACGGTGTCGTTGCGCGCCACCGTCTTCCACTTCACCCCCGCGCATCTGCGCGACCAGGACTACTACATCGACATCGGCGAGTTCGCGCAGGTCGGGCCGAAGCGGTGGAAGTCGGTGGACCACTACCTGGACCTGGTGGTGCGTCAGGGCAGAGAGGTGGAGCTACTCGACGTGGACGAGCTGCTGGCCGCCCACGCCGCCGACTACCTGACCCTGGCCGAGGCCCAGCAGGCCATCGAGTCCGCCACCGCGACCATCGACGGAATCGCCGCGCACGGACACAGTTTCGAGGACTGGCTGGCCGCCCAGGGCATCACGCTGACCTGGATGTAGACCGAGAAACCAGGGGCCGTCCGCACCGAGGGGTGTCGACGGCCCCTATTTCGTCGGTCAGGCGCCGATGATCAGGGTGACCGCCCGGCCCGGGTCGGCATTGGCGTGCAGCCGCTCCCCCGCCGCGAGCTCGACGCCCGCGGCCAGCGGATCGTCGGCAGCGACGGGCGGAAAACCGATGTCCGCCAGGCGATCCCGGAGCGAGTCCGGGCCCACCCCGGTCGCGACCGTGATCCGGATGTCGAGGACGTCGGCCGCGGGCTTGCCGGCCACGGCGGTCGCCCCGACGTGTTCGATGCTCGCCGCGTCGGCCGCGCACGCCAGCGCGAGGCGGGCGATCACCCGCCGCGCCTGCGCGGGCCATTCCGGATTCGCTTCCACCACGGGCAGTTCCGGCCGCGCGGCGGGCGTGCGGGTGCGCAGATTGCGCTCGAAGGGCACGAGGCGCTCGTCCCAGAGCCGGTGCACCTCGGCGTCGATCAGGCCGGTCGCGCCATTGTTGTCGAGCAGGACGTCGGCGGTGGCGCGACGCTGGGCGTCGGTCGCCTGGGCGGCGATGCGGGCGCGGGCGTCGGCCTCGTCGATGCCGCGGAACTCCACCAGGCGGCGCAGCCGGGTCTCCTCGGCGGCGTCCACGATGACCACCAGGTTCATGAACGGCGCCAGGCCGTTCTCGACCAGCAGCGGAATGTCCTGCACCACAATGCCGTCGGCGGGCGCGGCGGCGATGAGTTCGGCGGTGCGCTTGCCGACCAGCGGATGGGTGATGCCGTTGAGGGTGGCGCGGGCCTCGTCGGTGGCGAAGGCCTTGGCCGCCAGGGCGGGTCGGTCGAGGCTGCCGTCGGCGGCGAGGATGTCGTCGCCGAACGCGGCGACCAGGGCGGCCAGGCCCTCGGTGCCGGGGGCGACCACCTCGCGCGCGATGACATCGCTGTCCACGAGCACGGCTCCGCGCTCGGTGAGAATGCGGGCCACGGTGGACTTGCCCGCGCCCATGCCTCCGGTGAGACCGATTCGCAACATTCGACCAGTCTCGCATCGTTGCCGGTTCCGTCGCGTGCCAGGGTTACCCACTCGACCCTGGTCAGGATTACCCACTCGACCCGGTCGTTTCACCTGCAAGCACAGTCCTTGCCCGTTCCGTGATGCCGGTGAGATCATTTCGCAACTTTTCCGGCCAATCCCGACCGTTTGTCGGCAACATTCCGACACGCCGGGGCGCACGCCCCGCAAAATTCTGTGACTCACACTTTTGTTCGGCTATTGTTCGCCGCAGGCGATCTTCAGGCCGGTTAACACGCAAGAGAAGGAACATCAGTGAGCACCAAGAACCTCCAGACGGGTCGCCACCGTCTGGGCCTGGCGGGCACCGTGCATTGCATCGAGATCCCCGCCGTCGCAGCCGCTCTCGCCGAGCACGGACGGTCCTGGCTGACCGCGCTGTTCAGCCCCGCCCGGCACAGCGCGACCGCCAGGCGAAAACCGTCACCCGAGTCCGGCGTCGTCCGCCGCTGGGTGCCTGCCACTGTCGGCTGATTCCGCCGGAATCTCCAGCACCGCTCCCTGATTCGCCACATACATACGCAGTGGCTCGGTCCGAACCGGACCGAGCCACTGTGTTGTGCGCGTGCCTCCTTACGCGGCAGCGGAATTACGCGATGCCGCTGGGCTTGCGCCGGGTGCCGGGATCCTGGCGCGGCATGGAGTTCGGCGGCACCGGGTACGGGGTGCCGACGGTCGCGGTACCGAGGGCGATGTTCGGACCGCACTGCGCGATGGCGTCGTTGACCTTCCGGTCCGCCGGGGCGAACACGGGCTTGGACGCATCGGCGCCGGAACCGAAGTCGAAGGCCGAGGTCATGTCACCGGTGACGCTGCGCCGCCACGCCGTCAGGTTCGGCACGTCGACTCCGAAGCGGCGCTCCAGGAGTCGCAGCTGCGAGGTGTGGTCGAAGGTCTCCGAGGCGACCAGGCCGCCGCGGCTGTAGGGCGAGATGACCAGGCCCGGTACGCGGTAGCCGAGACCGATCGGACCGGTGATGCCCTCGTGCTTCTTGTCGATCGGCACCGTGACGTACTCCCCCGGCGTGCCCGCGGGCGCGGTCGGCGGGGTGACGTGGTCGAAGAAGCCGCCGTTCTCGTCGTAGCTGATGATCAGCGCGGTCTTCTCCCACACCGCCGGGTTGGAGGTGAGAATGTCGAGCACCTGCATGATGCCGACCGCGCCGAAAGCCGGTGGCAGCGCGGGGTGTTCGCAGTTCAGCAGCGACGGGATCACCCACGACACGGCGGGCAGCTGGTTAGCGGCGACGTCGGCGGCGAAGTCCTGCGGGTAGGCCGGGGCCTTACCGCGCCGGGCCAGTTCGGAATTCGGGTCGGCGGCCTGCTTGAAGCAGCCCATCATGCCGTCCAGGATCACCGACGACAGCGGGCCGACGTCCCGGTTGTTGTAGATCTTCCAGCTGACGCCGGCATCGGAGAGGTTCTCCGGCATGGTCCGCCAGCTGTAGGCGTTCTGCGGGATCAGGGTCGGCGTCTCGAGCAGCGGGCCGCCGTTGCGCCCCTCGGGGTCGATGGTGGCCGACATCCAGTACAACCGGTTGGGGTCGGTCGGGCCGAGCACCGAGCAGTGGTAGTTGTCGAGCAGGGTGAAGGCATTGGCCAGGTCCCAGTGCACCGGAATGTCGGCCTGGGTGTAGTAACCCATTGCGGCGGGCGCGTTTCCGGGTCCGACCGAGGCGATCGACATGGGCATCCAGCCGTCGTTGCGGCCGTTGTTCCAGGCCTTGTGCATGGCCGCCCAGCTGTGGTCCGGGTCGTTGATGCACTCACCGTCGAGGCTGGCGCCGCGGGTGGTGTCGAGGCGGAACGGGTTGAGGAAGCCGTCCGCGGTGGGGCCGACGCCGGGGGTGTACCCGTACTGGTTCCAGGCCGGGGACGGGTCGTCGAACCCGCGCACCCCGGACATGGTGCCGAAGTAGTGGTCGAAGGAGCGGTTCTCCTGCATGAGCAAGACGAAGTGCTCGATGTCGCCGAGGCCGCCCATACCCGCCGGGTCTGCGGCGTAAGCCTTTTCGATGATCGGTCCGGCGACCGACGCGAGCGCGCCCGCACCGCCCGCTGCCATGGCTTTCGCCAGAAATTCCCGCCTGTTGACTCCGGCGAACACGCCCATGGTGCGGTGGTGCCTTCCCGCTAGAAGTGACAGTGAAGGGACAGCGCCGACCCGGATCGGTCGCGCGTCCAGTTCGTATCCAACCTGCGCGTCATGACAGCTCAGCGAACCGCTGGTAAACGAAAGTCCCCTGGTCGAGGACCAGGGGACTTTCGTTATCGCTTAACGCGGATCAGCGAATCAGGCGTTGCCCGACAGCTTCTCACGCAGCGCGGCCAGCTGCGCATCGCTCGCGAGCGAGCCACCGGCCGGCGCGTCCGAGGAGGAAGCGGCAGCCTGCGAACCGGACTCCGAGGAGTAGTTCTGCGGTCCACCGTTGGCAGCCTCGGCGGCGGCGTCGGCGGCCATCTTCTCCATCTGAGCGGTGTGCATCTTGTGGCGACGCTCGGCCTCGGCGTACCGGGTCTCCCACTCTTCACGCTGCTTCTCGAAACCGTCGAGCCATTCGTTGGTCTCGGAGTCGAAGCCCTCGGGGAAGATGTAGTTGCCCTGGTCGTCGTAGCTGTCGGCCATGCCGTACTTCGACGGGTCGAACTCGGCGGTGTAGTCCTCGTTGGCCTGCTTCAGCGACAGCGAGATCCGGCGACGCTCGAGGTCGATGTCGATGACCTTGACCATGGCGTCGTCGCCGACGGCGACAACCTGGTCCGGGACCTCGACGTGGCGCTCGGCCAGCTCGGAGATGTGCACCAGGCCCTCGATGCCCTCTTCGACGCGCACGAACGCACCGAACGGAACCAGCTTGGTGACCTTGCCCGGCACGATCTGACCGATCGCGTGGGTGCGGGCGAACTGACGCCACGGGTCTTCCTGGGTCGCCTTGAGCGACAGGGAGACACGCTCGCGGTCCAGGTCGACGTCGAGAACCTCGACGGTGACCTCGTTGCCGACCTCGACAACCTCGGACGGGTGGTCGATGTGCTTCCAGGACAGCTCGGAGACGTGCACCAGACCGTCCACGCCACCCAGGTCCACGAAGGCACCGAAGTTGACGATGGAGGAGACCACACCCTTGCGGACCTGGCCCTTCTGCAGCTGGTGCAGGAACTCGCTGCGGACCTCGGACTGGGTCTGCTCGAGCCAGGCGCGACGCGACAGGACCACGTTGTTGCGGTTCTTGTCGAGCTCGATGATCTTGGCCTCGATCTCCTTGCCGACGTACGGCTGGAGGTCGCGGACGCGACGCATCTCGACCAGCGAAGCCGGGAGGAAGCCGCGCAGACCGATGTCCAGGATCAGGCCGCCCTTGACGACCTCGATGACGGTGCCCTTGACGGCCTCGTCCTTCTCCTTGAGCTCCTCGATCGTGCCCCAAGCCCGCTCGTACTGAGCGCGCTTCTTCGACAGGATCAGGCGGCCTTCCTTGTCCTCCTTGGTGAGAACGAGGGCCTCGACCTCATCGCCCACGGAAACGACCTCATTGGGGTCGACATCGTGCTTGATGGACAGTTCGCGAGACGGGATCACGCCTTCGGTCTTGTAACCGATGTCGAGAAGGACCTCATCGCGATCGACCTTGACGATCGTGCCTTCGACGATATCGCCGTCGTTGAAGTACTTGATGGTCTTGTCGATGGCGGCGAGGAAGTCCTCGGCAGTGCCGATGTCGTTGACGGCAACCTGCGGCGAGGTGACAGTGGTGGGCATGTGTTGGGAGGCTCCGGACGGATTGTGGTCGGTAGTGGACATGTGGACTTTCGGTTTTGCTGCGAACAGCGGGCAATGGATCTAACGTTGCACAACGCTGCCGTGGCTGTAACTTCCAAAGACAGCTTGCGGACTCACAGCACGATTATCTGCTCTACGCGGTCTCGAGAAACCGGGTACAGAAGACACTCGCGGAAAACAGCGTACGCGACGGGTGTTGTACCAAGCAAACATGGGTCCCATCGCAAGCCTCGCTAGGGTGTGCCCATGTCCGAAGATCACTCTGCCACCCCCGACGACGCCCGGCACGCCCAGGCCAATGCCCTGCTCGGCACGGTGGGAGTGACCCGCGCCAAGGTCGATTCGGAGTCGAGTCAGCGCGCCAGCCGCAAGTGGTGGGACGCCGACGCGGCGGCCTACCACGAGACGCACGCCGACTTCCTCGGCGTGGACTCCCCCGCCGGCGAGTTCGTGTGGTGCCCGGAGGGGTTGCACGAAGGTGACTGGCATCTGCTCGGCGATATAGAGGACAAGCGGATCCTGGAGATCGGCTGCGGCTCGGCCCCCTGCTCGCGCTGGCTCGCCTCGCACGGCGCGCACCCGGTCGGCCTCGATATCTCCCGCTCCATGCTCGACCGCGGCCTGGCCGCGATGGCGGCGGGCGGACCCCGCGTCCCGTTGGTCCAGGCGGGTGCGGAGGATTTGCCGTTCGCCGACGAATCCTTCGACCTGGCCTGCTCGGCCTTCGGCGGGGTCCCCTTCGTCGCCGACTCGGCCCGCGTCATGCGTGAGGTCCACCGCGTCCTGCGTCCCGGCGGCCGCTGGGTCTTCTCCGTCAATCACCCCATGCGCTGGATCTTCCCCGACGACCCGGGCCCCGGCGGCCTGCGCGCCACCATTCCGTACTTCGACCGCACTCCCTATGTTGAGGTCGGCCCCGACGGCGAGCCCACCTACGTCGAGCACCACCGCACCATCGGCGACCGCGTCCGCGAGATCGTCGCCGCGGGGCTGATCGTGAAGGACATCATCGAACCCGACTGGCCCGAATGGCTCGACCGCGAATGGGGCCAGTGGAGCCCCCTCCGCGGCGAGATCTTCCCGGGCACAGCCATTTTCGTCACCGAGAAAGCGAACTGAGGCCCGCGACCGGCTATTTGGGCTCGCGGCCCGCTTGTCGGAGAGCCATCCGGAGCGCGTACTCGATCTGGGCGTTGATGCTGCGCAGGTCGTCGGCCGCCCATTTGGCGATGGCGTCGTGGACGGCCGGGTCCAGGCGCAGCAGCACGCGTTTCGGCTCGCGTTTGGCGGCGGACATCAGGCGTAGAGGGTGCCGGCGTTGACCACGGGTGCGGCGGAGCGGTCCCCGCACAGCACGACCAGCAGGTTGGACACCATCGCCGCCTTGCGCTCCTCATCCAGATCGACCACGCCCTGTTCCGCGAGCCGGTCCAGCGCCATGCCGACCATACCGACCGCGCCTTCGACGATGCGGCTGCGGGCGGCGACCACCTGGGCGGCCTGCTGGCGGACCAGCATGGCCTGGGCGATCTCCGGCGCGTAGGCGAGGTGGGTGATGCGGGCCTCGATGATCTCGATGCCGGCCAGTTCGGTGCGGGCGCGCAGCTCCGTGGTCAGCTCACCCGCGACCTCCACGCCGTCACGCAGGCTCGAGGTGCTCGCGTCGTCGGTCTGGTACGGGTGGGTGGTGGCCAGGTGCCGGACCGCGGTCTCGGACTGGGTGCGCACGAAGTCCTCGTAGTCGTCGACGGCGAAGGCGGCCTTGTAGCTGTCCACCACCTGGTAGACGACGACCGCGGCGATCTCGACCGGGTTGCCGTCGAGGTCGTTGACCTTCAGCTTCTGGGTCTCGAAGTTACGGATGCGCAGCGAGATACTGCGCCGGCTGGACAGCGGGGTCACCCAGTGGAAGCCGGACTCGTCGACCGAGCCGATGTAGCGGCCGAAGAACTGGATCACCTTGGCCTGGTTGGGATTCACCGTGACGAAGCCGCTGGCGGCGAGCACCGCGGCCAGGATGGTGACCGCCAGCGCGATGCCGATGACGGTCCGCGCGGCCCCGGTGGCGCCGCTGCTCAGCGCGTGCGACTCCAGCACGATTCCGACGACCAGCAGGACGAAGACCCCCAGCATGAGGAACCCGTTCAACCGGAAGGCCCGACGCATCTCCATGACACTCTCCTAGTATCGAAGTGATATCACGACGATAGCGCGGTCGTACCGGAGCGGCAAGCTCGAAAACAGCTCGCCCCGCCGCACACAGGCGCGGCGGGGCAAAGGTTGTGGTCCCGGCCGATCAATTCGGGCGGATATTGCGGTTGTTGCGGAACAGGTTGGCGGGGTCGTACTTCGCCTTGAGCGCGGCCAGCCGGTCGTAGATGGCGGGGCTGTAGCCGGCGCGGGTCTGCGCCTCGTCGGCCTGGTCGCCGCTGCCGTAGAGGAAGTTGAGGTTGTGGCCGACGGTCCACGGCCGCAACGTGTTTCGCGCCAGTGCCAGCTGGTCGCGCACCGCCTCGGCATTGTCCGGCTGCGGCATGGCCAGCACCCGTGCGATGTACTGCGCGTCGCGGTGGTCCATCGAGATTCCGTACGGGCCCCGACGGCTCAAAGCTCCACCCAGGTGCCGGAATCCGGCCACCGTGGGCAGCGCGGCCCCGGGTCCGGTCGCCGCCAGGAATGCGGCGGCGGCGTCGGCGGGCAGGTCCGAGAGCAGCGCGTTGGTGGCGGTGTAGGCGTGCGGGTGATCCGGATCCCGGTAGATGGCATGGCTTTCCGTGTAGGGCATCACCCGCAGGTCGTCGGTCATGCGCTCCCCGACCGCGCGCAGCGGCGCGACGAGGCGTTCGCCCTCCTCCTCGGTACCGGTGAACGCGATATTGACGGTCGCCACGTACCGCCCGCGCAGGTGCGGGGGCAGCTGCGGGATATCGGGGAAGGTCAGCATGGTGATGGCCGAGGTGACGGTCTCGGGCGCCTGCCGGGTCCACCGACGCCAGGCCTCCAGCGCCGGAGCCACCAGCGCGGTGTCGAACTGCAACTGGCCGCCGTACACCCGGGTGACGGGCAGCAGGTCCAGTTCCAGCGCGGTGACCACGCCGAAGTTGCCGCCGGTGCCCAGCACCGCGCCGAACAACTCGTCCTCGGGCGTCAGGCGGCGCAGGCGGCCGTCGGCGGTGACGATCTCGATGGCTCGCACATGCTCTGCGGCATAACCGTATTCGCGCGCCAGGATGCCGATCCCGCCGCCGAGGATGTAGCCGACCACGCCGACCGAGAGCGAGGAGCCGTTCAGCGGCGCCAGGCCGTGCGCGGCGGCCGCCTCGATCAGGGCTCCGGCCTGCACGCCCGCCCCGATTCGGGCGGTGCGCGCGTCCGCGTCGACGCGGATGTCGGTGAGCCGGCGGGTGGTGATGAGCACGCCGTCGGTGGCCACCGACAGTCCGTGCCCGGTGGCCTGCACGGCGACCGGAAGTCCGTGCCGCGCCGCGTATTCCACCGCGGCGCGGACGTCCTCGGCGTGGGCGGCGGCCACCACGACGGCGGGCCGGTGGGTGTACGCGGTCTGGAATCCGGCGATCTCGGCGTCGTAGCCGGTGTCGCCGGGCTGGAACACGGGTCCGGTGGTGGCGGGCAGTTCGGTGATCGCTGTCTTCGTCATGTCACCTACCCTGCTCGCCCCTGAACGATAACTCCAACAGATAGTTCTTCTCGTAGCTAGAATCAGCAGTTATGGAACTGCGTCAGCTGCGCTACTTCGTCACGGTCGCCGAGGAAGCGAACTTCACCCGCGCGGCGGCCCGCCTGCATCTGGCCCAGCCCGGCCTCAGCGCGCAGATCCGCCAGCTGGAACGTGAACTGGGACAGCCTTTGCTGGATCGGACGAGCCGTTCGGTCACGCTCACCCCGGTCGGCGAGGCGGTGCTGCCGATCGCCCGCGCGGCCCTCGAACACGTCGAGCGCATCACCCACACCGTGGACGAATTCACCGGCCTGCTGCGCGGGCACGTGCGGGTCGGCTTGATTTCCGGCGCGGCGGGCGAGGAGATCGACATCGCCCAGGTGTTGTCCGACTTCCACCGCGATCACCCACAGATCGGCATCTCCCTCACCGAGGACACCTCCGACGCCATGTACGGCGCCCTGCGTCGCGGCGAGCTGGACATCGGCCTGCTCTCCATCTCGGAGGATCTGGACCCGAGCATCGGCACCGAGCTCATCTACGAGAGCACGATCGTGGCGGCCGTGGCGGCGGCGGCCGAGGGCTTCGGCGACCGGATCATCCTGCCCGAACTGTGCGAGCACCCGCTCATCTGCCTGCCCACCGGCACCGGGCTGCGCGCCCTGCTCGAAAACGCCTGCGCCGCCGCCTCTCTGACACCCGATGTGGCGTTCGAGGCCGCCGCACCCCCGCTGCTGATCCGACTGGCCGCGCACGACCTCGGCATAGCCGTCATTCCGCGAATCCCGGCGGACGAGGCCGCCCGCCTCGGTATCCGCACCCTGGAGATCGATCCGGCGATGTGCGGCCGCCTGGTGCTGGCGTGGAGCACCGAGCGCCCCCTGAGCCCGGCCACGAAAGTCCTGCTCGGCCAACTCCGTATCGCGCTCGCGACCTGGAAGACGCCGGGTCAGGCGAATACGGCCCGCAAGCCGCCGTCGCGGACGGCCTGAATCCCGACCAGCGCCAGCAGCACCACGCCGGTCACGATGTGCTCGATGGCGTCGCTCCGGTGATTCGGGAAACTGAACATCAACACGTTGTGCGCGAACAGCGCCCAGATCCCGACCACGAATCCGCCTCCGACAGCGGCGATCACGCAGTACCAGGCGGCCCAGCGCTTGCGCAGGGCGGCGAGCAGCGCCGGCGCGAACAGCAGCAGGCCCGCCAGCCCGTGCCAGCCGTTGTAGTCCATGCCGAGAACCGGTGTGGCCGGGGCGTGTTCGCCCATCGCGAAGCTGGGTTCGGCGATCCAGCCCACGATCGCCCACACGATGTGGACGACGCCGACCACGCATATCGCCCCTTGCAGAAAGCTCCATCGCGCCCGCGCCACCGGACGCTCCCCTGTCATCGCCATGCCGTCTCCCAACGGTGCGACCGAATATCTACTACAAACTGTAGTTGACTTGACAGCCCCGCGTAAGTGCCAACACAAAATTACCCAAACTTCCCTATTGATACTCACGACAGGGAACGTTAGGGTAGTTTTCGTGACCGATCGTCTCTACTCCGTCGAGGAAGTCGCCGAACGCCTCGGCCTGCACGTACGCACTGTCCGCGGGTACGTGCGGGAAGGGAAGCTGCCCGCCACCCGCATCGGCAAGCAGTACCGCATCACCCGGGCCGATCTGGAAGCCTTCACCGGCCTGCCCGCACCCGAGGGCGGATCGACTGCCCCGCAACGGTATTCGGAGGTGTCCAGCATCATCGAGGTCGATGCCGCGGATCCCTCGATCGCCGACCGGGTCAGCACGCTGCTGACCGCGGCGGCGGGCACCCACACCGGAGACGGGCAACCGCTGCGGGTGCAGACCTTCTACGACCGCGAACGCGCCCGCCTGAAGGTCATTCTCGTCGGCGGCCTGGGTGATACCGCCCGGCTGCTCGAATACATGGAAGGAGTTCTCGCGTCGTGAACGCGATCTACAAGTCCGAGGCCGGACGGGCCGCCATCCAGGCCCGCTACCAGGAATTGGTGCGCCGCTGGCCGGTCGCGGTGGAGCAGTTGCACATTCCGACCCGGGAGGGCGACACCTTCGTACTGGCCTCCGGCCCGAAGGACGCGCCGCCGGTCGTCCTGCTGCACGGGTCCGGGGCCAACTCCGCCACCTGGCTCGGCGATATCGCCTCCTGGGCAACCGATTTCCGCGTCTACGCCGTCGACATGGTGGGCGAGCCCGGCGGCAGCGCCGAGTCCCGCCCGGCGCTCGGCTCGGACGCGGTCGCATCGTGGCTCGACGATGTCCTTGCCGGACTGGACATTTCCGCTGCCGCGTTCGTCGGCATGTCCTTGGGTGGATGGACCGCGCTGGACTACGCGGTCCGCCGTCCCGACAAGGTGACCAAGCTGGCGCTGCTGTGCCCCGGCGGGATCGGCAAGCAGCGCTTCGGCTGGATCTTCAAGAACCTGCTCGACCACCTGTTCAGCAACCACGATCTGCGCCGCTCGGCCGCCATCGTCACCGGCCTGAACCTCACCGACCACGCCGAGATCCTCGACGACGTGACGCTGACCTTCACCCACTTCAACCCGCGCACCGGCAAACTGCCCCTCTTCACCGACGCGCAGCTGAGCGCCCTCCCGATGCCGGTCCTGGTGATCGTGGGCGAGGACGACGTCATGTTCAAGTCCGCCGACACCGCCCGCCGCGCACAGCAATCCATCCCGAACGCGACCACCCGGGTGCTCCCGGGCGTCGGTCACGCCATCCTCGGCCAGACCGCGCCCGTGCTGGAGTTCCTCCGCAAGTAGCAGATCAGGGAGCCCTCGCACCGAGGGCTCCCTGATCTCGTTGCGGGACTAGAGGATTCGCGAAAGGAACGCCTTGGTCCGGTCGTGCTGGGGGTTGGCGAGCAGCTCGCGCGGATCGCCCGCCTCCACCACGACACCGCCGTCCATGAAGGCCAGCTGGTCGGCGACCTCACGGGCGAAACCCATCTCGTGGGTGACGACCACCATGGTCATGCCCGAGGCCGCGAGTTCGCGCATGACGCCGAGCACCTCACCCACCAGCTCCGGGTCCAGCGCCGAGGTGGGCTCGTCGAAGAGCATCAACTTGGGGTCCATGGCCAGGGCGCGCGCGATGGCGACACGCTGCTGCTGACCGCCCGACAGCTGGGCGGGGTAGGCATCGGCCTTGTCCGCCAGGCCGACTCGGGCCAGCAGGTCCCGGGCGCGGGCCACCGCGTCGGCCCGCTTGAGCTTCTTGACCTGGGTCGGCGCCTCGATGATGTTCTCCAGCGCCGTGCGGTGCGGGAACAGGTTGAAGTGCTGGAACACCATCCCGATATCGCGGCGCTGCTTGGCGGCGTCGCGCGGGTGCAGCTCGTAGAGCTTGCCGTTCTTCTCGCGGTAGCCGACCAGATCGCCGTCCACGTACAGGCGCCCGGCATTGACCCGCTCGAGGTGGTTGATGCAGCGCAGGAAGGTGGACTTGCCGGAGCCGGACGGGCCGATCAGGCACAGCACCTCGCCACGCTTCACCTCGAGGGTGATGCCCTTGAGCACGTTCAACGCGCCGAAGCTCTTGCACACCCGGTCGGCACGCACCATCGGCACCGCCGAGGGCGGCAGCGAGCCGTCGATCAGCGGCGTGGATTCCTTGGAGAACGAGATCGAATCCTCGGACATGTTCACCTATCCCGTTCCGCCGGCGACCTGCGCCTGGGCCAAGGCGCGCAACTGTTTCGCGGTGAGCTGCCGGGAGGAACCGCGCGAGTAGTACCGCTCCAGGTAGTACTGGCCGATCATGAGCACGCTGGTGACGGCCAGATACCAGGTGGCGGCGACCAGCAGCAGCGGGATCGGCTGGAAGTTCACGCTGTAGATGTCGCGAGCCCGGCCGTAGAGGTCGGTGGTGAGCGGGATGGCCGTCACCAGCGAGGTGGTCTTCAGCATGGAGATGAGCTCGTTGCCGGTCGGCGGGATGATCACCCGCATGGCCTGCGGCAGCACCGTGCGGGTCATGGTCTGCGACCACGACATGCCCAGCGCCACCGACGCCTCGCGCTGCCCCTCGCCCACGGAATTGATTCCCGCGCGCACGATTTCGGCCATGTAGGCGGCCTCGTTGAGACCCAGGCCGATCATCGCGAAGAAGAACGGCGCCGACCAGTGCTGCACATCGAAGTGCGCCAGCGACGGCCCGAACGGCACACCCACGGTGACGGTCTTGTACAGCGACGGGAACAGGCCCCAGAACACCAGCTGCACATAGACCGGCGTCCCGCGGAAGATCCACAGGTACGCCCACGCCACCGAGCGCAGCACCGGGTTCGGCGACAGGCGCATGACCGCCAGCAGCACGCCGAGCACCACGCCGATCAGCATGGCCAGCACGGTCAGCTCCAGAGTCACCAACGCGCCCTGGGCGATTCGCTTGTCACCCAGGTACTTGAAGTAGGTGTTCCAGTGGTAGGCCTCGTTGGTCTTGGCGCCCCAGATGAACAGGGCCAGGGCGATCAGGATGATCGCGGCGGCGATCCACCGGCCCGGCCGTCGCAGCGGAATCGCCTTGATCGGCTCGGGCTCGGCGCTCTCGACCGGCACCGAGAGGTGGTTCTTGTCCTGCGACATAGGAGGTCAGCTGGCTCCGTTGATGACGGACTTGGTGATCGCGCCCTCCTGGACACCCCAGTTCTCGGCGATCTTCTTGTACTGGCCGTTGTCCATCAGGTACTGCACGGCTTCCTGCAGCACCGGCGCCAGCGTGGAGTGCTTCTTGACCGGCCAGCCGTAGGGCGCGGAATCGAAGATCTTGCCGGCGGGCTCGATCTTGTCGCCCGCCTGCTTGATCGCGTACGCGGTCACCGGGGAGTCGGCGGACATGGCGTCGACCTGGCCCTGCACCAGCGCGTTGGCGGCGGCGGACTGCTCGTCGTAGGCGACCTTCTGGATCTCCGGCTTACCCGCGGCGACGCACGCCTTGGACTTGGCCGGGATCTCGTCGGTGTCCTGAACGGTGGTGCGCTGCACCGCGACTCGCTTGCCGCAGGCATTGTCGGGGTCGACGGTCTTGCCCTTCTGCTGGGCCCACTGGCTGCCCGCGGAGAAGTAGGTGACGAAGTCGGCGGTGGCCTCGCGCTCCTTGTTGTCGGTGAAGGAGGACATGCCGAGGTTGTAGGTGCCGGCCTCGATGGAGGGGATGATCTTCTCGAAGTCGGCTTCCTTGTAGTCCGCGTTCAGGCCCAGCACCTTGGCGACCGCGTCCATCAGGTCGACGTCGAAGCCGACGATCTTGCCGCTGGACGGATCCCGGTACTCGTTGGGCTGATACGGAACGTTGACGCCGACGGTCAGCTTGCCGGAGGACTTGATGTCGGCGGGCACCTTGGCCGCGATGGTGTCGACCTTGGCCACGTCGACCTTGGCCACCTCGGGACCGCTGGACTCCGAATTACTGGTACAGGCGGTCAGTGCGAGAGCGCCACCGGCGACGACGACAGCGGCTCGCAGGGCACGCCCGCGAAGAGAGTTACGAACAGACACAGCAGTCCTCCACAGTTCGGGTGCGCGACATCCGTGGGTCGCCCGCCGTTTGAAATGTAAGCGAGTGACACCGTCCGCGTCGGCCGGTAACCGAAGATTAATCGGCGACACGCCAGAGCGGGGCCGAACACGCCCGGCCCGGAATGCGCGCTCACCAGCGGTGCAGCCGTGCGCGCACCTGCTCGGTGAATTCGGAGGTAGAGGCTAGCCCACCCAAATCGGACGTTGCAACACCAGCCCGCAACGTATCAGCAACTGCCCGCTCGATGCGCTCGCCGACCCGGTCCAACGCGCTGTGGCGCTGAGTGCGACCCATCCAGTGCAGCATCACCGCCGCGGAGTTGAACAGCGCCACCGGATTCGCGCGATTGCGCCCCGCCAGGGTCGGGGCCGCGCCGTGCACCGCCTGCGCCATGATCTGGGTATCGGAGCAGTTCACCGAGGCGGCCATACCGAGCGAACCACTCAATTCACCCGCCAGATCGGACAGGATGTCGCCGAACAGATTCTCGGTGACGATCACGTCGTAGTCGCGGGCCGCGCGGACCAGATGCGCGGCCGCCGCGTCCACGTGCTCGTCGTCGACCTCCACGTCCGGGTAGTCCGCGGCCACCTCGTAACAGATGTCGCGAAACATCCCCATCGTCATGGGCAACACATTGGCCTTGTGCACCACGGTCAGCTTCTTCGACCGCTCCGACGCGATCTCGAACCCCAGCCGCGCGATGCGTTCGATCGCCGCCCGGGTGAACACGCCGACCGACAGCGCGACATCCCGCGACGGCTGGAACTCACCGGAACCAGCGGCCATATTGCGGTCGGCGTAGAGGCCCTCGGTGTTCTCGCGCAGGATCAGCAGATCCATGTCCGGAGCCAGGGCGCGCACACCCTCGAGGCTGCGGGCCGGGCGCACGTTCGCGTAGAGACCGAAGCGCTTGCGGACCGCGCCCGCGGGCGGCAGGCCGGTGCGGTGTTCGGGAGCGTAGGAGGCGCTGTCGTGCGGGCCCATGATCCAGGCGTCGAGTTCGGCCAGCCCGGCGAGCGTCTGCTCGGGCACCGGGTTGCCGAATTGCTCGATCGCCTCGTGCCCCAGTGGCAGCGGCACCCACTCCACCGGCGGCAGGCCCGTGGTCTCGAAGGCGTCGTCGACCACATGCCGGGTGGCACGGACGATTTCGGGGCCGATGCCGTCGCCCTCCAGCACGCCCAGCCGGATTCGAGTCTCGCTGTCGCTCATGGCAGTCATCCTCGCGCAACCCCCGCCGCCGTCGCGCCCCGGCACACGCTGCCACGCCTGTTTCGAGACCTGGGCGGCGAATCGCGCGTAAGTTCAGGACACCATGGTGCAATCGGTGGAACTGGTCTTCGACGAGGCGTCCGAGGCCGCGGTGCGGCGGCAGTGGGCGGCGCTGAGCGAACTCGGCCTGCACACGCCCGGGCCCTGGTATCGGCCGCACATCACCATGGCGGTGGCCGCCGAGATCTGGCCGCGGCTGGACAAGGTCCTGGCGCAGCAGGACTTCCGGCCGTTCCCGGTCCGGCTGGGCGGGCTGCTGGTCTTCGGATCCCATGCGGCCGTACTGGTTCGGGCGGTGGTGCCGTCCGAACCGCTGATCTCCTTGCAGCACAGGCTGTTCCGGGTGGTCGCCGACTGCCCGGGGATCCCCGGCAATGTCCGGCCCGACAGCTGGACCCCGCACGTCACCCTCGCCCGCCGGCTGAAACCGGGCCAATTCGACGCCGCGCTGGGCGCGGTGGGCTGGGACAAGGACGTGCGGGCTACCGTGGAGGACATCCGCCGGTGGGACGGTGACCGGCGCGCCGAATGGTCGGTGACCGCCGGTGACCGGCCCGCCCGGTAGCGCGGGGAAGATAACCGCAGGGCCCGGTGTTGGACCGGGGACATCGATACGAGAGGAAGCCATGGCCACCCAGACCCTGACCGAACAGAACTTCGACGAGGTAGTCACCGGTAACGACGTGGTTCTCGTCGACTTCTGGGCCTCGTGGTGCGGTCCGTGCCGCAGCTTCGCCCCCACCTTCGAGAAGTCGTCCGAAACCCACCCCGACGTGGTGCACGGCAAGGTCGACACCGAGGATCAGCAGGGACTGGCCGCCGCGGCCAACATCCGCTCCATCCCGACCATCATGGCGTTCCGCGAGGGCGTGCTGGTCTTCGCGCAGCCCGGCGCGCTGCCCCCGGCCGCGCTCGAGGATCTGGTCACCCAGGTGAAGGCCCTCGACATGGACGAGGTGCGCAAGCAGCTCGCCGAGCAGGAATCCGCCAAGTAGCCGCATCCCGCCGCAGCGTCAGCGCCGCAACTCCCGAAGGAGTTGCGGCGCTTCGCTTTTCACGGCTGATTCAGAAGTGCGAGCCGAGGTGGTTGATGCCCGCGATCATGGCGCGGATGGTCGACTCGGCGGCGTCGTCGGCGAGCGCGGCGCCCCAGCCGCGGCGGCCGTTGAACTCGCACTGCACGAAGGTGGCGGTGCCGTCCGGGGTGCTGCGCTGATGGAAGGCGAGGATCTCCACCGGGTAGCCCTCGTCGTAGAGCGCCGAGGTGAGCGCGGCCACCGGGCTGCCGGTCGCCACGACGGTGCGCAGGTGGGAGGCGATTTCCAGGGTGGCCGTACCGGCGCGGTCGCCGATCGGGGTCCACTCGCTGAGCTTCACCGGGCCCATCGGGTCGCAGTAGCGGTCGTGGAACTCGGCGGGGGTCAGGCCGGTGCATTCGGCCCGCAAGGTCGCGGGGGCGGCGGCGATGAACATGGCGGTATCCAGGGTGATGGTCATTGAACTAGGTCTTCCCGACTTCTTCCGAAGAATTGACAGAGGGGACCAGCAAAAGAAAGTTCTATCGGCCGCAGCGAGGGGCCGGTCCGAATCAGACCCCGCTACGGCGGAGAACTACGAGTACGCGATCGCCGGCCACATTCGCGGTAAGCGAAATAAGCGCTGCGCGGTCGCGGTCTGCGACGTCGAGCGCTGCGCTGCGGCTGTTGGCGGGATTCGGCACGGGTCCGAGCATAGGGGGGAGCTCACGCAATGGCAACCACATTCGTGAGGGACCCACGGGTAACTTCGTCGCAGGTCACCGCCAATGCGACGGGCGCCACACGGCCTCCGGCGCGGCCGCGAGCAAACACTGTGGGCCCGGCAAACATCCGATTCGTGAACATCCCCAGGTCGACGCAATTCCGGCAACCCGTACAACGGGTGGCGGGCGGGTGCCGACGCGCGCGGAGAGGGCGGCCGAGACACGAACCGCCCACACCGAAACCCGGTGCGGGCGGTCCGCGTGTCGCGCGACTCGCGAGTGCGTGTCGAGTTCCCTAGTGCGCGGCCGAATCCCAGCTGCGGCCCACGCCCACCGACACCTCCAGTGGCACCGACAGCTCGATGGCATTGGACATGTGCTCGCGCGCAAGCGATTCCAACTGCTCCCGCTCCCCCGCGGCGACCTCGAAGACGAGTTCGTCATGGATCTGCAGCAGCATGCGGGATTTCAGGCCCGCCTCCCGGATCGCCTTCTGGGTGTCGATCATGGCGACCTTGATGATGTCGGCCGCGGTGCCCTGGATGGGGGCGTTGAGGGCCATGCGCTCGGCGGCCTCGCGGCGCTGCCGGTTGCTGGAATCCAGGTCCGGCAGGTAGCGGCGGCGGCCGAACAGGGTCTCGGTGTAGCCGACCTTGCGGGCCTGATCGACGGCGTCGTGCAGGTAGTCGCGGATGGCGCCGAAACGGTTGAAGTAGATGTCCATCTGGACCTTGGCCTCGTCGGCGCTGATCTTCAACTGCTGGGACAGGCCGTACGCCGACAGACCGTAGGCCAGGCCGTAGGACATGGCCTTGATGCGGCGGCGCAGCTCCGGCTCCACCTCGGCGATCGGGATGTCGAAGGCCTTGGAGGCGACGAAGTTGTGCAGGTCCTCGCCCGAGTTGAAGGCTTCGATGAGGCCCTCGTCCTTGGACAGGTGGGCCATGATCCGCATTTCGATCTGGCTGTAGTCAGCGGTCATCAGCGACTCGTAGCCGGGGCCGACGACGAAGGTGTCGCGGATGCGGCGGCCCATGTCGGTGCGGATCGGGATGTTCTGCAGGTTCGGCTCGGTCGAGGACAGGCGGCCGGTGGCGGCGACGGTCTGGTTGAAGGTGGTGTGGATGCGGCCGTCGTCGGCGACCGACTTGAGCAGGCCGTCGACGGTCACCTTGAGGCGGGTGGCGTCGCGGTGCTCGAGCAGGTGCTGCAGGAACGGGTGCTGGGTCTTCTCGTAGAGGCCCTCGAGCGCGTCGGCGTCGGTGGTGTAGCCGGTCTTGGTGCGCTTGGTCTTCGGCATGTCGAGCTCGTCGAACAGGACCACCTGCAGCTGCTTGGGCGAGCCCAGGTTGATCTGCTTGCCGATGACGTCGTACGCGGCCTCGGCGGCCTCGGCGACACGGTCGGCGAACTCGCGCTGCAACTGCTCGAGCTGGGCGGAGTCGACGGCGACGCCCGCGGCCTCCAGGTCGGCCAGCACGCTCAGCAGCGGGAGCTCCATATCGCGCAGCAGCGCGGTGGACTCGATGCGCTCGAGTTCGGCGTCGAAGGCGTCGGCGAGGTCGTAAACCGCTCGGGCGCGCAGCATCTGGGCATTGGCGGCCTCGGCGTCGACCTCGTCCTCGTCGTCGAGCAGCGACAGCTGGGTCTCCCCGGCATTGTCGACGCGCAGTTCCCGGCTCAGGTAGCGCAGCGACAGGTCCTCCAGGTTGAAGGTGCGCTGGCCCGGCAGGATCAGGTAGGCGGCCAGCGCGGTGTCACTGGTGAGCCCGGCCAGCCGCCAGCCGCGCCCGCGCAGGGCGTGCATGGCGGTCTTGGCCTCGTGCAGCGCCTTCGGCGTGGCCGGGTCGGCCAGCCAGTCGCCGAGCGCCTTCTCGTCCTCGGGGGTGAGGGTGTGCACGTCGATGTAGGCGCCCTCGCCGTCGGCGGCGGCCAGGGCGATGGCCTGGGTGTCGCCGTGCGTCGGCGAGCCGTTGCCGACCACGGAAACCCCGTGCCGCACACCGGTTCCAGCGTGCTCGGCCAGCCAGGCGGCGACGGTGCCGGCGGCCAGCGCGCTGCCGCTGATCTCGAAGCCGGACTCGGCCTCGGGCTCCACCGGGGCCAGGGTGTCGAACAGGCGGTCGCGCAGCACCCGGAATTCCAGCTCGTCGAACAGCCGGTGGATCTTGTCCCGATCCCATGGCTGCATGGCCAGCTGGTCGGGTGCGTAGGGCAGCGGCACCGTCTTCACCATCTCGGTGAGCTGCCGGTTGAGCACCACGCTGGACAGGTTGGCGCGCAACGCGTCTCCGACCTTGCCCTTCACCTTGTCCACCTGGTCGACCAGGGTGGCCAGGTCGCCGTACTCGCGGATCCACTTGGTGGCGGTCTTCTCCCCCACGCCCGGGATGCCCGGCAGGTTGTCGCTCGGGTCGCCGCGCAGCGCCGCGAAGTCCGGGTACTGCGCCGGGGTGAGCCCGTACTTCTCCTCGACCGCGGCCGGGGTGAACCGGGTGAGCTCGGAGACGCCCTTCTTCGGATAGAGCACGGTGACGGTGTCCTCGACCAGCTGCAGCGAGTCACGGTCACCGGTCACGATGAGCACCCGGAACCCCTGGGCGACGGCCTGCGTGGTGAGCGTGGCGATCAGATCGTCCGCCTCGTACCCCTCGATGGCCATGACCGGAATCCCCAGCGCGCCCAGCACTTCCTGGGTGGTCTCCACCTGCCCCTTGAACTCGTCCGGGGTGGTCGCCCGATTCGCCTTGTACTCCGGGAACGCCTCGGTCCGGAACGTCTTGCGGCTCACGTCGAACGCCGCCGCCACATGCGTCGGCTTCTCGTCGCGCAGCAGGTTGATCAGCATCGCCGTGAACCCGTACACGGCATTGGTGGTCTGCCCGCTCTGCGTCTTGAAGTTCTCCGCGGGCAGCGCGTAGAACGCGCGATAAGCCAGCGAATGCCCATCCAGCAACAGCAGGGTCGGCTGCTCCCCGGACACGGCTTCGGACGCAACAACAGGACGCTGATCAGTAGAGGCAGGGGTCACCCGCAAGAGTCTAGGTACCGCCCCCGACATCCGTGGGCAGCGGGCGTACTCGGCCCGTCGCCCCAGGTCAGCGAAACCGATTTCATCCTCGACCCGCTACCTGGTAGCGTTGCCCCCGCCAAGGGGTGTAGCTCAATTGGCAGAGCAGCCGTCTCCAAAGCGGCAGGTTGCAGGTTCGATTCCTGTCGCCCCTGCTTGAAGGTTCGGGCCGGTCACCGGAAGGTGACCGGCCCGAATGCTTTTCGGGCCCCGGCGGATCAGCCGACGCCGAGGTAGGCGGACTTGACGGCGGGGTCGGTGAGCAGGGCTCGGCCGCCTCCGGTCTTGGTCACCTCACCGGTTTCCAGGATGTAGGCGCGGTCGCTGCGGGTCAGGGCCTGCTGGGCGTTCTGTTCGACCAGCAGGACCGTGGTGCCCTGGGCGTTGATGTCGGCGATGATCCGGAAGATCTGCTGGATCACCATGGGGGCCAGGCCCATCGACGGCTCGTCGAGCAGCAGCAGCTGCGGGCGGGCCATGAGGGCGCGGCCGATGGCCAGCATCTGCTGCTCGCCGCCGGAGAGGGTGCCGCCCACCTGGCGACGACGTTCCTGCAGGCGCGGGAACAGCTCGAAGACCCAGTCCAGTGTCTTCGCGTAGTCCGCCTTCGACGCGAACGGCCGTGCGTGGCAGCCCATGTCGAGGTTCTCCTGGACCGTCATGCCCGGGAAGACGCCGCGGCCCTCGGGGGCCTGGATCAGGCCCGCCACCACGCGTTCGTGGGCCTTCATGCGGGTGATGTCGCGGCCCTGGAACATGATGCGGCCGCGGGTCAGCGGCAGCAGGCCCGACAGGGCGCGCATGGTGGTGGTCTTGCCCGCGCCGTTCGCGCCCAGCAGGGTGACCAGCTCGCCCTGCCCGACCTCCAGCGAGATGCCGTGCAGCGCTTGGATTCTGCCGTAGTTCACGACCATGTCCTCGACCGTCAGCAGCGGCTCGCCGGTCGCGGCGGTGGGCGTGACGGAACCGGGCGCCTGCTTCGCCAGGTCCGGAACCGGCTCGGCGGCAATGCTTCGCGCCTCGGCCGCGTCCTCGGCCGACTCGGCGTCGGCCTCGTCGGGCACGCCCAGATAGGCGTTGATCACCGCGGGATCCTGGCGGATCTGCTCGGGCAACCCGTCGGCGATCTTGCGGCCGAACTCCAGCACCACGATGCGGTCGGTCACGCCCATGACCAGTCGCATGTCGTGCTCGATGAGCAGCACCGTGTAGCCGTCGTCGCGGATCTTGCGGATCAGATCCATGAGCGCGGACTTCTCGCTCGGATTGAACCCGGCGGCGGGCTCGTCCAGGCACAGCAGTTTCGGCTCGGTCGCCAGCGCGCGGGCGATCTCCAGGCGGCGCTGATCGCCGTAGGAGAGGTTGCGCGCCTTCTCGACCGCGTGCGCCGCGATGCCGACGTACTCGAGCAGCGCCATGCCGCGCTCGAGCGAGTCCTTCTCCTCCTCGCGGTGCCGCGGGGTGCGGAAGAGCGCGCCCGGGACCGAGGTCTTGTGCCGGGCGTCCGCGCCGACGACCACGTTCTCCAGCGCGGTCATCTCCCCGAAGAGCCGGATGTTCTGGAAGGTGCGCGCGATGCCCAGCCGGGTGATCTCGTTGCGCTTGGTCTTGGTCAGCGGCTTGCCGTCGAAGTAGACCGTGCCGTCGGACGGGCGGTACACCCCGGAGATGGCGTTGAAGCAGGTGGTCTTGCCCGCGCCATTGGGCCCGATGAGTCCGAGGATCTCGCCGCGGCGGATCTCGAAGCTCACATTGTCGAGCGCGGTCAGGCCGCCGAACCGCATGGTGAGTCCGTCGGTGCGCAGCAGCGGCGCGCCGACCGCGGTCTCGATGTCCCGGTGCGGCGCAACGACTTCCGCGACCACCTCGGGGTCCTTGTAGACGGGCAGCACCTCGGTCACGTCGAGCGTGCCGGCGCTGGGCTCCACCTCGGGCCGCGCGTACCCGGCCGCCATGTCCTCGTTGTCGAACAGCGCGTCGCCCGGCCCCGTCACTGTGCGGCTCCTGTCGTCTGCGCGGCCGGCGCCGGCCGTCGCACCGCCCGATACACCTGCCGCCCGTAGGTCAGCAGTTTCTGGCGCGCCGGGAACAGACCCTGCGGCCGGAAGATCATCACGACCACCAGCGTGAGACCGAAGAAGAGGTACTTGTAGTCACCGAGCGACTGCCCGCCCACGTTCACGCCCATGAACCGGTTGGGCAGGTACACGATCAGGAACGCGCCGACGATCACGCCGAGCTTGTTGCCCTGACCACCCAGCACCACCGCGCACAGGAACAGCATCGAGTTGATGACGTTGAACCCCTGCGGATTCACGTACTGCACCTGCCCCGCGTACAGCGCGCCCGACAGGCCGCCGATGGCCGCGCCGATCATGAACGCCCACAGTTTGAACTTGAAGGTGGGCACGCCCATGATCTCGGCAGCGTCCTCGTCCTCCCGGATGGCGACCCACGCGCGGCCCACCCGGCTGCGCTCGAGATTGCCGACCAGCATGAGCACGACGACCACCAGGACGATGCCCAGCCAGTACCACCAGGTGCCGGAGTTGGCCCGGTCCAGCACATTCCAGGTGTGCACGTCACCGAGATTGCCGGAGGAGAAGTAACCGCCCGGATGGGTGTCGGACTCGCCGAGGTGCGGGTACTGGATGCGGGACAGGCCGAGGCTGCCGTTGGTGATCTCGGGCAGATTGTCGGCCAGCAGCCGGACGATCTCACCGAAGCCCAGGGTCACGATGGCCAGGTAGTCGCCGCGCAGGCGCAGCGTCGGCGTGCCCAGGATGAGACCGGAGATCGCGGTCGCCAGGATCGCGATCGGCACGCAGGCCAGCCACGCCCACTTCGGGTCGAGCCAGCCGCCGTTGGTCTGATTCCAGGGACTGTTCGGACTGGTCAGCAGGCCGACCGAGTACGCGCCGACCGCGTAGAAGCCGACATAGCCCAGGTCGAGCAGACCCGCCTGCCCGACAACCACATTCAGGCCGATGGCGATGAGCGCGTACATGGCGAACTGCGCCATCACCCCGCCGAAACTGGTGCCGGGCGTGTCCAGCAACGGCAGCTTGAACAGCGGCAGCGCGGCCAGCACGATGATCGCCGGAATGCCGAACGCCCACTGCGCCGGGCGCGAGAGCCCGGCCCACCAGGCGCGGATGGCGTCGCCGACGCCCCGGCCCGCGGGTGAGCTCTGCGGCGCGGGAGTCGTTTTCGTGTCGGTCATGCGCGCGCCCTCCCCAGGCTCTCCCCGAGAATGCCGGTGGGCCGGACCATGAGCACCGCGACCAGCACCACGAACGCGACCACGTCACGCCACTGATCGCCGAAGAGCACCTGGCCGTAATCCTCGGCCAGGCCGAGCAGCAGGCCGCCCAGCAGCGCGCCGCGCAGGTTGCCGATGCCGCCCAGCACCGCGGCGCTGAAAGCCTTGATGCCCAGGATGAATCCGCCGTTGTAGATGATCCCGTTGGGGATCTTGAGCGTGTACAGCAGCGCGGCGGCGCCCGCGAGCACACCGCCGATGAGGAAGGTCAGCATGATGACCCGCTCCCGGGAGACGCCCATCAGCGTCGCCGTGTCGGGGTCCTGGGCGACCGCGCGAATGCTGCGGCCGAATTTGGTCCGGTTGATGAGCAATTCGGTGGTGAGCGCCAGCGCCACCGCGGCCAGCACGATCACCAGCGCGATATTGGTGACCGACGCGCCGAAGATCTTGAACTGCTCGGTGGGCGTCACCAGCTGGATCGGCTGCTGCGCGTTGGTGCCGCCGAGCTTGTTGCCGGTGAGCTTGGGCAGGATGTAGTGCACGAATTCCTGCAGCACGAACGACATTCCGATCGCGGTGATCAGGAAGATCAGCGGTTTCGCGCCGCGTTTGCGCAGTGGCCGGTACGCGACTCGTTCGAGCCCCACCGCGGCCGCGCCGGAGACCAGCATGCCGAAGACCATGGCCGCTGCGAGGTAGACCACGGTCAGTCCGACACCCTGGGAGTACGTATCACCGCTCGCCGCGAATCCGAACACCATCAATCCGACCAATTGGCCGAAGGTGCCGAGCATGAATACTTCCGAATGGGCGAAATTGATCAGGCGCAACACACCGTAGACGAGTGTGTAGCCGACCGCGACCAGGGCATAGATCGAGCCGTAGGTGAGTCCTTCGACGGTGAGCCGCCAGAATTGATCGGCGACCCCGGACAGATCGAACTTGATGGACCCGCTCGCGAGGAGGGTCACATCGGCCAAAGCGGGTGCAGACATTCGTTACTTTCCGCTGTCGTGGAAAACAGCGTGTGCCGAAACGAAATTCGGCACACGCTGTTCCGATTAACAGTGATCGCTACTTGACCTGATACATCCAGATCAACGCGTTGGCCAATTCACCGGTGGAACCCCACTTGTACTGACGCGCCAGACCCTGGCCGTCGTAGCCGCGCACGTATTCGACCAGGTCGGGGCGGGTGACCTTACCGGCCTCGATGCCCTTGAGCACGATCGTGGTCAGGTCGTAGCCCTCGGTCGAGTAGGTGCCGGGCTCGTAGTTGTTGAACGCCTTGTAGGCGGTGGCGAACTTGTCACCGGCCGGACCACACGGGCAGGAGAGCAGCGCGTCCTTGGACTTGCTGCCGGCCTGCTTGGTGAACTCGACGTCCTTGGTGCCGTCGTCGGAGATGAAGGTCGCGGTCACGCCGCCGTCACGCAGCTGGCTCACCAGCGGGGCGGCCTCGGCGTAGTAGCCCGCGTAGAAGATGCCGTCCGGCTTGGCCGATGCCATCTTGGACACCGTCGCCGAGAAGTCCTTCTGCTTCGCCTTCACGCTGGCCGCGCAGCTCGGGTCGGCGATCGGGCCCAGGCCCTCGGTGACAGTCTTGGCCAGGCCGGTGCCGTAATCCGAGTCGTCCTGGATGACGCAGATCTTCTTGAACTTGCCGGTGCCCTTCAGGTATCCGGCCACCGCCGGGCCCTGGATGCCGTCATTGCCCAGACCGCGGAAGAAGTTGGTCCAGCCGTTGGTGGTGAGGGTGACGTTGGTGGCCGACGGCGTCAGTGACAGCAGGTTGGCCTGGTTGAGGATCGCGCCGGTCGCCTTGGTCTCGCCGGAGAAGGTGGGGCCGATCAGCGCCACGATCGACGGGTCGCTGACGATGGTCGGAATGACCTGGGTGGCCTTCTGCGGGTCGCCCTCGGTGTCGAATTCCTTGACCGAGACCTGGCAGCCGGGGTTGGCCTTGTTGTGCTGGTCCAGCGCCAGCTTCACACCGCGGATGATGTTGAGGCCGAGGTTGGCGTTGTCGCCGGTCAGCGGGCCGGCCATCGCGATGGTCTGCGGGGCGCACTTGCCCTTGCCGTCACCGGCGGGGTCGGCGGCCGCGCTGGAGTCCGTGACCGGGACCTCCTTGCCCTGCGAGTCCACCTGCACCAGGGGCGCGATGGTCAGATTCGACCCGCCTCCACCCGAATTGTCCGTCGATTTGCTACTGCAGCCGGCACTGCCCAATGCGAGTACGGCCGCGGCCCCGACGACAAGCATCTTGACCGTGCGACTGTGCCGCAGGGTCGACGTGCGCGTCATTGAACCAAGCACGATTCACCTCATGTTCTGTGCGCCCCCGGGGTGACCGAGGAGGGCCGCCCCATCGATCGGCCCGCACAGAAACATAGTCGGGCCACGTTAGGTCCGCATCACATTCGAATCATCCATGTGACATCGCAACTAAAGTGGAACGCCCTGTTGTTACCGCACTGTAAATTTCCTCAGTGCATTAGTGGCAACAACAGGGCGACGACCCGGCAAATGCGACTTACTTCGGTGCGAGGTTCTCCAGCACCACTTCCGCGACCGCCTTCATAGTGGTGCGACGATCCATGGCGGTGCGCTGAATCCACTTGAACGCCTGCGGCTCGGATAGCCCCTGGGTCTGCATGAGCACACCCTTGGCACGCTCCACCAGCTTGCGCGTCTCGAGCCGGTCGGTGAGGTTCGCGACCTCGCTCTCGAGCGCGGCGATCTCATGGAATCGCGATGCGGCCAATTCGATGGCCGGCACCAGATCCGACTTGGTGAACGGCTTCACCAGGTACGCCATCGCCCCCGCGTCGCGTGCCCGTTCGACCAGGTCGCGCTGGCTGAAGGCGGTCAGGATGACCACCGGCGCAACGCGTTTCGACGCGATCTCGGCCGCCGCGTCGATGCCGTCCCGGCGCGGCATCTTCACGTCCATGATCACCAGATCCGGACGCAGCTCCACAGCGAGGTCCACGGCCTGCTGACCGTCACCCGCCTCACCCACCACGTGATAGCCCTCCTCGGAGAGCATCTCCACCAGGTCCATCCGGATGAGCGCCTCGTCCTCGGCAACCACCACCCGCTTGGGGGCGGACGCCGCAGCGTCCTTCTTCGAACCGCCCCCTGCTGTCGTTCCCATAGATGAACCCCTGTCGCTTCCGAAATCCGATACCCGATGCCACCTCGTCTTGCGCCACCCTCACAGGACCAGCACGCACCCGAGTCTCCCAAAGAGTACCGTTCACCCGGCCCTACAACCCACGTACCCAGCGCAAACCGACCAGTATCACAACCCTGTAGTGCGCCGACCCCCTCGATTAGTTGGTTTGCACCACTACCCGCTATCATTTCCCTCCGGTGCGCCGAGTTGGCGGAATTGGCAGACGCGACGGTCTCAAAAACCGTTGCCCGGAAGGGCGTGTGGGTTCGATTCCCACACTCGGCACCAAGGGAGATCTCGGATCCGGAGATCGGTCACCCAATCACTTCCCCCGCGTTTCGCGGATTCGCCGACGGCTGCGCACGGTCCGGCCGCGGTAGGGCGGTCGCACAGATCGGGCCGAACAGCGCGCGTGCGGTGCGCGCGAATTCTCTTCGGGTGCAGCCCAATTGACGTAACGCCCGGCCGTGATCGACCAGCACCACCGCGATCGCGACGTGCAGGATTCCCCGCCAGACAGCGCGGACGAGGGGACGTAATCCGGGCGGTGTGGCGGCGAAGGCGAGGCGCAGACGCTGCGCGTGGAACGGAATGTGGCGTTGCTCGTCGGCCAGGATCAGGGCGGCGGTGCGGGTGGCGAGCGGGTCGCGGGCGCCGTCGCGGAGCGCCGAGTAATAAGGGATGGCGATGACCTCGGCGATCGACAGCACCATGAGTTCCAGCCGCAAGCCCAGTCCCCGGCGCAGGACGACGAAGACCGCGTCGGTCCAATGGCGCGAGATCGGCCGCTCCCCCGCGGCGTGCAGGAGGTTCAGCAGCAGCCGCGCGTGGTTCGCCTCCTCGGCGACGAACAGCCGAACCGCCGCAGCGTAAACCGGATCCCCGGCGGCGTCGGCCTTGGCGATGAGATGCGCCCCGTCACCCGACTCCCCCACCTGAAAACGCTGGATACTGCGCACGAGGGCGGGATGCAGGGTCGCGCCGGCGGTCCAGTCCGGGTCGCCGGTCCGGGCCCGGGCACGCGCCTTGGCCTCGAATTCCGCAGTCCACCGGGTGAATTCATCCGAGTCGCGCATGCGAACCCTCCGTTCTCCATTATTCGGGCCGTTCGCACACCGACACTAGGAACCGGATGTGCGGTCCCGGCGGACACCGTGTGGAGATTCTGTGGCCGTATCGCGGATGATCGCGTCGATGGTGGAACGAGTTGGCTTCCAGCCCATTTCGGCGATCGCCTGGGATGGGTCGACGACCAGGACCGGCGGTTCCGGGGCCGGGGGCCGGTGGTCGAGGGCGACCCGGCGACCGGTCACCCGTTCCACCGCGGCGACCACCTCGATGATGCTGGTGCCGTGACCGCTGCCGATGGTGTAGCGGGCGACCACGCCGGGGGTCGACAGGTGGTCGACGGCCGCCGTGAAAGCGCGGGCGGCATCGTCGACGTGCAGGTAGTCGCGGGTGGCGGTGCCGTCACCATTCACCGGCAGGGGTGAATTCCCCGCTGCCGCAGCCAGTGCGCGCGGGATCAGGCGGGTCGGATCGGGGTCGGCGCCGCCGGCGATATTGGACAGGCGGAGGATCACCGCCGCCAGATCACCGGACTGGGCCGCGCCTTCGATGGCCAGCTCGGCGGCCAGCTTGCTGCGGGCATACGGATGCGGTGGGGCGTCCGGGAGGTCTTCGGCCATCGGCTGCCGGTCGGGGGTCCCATAGATCGCGGCGGTCGACGCGAAGACCAGGCGCGGGACGCCGGCGGCGGACATGGCCTCGAGCAGCGTGAGGGTCGCGGTGGTGTTGCCGCGGAAGTAGCGCAGCGGCTCGGACAGGGACTCGCGGGCCCGGGTCAGGCCGGCGAGATGGCAGACCGCGTCGATGTCGCGCAGGGCGCGGGCGAGCGCGGGTTCGTCGAGCAGATCGGCGGTGCGGACCTCGGCGGCGCCGGGGATCGGCGGGGCGGCGGCGCGGATCATGGCGACGGGTTCGTGGCCCGCGGCGGACAGGGCCGCGACGACGGCGCGGCCGAGATATCCATTCGCTCCGGTAACCAGTACACGCACTCGGTCATCATGGCGCATGATCGGTGGGCCGTTGTTCCGGAAGCTGTATGGAGGCCGTATGCGAATCCCGAAGACCTCGATGGCGAGAGGCGGGTGGGGCCTCGCCGTGGGTGTGCTGATCGCGGGGCTCATCGGGGGATGCGGATCGGAGACGGACGGGCACGCGATGCCCGAGACGACACAGACGGGGATGACGACCGTGCGACAGAATTCCACGACCACGAATTCCGCGAAGGACACCACGAAAGCCTCGGGCGGATTACCCGCGGCGGCGAATGGGACCGATCTGGGGGCCTGTTCGAAAGGTAATTGCGAAATTCGGGTCGATGGGCCCACGACCATTCCGGTCCCCGGATATTCGCGGATCGGCGGCAGTGTGCGGATCGGGGAGATCAGCGCCCTGTCGACCACGGCGTCCACCACGGTGTTCGGGCTGCCGGTGAGCGGATCCACCGGGGTCGGCGGGACCATTTTCCTGAATGGCCTGACCGTGAAGATAGTTGCTGTCCAGGGCAGCTCGGCGGTCCTGCGGTTGAGTACGTCGTAGACTCGATTCGCAGGACCGCGTTTCGAACCGCGGGCACGGGAGCCACGTAGACCCGCACAGAGGAGCCAACCGTGCGGAGGTCACGAATGCCGGTGAAGAGAACGACCGCCGACCTGGCCGACTATCCGGACCTGGTCGTGATCCTGCTCGGCATGCGCGTGCACAGGCCGCGCGGGATGCTGCGGCTGCTGGGCCTCGGGCCGAAGCTGTACAGATCGCATCAGGATCGGCCCGACGGGCTGCTGTCCCACGAGGACGTGGTGTGGTCGCTGTTCCCGCCGCACTGGGGGGCGCGGCAGTACTGGCGGGACCTGGAGAGCCTGGAGCGGTGGACGCGGTCGGACCCGCATCGGGACTGGTGGCAGCGGTTCCTGCGGGACTCCGGCGGGACCGGGTTCTGGCACGAGGCCTATTTCTCCAGGGGTGGAATAGATTCCGTGTACGACGACATGTCCGCGGACATCGGACTGGCGCGATTCGCGCCGATCGTCCCGGCCCGCGGGCGACTGTTCTCCACCCGCGGGCGCACGCGCGGCGCCGCATCCGAAATCGCGCCCGTGGTAACGGAATCCGCGTTGTACGGCACGACCGACGAATAATCGTCGAGCTATTGATTCGGCGTGCGCGAAAAGGCATGATCGTCCGCGATGCCGTTGGCCCGCCGGACACTCCGGTAAACACCCGCCGACAACAGGTGAGCGACATCCGGCCACCGCATGAACAATCCGGTTGAAACGTGTGATTCGGTCACGGAACTGTTTCGAATCGACAACGGCGGGCATAGGTTGTCCGCATGCACGTCCTGTTCGTCTGCAGCGGAAATGTTTGCCGATCCGTCATCGCCGAACGCCTCACCTTGGCGGTGGCCGCCGACCACGGACTACAAGAGCTCACCGCCGAGAGCGCCGGCGTGCGCGCCCTGGTGGGCTTCCCCGTGGAACCCCTGGCCGCACAGACGATTACCGGCCTCGGCGGTGACGCCTCCAACTTCAAGGCCCGGCGGCTCAAGCCCGAGATGGTGCACCGCGCCGACCTGGTGCTCACCATGACCGAGAAGATCCGCGACCAGGTTCGCGAACTCGTGCCCGCCGCGCTCCCCCGCACCTTCACCCTGCTCGAGGCGTACCGGATCGCGAAGGTCAGCGGTGCGCGCACCGTGGTCGGCCTGCACGCCGCGCGCGACGACCTGGCCTATGTCGGGCGCGAGAACATCTCCGACCCGGTCGGACTGTCCCCGCAACAGTATTGCGATGTCGGCGACAAGATCGCCGAGGCGCTGGTGCCGCTGCTGCTGGCGATGCACGCGCATCAGCATCCGCAGGCCACGCTGCGCCCGCGCAGCGCCGCCGACGGGCAGCCGCCGCTGCTGGTGATAGACGGCGGACGCGGCGAAGCGGGCAGACGCCCCGAATCACCCAGAGCGGCAGCGCAATCACCGGCCACGCCGTCGCCTCATCCGATCCAGTACCCGGCCCGCCGCGCGGCGGAATCCGCCGGATAGCAGGGGAACCCGGCAAACCGGCCGGTCGGAGTCCGCGTGTCAATACACCTTGCTGCCGCGATGGTCCGGTAAGGGATTACACTCTCGCGCGGAACACTTATCCGTTCCGCCGAACGCCACTGCCGGTGGTTCGACACAAGAACAGGACCAAGGACATGCCGAAGCGCATTTCGGATGTTTCGCTCCATGTTTACGTGACACCTCACACCCTGCGCCGCGTCACCGAGACGGTGTGCCGGGTGGTCGACGAATACGTCGCCGATCGAGATATCTTCGCGTGGCGCTTCACCCTCCCGGTGGAGTGCGACGATCCCGCCCACACGGTGCTCGAAACCCAGTGGCGGCTGGATCATCCCGCCGCCGAACCGGGCGAGCGCCGCACCTACGAGATCGCGCTCAGCCTCGTCGGGGAAGCCCGCCAGCTCACCAAGGCGGGCATCGCCAAACTGGAGCAGCGGCTGCTGCTGGAGCTCTCCGCGGGTGAGCCGATCCCCTACATCGTGCACGCCCTGCAGCGCGAGAACTTCGACCTCGAAGAGAATCGGGAACTGATCTAGCCCGGACGTGACAACGGGCCGCACCCCCAGGGGTACGGCCCGCCATCGCGTGTCTCAGCGGCGCGCCGGGAAGTGGCGGATCACGCCTTCCTGGACGGTCGTCGCCAGCAGGTCGCCGTTCGTGGCGTAGAAGTGCCCGCGGGCCAGGCCGCGCGAGCCCGCCGCCACCGGCGACTCGGTCGCGTACAGCGACCAGTCGTCGAAGCGGAAGGGCCGGTGGAACCAGATGGAGTGGTTCACCGTGGCCGCGATGATGCGGTCCCAGCCCCACGACAGGCCGTGCGTGGTGATGATCGAGTCCAGCACCGTGGTGTCGGACGAATACGCCAGCGCCGCAACGTGAATCAGCGGATCGTCGGGCAACGCGCCGTCGGTGCGCATCCAGACCCGGTTGTGGCCGAGGCTCTCGCCCTTGCCCTTGAGGATCCAGGCCGGGTCGTTGGTGTAGCGCATCTCGATGGGATGCGGTGCGTCCACGAACATCTGGAGCTTGTCCTCCATGCCCGCGAACGACTCCTCCACGCGCGGAAGGCCTTCCGGTCCGGGCACGTCGGGCAGGGGTGTGCCGTGCTCGAGCCCCTTGCCCCAGTCCTGGAAAGCCGCGAGCATGACGAACAGCTCCTGGCCGTCCTGGTACGCGGTCACCGTGCGGTTGGCGATGGAGCGGCCGTCGCGATGCCGATCGACGTGGTATTCGATCGGCTGCTTCGGGTCGCCGCCGCGCACGAAGTGCGCGTTCACCGCGTGGATGGGCCGTTCCGGTCCCACGGTCCGGCCCGCGGCGATGATCGCCTGTGCGACCAGCTGGCCGCCGAACGTGCGGCTCCACACCTTCTCGGGGTGATGTCCGAGGAAGATGTCGGGGCCGTTCTCCTCGAGATCGAGCAGACGCAGCAGCACCCGCAGATCATCCGATAGCCCGGCCCCCTCGGGGTCCGCGACGACGTCCGCAGACGTCTCGTCCAGCGACGCACTCAAATTAGTGGTCCTCCTCGCCGATGCGATGCACGTGGATCAGGTTGGTGGACCCGACAGTACCCGGCGGGGAGCCGGCCACGATGACCACGAGATCACCCTTGCTGTACCGCCCGATCGACAACAGCGCGTTGTCGACCTGGTGGATCATCTCGTCGGTCGTGCCCACCGGAGGAACGATGAACGTTTCGACGCCCCACGTCAAGGCCAGCTGACTGCGAATCGCGGACTGCGGGGTGAAGGCCAGCAGCGGCAGCGGGGTGTGCAGGCGAGCCAGGCGGCGCACCGTGTCACCGGACTGCGTGAACGCCACCAGCGCTTTGGCATTGAGGCGCTCGCCGATGTCGCGGGCGGCGTAGGAGATGACCCCGCGCTTGGTCCGCGGCACGTGGGTCAGCGGCGGCACCCGGGTCGAGGACTCGGACTCCACCGCGTGCACGATGCGGGCCATGGTGCGCACGGCCTCGATCGGGTAGTCGCCGACCGAGGTCTCGCCCGAGAGCATGACCGCGTCCGCGCCGTCGAGCACGGCGTTGGCCACGTCGGAGGCCTCGGCGCGGGTCGGGCGCGAGTTGGTGATCATGGATTCCAGCATCTGGGTGGCCACGATGACCGGCTTGGCGTTCTCCCGCGCCATCTGCACGGCACGCTTCTGCACCAGCGGCACCTGCTCGAGTGGCAGCTCGACGCCGAGGTCGCCGCGGGCGACCATGATGGCGTCGAAGGCCAGCACGATGGCCTCCAGATTGTCGATGGCTTCGGGCTTTTCGAGCTTGCCGATGACCGGCACGCGGTGGCCCACGCGGTCCATGATGTCGTGCACCAGCTCCACGTCGGAGGGCGAGCGCACGAAGGACAGCGCGATGAAGTCCACGCCCAGCTTCAGGGCGAATTCCAGGTCGTCGATGTCCTTTTCGGACAGCGCGGGCACGGACACGTCCATGCCGGGCAGCGAGACGCCCTTGTTGTTGGAGACGGGGCCGCCCTCGGTGACCTTGCAGATGACGTCGTTGTCATCGACGCTCAGCACGGTCAGCCCGACCTTGCCGTCGTCCACGAGCAGGCGGTCGCCGGGCTTGGCGTCCTTGGCCAGGTGCTTGTAGGTGGTGGAAACACGGTCGTGAGTGCCGATGACATCCTCGACGGTGATACGGACTTCCTCGCCGGTGTTCCACACCGTTTTGCCGTCGCCCTCGAACCGGCCCAGCCGGATCTTGGGGCCCTGCAGGTCGGCGAGGATGCCGACCGCGCGACCGGCGGTATCGCTGGCCGCACGCACCTTCTTGTAGTTCTCGGCATGATCGGAGTGCTCGCCGTGGCTGAAGTTCAGGCGCGCAACGTCCATGCCACTTTCGACGAGCTCACGAATCCGGTCCTCGGATGACACTGCGGGTCCGAGGGTGCACACAATCTTCGTTCGTCGCATCACGCGTTCAACCCTAGACCTGTGGTAAGGCTCATGCCGACCCCGGCACACACATATACGGTTCTTGTAAGCACCCGTTCAGCTATCGGCAGGTCATCGGGCGACGTGCCTGGCCAGACGGGTCTCCAGGAAGGTTTGGAAGAATCCCAGGATGAGGCAGACAACCCAGTAATAGATGGCGGCCACGCCGTAGAGGGCGAAAAAATCGAAGGTCGGCGCGGCAGCCATCTGCGCGGTGCGCAGCAACTCGGTGACCAGGATGGTCGACGCCAGCGAGGTGTCCTTCACCAGCGAGATCAGCGTGTTGGACAGCGGCGGCACCGCGATGCGGGAGGCCTGAGGCAGGATCACCAGCCGCAGCGACTGGGCGTAGCTCATGCCGACCGAGTACGACGCCTCCCACTGCCCGTGGGCCACCGAAAGAATCGCGGCCCGAATGATTTCCGCCGCGTACCCGCCCACATTGAGGCTGAACGCGATGATCGCCGCCGGGAACGGCTCCAGCACGATGTCGAACGCCGGCAGGCCGAAGAAGATGATGAACAGCTGCACCAGCAGCGGCGTACCGCGAATGATCGAGATGTAGACGCGTGCGGCCGCCGACAGCGGCCACACGCTCGACATCCGCGCCAGCGCCACGAACAGCGCGATCACCAGCCCGATCAGGAAACTGATCGCGGTCAGCGGCAGCGTCTTGTTCACCGTGGCCTCGAGCATGGGCCACAGGTTGTGCCGGATCAGCGCCCAGGTGGCGTCGTCCATGTCGAAATGCCCCGCGCCGCTTACTTGCTGACGTCGGTGCCGAAGTACTTCTCGGAGATCTTGGCCAGGGTGCCGTCGGCGCGCAGCTCGTCGAGAGCCTTGTTCACCTGATCGGTGAGGGCCTGGGAGTCCTTGCGGGCGGCGAAGGCCTGCTTGGAGGTCTCACCGGTCTTGCCGGCGACCTGCACGATGCCCGCGCCCTGCTGCTTGGCGTAGGCGTTCACCGCGAGGGTGTCGTTGACGGTGGCGTCGGCGCGGCCGGTCTTGAGCAGCTGCACGGCCTCGACGAAGCCGGGGATGGCCTCGACCTTGCAGCCCGCGCCGCGCGCGACCTCGGCCCAGTTGCTGGTCTCGGACTGGGCGCAGGTCTTGCCCGACAGGTCGGTGAGGGCGTGGATGCCGCCGTTGCCGGTCTTGGTGACGATGACGCCCTCGGAGACCGTGTAGGGCTGCGACAGCGAATACTTCTGCTCGCGTTCGGGTTTGACGGTCACCTGGTTGGCGACGAGGTCCACACGCTTGGATTCCAGGGCCGCGAACAGCGAGTCCCAGGGCGCGGTGGTGAACTCGACCTTCTTGCCGAGCTTGTCGCCGACGGCCTTGATCACCTCGACGTCGTAGCCGGTGAGGCTGCCGTTGTCCTGGTAGGTGAAGGGAGAGTAGTTGCCCTCGGTGCCCACCTTCAAAGTGTTCGCGTCGTCCTTGCTCGAGCTGCAGGCGACGAGCCCGGCTGCGGCGACGACGGCGAGCAGGACGGCGGCTAGCTTGTGGCGCACGACGGGGACCTCTCCTCGGGCGTGTGGGGTGAACACGCGACAAACAACCGACAAAGGGTACGCCGCGGACCGACCGGGCGGCACGGCAACCATCACGATGCGCGAAAACCTGGATCCGGCTCCGGCCCGATGATAAGCGCGAACGGCCGCCACCCGGTCGAGTGACGGCCGCCGATATGCGGAGTGTCGCGCTCAGTCGCGCAGCGGACGCCCCTGGAGATCGGGCACCTTGCCGGTGAGGATCAGGATGCCGTCGATCAGCGCCCAGATACCGCAACCGCCACAGGTGACCAGCTGCAGCACGCCGATCGTGGTGTAGCCCAGGTAGAAACGGCCGATTCCGAAACCGCCGGCGAGCAGCTGCAACAGGCCCGCGGTCAGCTTGCTCTTGTCCGACAACGGAACTCCGAACGGATCCCGGCCGAACGGGGCCTCCGGGTCCGCGCCGTAGGGTCCGTACGGGCCGGGCGCGGCGAACTGCTGCGGCTGGCCGTAGGGCTGGCCCGGCTGCGCGAACTGCTGGGGCTGGCCGAACTGGTCACCCGGCTGGCCGAACTGCTGGCCGGGCGCGGCGAACTGCTGGGGATCCGGATAGGGCTGCTGGCCGTAGGGCTGTCCGTACTGCGGGCCCGTGCCGGGCGCGCCGTACTGCGGGCCGTCCTGCGGCGGCTGTTTCTGGAAGGGATCGGTCACGCAGGAATTATCGCGTGCCGTCGCGGATTCGTTGCCGGGCGAAGCGAATCGACCGCTACATGGCGCTGAGTGTGCGCGCGTAGTTCACCTGGTGCATGACCATCGGGAAGGTGGATTCGTTGTGCACCGCGATCATCGCCGAGTGGAACCGGCCCGCGCTGTTCACGGTGACCTGCACGTATCCGGCCACCACCTTCTGCTTGATGAGCAGGAACAGCAACCCGAGGAAACAGAAGGGCAGGAACAGGATCGCCAGCACGATGGCGTACGGCGGGGTCCGCTCCGAGGATTGCGACATATCGGTCGCGGTCCAGATCGCCCCGCGCAGCGGGAAACTGCCCGACGGAGTGGTGATCAGACCCTCCGAGACCGCGATATCGCCGATCGCGATCAGGAACCCGGGTTGTCGCGGAGCGGCCGCGGGCATCGGAGCCGGGAGGCCGTACTGCTGCCCCGCCGGTCCGGTGCCCGGTGGACCGTACTGTGGCCCACCGAAACCGGGTTGCTGCTGATACGGACCGGTCACTCGCCCCTCCTGGCATGCGGACGGGTGCTCCCGCCGACCCGTTCCCCCTACGGCCGCACCGGCGGCCGTCGATGCCCGATTGTCTCCCGAATCACCGCGCCGCGCTACGGGATTCGCGCGATTCCATGATCAGGAATCGCTCTTGCTGTCCGCCTTGTCCGCGGTGTCGGACTTCTTGGCGACCTCGACCTTCTCCGGCTCAGCCGCGGCCTCGGCCTTGTCGGCGGGCTCCGCGTCGTCGGCAGGCTCTGCCTTGTCAGCGGATTCGGATTCGGCCTCGTCAGTGGATTCGGCCTGGCCGGCTGAGTCGTCGGCGCCGGACTTCTCCTCAGCGGACTCCTTCGCCGCGGCGCCCGTGCTCGGAATCGCGGGTTCGGTCGCGACGGCCGCTCCGTAGGCGCGCAGTGCGCCGAACTGCCATGGCCAGGGGCGTTCCGCGCCCGCCCGCACCTGCGCGGGAGTCTCCCGGCCCTTGGTGGCGAGCAGGAAATAGGCCACGGCGCAGACGAATACGATCGCCGAGGTGAAGGTGTTCACGCGCAGGCCCGCGATGTGGGTGGCCTCGTCGTCGCGCAGCAGTTCCACGAAGAACCGGCCGAAGCAGTAGATGGCCACGTACAGGGCGAACAGACGGCCGTGGCCGATGCGGAACTTGCGGTCCACGTACAGCAGGATCGCGACGCCCAGCAGGTTCCACAGCAGCTCGTAGAGGAACGTCGGCTGCACGACGTGCACCACCACGCCGTTGGAGACGCCGTTCATCGGGTCGGAGCCGCCGTTGGCGTCGAAGCGGTCGAAGATCTCCAGACCCCACGGCAGGGTGGTCTCGCGGCCGAAGAGCTCCTGGTTGAAGTAGTTGCCCAGGCGACCGATGGCCTGCGCCAGCAGCACGCCCGGCGCGATGGCGTCACCGAAGGCGGGCAAGGGGATTCGATAGTGGCGGCAGCCGATCCAGGCGCCGAACGCGCCCAGCAGCACCGCGCCCCAGATGCCGAGCCCGCCCTGCCAGATGGCCCACCAGTGGGCGTCGGCCTTGCGATGCGGGCCGAAGTACTTCTCCCAGTCGGTGGCCACGTGGTAGAGCCGCCCGCCGATCAGGCCCAGCGGCACCGCGAACATGGCGATGTCGAGCACCGCGCCGGACTCGCCGCCGCGGGCCACCCACCGCTTCTCGCCCAGCCAGATGGCCGCGACGATGCCGATGATGATGCAGATCGCGTAGGCGCGCAGCGGGAACGGCCCGAGGTACCACACGCCGCGAGGCGGACTGGGGATATAGGCCAGGACATCGGCGCCGGTGCTCTCGGCAAGGGCTCGTAAGGTCACGAGTCCCCACCGTAGCAGTGTTCGAGCGACCCCTCCGTACGGCCACGGGCAGGTTCACGGCCGAAAAGAAAGGTGTATACCGAATTCGGTACACACCTCTCAAAAGGTCCTTCGGCTAGGAAGCGACCGCCGCCGAGCGGACGCCCTGCGCCAGCTCGTCGGTCAGCGCCCGGATCGCGTCCAGGCCCTGCGCGGCCGCCGTCACCAGGGCCGAGCCCACGATGACGCCGTCGGCGTAGGAGGCGATCTCGGCGGCCTGCGCGCCGCTGCGCACACCCAGGCCGACGCCGATCGGAATGTCGGAGTGGGCGCGGATGCGGGCGCACAGCGCCGGAGCCATCGACGACACCGCGTCACGCGCGCCGGTGACGCCCATGGTGGAGGCCGCGTACACGAAGCCCTTGGAGGCCTCGAGGGTCTTGACGAGCCGCTCCTCGGTGGAAGACGGCGCGACCAGGAAGATGCGGTCCAGGTTATGGGTGGAGGACGCCACGAACCAGTCGTCGGCCTCCTCCGGAATCAGGTTGGGGGTGATCAGGCCCAGACCGCCCGCCGCCGCGAGATCGCGGGAGAAGCTGTCCACGCCGTACTTCAGCACCGGATTCCAGTAGGTCATGACGACGGCCTTGCCGCCCGCCTGGGAGATGGCCTCCACGACCTTGAACACGTCGCGCACCCGCACGCCACCGGCCAGGGCCTGTTCGGCGGCACGCTGGATGGTGGGGCCGTCCATCACCGGATCGGAGTAGGCGACGCCGACTTCGATGATGTCGCAACCGGATTCGACCATCGCCTTGCACGCGTCGATCGAGCCCTGCACGTCCGGATAGCCCGCGGGCAGGTAGCCGATGAGCGCGGCGCGGTTCTCCTCGCGGCAGGCCGCGAAGGTGTTGGCGAGACGGGACTGCTGGCTCACTTGTCGTCCCCCTCGGGCGTGTCGAACAGCCCGAACCACTGGGCGGCGGTGTCCATGTCCTTGTCACCGCGGCCGGACAGGTTGACCACGATGATCTTCTCCGGGCCCAGCTCCTGACCGAGCTTGATCGCGCCCGCCACCGCGTGCGCGGACTCGACGGCCGGGATGATGCCCTCGGCACGGCTCAGCAGCAGGAGCGCGTCCATGGCCTCGGTGTCGGTGACCGGGTAGTACTCGGCGCGCCCGATGTCCTTGAGGTAGGCGTGCTCCGGGCCGACGCCCGGGTAGTCCAGACCCGCGGAGATCGAGTGCGATTCGATCGTCTGCCCGTCCTCGTCCTGCAACAGGTACGAGTACGCGCCCTGGAATGCGCCCGGGCTGCCACCGGTGAAAGTGGCGGCGTGACGGCCGGTTTCGACGCCGTCGCCGGCGGCCTCGTAGCCGATCAGGCGCACGGCCGGATCGTCGAGGAAGGCGTGGAAGATGCCGATCGCGTTGGAACCGCCACCGACGCAGGCGGTTACCGCGTCGGGCAGGCGGCCGGTGTGGGCCTGGATCTGCTGCCGCGTCTCCAGGCCGACGACGCGCTGGAAGTCGCGCACCATGAGCGGGAACGGGTGCGGGCCCGCGGCCGTGCCGAAGCAGTAGTAGGTCTGCTCGGCATTGGTGACCCAGTCGCGCAGCGCCTCGTTGATGGCGTCCTTGAGGGTCTGCGAACCCGTTGTCACGCTGATGACTTCGGCGCCCAGCAGGCGCATGCGGGCCACGTTCAGCTGCTGGCGCACGGTGTCGACCGCGCCCATGTAGATGACGCACTCGATGCCCAGCAGCGCGCACGCCGTGGCGGTGGCGACGCCGTGCTGGCCCGCGCCGGTCTCGGCGATGACACGGGTCTTGTTCATGCGCTTGGCCAGCAGCACCTGGCCGAGCACATTGTTGATTTTGTGAGAACCGGTGTGGTTCAGGTCTTCCCGCTTCAGGAAGATGCGCGCGCCGCCCGCGTGCTGCGAGAGGTTCTTGCACTCGAACACCGGCGAGGGACGCCCGGTGTAGTCGCGCTGCAGCCGGTCCAGCTCGTCGAGGAAGTTCGGGTCCACCCGGCACTTGTCGTATTCGGCGGTGACCTCTTCGATCACGGCCATCAGCGCCTCGGGCACATGGCGGCCGCCGTACACGCCGAAGTGGCCGCCCACGTCGGGTTCGTGACTCTTGTGCGCGACACCGTCGCTGGCCTGGGGCAGGCCGAGAGTGTTCTTGCCGGACAGCTTTTCGGTCTGTGTCATCGCTTCTTTCACCGTCCCCGGCGAACCGGTTTCGGGCAGGACGGGTGGGTTCCGGCGGTCACCAGCTCGGCCACCGCGGCGCGCGGGTCGCCGCTGGTCACCAGGCCCTCGCCGACGAGCACGGCGTCCGCGCCCGCACCGGCGTAGGCCAGCAGGTCGGCGGTGCCGCGAATGCCGGACTCGGCCACGCGGATCACTTCACTGGGCAGACCGGGGGCGATGCGCGCGAACACATCCCGGTCCACCTCAAGGGTCTTCAGGTTGCGGGCGTTCACGCCGATCACGCTGGCCCCGGCCTCGAGGGCGCGGTCGGCCTCTTCCTCGGTGTGCACCTCGACCAGCGCGGTCATGCCCAGCGATTCGGTGCGGTCGATGAGCGCGGACAGCACGTCCTGCTCCAGCGCGGCCACGATCAGCAGGATCACGTCGGCGCCGTGCGCGCGGGCCTCGTGGATCTGGTACGGGCCGACGATGAAGTCCTTGCGCAGGACCGGGATGTCGACCGCGGCGCGGACCGCGTCCAGGTCGGCCAGCGAACCGCCGAAGCGGCGCTGCTCGGTGAGCACGCTGATGATGCGGGCGCCGCCGTCCTCGTAGGCGCGGGCCAGGTCGGCGGGGTTGGGGATGTCGGCGAGCGCGCCCTTGGAGGGGCTGGCCCGCTTCACCTCGGCGATGACGCCGATGCCCTCGGCGTGCAGGGCGGCCTTGGCGTCACGCGGGGAGCGCGCCGCCGCCGCGGCCGCTTTCACGGCCTGGAAATCCAGAAGGGCTTCCCGCGCGGCCACGTCCGCACGGACCCCGTCGAGAATCGAGTCGAGTACCGTCATCTGGCTCGAATCCTTTCTGGGGAGACGGACTTGCTGCCTGAGAATCCCCCCAGGCGCTGTCTCACCGCTGCTGATAAAGAGTAAATGGCTATGTTCCCGGTCTTGACGGCGGGGCTGGAAGCGGCGACGCTGCCGCTGTCCGGCCCAGCTCAGTGGTGTTCCCCGCGCGCGGCCCCGGAACCCGGATCGTCCTGCGCGGCAGAGTGATCGGCGTCGTCGTCGGTCGGATCCAGGCCCTCGTCGAGCGCGTCCCACAGCACGCGACCCGACAACTGGTCCTTGGACGGCGACTGTGACCCGGATTCCGCGGGTCCCCGGTCGGCGTGATGCTGGGCAACCTGTTCGGCCGCCGCGGACTTCCGCACGGCCGGGCTGTCGTACTTGCCCGACATGCGGGCCGTCTCGCGGGGCATACGCACCAGCAGCAGCCCGGCCACGAACGCCGCCACCGCCCCGACCAGCGCCAGCACGGCCGGCAACGACGCGGTGGTCACGGTTCCGGGGTGCTCCCAGCCCCGCAGCTCGGCCAGCCGGGCGGCCCGGTCACCGGTCCTGCCCTGATGGACCAACAGGGCGTAGGCGGGCACCGCGGCCACCGCGGCGAGCACCGCCACCACCACGCCCACGCCGCGCCGCCACCAGCCGTGGGTGGCGAACACCGCCGCGATGGTGGCCAGCAGGACCAGGGCCAGCGGCGTCAGCGCGCCGAACCAGGTACTGCCGTTGAGGTGGGCGGTGCGCGGCGGGCCGAGCTCGCTGGTCACCTCGAGGGTCACCCAGGTCATGCGCGAGGACGCCCACAGCAGCGCGGCGGCGATCGCGAGCAGCGCTACGGCCGCGATGGGCCGCGGCCGTTTGCGCGCGCCCTCGGCTTCCGCGGCTCGGGCATCGGCTTCGGCGGCCCGGGCGTCAGCCTCGGCGACCCGCGCATCGGCCCCGGCGGCCCGAGCGTCCGCCTCGGCCCGCGCGGCATCCGTGGCCGCGGCATCCCGGTCCGCCGCGCCCGCTCCCCCGGTATGCGTATCAGCCTGCGGTGCAACCGGTTCCGCGGCGGACTCGGTCCCCGACGGTCCGGCGGCGTCCGCCGGGCGACTATCGGGGTCGGGATCGGTCATTGCGCGGCGCCGTTCGGCCGGTAGGCGCGAACGGTCTCCGCGGCCGCGATGGCCTTGAGGACCGCCATGGCCTTGTTGCGCGATTCCACGTCCTCGTACTCCGGGTCGGAGTCGGCCACGATGCCCGCGCCGGCCTGCACGTAGGCGGTGCCGCCCTTGAGCAGCGCGGTGCGGATGGCGATCGCGGTGTCGGCGTCACCGGCGAAGTCGAGGTAGCCGACCACGCCCGCGTACACGCCGCGGCGGGTGGGCTCGAGTTCCTCGATCAACTCCATGGCCCGGACCTTGGGCGCGCCGGACAGCGTTCCGGCCGGGAAGCAGGCCTGGACCGCGTCGAGCGCGACCTTGCCCGCCCGCAGCCGGCCCGACACCGTGGACACCAGGTGCATGACGTGCGAGTACCGCTCGACGTGCCGGTACTCGGTGACCCGCACGGTGCCCGGCTCGCAGACCCGGCCCAGGTCGTTGCGGCCCAGGTCGACGAGCATGAGGTGCTCGGCGTTCTCCTTCGCGTCCTCGAGCAGGCCCTTCTCCAGCAGGAGGTCGTCCTCCTCGGTGGCCCCGCGCCAGCGGGTGCCCGCGATCGGGTGCGTGGTGGCCACGCCGTCCTTCACCGTGACCAGCGATTCGGGGCTGGAACCGACGATGGAGAACGCGGTGCCGCCGGAGCCGTCCGGGATGTGCATGAGGTACATGTACGGGCTCGGGTTGGAGGCGCGCAGCATGCGGTAGAGGTCCAGCGGGGTGCCGTGGTAGTCCATCTCGAAGCGCTGCGAGAGCACCACCTGGAACGCCTCGCCCGCCTCGATCTCCTTGACCAGGCGACGCACGCCCGCGCCGAACTCCTCGGAGGTGCGCTGGCGGCGGTAGTCGGGCTCGGGCCGGTCGAAGACCGAGACGGTGGATTCGGCGGGCGCGGCCAGGGCCTCGGTCATGCGGTCCAGGCGGGCGACGGCGTCGTCGTAGGCCTCGTCGACGCGCTCGTCGGTGCCGTTCCAGTTCACCGCGTTGGCGATCAGGGTGATCGCGCCCTCGTGGTGGTCGAAGGCGGCCAGGTCGGTGGCCAGCATCAGGACCATCTCGGGGACCTGGAGGTCGTCGGTGGCCAGGCTGGGCAGCCGCTCGAGCCGGCGCACGGTGTCGTAGCCGAGGTAGCCGACCAGGCCGCCGGTCAGCGGCGGCAGGCCGGGCAGGCGCTCGGTGCGCAGCACCCGCAGCGACTCGCGCAGCGCTTCGAGGGGGTCGCCGCCGACGGGCGCGTCGGCCGGGGTCTGCCCGAGCCAGGCGGCCTGGTCGTCGACCACGGTGAGCGCGCTGGGGCTGCCCGCGCCGATGAACGACCATCGCGACCACGAGCGGCCGTTCTCCGCCGACTCCAGCAGGAAGGTGCCGGGCCGGTCGGCGGCCAGTTTGCGGTAGGCGGACAGCGGAGTCTCGGAGTCCGCCAGCACCTTTCGGATCACCGGGACCACGCGGTGATCGGCCGCGAGCGACCGGAACTGCTCCCGGGAGGTGGTGGTGTCGATTGGCAAACCGTGGGCGCCGTGCATTGCCCCATCATTCCAGGCCCACCGGGCGGGATCTAAATCGCTCTCCCTGCCCAGCCGAGCGGGCCGCTGCGGCGAATACCTGAAGCGGTCTCACCACGCTCGCGGCGGTAGCACGCGGTATCCCCCATTTTCGAGAGGAGATCAACACAGATGTACCCCTCGCAACCGGTGGCTCCGGAGGGTTCACGGCACCCAGCTCCGCAGATGGCCCCGGGCGTCATGCCCGGTCAGCTGCCTCGGATGATGAATATGAACCCCGGCGGTAAGTACTCCGCCATCTCCTCGTTCGTCACGTACGTGAAGGCGCTGGAATCGCTGGATCCGCGCAACTTCCCCGACGAGTACGCCGAGCACACCGATCGCATCAAGGAACTGAAGCCGTTCCTGCGCGCCCACGGCATCCTCGACGTGATGAACATCAAGAACCCGGAGGTCGCCGCCCTGATCGGGGTGTGACGCCGCACCGACACCGTGTGTCGGGGGTGGTTGGGGCTCCGGGGGCCGACCCCCGGACCCCCAGGCAGGGAAGTGACGGACAGGCCGGCGGTGGGCACCCACCAAGCACCGTGCCCGGCAAGGGATTCCGGCCGGACGGTGACCGCCTCCCCGAAAAGCTCGTGCACGATGAATTGGGGGTAGGGTACGGGCATGAAGGTCGGTCAGCTCGCACCCAATTTCGAACTATCGGATCAGTCCGGCACCGCGCGTTCGCTCGAGTCATTGCTCGCGGACGGCCCGGTGGTGCTGTTCTTCTATCCCGCGGCGAACACGCCGGTGTGCACCGCCGAGGCGTGCCACTTCCGGGATCTGGCAACGGAATTCAAGGCCGCCGGGGCGAGCTGCGTGGGCATCAGCGCGGATTCGGTCGAGGTGCAGTCGGGATTCGCCGAGAAGCAGGGACTGGGATACCCGGTGCTCTCGGACCCGGGCGCGAAGGTCGCCGCGGAGTTCGGCGTGAAGCGCGGCCTGCTGGGCGCGATCGTGCCGGTCAAGCGGACCACCTTCGTGATCGACCCGGATCGCACCGTGGCCAAGGTGATCAACAGCGAGATGCGCGCCAACGTGCACGCCGACGAAGCTCTGAAGTTCCTGCGCGAACGCTGACGGACCGCTCCTGCCCGGCCCCGGCACGCGACCCCGTCGCGTCGGTGCTTCGCCCGCTGACAATTCGGACATACGCTGAGCGCATGACTACGGCCGGCACCGAGCAGGAGCGAAAGTCTTCAACCTTCGTCACGTGGCGCAATCGCATCATTGCCGCGGTGGTGACCCTGGCGGTGTTGTGGGTGTCCTATCTGATCCTGGCCGCGTTCATTCCGCGATGGTGGGCGCAGCGCCTGGGGGAAATGGTCGGTTCGAGTTTCGCCAAGGGCATCTGGTACGGCCTGTTGATGGGCCTGATATGCACGGCAGTGCCACTTTTCCTCTTGCTGACGGCGGGCCTGTCCTGGCGTAAACGGGCCGGAAAGTTCGTCGCGGGCGGGGCCATCGTCCTGGCCCTGATCCTCGCCATCCCGAATTTGATGACGCTGACCATCGTGTGGGGCAACTCCAATGCCGCGCACGCCGGGGAACGCATTCTCGACGTCGACGCGCCGGGATTCCGCGGCGCCTGCCTGGCGGGCGCGATCATCGCCGCCCTGTTGTTCCTGCTGGTCGCATTTCTCTTGGCGCGCAGGGGATTCCGCCGCCACCGCGCCGACAAACAGCGAAACGAACCGGAAAAGCCGAGCGTGTCGCCGGAAACTCCGGCAAATCCTCCCGAAGTAGGCACGAACTAATTCCGCGTGCAACACGCGTGACCGATGTCACGTCATTCAGCAACACCGTGACTGACGAGCGAAGTCGTGGCAAACTTTGACGTGCGAGTGACTTGTTCGATGCCGCGACACGGGCTCTCGAACGGTCGGGGACCAACCGTCACTCGGCTGGTACGAGAGGGCGCGCACGGTGACCAAGTCGATGAATCCCCAAGAACAGCGAGCTTGGCGAACCTTGATCGCGCTCACCACCCGACTGCCCGCCGCTTTGGATACCCAGCTGCAACGCGAGTCCGGGATTACCCATTTCGAATACTTCGTGATGACCTTGCTCTCCGAAGAACCCGATCACCGCTTGCAACTCAGCGACCTCGCGCAAAAGGCAAACGCATCGCTATCACGGCTCTCGCACGTGGTGTCCAAACTCGAGCGGCTCGGCTGGGCGCAACGCGTGGCGCTGACCGGCCGTCGCGGGGCCCAGGCCGTGCTCACCGACGCGGGATATCGAAAGGTCAGCGACGCCGGGCCCGGCTATCTGGAGTGCGTGCGCGGCCTGGTGTTCGACGGCCTCGACGCCGATCAGACCGAGCAGCTGCTGACCCTCGGTGAAACCCTGGTGGCGCAGCTCGACAAGGGCATGACCCGCGGTCTCGGCCGCGCGGGGCGGCCCAGCTCGCATCTGGGTCTGGATCCCGCCGAATCCGACTGAGGCTCAGCCCTCGTCGGACAGCAGCCGATCGCCCCGCGACAGCAGCACGTCGGTGTCGAAGCAGGTGTGGGTGCCGGTGTGGCAGGCCGCGCCCTCCTGGTCGACGATGAGCAGCACGGTGTCGCCGTCGCAGTCCAGCCGCACCTCGTGCACGTACTGGGTGTGGCCGGAGGTCTCGCCCTTGACCCAGTACTGCTGCCGCGAGCGCGAGTAGTAGGTGCCCTTGCGGGTGTCGAGGGTGCGGGCCAGCGCCTCGTCGTCCATCCACGCCATCATCAGCACGTCGCCGGTGCTCTTCTCCTGCGCGATGGCGGCGAACAGGCCGTCGGCATTGCGCTTGAGGCGGGCGGCGATCGCGGGATCCAGGGCGCTCATCGAACCGTGATTCCTTCCGTGCGCATGGCGTCCTTGACCTCGCCGATGGTGAGATCGCCGAAGTGGAAGACGCTGGCGGCCAGCACCGCGTCCGCGCCCGCCTGCACGGCCGGGGCGAAGTCGGCGACCTTGCCCGCACCGCCGGAGGCGATGACCGGCACCGACACCGCGGCGCGCACCGCGCGGATCATGGTCAGGTCGAAACCGGCCTTGGTGCCGTCGGCGTCCATCGAGTTCAGCAGGATCTCCCCCACGCCCAGCTCGGCGCCGCGCACGGCCCACTCCACGGCGTCGATGCCGGTACCGCGCTTGCCGCCGTGGGTGGTGACCTCCCAGCCCGACGGAGTGGGGTCCTGGCCCGCGGGCACGGTGCGGGCGTCGACCGACAGCACGATGCACTGCGAGCCGAACCGCTCCGACATCTCGCGCAGCACCTCGGGGCGGGCGATGGCGGCGGTGTTCACCGACACCTTGTCCGCGCCGGCGCGCAGCAGCCGGTCCACGTCCTCGACGGTGCGCACGCCGCCGCCGACGGTGAGCGGGATGAAGATCTGCTCGGCGGTGCGGGTGACCACGTCGATCATGGTGCCGCGGTCGCCGGTGGAGGCGGTGACGTCGAGGAAGGTCAGCTCGTCCGCGCCCTGGGCGTCGTAGGTGGCCGCCAGTTCGACGGGATCGCCCGCGTCCCTGAGGTTTTCGAAGTTGACGCCCTTGACCACGCGCCCGGCGTCGACGTCCAGGCACGGAATCACGCGTACCGCAAGTGTCACTGCTCTGCCTCTCCTCGGACCCGATCGGCGGTGTCGGCGATCAGTTCCAGTAGTTCCTCGTGCACGCCGGGCGCGGCGGCCAGCACCGAACCGGATTCGATGGTCCAGTCCGCGCCCAGCAGATCGGTGACGACCCCGCCCGCGGCCCGGACCAGCACCACGCCCGCGGCGTTGTCCCACGGGTGATGTCCGAACACCACGGCCCCGCCCAGAATTCCGGACGCGGTGTAGGCCAGGTCGATGCCGGTGGAGCCGTACATGCGCTGCCGGCCCGACAGTCGCGACAGCGCGCCCAGCAGGTTGAAGCGGAAGATGCCCGGAATCCGGCCCGCCCCATCGATATTGAAGCTGCCGAACCCGATCATGGCGGTGGCCAGTTTGGCCGGGGCCAACTGCGGCAGCGGGGTGCCGTTGAGCAGCAGCGGCCCGCCGTCGACGGCCGCGTAGCGCTGGCCCAGGATCGGCAGCCAGGTCAGGCCGATGACGGGGACGCCGTCACGCACCAGCGATAGCAGCATCCCGCACATGGGGCTGCCCGCCGAGTAGTTGAAGGTGCCGTCGATCGGGTCGAGCACCCATGCGGTGCCCGTGGTCAGTTGCGGGCCGCCGAATTCCTCGCCGTGCACCGGGATTCCGGTGCGCTCGGCCAGTCGCTGCGAGATGGTGCGCTCGAGTTCCAGGTCGAGTTCGGTGGCGAAGTCGTTGCGCCCCTTCTCGACCGCGCTCGGCGCCCCGATGCCCTCGACGAAACGCGGTGCGGCGGAGTCGAGCACCGCGCTGGCGATGCCGAGCAGTTCGGCGAGTTCGGCGGCCATCGGCGGTTATCGAACCGCGGCCAGGGCTTCGGGCAGGGTGAACCGGCCCGCGTACAGGGCCTTACCGATGATCGCGCCCTCGACGCCCTCGTCCACCAGGGTGGCGATGGCGGTCAGGTCCTCGAGCACCGAGATGCCGCCCGACGCGATGACCGGCGCCTCGGCCGCGTTCGCGACCTGGCTCAGCAGATCCAGGTTCGGCCCGGTCAGGGTGCCGTCCTTGGACACGTCGGTGACCACGTAGCGCGAGCAGCCGTCGCGTTCGAGCCGCTCGAGCACCTCCCACAGGTCGCCGCCGTCGGTGACCCAGCCGCGGCCGCGCAGCCGCCACTCGCCATCGATGAGCTTCACGTCCAGGCCGACGGCGACCTTGTCGCCGTACTCGCCGATGGCGCGAGCGCACCACTCCGGGTTCTCGATGGCCGCGGTGCCGATATTGACGCGCGCGCAGCCGGTGGCCAGCGCCGCCTTCAGCGACTCGTCGTCACGGATGCCGCCGGACAGTTCGACCTTCACGTCGAGTTCGCCGATGACCCCGGCGATGATGTCGCGATTGGACCCCTTGCCGAACGCGGCGTCCAGGTCGACCAGATGCACCCACTCCGCCCCCGCCTGCTGCCAGGCCAGAGCGGCGTCGCGCGGCGAACCGTAACTGGTTTCGCTGCCCGCCTCTCCCTGAACCAGGCGTACAGCTTCACCATTGGCGACATCGACGGCAGGTAGCAGCACAAGACTCACGGGGTAAGCCTAGTGGTTGCCCGGCGTCACACCGTTCGCAGGGTGAACCGAGTCGCGGCGGGGGCGGCCGACGCGCTCGGCCGTCCGCCCCTGCCGTTTAGTGCCGGCCGAGCCAGTCCGCGAGGCGGGTCGGGGCGAGCTCCGCACCGGGGCCCGGCACCAGGCTGTCGGGGCCCAGGAGGGTGCCGAAGTATCGGGCCTGCGGGTCGGTGACCACGTCGCGCGGGTCGGATCGGGCGGCGAGCACGGTGCGAATCCACTGGTCGAGGCCGAATTTCTCCGGTCCGCCGACCTCGAGCGCGCCATTGCGGGGCGGGTTCAGCGCGGCCCGCGCGGTCGCGGCGGCGACATCGTCGGCGGCCATAGGCTGGACGCCGCCGTCGGACAGCCGCACCACGCCGTCGGCGGTGGCGGAATCGGCTATGCCACCGGCGAATTCGAAGAACTGCGTGGCGCGCACGATCGTGTACGGGAGGCCGGAGCTCCGGATGAGTTCCTCCTGCGCGGCCTTCGCTGTCAGGTACCCGGATTCCGGTAGGTCGGCCGAGCCGACCACCGACAAGGCGACGTAGTGGCCGACGCCCGAGGTCTGCGCGGCGTCGAGCAGGTTGGCGGTCGAGGTGCGGAAGAACGCCATGACGTCGTCGTCGGCGAACGACGGCGAATTGGAGACGTCGACGACGACGTCCGCGCCCTGCAGCGCCTCTTTCACGCCGACACCGGTCACCGTGTCGACGCCCTTGCTCGGTGAGGCCGGAACTGCCTGGTGGCCGCTCTCGCCCAAACGGTTGACGACATTCGACCCGATCAGGCCGGTGCCGCCGATGACGACAATCTTCATGTCCGCTCCTTCCGTTGTCGCGCTGCCTTCGGGTTCCACCATCCCACCGAGGGATGCGTCAGCTGTCTCCGGCGTGCGATTCGAGGATGCGGTTGAGGGTCAGGACGAAGTTCGCGCGTTCGGCGGCAGTGAATCCGGGCAGGAGTTCCCGCTGTGCCGCTTCGAGGCGTTCGTCGAGGTCGGCGAGGTGGGTGCGCCCGGCGCGGGTGAGCGTGAGGGTGTTGCGGCGGCGATCGGCGGGGTCCGGGGTGCGGGTGACGAGGCCGCGGTCGGCCAGGTCGTTGACGGCGGAGACGACGTCACTGCGGTCGATGCCCGTACGGCGTCCGGCTTCGGCCTGGCTGAGCGGGCCGTGCTCGTCGAGGGTGGCGAGCAGGGCGTAGTGGTAGCGGCGGGAACCGGTGGGTTCCAGGGCCTTCTCGGTGCAGCGGTTGGCGATGATCGCGGCCTGGCCCAGGAGGCGGGTGGGCAGGGCGCGCAACCGGCCGGAGGCTCCTTCGGGCGCGGTGTCCATGACAGCGAATCTACCAACACTTGTTGGGAGCACCCACGATCATTTATATTGGTTTCACCAACGTTGGCCAAACCAACAATCTCGTCGAAAGACTCTCATCATGAACGCGATCGACATCAGCACCGGCCGAATCCACGACCTGGCCGACAAATTCGAGATCACCGAGCTGGTCCACCGCCTCGGCCGCGCCCTCGACGAGGGCGACTGGACCGAACTCGCCACGCTCTACACCCCCGACGCCACCGCCCAGACCCCGGGCGGCCTGGCCGTCGGCCGCACCGCCCTGGTCACCCAGGCCAGCCGAAACCACTCCCCCGACAAGCACATTCAGCACATCATCACCGGCATCATCGTCGACCTGGACGGCGACACCGCCCGTGTGCGCGCCAACCTGCTGGCCGTCTTCGCCTGGGGCCCCGCCCAAGACCCCACCCTCGGCTCCCAACCCCGCCTCACCCTCGGCGAGGTCTACCGCTTCGAGGCCGCCCGCACCCCCGCCGGCTGGCAGTTCGCCAGCGTCGCCTCCTCCCCCGTCTGGTCCGTCGGCACCCGCCCGACAGCTGCCCAGCCACCGCTCATGACCCGCTGACGCGACCGCGCCAACATACGACCACGCCGGAGCCGCCGCGATCGCGATGATCGCGGCACCCAGCGCGCGCCATGATTCGACTACGGCCGCGAGTCACCACGCCGCGCCGCCATGGCCCGTTCCTCTGACGTCCGGATCGAGCTGGGGTTGCACGGCCCGAAGCGATCGAGCAAGTCCGATAGCGAGCGCCACGACCGCTGCCGCCTCGGCCCGCATTGGTGTCTGGCCTGTGTATCGCGCCTGGAGCTGCAAGTCGTGCACAGTAGTTAGCGCAGTCTTAGTGGTCTGTGAGATGTATTCCCCCCGCCACAGATCGTCTGCGGCTTGGGTGAACCCGGGGTAAGGCGACCGAGGTCCGCCGGTCAGACCTTCAAGCTCTACGGCCTTCTTGTAGACGACGCGCAACGCAGTCTCGACATGGTCAAAGGCCATTAGAACAGCGGCAGCCGGGTCAGCAGCCAGAACCCGGTTCACCCTCGCCGCGAAATCCTCGAGCTCCTGGGCCTGTTCGGCATCAATCGGCGGTGGCGGTTCTGCTCGTTGCTCATTCTGGAGCTCCTCGACCATCTCCATCGCGAACTGGACAGAACCAGCCCCCATGCTCAGCCTTGTCGCCCGCGGGAACTGCTCGCCGATACCCCGCATGAACTTCAAGATCGACCGCCTCGAGATGTAGACCATGACAGCGGCACTGGCAGGCCAGGCGAGCGAGTTGACCAGCGAGGCAACGAGATCCATCCATCCCACGCCTACAATCTAAGTTCTTGCACTCAGCCCGGCGAGTGATTCATGACTTGGCCGTCGACGGTCGTCCAGGTCGGCGCATCGGAACAGCGCGGCTCGCGCGGGTGGTCATCCGAGGTCGAGCCGATCAGCGTATGTCGGTGATCTCGTCGAGCGCGGCGCGAGCGGCGCTGAGGAGTTTCAGTCGATCGGAAAGATAGCGCGCACCGATCTCTTCTATCTTGTGTTGACGCTCTTGCAAGTCGGTGGCGGATTCGGCGTGGGCCTCGGCCAGATCGCGAACCGCCTGAACCAGCGAGCTGAACTGCAAGATCAGTTGTTGTGTCGCCGCCGCAACCTCTTCCGGGCCCTCGAGCAGAACCGAGTCCCCAACCTGCTCGGCATGCTTGAACAGCCTTCGGATCTCGGCAAACCGCTCTTCAGCGACTGGTTCCGGCGGAGTCGCGGCCTTGAGAAGGCGGTACTCGTGCAGGTTCGCTCGATCAGCGGCGGCAAGGGCTTGCAGGAAGTCGAGATAGGCTGCCTGTCGTCGTTCACGGCGCCATCGGAAGTGCTCAACTCGCAACTCCAGCATCTGATTGTCCTTCTGCGCCAACTCTTTCCGCACTTGCTCACGCTCGAGCGCGGCTTGGCGCCGATTCTCGACCCTCGCCCCGATAATGGCTGTCAGGCACGCACCGATGGCCGTTCCCAGAACGCCGACTGCTGCAACGAGAACACTGATCATGACTTCTCCGAGCATGGTGAAACTGGCCGCGGTTCCGTATGAAGTATCGGTCGCCGCGAGTCGACCCGCGCGGCTCTCTCATTTACGCTTGCCGCCCTGCTCATCGAGCTGTCCGGCGGGACTCGCGAGTAGCGTGGCCGTCGTGTCGGCATGTCGAGGCTGATCGCTTGCACAGCAACGATTTCGAGCGTCGGCGCGAGCGCTCGCCGACGGCAGGCGATCTTCGGTGAGCGCCGGTCGGGATCCGATGTCGATAGAGTCGAGTTCCGTAGCGCAGCAGCGGGCTTCGGGCCTACCCGTGTCGTGCCACGTCCTCGCACAGGATGCTCGGCCAGCGAGCGAGATCGGCCGGTGTGTGCGCCACCTCCAGGGTGGCCTTCGGCAGCAGGTCCACCAGCGCCTCGGCGGTCGATACCGGATGGGCGGGGTCGGCTGTCCAGGCCAGCACCGTGATCGGCACGTCGATCGCGGCGATCGCCTCGGGGGCGGGCAGGTCGCTCATCGCTGCCCCGCGGAACAGTGCGGGCAGTAGGTGCTCGGCGACATCCGGCACGGTTTCCGGCGTTCCGGCGGTGGCGGGCGGGCGAGGCGCGGTGAGATCGGCGCCGAGGAAGGCGGCGAGTCCCTGCTCTTCGATCAAGCGGGCGTTCTTGCGGTAGATGTCGGCCTTCGCGGCTCGGGTGCGCCAAGCGGTCGCGGGCACGAGCAGGGTGAGGCCGGCGAATCGGCCGGGATCGCGGACTGCGGCGTGCAGCAGTGTCCCGGTGCCCATCGACGGACCGACACCGTGCACCCGCTCGCCGGGGAACCAGTGGTCGAGCAGGTTCAGCAGGTCATCGGCCAGCACCGACCACCGATAGTCCTCGGGGACGGCGCGACCCGTCGAGTGGCCGTGGCCGCGCGCGTCGTATCGCAGCAGTCGGGTTCCGCTGAGTCCGCGGCCGAGATCTAGGTCCATCAGACGGTCGCGGTGGCGGCTGGAGGTGAGGCCGTGGAGTTGGACTACCGGGTGGCCGCCCTCGTCGCTCAGTTCCACGTCGATGTCGGCGCCGGAAACGCGGAAGGTCGGCACGGTGGCTCCAGGGTGCTGGTGAGCGGCGGTCGCTCGAGAAGGAGCCTAGGATACCGGCATGCGGCTGACCAACGTCGCGCACCTGCGCCTGCCGTTCGGCCGCCTACTGGGCTTCGACGTCACGGTGGGGCGGGTGGGCCGGTCTCTTCCCGTGTCCTTCGACCAGCGACGCCATGTCGCCGCCGGGGACCGAGCGGGATCCTGGATGGCGTTGTCCTTCAAGCTCTCCGCGCCGGTTCCGCCCGACGACCTCGCGGCCGCCTGGCTGGCGGTGATCGAGCGGCACGGCACGCTGCGGTCGGTTTTCGTGCCGGGCGCGGACGGCGAGCCTCAGCTGCACGAGGTCGATATCCTCCCTGGCGGCTGGGTCGAGCATGTGATCGCTCCGGGGCAGGCGGTCAACGATGCGCTCCGCGACGTGCTCGACCGGGCTTGTTCACCGTACAGTCGTCCGTCCCATCGGCTCTGCGTGCTCGAGACCGCAGTTGGGCCGACCGTGGTGGTCGCCGCCGACCACTCGCACGTCGACATGTGGTCGATGCTGGTGATCGCTCGTGACCTGCTCGCCGCGCTGGCCGCGGTGCAGCAGGGTCGTTCACCGTCATTGCCGCCCGTGCCCGCCTTCGCGGAGCACACCCGCGCGCTGCGGGACCGCCCGCCGGCGCCCGCGGAGGTGCACCGCCGCTGGGCCGAGGTGCTGGCGGGCAGCGGCGATGTGATGCCACGGTTCCCGCTGTCGCTGGGTGAGGCGACGTTGCAGCAGGAGCGCGTGGAGGTGCGCGATGTCCTCGACGTCGACGACAGCGCCGCGTTCTCGGCGCAGGCCCGCGACGACGGCGTCTCGACCTTGGCGCTGGTGGTGGGGGCGATGACCGAGGTGACCCGCGAGCTGGCCGGCACCGCACTACGGGCGGTGTTTCCGGTGCACAGCCGGTATGACACGACTTGGCACGACTCGGTGGGGTGGTTCATCACCAACTCGGTGCTCGAGTCGGCCGACTCCGATCCGCGTGCCAGTGCCGAGGCGGTGAAGGAGGCCGTCCGGATGGGGTCCTGGCCGCTGGAGGACATCCTGCGTCCGTGGGGCGGGATGCCCGAGGCGCCGGGGATGTTCGCGATCTCGTGGCTGGACCTGCGCCGGCTGCCGGTGCGAGTCGACGCGACCGGATTGGAGGCGCACTACGTCGGCGCGACGATTCGGACCGACGGCGTGATGCTCTGGTTCGTCCTCGACGAGACCGGTCTGCACCTGCGCTGCCGGTACCCGGACACTCCCGAGGCCCGGCGGCACGTCGGCGCCTGGCTGGACACGTTGATCGCCCGGCTGCAGTCACGGGCACGGGCTTCGGTCGGTGGCCGGCTGCGGCTCGGCGACCGGATCTATCGTGTGCAGCGGGCGGCGCGGGCCGACGTTCCGGCACTGGTCGCGCTGCTGTCCGATGACGAGATCGGCCGTGCCCGTGAAGGTTCCGACATCGCCCGCTACGAGGAGGCGTACGACGCCATCACCAGGGATCCCTCGCACTATCTGGCCGTGGTCCGGGACGAGGGCGACAGGATCGTCGGCACCATGCAGCTCACCATCATTCCGGGGCTGTCCCGCGGCGGCGCCACCCGCCTCCAGATCGAGGGAGTCCGGGTCGCCGCCTCGGAACGCTCTCGCGGCATCGGAACCGCGATGCTCGAATGGGCGCACGACCACGGCAGGCACCGAGGTGCGACACTCGCGCAGATCACCACAGACCAGGTCCGCACGCGGGCTCACGCTTTTTACGCGCGGCTCGGGTACGACAACAGTCACGTGGGGCTGAAGCGGGCACTCTGACGGATTCGCTCTCCGACGGCGGGGTCCGCTCAGACGCCGGGAGTCAATTGGTTCCGGGCGCTTTCGACACGGCGTTCGATACCGTCCAGGTGTTGCTGCGCACGCTGGAGGGTCTCGCGGGCCGAACGCTCGGTGGCGGCTGTGAATCGGTGGCGGTGTTCGGCTTCGGTCAGTTCGGCACGCAGGGCTTGGATGCGGTCGTCGAGATCAGCGAGATCGGCGGCCGCGGTGTCGTGGTCGGATCGGGCGGAAGTCACAGCGGCGCGGGCGGATTCGACTTCGGTGAGCATTTCCTCGAGCTCGCGTCGCGCGTCGGCCTCCGGATCGGGGGCGGGCTCGTCGGCTGTCGTGGGATCAGCGCGCCGACGGGTCCGTGTGGCCGATTTCTCAGCGCGGTCCTCGGTGGAATCTGCTGAGCGCGTTCCGGAGCTGCGGTATCCGTCGCCGGGAACCGCGGTCAGCGGGGCGGGGCCGAATCCCTCGTACGTGGCTGCGGCGGTGAGGGTTCCGGCGCGGAGCTCGTCGGCGGCCGACTGGTCCGCCAGGGCCGCCTGCAGGCTCGCGCCGATATCGCGCAGGACGGGTTCGGTCAGGCGCTGGCCCCGGCCCTCGGCCAGCTCGGCGGCCTTGCGGGTGACGGCGTTGACTACTTTCTGCCGCTGCGTGGTGAGGGCGCGCAGCTGCTCGGCCGACAGCCGTCGCTGGGCATCGCGCAAGGCGTCGCCGACCTCCAGCAGTGCGCGGACATCATCGCTCGCTTCACGAGACAGCAGATTCAGCGCCCACGCGGCGACCGTCGGCCGCCGGAGCTTGCCGATGGCGGCGGCCAAAGCCTTGTCCCCGGCGTCACGAGCCTGCCGCACCCGCTCGGTGCGGGCGGCCACGAACTCGGCGGGCGGAAGCCCGTACAGTTCGGCCACGACCTGGTCGAGCGTCATACCGCCCTAGCCTACGGGCATACCCGCACCCGTCCCCCCGGATGCCAAGGTCAGCGATCGGACCGCCGATGTCTGGCCGGCCACTTTGGGACGACAAACCCCCGGTCCCACAGGGAGCCGGGGGTTCGGTCAGTGGTGGTCGATCAGATCGAGTCGACCCAGTTGCGGAGGAGGTGAGCTCCTGCGTCACCCGACTTTTCCGGGTGGAACTGCGTCGCTGAGAGGGGGCCGTTCTCGACGGCCGCGAGGAAGGGGACGCCATGTTCGGCCCAGGTCAGCTTGGCCGGGGCGATCTGGCCGCCGCCGTCGTCGGTCCAGCCCCAGTGCTGGGCGGCGTAGGAGTGGACGAAGTAGAAGCGGGTGTCGGCGTCCATGCCCGCGAACAGGACGCTGTCCTCGGGAGCCTTCACCGTGTTCCAGCCCATGTGCGGGAGGACCGGCGCGTCCAAACGTTCGACGGTGCCGGGCCACTCGCCGCAGCCGTCGGTCTCGACGCCGAACTCGACGCCGCGTTCGAACAGGATCTGCATGCCGACGCAGATGCCCAGGATGGGGCGGCCGCCCGAGAGGCGCTTGCCGATGATCCGGTCGCCGCGGACGGCGAGCAGGCCCGCCATGCAGGCGGCGTAGGCGCCGACGCCGGGGACCACGAGACCGTCCGCGTTCAGGGCGATTTCAGGGTCGGCGGTGATGACGACATCCGCGCCGGTGCGGGCCAGGGCGCGACTGGCGGAGTGCAGGTTGCCGGAGCCGTAGTCGAGCAGGGCGATCTTCTTGGTCACAGCGAACCCTTGGTGGACGGGACCCCGGAGACGCGCGGGTCGTATTCGACCGCGGCGCGCAGAGCGCGGGCGACGGCCTTGTACTCGGCTTCGGTGATGTGGTGCTGGTCGCGGCCGTAGAGGACGCGCACGTGCAGGGCGATGCGCGCGTTCAGCGCGATCGACTCGAACACGTGGCGGTTGATCACCGTCGAGTACGACGCGGTCGGGGCGACGCTCGGAATGATGGTGTGCAGCATGTGATCCGGTTCGCCGGTGTGCACGCAGTACGGCCGGCCGGACACGTCGACGACGGCGTGGGCGAGGGTCTCGTCCATCGGGATGAAGCAGTCGCCGAAGCGGCGGATGCCCTTCTTGTCGCCGAGCGCCTGGCCCAGGGCCTGGCCGATGACGATGGCGGTGTCCTCGACGGTGTGGTGGGCCTCGATGTCGATGTCGCCCTTGGCCTGGACGGTGAGGTCGAAGCTGCCGTGCTGGCCGAAGGCGGTCAGCATGTGGTCGTAGAAGGGGACGCCGGTGGAGATGTCGGTCTTGCCGGAGCCGTCCAGGTTGAGCTCCACCACGATCGAGGATTCGCGGGTGGTGCGCTCGACGCGGGCGATGCGGTCGGCGGGACGTTCGGTGGTCATCGGGCGATCAGCTCCTCGGACGCCAGTTTCGCGCTGACGCGCAGGAATTCGTCGTTCTCGGCGGCCAGGCCGATGGTGGTGCGCAGGTAGCCGGGGATGCCGACGTCGCGGATGAGCACGCCTTCGTCGAGGTAGTGCTGCCAGGCGCGCGCCGCGTCGGCGAAGCGGCCGAACAGCACGAAGTTGGCGTCGGACGGGATCACGTCGTAACCCAGCTCCGCGAGCGCCGCCATGACGCGGTCCCGCTGAGCCGCCAATTCGTGGACGCTGCCCAGGGTTTCGTCCGCGTGCCGCAGCGCCGCCCGCGCCGCGGCCTGGGTGACCACGGACAGGTGGTAGGGCAGGCGCACCAGCAGCATGGCGTCGATGACCGCGGGCGCGGCCACCAGGTAGCCCAGTCGTCCGCCCGCGAAGGCGAACGCCTTCGACATGGTGCGGCTGACCACCAGCTTGGTCGGGTATTTGTTGATCAGGCTGATGGCGCTGGGGGCGGAGGAGAACTCGCCGTACGCCTCGTCGACCACCACGATGCCGGGGGCGGCGTCGAGGATGCGCTCCAGGTCCGGGATCGGGATGCTGTGCCCGGTCGGATTGTTGGGGCTGGTCACGAAGAGCACGTCGGGGTTCTTCTCCCCCACCGTGAGCACCGCGTAGTCGATGTCGAGGGAGAAGTCGCCGTTGCGCTTGGCCTCGATCCACTCGGTGTCGATGCCCTCGGAGATGATCGGGTGCATCGAGTACGAGGGCACGAAACCCAGTGCGCTGCGGCCGGGCCCGCCGAACGCCTGCAGCAGCTGCTGCAGGATCTCGTTGGAGCCGTTGGCCGCCCACACATTGGCCACGTCCACCGCGACGCCGGTCTGCCGGGTCAGGTAGGCGGCCAGGTCGGTGCGCAGGCCGACCGCGTCGCGGTCCGGGTAGCGGTGCAGGTCGGCGGCGGCGGCGCGCACGGACTCGGCGACGTCGTCGACCAGCGCCTGGCTCGGCGGGTGCGGGTTCTCGTTGGTGTTGAGCTGGACGGGCACCGTCAATTGCGGTGCGCCGTAAGGGCTCTTGCCGCGCAGGTTGTCGCGCAGCGGCAGGTCGTCGAGCGAGATCTTCGAGCCGGGGACGGTGCCTGATTCCAGGCCTGCCTGGGCGCTCACCGCAGTTCTCCGAATCGCGCCTGCACGGCCTGGCCGTGCGCGGGCAGGTCCTCGGCATTGGCCAGGGCGACCACGTGCCCGGAGACGTCCTTCAACGCGGCCTCGGTGTACTCGACGACGTGGATGCCGCGCAGGAAGGTCTGCACGCTCAATCCCGAAGAGTGCCGGGCGCATCCGGCGGTGGGCAGCACGTGGTTGGAGCCGGCGCAGTAGTCGCCCAGCGACACCGGCGACCAGGCGCCGACGAAGACAGCTCCGGCCGAACGCACCCGGGCCGCGACGCCCGCGGCGTCGACGGTCTGGATCTCGAGGTGCTCGGCGGCGTAGGCGTTGACCACGCGCAGGCCCTGCTCGATGTCGTCGACCAGCACGGTGCCGGACTGCTTGCCCGACAACGCTTCCGCGACCCGGTCGTGGTGCTTGACCACGGCCATCTGCGCGGTGAGCGCCGCGTCCACGGCGTCGGCGAGTTCGACGCTGTCGGTGACCAGGACGCTGGCGGCGAGCACGTCGTGCTCGGCCTGGGAGATGAGGTCGGCGGCCACGTGCGCCGGGTCGGCGGTGGCGTCGGCGAGGATGGCGATCTCGGTGGGACCGGCCTCGGCGTCGATGCCGACCAGGCCGCGGCACAGCCGCTTGGCGGCGGTCACGTAGATATTGCCGGGGCCGGTGATCAGGTCGACCGGTTCCAGCTGCGCGCCGTCGGTGTCGACGCCGCCGTAGGACAGCAGCGCCACGGCCTGCGCGCCGCCGACCGCCCACACCTCGGTGACGCCCAGCAGCTGGGCGGCGGCCAGGATGGTCGGGTGCGGCAGACCCCCGAACTGGGCCTGCGGCGGGGAGGCCACGACCAGCGAGTCCACGCCCGCGGCCTGGGCCGGGACCACGTTCATGACGACCGAGGACGGGTAGACGGCATTGCCGCCCGGCACGTACAGGCCGACCCGCTCGACCGGCACCCACCGCTCGGTGACGGTGCCGCCGGGCACCACCTGGGTGGTCTTGTCGGTGCGGCGCTGGTCGTCGTGGACCTTGCGGGTGCGCTCGATGGCGACCTCGAGAGCGGCGCGGACGGCGGGATCCAGCTCGGCGAGGGCCTTGTCCAGTTCGGCGGCGGGCACGCGCACCGAGGCGGGCGTCACGCCGTCGAACTTGGCGCTGAATTCCAGCGCGGCCTCGACACCCCGATCGCGGATCGCCTCCACGACGGGCCGCACATGATGCAGCACCGAGTCCACGTCGACGCCCCCGCGCGGCAGAGCCGCGCGCAGTTCGGCAGCAGTGGGAGTACGTCCGCGCAGGTCGACGCGGGCGAGCTCGATGCGGCTGGTCATAGCGCTGTGCAGTCCTTGTCTGTGCTGATTCGAGGGGGTTCGCGACGCAGCCGAAACCGCTTGCGACCAGCTACCAGCCTATCCGGTCACCGCCACCGCTTTATCCGCGCACCACCCGAGCGCCCGCTATTCGTGGGCGATTGCCGCCGACCCGGTGTTTTCGCCGCGTCCGCCCCGCTCGGCGCGGTCGTCGCCGAAGCGGGTCGCCACCACGTGTTGCTGGGCGAATGTCCAGGCATTCTGGGTGACGAAGTACAGCAGGATCGCGATCGGCATGACCGGTCCGACCACCAGCGCGCCGGCCGGGAACACCCACTGCGAGAGGGTGTTCATGACGCGGGCGGTCGAGGCCGCCGGGCCGTCGGCCGGTGCGGGCTGGCGGGCGATGGCGGCGCGGGCGGTGAAGTGGGTGGCGATGGCGGCGATCACCATGAGCGGAATCGCGACAGCGGCAATCGTTCCGAACTGCGAACCGGCCCCGGACAGCGTGGCGGCCAGGGGCGCGCCGAACAGTTTCGCGTCCAGGAACGACTGCACCTGCCCGGCGCCGAACACGTAATTCTGGGTGTGACCGGGCTGGAAGGACCGCAGCACGTGGTAGAGCCCGATGAACACCAGCGCCTGGCCGAGGATCGGCAGGAACCCGGTCAGCACATTGACCCCGGACTCCTTCTGCAACTCCTGCATGGCCAGCGCCTGCTGTTCGCGGTCGCCCGCGTGCTTGCGCTTGATCTCCTGGATCTGCGGCTGCATCTCGGCCAGCTTCCGCGAGAACCGCAGCTGCGCCACGAACGGTTTGATCAGCAGTGCCCGCAGGGTGAGCACCAGGAACACGATGGCCAGCACCCAGGCCAGGCCACTGGTCGCGCCCAGCACGGACGCGAAGGCGGTGTGCCACAGCCACAGCACGGCGGACACGGGGTAATAGATGAAATCGAGCACGGAGAACCTCGCTGCGTGACGCCCGCGCAACGCGTGCGGGCGAAGGAATTCGGGACGGCGATCGACCCGACGGCAGCGACCGACCCGGTGGCGAGATTCGAACTCGCACCATCAGCTGGAAAGCCGAGGTCCGGCGGCGCGCGGTCAGGCCGCCGGTACTCCCGGCGCTCGCGGCCGCGGCCGCCCCGGCGCATCCGGGTTGCTCTGCCGCAGGAACGCCCCGCGACGCCGCTTCCCCGCCGATTCCGCCGGTCCGGCCGACGCGACGGCCACCAGCAGCGGACCCCGCGCCGCGATCACGGCCGCGGTCACCGCGACCAGCGCGACCGCACCGAGCACCAGCAGCGAATCAGGATGCGCGGCACCCAGATACAGCACCGCCCACGCGGACACCACAAGCGCGCACACCAGCAGCGCCGTGGACCGAACCCGCGTGATCATGCGCTCGACACTACCTGCGTTCCACTCCTGCGGCACCCTGTGTTCCGCGCCACGGGACCCGGATGGCGGACAACAGCCCGACCGCCTGACGACCGCGTTGCCCGGCGCGGAACCCACCGCACTGCAAGGGCCGGTTCGCTCGGCCCGACCCACGGCGTCAGCTCGCCATGAAGCTGTCCCCTGCGGAGATGCCACCCCTCGTGGACTCGGGGAGGGGTCCGCGTCGATATTCCTCCAGATAGGCGATGCGCCACTGCGGCCAATCCAGATACCTGTCGCCGGCCTTTTCCCGGTAGCGCCGATACTGGTACCGCTTTGTCCGTACCAGAGACTTCCGCGCCTCGCGGGCCGCCTTCCGAGCTGCCCGCTCGCCCCGTTTGCGTTCCGCGTCTGTGAGTTCCAGTGGCGGATCAGCGAAGACTCCCCATCGCATCCAGCGCATAATGGGCCATCCTCGGAGTGAGATGCTGGGTGTTCTACCCTGCGACCCACTCGATGGTAGTGACCGAGGAGGTCAGCCGCTATCGGGCAATTGCCCTAATCATGTTGCGGAGCAATGCGGAACGAAGAAGGGGCCTGTGGCGGCCGACCGAGGACACCCCCTCAATTCGGCAGTAGCGGACGTTCTGCACCGCACCGGGTTTCGGCCGCCGACGCCTCGCGCTGGCCGGTGCGATCAGCGCGGTATGCCATTACAGGTCGGCCGGTCGTGGTTGGCGGATGTTCGGAACGGAACGAACGCGGTCGCTCACAAAATCCTCACAATTCCTGCGCATTCCGTGTACATCGCCGACGTAGGTTGCTGTCATGTTCCTCAAAGCTCTTCGACCCTCCGATGCGCCCCTGTGCGCCGTGGTCGTGGCCACGATTGCGCTTGGCGTGACGCTGCATCGCGGTTGGATAGTCACCAAATTCTGGATACTCGCCTTGCCGTTGCTGCTGGGAGTGTTCGTGGCTGCCTTGGTTTGCTTCGTGCTGGTGCTGTTTCTGGCCGGCCGCGATAAGCGACGGTGGCCTCTGGCGGCAACCGCGATGCTCGCGCTGATCGGGATCGGCGGGTCGGTTTTTCTCTTCGTCGACCCGAACGCTAATGCGTGGACCAGGTTTTGGGTCGAGCGACCGGCATTCGCCGCCATCGCAGCGATGGAACTGCCGGATGGCAAAATCGACTTCTACGGTGTCGAGCTGCCTCCGTACCTGTGTCTCGTTTCGGCGAACTGCCGAGTGGCAGTGATCGGCACCAGTGGTGGGCAACCAGTGCTGTTCGTACCCGACTACATCGGGATCCCCGACGATGCGCTCGGCTACGGGCATTTCGTCGGAACACCCGAGCCCGGACCGTACAACGGATTCGGCGAACCTGTCTGCCCCACGATGGAGCTGGCGGGCGGTTGGTGGTGGCTCGACTCCTGTTGGAACGCTACCTGATTGGAGCATTGCCCGGTGCGCCGACGGCGAGCCGTTTCGATCAGCGCGGCACGCGGCAGTTGAGTGCGTTCGGACATTTGTGACCGAAGGCTCAGTTCAGGCCACGCCCAAGTCAACTGAGTCAATCTGGGCAGCAAGGCAATCCGTGATTCGATCGGTAGGGTCGTGATCATGCTGCTATGGATCAACGGACCCTTTGGCGGAGGCAAGACTCAGACGGCCCATGAGTTGCACAGGCGTTTGCCCGGCAGCGTGGTCTGTGATCCAGAGCAGGTGGGATACGGGCTACATCGGATGATGCCTCCGCACCTGCGGGGTGACTTTCAGGACCATGCCAGTTGGCGCTACGGCGTATTCGAGATCCTCGACCTCGTGCTCGCCGAACACGAGGGGACAGTCATCGTGCCGATGACCGTCGTCGAGCCCGAGTACTTCGCTGAAACCGTTGGGCGATTGCGCGAAAAAGGGCATGACGTGCGGCACTTCGCGTTGCTTGCTGCACGGGAAACTGTGTTGGACAGGCTGCGTGACCGCGGGCTCGGCATTGTGCCCTTCCTGCGGGTCGTGGGCCAGGAAGATCTGCTGCTGCGGAGAGAACAGTTCGCGGTGGACAAGCTGGATCGTTGCCTCGAGCAGCTTGGCAAGCCGGAGTTCGGCGAGCACATCTGGACCGATGCGGCCACGGTTGCGGAGGTGGCAGACCGTATTGCTGACGCCACCGGCCTGCAACTCACCCCCAACGTCGATGGGCGACTGCGGAACAGGCTTCGACGTATGGCCGTGACCTTGATGCACGTCCGCGGCTAACGCTGGAATCGTGCGGCATTCCGCAATAGCGGATGCTCCGCACCGCACCAGGTTCCGGCCGCTAGCGGCCCCGCGCTGACCACGCACGTGAGGGCAATGCGTGTGAGGTGGAGCTGGACATCGATGGGGTCGAATCTTGGTCATGGTCGAGGCAGACCTTTCACCGGCTATCCGTATCGGACAGCATCTGTGCCTGCGGCCAAACTTCCGCCCTTCGAAGTTGGGGCTACGCGACCCGGTCGCCGCGTCGATATCGTGAAGTGACCGCGCAGGAAAACACAGCCTCGCCCGCACGAAGAGCTGACCCGCCATGTCTCTCGAATCACCCTCGGGCGCAACCAGGTACCGGTTGAGTGACCGTGCCCGCATCGAAGCCCGACTACTGCCGCTGCTGCGCCTGCTCCTGGCTGTGCCCTGGGCGGTGGCGACCGTCGTGATACTCCGGAGTCTGAGCGCCTGGGCCGGGAGCTGGGCAACGATCAGCGCGATAGTGGTCTGGTCTCTGATCGGCATTTACGCGCTGCTCATCGCCCTGTTCACGCCGGACGAGTTGACGATACGACGACGTGCCTCGCAATTTCCCGACATCACGCCCTACCCGCCCGAACGCGTCGAGGCCTCCATCCTGCTGTGGGCAGCCTCCGGGGATGTCATGAACGCCGCGGGCCGACCCTGTGGCGTGGAAGAGATCGTCCGGGGTGATACCGGGATGCGAATGGTGCTACGAACCCGTCGCCCTCGAACGACGGGTATGGCGCACCCACGCCGCATTGTCTCAGTGACGATTTCGGCTGTGAACGAACTGCCCCCGCTCGAGCTACAGGCAGTGATCGCACATGAATTCGGTCATCAGCTGATCGCCAGCCGGACCAGCTGGACCGTCAGAATGCTGGAATACCTGTGCACCGCACCGGTCGCCACCGTCTTCGGCGCGCCGGCCAGAGCACTCATCACCGTGGTGCCCTATCGACGATCGACCCTGCGGCCCTATTGGAGATTCCCGAACATCATTGCGGCGATCCTGCTGCTGATCATGTCCACCGCGTCCTACTTCGCCCTGGTCGGCGCCCTGCTCCCGACCATCGGCCCGCATCGAGCCCAGGCGCTGGCCATAGTCTGTCTCCTGCAACCCTTCCCGAAAATGTGGATGAACTGGCGGGAAGAATTCCTGGCCGACCAGGTGGCCATCGACCTCGGCTACGGTCCCGCCCTACACGACTTCCTCGAGACCTCAGCCAGGAAGAACGGCGAACACTACTCCGCCACCCACCCGGGCGCTTCCGACCGCCGCAACGTGATCCGTCGCCGCGCACGGCACTGGCCCTCCTCCGCCTAGCCCGGAGTCCGCCGCCACCATCACGTTATGGCTATAGCAAGACGATGAATGCAGTCAGCACGTGCGGCGGGAGCGGACGTCCATACGTTGTTGGCGGACGGAGCCACGATGTCAGCAATGACGTTGCGCGACTGAGATTTACGCACGGCAACCTGAGCAACGGGTGGTCGCATAACGTAACGTGCACAGCATTGTGGAAGCATCGTGGGGAGATGGAGATGCGATGCCATGAACTCGGATTCGAGTGAGGTGTTCCAAGATCAGGCCGGGGCCACGATCGTTCGGTTCCGGGCGGGGCCGCGCACCGCAGTACAGATCACACGGGGTGAACTCGCGATGCGATGGCGCGGATCGGATGTGTGGTTGATCGCCGCCGCGGTCACCGGCGTGATCATGGCATATCGACTCGTAAAGCACCTCATTTGGGTGGCTGGCTCGCCCGGCACCTACTACACCTGGACAAGTATTCCCGCAGCACTCGCGACGAGTGCGGCGATCTACATCGGGGTCCTGCTCGTCTTCGTGTGTCTGTCTCTGCGGGAGGCGCGGCACGGCTCACGGAAGGTACGTGCGTATGCCTATCCGGGTGCGGCACTGCAGGTTCGTTACCTGAGCGACGGCCTGGAGGTGACGACCACTCTCAGCGAAACGACATATCCCTTCGCCCACTGTTCCCGGATGCGGGTGCGCGACAACGTCGTTGTGTTGACGGGGCCGTTCGGTCAGCTGGTACTGCCTCGCGAACTCGTTCCCGCAGGGGCGATTTCACTGCTCGAGCGATCGATCACGTCTATGCACAACAACGGGTCTCAACCGAGTAGTTCGTCCATGTAGCACCAGCGCTCGTGGACGCCCCGACCCCACTCCGCATGTGCCTCGAGCCAAGACTGGTGCAAGCGGACAGTGGGCGCAACCAGATCGGGCACCTGTCACCCTATCGATGCGAACGCACTGAACTCAGCAGATCAGTGCGTTCGCCGGCAGAGACCTCGGTCGCCTCGAGTACACGTGCTGCAGCCGTTCAGGCAACCTCAGCTCGGCACCACTCGCAGGCATAGGTGCTGTCGGGGAACCACAGACGGCGCATCACGTGCACCTCTTCCCGGGCGATACCGCACAATGTCGTGTCGCCACGAATCCCGTGTTCGGGCCCAGTAAGTTCCAGCGCTCCACCCACGTCGCGAAGTATGCGCGAAGACGGCACCTCAGCCGTGGCCGGCCGCGTAGCGATTCGTTCAACAGCGGCCGCGAAACGGGTTTCCACTGCCTCATCTTGGCCTACCGAGTTTCCCGCCTCCCGCGCTGGGTTGCTCTACCAACGCCACATGGGATGGATGAGATGTCATGTGGCCGAGTCCATGTAGGCGGCGAGGACGCCTCGGTGACGATCGGGCCGCGCTCTCAGAAGACGTCCGCTTCCACTCGAAGAGAAGCAAGCCCTACTCGCCGAGCCCGCGCATTCAAGAATCAATCCAGCCCAGCCCACCGGCGGGAGTCCGCCAACATGGCCACTGCGGCTAGCGCGAGTGGATGAGGGCTCCGATGATCGTCCGGACATCTCCGCTTTCGGATTGCGATAGCGCTGGAAGCCTCCGGCACGCCGGTCGATCCTGCAGTAATCGGCAGTTGCGGACGTTTTCATCGCACCAGGTTTCGGCCGCCAGCGCCTCGCGCTGGCTGGTTCGATCAGCGCGGTATGCGGCTATAGCGTGCAACGCCAACCGTGGCACTCCCGAAACCGCCAGTTGCTCCGAAAGGGACTAGTCGTGCACCATCACGCACTGTGCACGATCAGCATTCCGGACATGTCATCTACAAATCGGGTCATGCCTACCAGCTGAGACTGGAGCTCGAGTGGGATTTGCGGTGCGGCACAACAGCAACCGAGTGTGAGCGAGCAGGTGCCGAACAGGCGGTAGCAGCGATCGTCGAACTCACCCGCAACTTGATCGAACCCAAGGAGTTCGGGCTCACAAAGTGCGTGCGATTCCACTCGGATGGACTCTCACTGATCGCGCAACAACCTCTGGCAGAGGGACATTGGTATCTGAAGCCGCCAGGCACAGAACCGTTTCCTGCATACACCCGCGCCCAGATGATCGATGTTGAAACGATCGACCAGTCAGCAATGCTGGCAGCGGTCGATACACTGTTCAATGCGCCATGCGACCTGTCAGACAACCAGTGGCCATCATGGGAGGAGATGTATGTCTTCGACACCATGGCCCGCATACCGGACACCTCGGTACCCGCCACGCAGGACTATCTCGTCGTCGACGACCTGGACAACAAAGCCCTGAATCTGCCGATTCCCGTGCAACGCCGAACCTCGGGCGTCTGGGCGGGGAAATACAGCCTCGGTTTCATGGCGCCATTCTCAGTCCACGTGTGGCAAGACGAATACTCCGGCTTCCGTGACTCGGACTCCTTCAGTACCGCCATCGAACTCCGAATCACTGTCCACTGGTCGCTGTGGTGGGAGGAAACATCGCCCGGCCGCGCCCTACTCGATGCGGCAATCGATCGCCTCCATCAACGAGGATGGTCCCTCGTCTGACGGGCATCCCTGCACAAGGTCTATACCTATCCGAAACTCGGCTTAGAGAGTGCGTTCCAGCGACGGAGCCACGCCCTGTCCGCAGCCCGCCCGCAACGCCTCCCACATGCCCCAATCGGCACCAACGATCCAGCTGGACGATTTCGCAGGCCAGTGCGATTGCACTCAATGGCCACCAATGAATCAAGCGCCCAGCGGGCAGTACGAGCTGAACTACGAGACCCGAGCTGTGCTGGCCGCATGGTGGCCAGCACGGCATTGCGGACGTTCATGAGCCGCTGTAAATCTCGATGCCAGCCGGTCAGCGCTGGCCAGTTCGGTCAGCGGCAGAGGAGTGCGTTCACTGGCCGACGAGACTAGACGCCCCAGAAGAAGATGAGATCCTTACCCGCGAGCCTGGATTCGTTCATCCAGTAGGTTTCGTCGTCGACCTCATCCCGATCTATTTCTCCGCTGTCTTCATCGATGAAGTCGGCGCCCTTGTCTTCGATCCGCTCGTCGAGTTCGTCGGCGTTGCTCTCCTTGGTCCAGATAGCGCAGCCGGATCCTTCGGGTTCGGGCAGCAGGTCTTCAAAAGCCCAGTCGTAGAAGATATCAACGATGTCCGGGCAGCTCTGGAAATGGAAGACCACAGAGTCGATGCTCTGGTCGCCAAGGATCGAACAAATGAGATGCATGGCCGCGGTGTACTCGTCCGCGTCCTCCTCATCGAACGGCCCACCATTGATGATCGCCCGGAATATCTCGGGGTCGATCGCGTCTTCATCCGCGCCATCGCCCGCGGCGAGGAGCCGGCTCAGCAACGCCTCGTCCTTGCCGCCGATCACCCCCTCGAGCTGTGCCTTATCACCCAAATAGACCTGCATGACATGTCCCACGCCGCCACACTAGCGGCCCACCGAGCAACGGGCTGCCCGGCGTCCCTTCTCAACTCGGCAGTTGCGGACGTTCGGCCGACCCGGATCGCTACGGTCGGTTGATCTTCCACATGGCGCCCCTGGCCGGTTCGGAACGCCCGGGTCGCGGCATTACAGGGCGTTCGCGGAACTGCTCGGCGGCAAACTCATGAGCGGCGGACTGGCCTTTTGCTCCATTCCCGAGCGGTTTCGAGCAGTTC
>NZ_JBEXXC010000024.1:0-68154 GCF_040630175.1 Nocardia sp. NPDC005825
GTGTTGGGGGCGGTTTTTATTATATACCGTGGGTCCCCTTTTGGCGGTCAATAACTTTTTTGGGGGTCGTTCCGTTTGGAACGACCGCAACTTTGGGGGCATCGCGTCGAACGCCGGGCTAGAGCACCGCCTGGGTCTGGGTCACCTTGGCGACGAGAGCGCCCGCGTCATCACGGATCTCGGTCTCCACGACGATGAAGCTCCGACCGGTGTGCAGCGGCGTCGCGGTGGCGGTCGCGTGACCCGACCGCAGGGCACGCACGAAGTTCGTCTTCGACTCCACGGTGGTCGTACCCTGCTTGCCCGCCGGGAGATTCAGGTACGCGCACACCGCGGCGGTGGCGTCGGCCAGCGCCATCAGCGCGCCGCCGTGCAGGGAACCGCCCAGCGTGCACAGGTTCTCGCGCCAAGGCAGCCGGCTGCGCACGAGTTCCGGGCCGCAGTCGAGAACCTGCACGCCGAGACCCTCGGTGAACGGCATGGTGGCGAACAACTGGGGGCCGATCGGGTCGGCGGAGATGTCGGTCATGGAATCGACTGTGCCCGGCGCGGCGGCCGGAGTCGATTACCTCCGGGGTAAACGGCGGTGCCCCGCCGCGATCGGACACGGGTGCCCGGCCGGTGCGTCTGGAAGACTCGCCGGGTGCAGGTGAGTGTGCTCGGACCGGTTCGGGTCCATGCGGAGGACGGGACCCGGGTCGAGATCCCCGGCGTCCGGGTGCGAATGCTGGCGGCGCGATTGGCGCTGGAGTCGGGGCGCGACGTATCGGTCTCCGCGCTCGTCGACGGACTCTGGGGTGAGGAGCCGCCCGCCGAGGCGTCGGGCGCGCTGCAGGCGCTGGTGTCGCGGCTGCGCAAGGCCCTGCGTGATGTGGGCACCGTCGAATTCGGGCCCGGCGGCTACCGGCTGCCCGGGGTGAGCGTGGACGCCGATCAGTTCGAGGATCTGGTGCGGCGCGGACGGCAGGAACTGGCCGCGGGCCGCGGCGAACCGGCGGCCCGCCTGCTGGGCGAGGCGCTCGAGCTGTGGCGGGGGCCCGCCCTCGGTGACGTTCTGGACGCCCGCTTCGCGCAGGCCGCCGCGACCCGGCTCGACGATCTGCGAGCCGCCGCCCTCGAGGACCGCTTCGAGGCGGACCTGCGGGTGGGCCGCCATGCCGAGGTGCTCACCGACCTCGAGGTCGCGGCCTCCGACAATCCGCTCGGGGAACGGCTCGCCGCCCTGCGCATGCGGGCCCTGGCCGCGGCCGGACGGCAGTCCGACGCGCTGGCGGCCTACGAGGAGACCCGGGCCCGGCTCGACGAGGAACTGGGCATCGACCCGTCGGCGATCCTGCGCGAAACCCACCTGGCCCTGCTGCGCGGTGAACTCGAAAGCCTCTCCCCGCGAAGGGAAGCCGCGACCCGGAACCTCCCGGTCCGCCTCACCGGATTCGTCGGCCGCGAACCGGAGATCGCGGAAGTGGCCGGGCTGCTGGCGGATTCACGGCTGGTCACCATCGTGGGACCCGGCGGCGCGGGCAAGACCCGCCTCGCGCTCGAGGCCATGGACCGCCACGACACCGGCGCGGTGTTCTTCGTCCCGCTGGCCGAACTGGGCGCACCCGACCAGCTCGCCGACGCCGTCGCGGGCGCACTCGACAGTGCTGCCGCCGAACGCCCCGACAAGGCCGGCCGACTGGCCGAACTCCTCGACATCGGGCCCGCGGTACTGGTGCTCGACAACTGCGAGCACGTCATCGCGGCCGCCGCCGGGCTCGCCGAGACACTGCTGGACCGGCTGCCGCAACTGCGGGTGCTCGCCACCAGCCGCGAACCCCTCGCCATCACCGGCGAGACGCTGTGCCACCTGGGTCCGCTCGACGTGCCCGCCGAGACCGCGGATTCCGCTGCGGCCCAACACTCCTCGTCGGTGCGGCTCTTCGTCGAACGCGCCGCCGCCATCCGTCCCGGCTTCGCGCTCGACGACGACACCGTCGCACCGGTGGTGGAGATCTGCCGCCGGCTCGACGGCCTCCCGCTGGCCCTGGAACTGGCCGCCGCGAAACTGCGCGCCATGAGCGTCGACCAGGTGGCCCGGCGGCTCGGCGACCGCTTCCGGCTGCTCACCTCCGGCAGCCGGACCGCCCTGCCCCGCCAGCGCACCCTGCTCGCCCTGGTCGAATGGAGCTGGGATCTTCTCGAAGAACCCGAAAGGATCCTGGCCCGAAGGCTTTCCGCGTTCCCCGGCGGCGCGACCGCGGAAGCCGTCGAGATCATCTGCGGCGACGAGGACCTCCCGGCCGCCGACCTGCTCTACCTCCTGGACGCGCTCGTCGAGAAGTCCCTCGTCACCGTCAGCTCCGACGATCCGCCGCGCTACCGCATGCTGGAGACCATCCGCGCCTACGCCGCCGACCGGCTCGCGTCCTCACCCGACCACCTCACCGAGCCGTTCACCGACTACTACCTGACCCTCGCCGAACAGGCCGAACCCCACCTGCGCGGCACCGAACAGCTCGCCGCCATCGCCCTTTTCGACGCCGAACACGCCAACCTGGCCGCCGCGTTGCGCACCGCGCTGGGCGAACCGGCGTCGCCGGAGATCGCGTCGCGACTGGTGCGCGCCCTGTTCTGGTACTGGGGGATCCGGGGGATGAGCACCCAGTTCGAGAGCTCGCTGACCGGAATCCTGGGCCTCGCGGACCAGTTGCCGGAATCGGCGCGCGCCGCGTTCCGGGTCATCGCCCTGATGGCGGGAGCCCCGCCCGCCGGAAGCTCGCTGTCGACGCTGATCGAGGAGTGCGTGGCAGCCGGTGGGCTGGAATTCCATCCCGCCGTTCCACTGTGGACCGCGTTGCTGGCCGCCCGCGCCGAGGACGAGAAACTCGCCGAACGTCAGCTGAAGCAGGCCATGACCTGGCCGGATCCGTGGGTGCGGGCCAGCGCCCAGTTCGCCCGCGACATCGCCCTGACCGGGAAGGGGCGGCTCTCGGAAGGAGTCGAGGCCCGGCGAGAAGCATTGCGGGGCTTCGAGATCGTCGGTGATCGCTGGGGCCTGGGCATGGCCCTGCTCGCGGACGGACGCGCCCACGCGGTGGCGGGCGAGCACGATCGGGCCCTCGCCGACTACGCCCGCGCGGTCACCCTGGCGTCCGAACTCGGGACCGAGGACGATATCGCCGCCGCCCGCACCGCCCTTGCCGAAGAGCGGATGCGCGGCGGCGAGCTCGCCGAGGCCGCCCGCGATATCGAGGCCGCGCAACGACTCGCCGCCGATCGGGGCCTGGCTCGGCTGAGCGCCGTGATGCTCTTCGCCAGTGCCGAATTGCACCGGCGCACAGGCGATCTCAACCTGTCCGGCCGCGATCTGGAGCGGGTCGAACAGCGGATTCGTCACCTGCCGTACCCGGAATCCATGGCGGCCAACCAGATAGCGGTCGCGCGGCTGCGGAATCACGTCTCGGGAGCGGACGTCGGGTCCGCCCGTGCGCTGCTCCCTCGGGTGATCGACGGCTCGTTCGTTCACGGCGACTCCGCCCTCACCGCGCACGCGCAGGCCCAGGCCGCAGAGCTTCTCGCGAAACTCCTTCTCCTGGAGAATGATCCCGCGGCGGCCGCCACGGCCCTCGGCCTCAGCGAGGTCATCCGCGGCGTCTTCGACCACGGAGAACCCGAGCTGACCACGCTCGTCGCCGCTCTCACCGAGCGTCTCGGTGCGGACGCGTACGACCGCGCGTATCGCCTCGGGGCCGATCTCTCCAGGCCGGAAGCCTTGGGCCGCTTGACGCGGGCGGCGGGCTGACCCGACGACAGCGCCGACCCGGAAAGGGCCGGCGCTGCCGATGCGTGCCGCTCAGGACAGTCTGCCGAACAGTCGCCCGGCCAGATCCACACCGATGATCTCCCCGTCGGCGTCCCGGCTGAAGAACCCGCGTTGACCCTCGAAGGACCCCGCGGTGATCACATAGTCGTCCCCGTCGCCCGGCAGGATGCCGAACGGGAACGGCGGGTGATCCTGCGGGATCTCCGCGCCCCCGGCGGCCCGGATCTCCGGCTTGACCTTGCAGTCCAGGTACAGCTGATCGCCTTCGGCGTAGCAGGTCATGGTCATGGCGTCGATGTCGTACACGCCGGACAGCTCCGGGACGCGGGTGGCGTCGAACGGCACCGGCTCCGGGTCCTGGTCGATCACGCCCAGGTAGTGCTCCAACGCCCAGCGGACGATGGCCTGGTTGGCGGGAATGCCGTCCGGGCTGGCATTGGAGAGCACCACGATCGCGAAATCGCGCTCCGGCACCAGCTGGAAGTCCGCGAACTGGCCGAAGCCGGAACCGCCGTGCCCGGCCATCCGCACCCCGTCCACATCGCGCAGCATCCAGCACAGGCCGAACGCGTCGGCCAGGGTGCTGTTGCGCAGCGTGACGGTCGGCTCCCGCATGGCGCGCAGCAGATCGGTGGGCAGCACGGTCTCGCCGTCCGCGCCGCGGCCGTCGCCGAGGTGGAATCGGCCCCAGCGCAACAGATCCGACACCGTGGTGCCGATGCCGCCGCCGGGATTGTTGGCGCGGGTGCCCTTCCAGACCCGCGCCACCTCGAGTGCCCCGTCCTCCTGGCGTTCGTGTCCGGCCGCGAAACGGCGGGTCATGATGTCGCCCGGGAAGTAGTGGCTCTCGGTCAGCCCGACCGGCGCGAAAACGGTGTCGGCGACGACCTTTTCGAACGGCTCCCCGGTCACGTTCTCGATGACGCGGCCCAGCAGATTGAAACCGGCCTGACTGTAGGACGCGCGCTCACCGGGCGCGCCGAGCAGCGGCAGCTCGGCCAGTGACGCCACGAACGCGGCCAGCCCGTCCACGCCCTCGCCGGTGTCGTTGATCAGGTTCCACTCGAACCCGGCGGTGTGGTTGAGCAGCTGCGCGACGGTGACGGTGGCGGCGGTGTGCTCGTCGAGCAGTTCGAGCTCGGGAACGTAGGTGCGGACCGGGGCGTCCAGGTCGACCCGTCCGTCGGCGACCAGGCGCAGCAGCGCGGTGGCGGTGAAGGTCTTGGACGTCGATCCGATCGCGAACACAGTGTGCTCGGTCACCGGAACCGGGTTCTCGGTGCTGGTCACGCCGACCGTGGCATGGATCTCACGGCCGCCTGTCCAGATACCGACGGCGATGCCCGGCAGGTCGTACCGCGCGGCCGTGGCCTCGACGAAGGCGGTCAGGGCGGCGTCGGAAGTAGTGGTCTGTGTCATGTCCATGACGATGCCGACCGGCGCTGACAGCGCACCGACAGTGCGCTGACAGCCGCTGACCGGGGTTCTCAGCCGCCACTCAGTTTCGAGCCAGCAATTACTTAGAGGGGATCGGCAATGTGATGCGCTGAGTAGTAACAAGCTGGAAAACACTGCCGAAGGAGAAAGCGTGCGTTCAACGAAGATCTGGGGCAGTGGAGTGCTCGCCTTGACCGCAACCGTCTTGCTACCAATGGCCGCGGGTACCGCGTGGGCCGACCCGGTCGCCTCGGTGGACTACGCCGGGGCCTCCGCCGACGGCTCCCGCATCGTCTCCAGCAAGCCCGTCGATGCGCGGAACCTCACGTTGCAGGTCTATTCGGCCGCCATGGACAAGAACATCCAGGTCGACGTGCAACGGGCCGCCGACACCTCGGGGCCCACCCCGGTGCTGTACCTGCTCAATGGCGCGGGCGGCGGCACCGACTCCGCGACCTGGCGGAAGCGGACCGACGTCCTGAACTTCCTGTCCGACAAAGACGTCAATGTGGTGCAGCCGGTCGGCGGCGCGTTCAGCTACTACACCGACTGGCGCGACCCGGATCCCACACTGGGCGTGAACAAGTGGCAGACGTTCCTCACCGAGGAGCTGCCCCCGCTCATCGACGCGGCCTTGAACGCCAACGGGCGCAATGCCATCGCGGGTCTGTCCATGGCGGGCACCTCGGTGTTGCAGCTGCCCATCGCCGCGCCGGGCCTGTACAGATCGGTGGCCGCCTACAGTGGTTGCGCCCAGATCAGCGACCCGCTCGGCTACAACTTCGTCAATATGGTCGTCGCCGCGGGCGGCGGTGACAGCAAGAACATGTACGGCCCCCAGGGCGATCCGGAATGGGCCGCCAATGATCCCTACCTGCACGCCGATCAGCTGCGCGGCCTGGACCTGTTCATCTCCAGCGGATCCGGCCTGCCGGGCGAATGGGACACCCTCGACGGCCCGCACACCCAGCCCGGCGCGGGCGGCCTGATCAACCAGCTCGCCATCGGCGGCGGGCTCGAGGCCGCCACCAACTACTGCACCCACAACCTGAAGGCCAAGCTCGACGGCCTCGGCATTCCGGCCACCTACGACTTCACGCCCACCGGCACCCACTCCTGGGGGTACTGGGAGGACGCGCTGAAGAAGTCGTGGCCGGTCCTGGCATCCGGTCTGGGCCTGCCCGCCTGATCGGAGACGACGAAACCGGCGCGCCGCTAGGGGAAGCGAGCCGGTTTCGTCGTGTCCGGGGGTGGTCGCGGGACGGCCACAGTGCGGTCACCGGGGGCGGAATCCGGCCCTGACCGGCGGCGCGGAATCGTACCCTCAGGCATAGTTCCATCGCCGAAGGAGACACCGTGCGATCGACAAATGCCCTGGTCAGCGCACTATCCGCCGTGGCCGCAACCCTCCTGCTCACGACCGCCGCGGTCACCGCCGCCGCCGAACCCGACACCGGCGACGGGCGCCTCCAGACGCTGTGGGTCCATTCCGACGCCATGGGCCGCGACATCCAGGTCGAAGTGCAGCGCGCCGCCGACACCTCGCAGCCCGTCCCCGTGCTCTACCTGCTCGGCGGCGCGGGCGGCGGCGTCGGCGCGGTGAACTGGCAGACCGCGACCGACGCGATGGACTTCCTCGCCGGCAAGAACGTCACCGTGGTGGCGCCGATCGGCGGCGACTACACCTACTACACCGACTGGCGCGCGCCCGATCCCGTTCTGGGCGTGAACAAATGGCGGACCTTCCTCACCCAGGAACTGCCGCCGGTCGTGGACCGGGAACTGAACGGCAACGGGCGCAACGCGATCGCGGGCCTGTCCATGGCGGGCACCTCGGTGCTGCAACTGGCCATCGCCGCACCCGGTCTGTATCGATCGGTCGCGTCCTACAGCGGCTGCGCCCAGATCAGTGACCCGCTGGGCCATCATTTCGTGCGCACCGTGGTGGAGAAGGGCGGCGGCGACCCGGCCAATATGTACGGGCCCGCGGGTGATCCCGAGTGGGCGGCCAATGATCCCTTCCTGCACGCCGATCAGCTGCGCGGCCTGAACCTGTTCATCTCCAGTGGATCCGGGGTACCGGGACAGTGGGATCTGCCAGGCGGCCCGCACACCCTGCCCGGCCTCGACGGCTGGTTCAACCAGGTGACCGTAGGCGGCAGCATCGAAGCGGCCACCGACTATTGCAGCCACCATCTCGCGGCGCGGCTCGAATGGCTCGGCATCCCCGCCACCTGCTACTTCACGCTCACCGGCACCCACTCGTGGGGCTACTGGCAGGAAGCGGTGAAGCAGTCGTGGCCGGTACTGGCGGCGGGCTTGGGACTGCCCGCCTGAAACCGCGCCCGATACGACGAAACCGGCTTGCTTCCCAGGGAAGCAAGCCGGTCTCCTCAGCCGATTACGCGGTCAGCTCGAAGTTCGGGTAGCCGTTGTCGCGCTCGTCGTCGCAGTAGCGGCGGTAGTTGCCGAAACCGCCGATGTAGGGCATGAACACGCGCTTCTTGCCCTCCACGTTCGCGCCCATGTACCAGGAGTTGGCCTTCACGAACAGCGTGCCCTCGGCGACCTCCAGCAGGTGATCGGTCCACTTGACCGCCGCCTCCGACCGCGCCGCCGCGGTGCGGATGCCGTTGGCGCGGCAGTGCTGCACCAGCGCCAGCACCCAGTCCAGCTGCTGCTCGGAGTGCAGCACCATGTTCGCCATCACCGACGGGGTGCCGACACTGTTGATGCTGAACATATTCGGGAAGCCGGGGATGCCGAAGCCCAGGTAGGTGACCGGGCCGTCGGCCCACAGGTCGCCCAGGCGGGCGTCGCCCGCGCCGTGCAGGTCGATGCGCAGCAGCGCGCCGGTCATGGCGTCGAAACCGGTGGCGTAGACCAGGGTGTCGAGCTCGATGAACTGGTCCGCGGTGCGGATACCGGTCGGGGTGACCTCCTCGATCGCCTCGCGACGCAGGTTCACCAGCGACACATTGGGCCGGTTGAACATCTCGTAGTAGCCCGAATCGGTGCAGATGCGCTTGGTGCCGATCGGGTGGTCGGAGGGGATCAGGTCGTCGGCGACGGCCTGATCGTCGACCTTGGCGCGGATCTTCGCGACCGCGAACTCGCGGACCAGCTCATTGGCGCGGATATCGCTGTTCTGATCCGGGAAGACCTTGTTGAACAGCACGCCGCCGCCGTTCCAACGGTCCTCCATGGCCGTGGCCCGATCCGCGGCGCTCATGTCCAGGGCCTTGGTCTCCAGCGAGGCGTGCGGGGTGGCCGCGCCCGCGTAGTACGACTTCTCGCGGCGCTGCCGGTAGGTGGCGCGGATATCGGTCTGCTCCTGCTCGGTCCAGGGGCGATTCGGGACCGGGACGCTGAAGTTGGCCGAACGCTGGAACACGGTGAGCGCCTGCGCCTCCCGCGCGATGATCGGCGACACCTGGATGCCCGACGAACCGGTGCCGATCACGCCGACCCGCTTGCCCTCGAAGGACACGCCCTGCTCGGGCCACTGCGCGGTGAACAGCTCCTCGCCGGCGAAGGATTCGATGCCGGGGATGTTCGGCTTGATCGGCGCGGACAGGCAGCCGGTCGCGAAAATCACGAACTGCGAACGGAATTCGTCGCCACGCTCGGTGCGCACCGTCCACACGGCGGCGGCGTCGTCGAAGCTCGCGCCGATCACGCGCTGGCCGAAGCGGTAGTGGCGCTTCAGCTCGAAGCGGTCGGCCACGTGATTGATGTAGTCGAGGATCTCCGGCTGCGCGGCGAACCGCTCGGTCCAGGTCCAGCTCTGCTGCAGGTCCTCGTCGAACGAGTACGAGTAGTCGACGCTCTCCACGTCACAGCGCGCGCCCGGATAGCGGTTCCAGAACCAGGTGCCGCCCACGCCCTCGCCGGCCTCCAGGCCGAGCACGTTCAATCCGGCCTTCGCCGCCTGGTGGACGCCGTACAGTCCGGCGAATCCGGCCCCGATGATGATGACATCGAATGGGCTGCCCTGCTCGGGATGCATGCGCGCGACCTCTCACTATTCGTCCGGCGATATTTCGAATAGGCATATCGTCGCGGCGAATGCGGGTACACGGCGATACCACGTCCCACTGACCAGGAGCGCAGGTCCGGGGGATGGTTACTCGTGGGAGGGTTCGCCGGTCACGACGTGATCGGCGTGATTGAGGCCCTCGCGGACCAGACGGGCCAGGTGGCCGTCGCGAATCCGGTAGATGATGCGTCGGCCCTCGCGGCGGGTGTCGACCATGCCCGTGAAGCGCAGCTTCGCCAGATGCTGGCTGACCGCGGTCCGGGACGCGCCGCAGGCCTCGGTGAGCGCGGAGACATCGGCCTCGGCGGCGGCCAGGATCCACAGGATGTGCAGGCGGGTCGGATCGGAGAGCATGCGGAAGGTCTCGGTGGCCACGTCCAGCCGGGCCTCGTCCGGTGCGACCGGATGGGTGAGGCTGGGAGTGGCGGCGGGCGGCGATTCGGCCTTGGTCACCTGATCACCTTCCTGCCGCGGGCACCGCCTCGATGTCGGCGGGGACGGACGCGGGCCAGACCCGCGCCGCGGTCGTCGCTGCCAGTGTAGCGAGCGCGGCCAGCACGATGGCCGTGGTCGGCAGACCCGCCAGCGCGCCCAGCTTGCCCGCGATCGGATAGGTCACCAGGAAGCAGGCGTGCGACAGCGAGAACTGGGCGGTGAAAACGGCTGTGCGATCGGAGAGTTGGGTCTGGGCGCGCAGCAGGCGGGCCGACGGGGTACTGATCATCGAGGTGCCCGCGCCGAGCAACAGCCAGGTCAGAGCCAGCACGACCGCGCCGGCGGTGCGGGGGAGCAGCGGCGGCAGGGACGCGGCGATCAGGCCCAGCGGCAGTAACGCGCTGCCGGTCAGCATGAATCGGCGGTCGGGGAGGATCGTCAGCAGTCGCGGGGTCGACAGGGCCACCGCCATCGATCCGAACCCGAAGCAGGCCAGCGCGAGTGCCACACCGGTATTGGAGCCGTCGAGCTGGTCGCGCACGTACACCACGGTGTTCACGATGACCAGCGACGAGGCCGCCGCCACCACCATGTTCAGGGCCAGCAGGCCGCGCAGCACCGGGCGGTTCATCATGATGCGCGCGCCCGCGGTGATGCGCTCCAGCAGCGGGGCCGAGTGGTCGGCCGGGTCCAGACGGGGGAGCCGGGTGGTCACCACCAGCAGCGCCGACGCCACGAAGCCGGCGGCGGTGCCGACGAACAGCGAGTGGTAGCTGATCACCGTCAACAGGGCGGCGGCCAGCATCGGGCTGAGCAGCGACTCCAGGTCGTAGGCCAGCCGCGACAGGGACAGGCCGTGCGTGTAGTCCTCCTCGTCGACCAGGATCGACGGGATCAGCGACTGGAAGGCCGGGGTGAAGGTCGCCGAGGCCGACTGCAGCAGCGCGATCAGCACGTAGATCTGCCAGGTGTGGGTGACGAACGGCAGCATGAGCGCGATTGCGGCCCGCACCGCGTCCGCCGACACCAGCACCAGGCGGCGCGGCAGCCGCGCGGTGAGCGCCGAGATCACCGGCGCCACAGCGACATACGCCACCATCTTGATGGCCAGCGCGGTCCCCAGCACCGCCCCCGCCTGGCCGCCCGCCACCTCGTAGGCGAGCAGGCCCAGCGCGACGGTCAGCAGGCCGGTACCGACCAGGGCGACGACCTGGGCGGTGAACAGCTTGCGGAACTGGGGGTGGCGCAGCACGACGAGCATGACGCCACTATAAGCCAATAGGTGCGCAGGTGTGCACATGATGTCGTATGGATGTTTCCGTACCCCGTCGCCGTGCGGGTGAGTGGGCGATTCGTCGCTATCCTCACTGTCATGGGGAGGAATCTCGCGGCCGGCGCCCTGGTCGCCGCCGCGACACTGGCACTGGCCGCCTGTGCCCGCCCCGACGCGCCCATGGCGGGCAACCTCGACCCGCAACCCAGTGCTCCCCGCGACATCGCGGCCACCGACCCGCCCGCCCCCGTCTCCGGGCTACAGCCGTGCGGCGATATCGGTTCCGCCGCAACGCCTCCCGACTGCTACCTGCAGTCACACGACAGCGCCGGACTCACCTTCGAGGTCCGCCACCACGGCCACGGGCAGCAGAGCGCGGTCACCGTCACGACGCTGGACCCCGAGGGCGTCACCCTCCAGACCCTGACCGAACCGGCCGTCGGCACTACCGAACCGCGCCTGCGCGACGTCGACAACGACGGGCGTGACGAGCTGATCATCCCGGTCATGGCCGCCACCGCCAATATCCGGTACGTCATCTACCACGCGGCGCCCGACGGCAAGCTTCAGCGCTCCGGCGAACTCGCCGGAATCGGCATCGACACCTCCGCCGCGGGCTACACCGTCATCACCGCGCGCGACTCCTACGAACTGTGGAACATCCAGTTCTGGACCTTCGACGCCGCCGTCCTGCACCCGCTCGTCACCGTCGAGGTCCACTTCCTCGACGACGGCACCGGTCACGTCGGCGGCAGCGAATGCACGGTCGTCGACACCGGCGGGTTGGCCCGCACGGGTCTCAGCCCCGACCAGGCCACGGCCCAATTCTGCGCGGAACCAACGGTTCTGCGGGTCAAGCGCTGACCGGCTTCGCGTACCGGCGGCGCAGCCACTCGGCATAGTCGAAAGACACTGCCTCGCCATCGGGGTCGAGGCACAGCGCGGCGTCGCGCACCCGCCGGATCGCCCGGCCGAGGGGCGGCACCGGGAAGGGCAGTAGGGCCTGGCCGAGGGTTCGGCGGCGGAGTTCGGCGAGCTCGGCCAGGGTCTGCACGACCGGGCCGCCGACATCGCGGACCCGGCCCGACGGCCTGGCCTCCACCGCGTCGGCGAGCCGGCCCGCCACCGCGGTCACGTCGACCGGCTGGAAACGCATGGCGCTGTGCGGCGCGATCCGGAACTTGGCGCCGCCGCCCAGCAGTTCGTCGATGAGCTCGTGGAACTGGGTGGCGCGCAACAGGCTCCACGGGATCGGGCCCTGCGTGACGGCCCGCTCCTGGGCGACCTTCGTCCGGTAGTAGGCGAACGGGACCCGCTCGCAGCCGACGATGGAGATCTCCACGTGATGGCCGACCTTCGCGCGCTGCTCGGCGGCCAGCAGGGCGCGCACGCCCTCGACCATGGTGCGGGCGCTGCGCGGGCCACGATGATTACCGGCGTCGACCACCGCGTAGACGCCCTCGAGCGCCGCGTCCAGGCCCGCTCCGGTCACCAGGTCGACCGCGTGATGCTCGGTCCCCGGCACCGGGTCGGCCGGTGCGGACCGGCTCAGCACCCGCACGGTGTGGCCCCGGGCCGCCAGCTCACGGACCACCGGCGCGCCGAGGGTTCCGGTACCGCCCACCACTGCTACCTGCATGTCGACTCCCCTTTCTCGATCTGCTCGTCTCGGACGCTAGAACCACAAGGGATGGTGCTCAACACGATTACCCACATTCGGTGCGCTGTCGCGGGGTGGTGCGCTTGGGTGCCGGGCTCAGATGTGCGCGCCCTTGGTGCGATTGCAGGCGCGGCACAGGATCTGCAGGTTGGCGGGGCTGGTCGCACCACCGCGGCTGATCGGGATGATGTGGTCGAATTCCAGGTAATGGGTGTCGCCGCACTCGACGCACTTGCCGCCGTCGCGCTGCCACACCACGGCCTTGACATCCGGTGGAACCGAACGGGTGTCGCGGCGACCGGGGGTGAGGGCCAGGCGTTTGGCCACTCGGAGCGCGCCCTCCATGGCGGCGGCCGCGTAGTCCGGATCGGCGAGCTCGAGAATCGCGCCGCCGCGCGCCGAGGTGGCCGAGATCTCGATCCGCCCGGCGGCGGGGGTCACCGAAACCACTCGGGCCCAGGGCATCTCGATGCCGGTGTCGGGGCCGGTGAAACGGAGTTTGCGGTTGCTGACGATCAGGCGGCCCTCGGTGCGTTTGGGGCCGCGGGCCAGCTGGCGGACGTGGACGGCGGGCAGGTTCAGGTGGACGCGCTCGTCGGGGTCCAGGTGCAGGCCGGTGGCGGGCTGGTGCGGGAGTTCCCCGGAGCGCAGCCGGGTGAGCAGGCGGGCGCGGTGCAGGCGGCGGCGCAGATCCTCCACCAGCGGGCCGGACAGGGACAGTTCGGCGGCGGTGTCGTCGAAGTCGTCGAGGGTGGACTGCTCGACCACGCCGTCGGCGAGGGCGAAGGCGACCACGCGTTCCAGATGCTCGGAGGCGGCCGGGCGCAACAGGTCCAGGGCCGCGGCCCGGTCGATGCGCTGGAACCGCAGATCCGACCACATCGACTCCCAGTCGCCGCCGGCGCGCAGGACCCGTTCGGCCCGGGGCCGCCAGTCGCGCAGGTATTCGGCTGTCTCCGTGCCGCATTCACGGCACAGCGGGGTCGCTCCGAACAGTCCCGCGGCCGCGCTCAGCAGGCCCCGGCGGGGTGCGCCGCAGCGTGGGCAGTGGCGGGCGTCCCGCACCGGGACCGGGCGGGTCGAGGCGGTCCAGGTGCCGCCGTCCCACCAGCGCAGGCGGGCCGGATCGCGCGGGTCCGGATGCCAGTCCGCCCGTTCGGGATCCGAGGGCGGCGGGGTGCGCCGCGGTGCGGCCTCGACGCCACGCGCGGGATCGATCCGGATGCCGAACTCGCGCACCAGCCCGGCCAGGCTGACTCCGGGGTCGGCCAGCGCGTGGAACTCCCACGTGCCGTCGGCGCGCGTGAACTCGCCCAGCACCAAAGCCGCCGCCGGCTGCGGCGCGTCCACCTCGTAGGAGACCGCCGGACTGTCGTGGTCGAACACGGTGAGCCGCAGCCCTTCGACCCCGGCGAAACCCCGGCCGGCATCCTCGGCGTCCGCGACCGCGCCGATGATCACGATCCCGGCCACCTCCGGCCCGGTTCGCGGGAGCGACACCGACAGCCGGGCGGTCCCCGCCGCGGGCTCGCGATCCAGTGTCACCGCCTGCGAGACGTGGCGGGGCGCGTCGAACCAGACGAAATCGCGGTCGGACCGGGCCCGGCCGTGCTCCGCCACCAGGACGGCCTGCGCCCGCACCGCATGCGACGACCGCCACGAAAGCACAACCGTCAGAAGCGATGTCGGAACCGTCGTTCGCTCACCCTTGGTCAGTTTCATCGTGGTGGCACTATGCCATGAGTCACCGACAAAAACGGCCACCGGCCACCGGGGAAACCGCACGCCCGCCCTTACGGCCGATCCGGAAATCGTGCGGCACAGTAGAGGGATGACCAACCCCAAGGGGAGCGACCAGCAGAACCCCGCCCCGCGCGGCAAGGGCGCCGGCTCGCGGGTGCCGACGGCCGGCGACATCCTGGCCGCCGCGCAGGCCGCCGTCGAGGCCGCCCAGAACGCCGCCGGGCTGGCCCTGGACTCGGCGCAGGTCACCGCCTCGACCGCGTTCGACACCGCGGTCCGGCTGCCGCCCGCCTCCATCCAGCTCGCGGCGCAGCTGCCCGACCTCATCCAGAGCCTCACCACCGCGGTCGAACGCCTCAACTCGACCATCGACCGGCTCGACCGCACCCTCGCCCTGGCCGAACCGGCCTTCATCGCCTACGACCGCGTCCTGACCCGGCTGGAGTCGGTCACGGCGCTCGGCGAGGACATCATCGAGCGACTCGACAAGCTGCCCGGCGTCTCCCTGTTGGGTCGCCTCACCGGCGGCCGCGACAATCCGGAACCCGAACCGCCGCAGGACAAGTCCCGCCGCCGCAAGTGAGGTGACCGCGGCGGTCAGGACAGGGGGAGCGGAGCGCGCGGCGGGACGCCCAGGCCGGGCAGGGCGCGCAGCGCGGCCGCGGCCTTCCACACCATCTCGTGGTACTCGCCCTCGGGATCGGAATCCAGCACCACCGCGCCGCCCGCGCCGATCCGCCACCGGCCGTCGTAGCGGACCGCGCTGCGGATGACGATGTTCAGATCGGCCGTGCCGCCCAGGCCCAGGAAGCCGATCGTGCCCGAATAGACGCCGCGGGCCTCGGTTTCGAGGGCGTCGATGATCTCCAGGGTGCGCAGCTTCGGCGCGCCGGTCATGGAGCCGCCCGGAAAACAGGCGCGCAGGCAATCGACGACATCCAGCTCGGGGCGCAGCCTGCCGCGGACGGTCGAGACCAGTTGGTGCAGCGTCGTGTACGTCTCGACGGCCATCAGCTCGGGCACGTGCACCGAATCGACTTCGCAGACCCGGCCCAGGTCATTGCGGAGCAGGTCCACGATCATCAGGTTCTCGGCGCGGGTCTTCGGGTCGCGGGCCAGGTCCGCGGCGATCTCCGCGTCCTCGGCGGGTGTGTGGCCGCGCTTCGCGGTGCCCTTGATCGGCTTGCTCTCCACGGTCCGGCACCGGTCCACCTTGAGGAAGCGCTCGGGGGAGGAGCAGGCGACCTCCAGGTCCGCGAAGCGCAGGAAGGCCGCGTACGGGGCCGGATTGCAGCGGCGCAGTGTGCGATACACGGTCAGGCCGTCGGCTTCGCCCGGCGGATACGCGCTGTCGGTGATGCAGATTTCGTACGACTCGCCCGCGTGCAACTGCTCCTGGCAGGCGGCGACATCGGCCAGATAGCGGGCGCGGCCCCGGGTCAGCAGCGGCGCGACCGTCGCCTCCTCGGCGCGCAGCTCCAGCAGCGGCGGATTCTCCCATGTCGGAAGGGTTTCCACGACGGCGCGGGTGGCGGCGAGCCAGTCCCGGGCGGCGGCGGTGTTCTCGGGTTCGGCGAGGGCCAGCAGGTGGGTGCGGCCCGCTTCGTGGTCCACCACGATCAGGCGGTCGGCGAAGATCCACTGGGCGTCGGGGGTGGGGGAGCGGTGCGGCGCGGCGGCCCCACAGTCGGCCTTCATCTCGTACCCGAGGTAGCCGACGTAGCCGCCCGCGAAATCGAAAGGCACGTCCGGGAAGTCGATCCGGCGGCGGCGCAGCTCGGTCGACAGGTAGTCGAGCACGCTGCCCGGGACCGTGCGTCTCCCGGCCGCGGACTCGACGTCCACGTGGCCGCTGCCCACCCGGTAGCCGACCACCTCGGCCAGCGGGCCCGACGCGTCACCCAGGAACGAGAAGCGGTCCAGGCCCGGCTCCACGTGTTCGCTGTCGAGCCAGAAGGCATGGCGGGAATCGGCGTAGAGGGCGTCGAAGACGGCCTCGGCGTCGACCGCGCGCTCCACGACGGTCCGCTCGACGAGGTAGTGAACGGATGCGTCGACCGGGCGCGCGGGCTCGGCCTCGATCGCACTGTGCGCCAGGGGCGTTCGCTCGGACGGCAGGGAGACGCCCTGTCCCCGATGGTATTCGGCGGTCAGCGTGGCGAAATTGCGCAGCAGCTGTTCACCCCGCTCGCTGGAGACGGACTCCGGATGGAACTGCACGCCCCACTGCGGGCGGGTGCGGTGGCGCACGCCCATGATGACGCCATCGGGGGCGGTGGCCGTGACCTCCAGGGCCGCCGGGACCGGCTGCGCGGCACACAACGAGTGATAGCGCACTGCCGAGAACCCCTGCGGCACATCGGCGAACAGCCCGCGCCGGTCATGGCTGATCAGATCCGGATACCCGTGCCGTGCCTGCGGCGCGGTGACCACCTCACCGCCCGCCGCGATCACGATGCCCTGATGGCCCAGGCATACGCCCAGCAAAGGGAGCTCGGACTCGGCGATGAGTGCCGCCGAGATGCCGAAATCGCGGGGGACATCCGGCCTGCCCGGACCGGGGGAGATGACGATGTTGTCGAATCGTTCGAGCCCGAGCTCGTCGATCGACCGCACCTCGTCATTGCGCACGACCACGGGTTCGCCCCCGTTCACCCGGCTGATCAGCTGATACAGGTTGTAGGTGAACGAGTCGTAGTTATCGATCAACAGCGTGCGCATTTGACCCAGCACATTACGCCTGCCGTGTCGAAACACCGTGCTCCGACCTGCGTGAACGAGTCGACCGCCACTACTGCTGGCACACGCCTTCAGTTTGTCCGGGCGACTACGGCACAATGGTCGGCATGTCTGTTGCGCAGCCGTCCGAAGTGGATCGTGACGTCGTCGATTTCGCCATCGTCGGAAAGTGGATGGAGGAGCAGGGCTTGCCCGGCGGCGAGTTCGAGGAGGTGAAGCCGCTCGGCGGCGGCACCCAGAACATCATGCTGCGCTTCCGGCGCGGGGGCCGCGACTACGTGCTGCGGCGTGGGCCCAAGCATCTGCGCACCGCCAGCAACACCGTCATCCAGCGCGAATCCCGCATCCTCGGCGCCCTCGGGGACACCGAGATCCGCGCCCCCAAGGTGATCGCCGCCTGCCCCGACGAATCCGTGCTCGGCGCGTCGTTCTACCTGATGGAACCCATCACCGGCTTCAACCCGCAGAACGAACTGCCCGAACTGCACGCCGGCGATCCCGAGGTGCGGCGGCGGATGGGTCTGTCCGCGGTCGAGGCCATCGCCCGGCTCGGCTCCCTCGACCACGAAGCGCTCGGCCTGGCCGATTACGGCAAGCCCGAGGGCTTCCTGGAACGCCAGGTGCCGCGCTGGCTCAAGGAACTCGACTCCTACAGCGTCAACGAGGGCTACCCCGGCCCCGAGATTCCCGGCGTCGAGCAGGTCGGCGACTGGCTCGACCGCAACCGGCCGGTCCAGCCCAAGGCGGGCATCCTGCACGGCGACTGTCACCTCGCCAACATGATGTTCTCCTTCGACGGCCCCGACGTGGTGGCCATGGTCGACTGGGAGATGTCGACCATCGGCGATCCGCTGCTCGACCTCGGCTGGCAGATCGCCACCCGCCCCGAGCCCGGCACCACCGGCGCGGCCCTGATCGGCACCCTGGGCGCGGTCGGCGGCCTGCCCACCGCCGGGGAGATGATCGCCCACTACGGGCGGTTCTCCGATCGCGATCTGAGCCACGTCACCTGGTACACCGTGCTGGCCTGCTTCAAGCTCGGCATCGTCCTCGAGGGCACCCACGCGCGCGCCTTCGCGGGCAAGGCGCCCAAGCAGGTCGGCGACTTCCTGCACGCCATCACCCTCGAACTGTTCGACAAGGCGCACCAGCTGATGGAGTGACGGCACACCTGTCGCCATCTCGACGACGGCTGGCTGAATATTGGTGGCCGACAAACAAATGCCACCGTAAGTTGGGGGTCATGCCGATCGTTCCCGACGCCAAAGACTGGACCTGGGTGCTCGAACGCACCTGCGCCGACTGCGGGTTCGACCCCGACGCCATCGCCTTCGCGGCGGTGCCGGGGTCGGCCCGCGACAGTGTCACCCGGTTGCTGACCGCGCTGGAACGGCCCGACGCGCGGGTGCGGCCCGACGACTCCACCTGGTCCGCACTCGAATACGCGGCCCACGTGCGCGACGTGTGCCGCATCTTCGCCCATCGGCTCGACATCGCGCGCACCGGCGGGCCCCGGCCCGGGCCGGTGATCGCCGCCTACGACACCGCGGTCACCGTGGGGGACAACGGGATTCCCATGTTCGCCAACTGGGATCAGGACGCCACCGCGCTCGCCGAGAACTACGGCGCGGCCGAGACCAACACCGTGGCAGCCGAACTCGCGACCGCGGTCGACGTGGTCGCCAACGCCTTCGCGGGCGTGCCGGACGAGGAACGTGACCTGGCCGCATTGCGCAGCAACGGTTCGGCGTTCACCATCGACTCCATGGCGCGGTACTTCCTGCACGACCTCGTGCATCACGCGCACGACGTCGAACGCGGCTGAGGATCAGCGGCAGCGCAGCAGGGCGTCGCGCAGATTGCGGGAACGGACGTCGTCGAGCACCGCCATGCCCAGCCGGTTCATCACGTAACCGAAGCCGAGACCCGTTGCCGGATCGGCGAAACCGAACGAGCCGCCGTAGCCGGTGGTGCCGTACGCGCGTTTGTCGGAGCCGAACCGGAAACCGCCGCGAGACTTGCGGAAACCCAGGTGATAGCGGCTCGGGGTGAGCAGCACCAGGTCCTCGGCCGGGACGTCGTCGGCGGTGTCGGCGGTGGCCAGGCGGTCCAGCAGGGCCCGGTCGATGGGCAGTTCACCGGTCTGCCCGGCCGCCGCGCCGTAGACCCGGGCCAGGGCGCGCGCCGTGCCGACGCCACCGGCCGCCGGGCTCTCCACCGACAGGAACTCGCGTCGCGCGGCTCGGGCGGGCGCGCCGACCTGCGGGCTGTTCAAGGCGCGGAAGGACAGGCCGCGCTTGCTGTAGAGCTGGATTCCGATGCGCACCGGGAGATCCCGCTCGTAGCGCAGGATGTCCAGGCCCTCGGTCGCCGACAGGGTCGCCACCCGATCGAGCGAGATCTCCTCCGGCAGGCCGATATAGAACTCCGCGCCCACCGGGGCGGCGATGTCCTCGGCGAAGATGCGGCCCAGCGTCCGGTGCGCGGGATCCACCCGTCGCAGCAGCTCACCCTGGTACAGGCCGGCGGTGATCGGGTGATAGCCGTGCCGGGTTCCCGGCCGCCACAACGGTTTCTGCTCGGCCAGCACCACCGCCATGCCGTCCAGATCCGCCATGTCCGTGAGCCGGAACGGGCGATCCAGCGCCGCCAGGCCACCCTGATGGTCGAGCAGCTGGCGCACGGTGATCGATTCCTTGCCGTGCGTGGCGAACTCGGGCCAGTGCAGCGCCACCGGATCCTCGTAGTCGAGCAAGCCCTTCGAGACCGCCGACGCGATCGCGAACGCGGTCATGCCCTTGGTCGAGGACCACACCGGGGCCATGGTGTCGCGCTCCCACGCCATCGTGCGCTTGCGATCGCGATAGCCCGCCCACAGATCCACTACCGGCCGATCCCCGTCGAAGACGGCGACCGCCGCACCGATCTCGCCGTGCCGGGAGAAATTGCGGCGGAACGCGTCGGCGACCGGACCGAAACCCGCGTCCACCTCGCCGTGGACCGTGACCTGCTCACTCATGATGGGGTCGATCGTAACCGGGTTCGGCGACAGCGCCAGGGTGAGCGCTCGAGCGGGCGACGCGCGGCGCTCGGTCCGGCGATGCGCCGGTTGCCAGCCGGGCGACGCAGCGCACACTCCGCGACGCCAGCGCATAGCTGGGCGTGGCCGAAGACCTTGCTGGACACGGTGACCGCGCGATATTTCTGCCGATACGTGCCGGTATCGTGGCCGGACATGCCCGGAATCCCGCGGATTACCGCATCATTGCTGCGCACCAAGCCGGTGGAACAACTCACCTCCGACGGCGAGCACACCGCACTGCGGCGCAGCATGGGCCTGACCGCGCTGATCGCCCTGTCGGTCGGCGCGACGCTGGGCACCGGCATCTTCGTCATCCTCGGCGAGGCCGCGCCGCTGGCCGGGCCCGCCGTCGTCGTCTCGTTCGTCATCGCCGCGCTGGCCGCCCTGTTCTCGGCGCTGTCCTATGCCGAACTCGCCGGCGCCGTGCCGGTATCCGGGTCGGCCTACTCGTATACCTATGCGACGCTGGGCGAGATCGTGGCCTGGGTGTGCGGGTGGTGCCTGCTGCTCGAGTACGGCGTCTCGGTGGCGGCCGTCGCGGTCGGGTGGGGCGCGTACCTCAACGAATTCCTCGGCTCCACCATCGGCTGGCGCATCCCCGATCTGCTCGCGCAGCCGCCGGGCGAGGGCGGGGTGATCAACCTGCCCGCCGCCGTCGTCGTACTGCTGGCCACCGTGGTGCTGCTGGGCGGCATCCGCGAGAGCGCGCGGGTCACCACCGTCACCACCGTCATCAAGATCGCGGTGCTGGTGTTCTTCGTGGCCGTCGCGGTCACCGCGTTCAACTCCTCGAACCTGCACCCCTTCGCGCCGGAGGGCATCTCCGGGATCGGGGCGGCCGCGTCGATGGTGTTCTTCTCCTTCATCGGCTTCGACGCCGCCTCGACCGCGGGCGAGGAGGCAAAGAACCCGCAGCGGGATCTGCCGCGCGCCATCATCATCTCGCTCGGCATCGTGACGCTGATGTACGTGCTGGTGGCGCTGACCGCCGTCGGCGCGGTCGGGGTGGACGACGTGAGCAGCTCCGGCGCCTCCCTGGCCACCGTGCTCGACCAGGTCACCGGGCGCGGCTGGCCCGCCACCATCCTCGCGGCCGGCGCGGTCATCGCCATCGCCTCGGTGGTGCTGACCGTGCTCTACGGGCAGACCCGCATCCTGGTCGCCATGTCCCGCGACGGGCTCATGCCGAGCGTGCTGTCGCGGGTTGGGCAGAAGCGGGTGCCGACGATCAACACGCTCATCGTGGGCGGCGTGGTGGCGGTGCTGTCGGCGCTGGTGCCGCTGGGAGAACTGGTGAACGCCACCAATATCGGCACGCTGGTGTCCTTCGGGCTGGTGAACATCGGCGTGCTGGTGCTGCGACGCACCAAGCCCGACCTGCCGCGCTCCTTCCGGACGCTGGTGCCGGTGGTGCCGGTGATCGGCGTGGTCATGTGCGTCTGGCTGCTCGTCCATCTGCCCGGGGTGACCTGGCTGGCGTTCACCGTGTGGTCGGGGGTCGGGCTGCTGGTGTACTTCGGGTACGGCAGGCGGCGATCGGCGCTGAACCGGGCCGCCTAGGCTCGACGTATGCGATCGCTCGAGCAGATTCGACAGTGGCCGGTCCGGAACGCGGCGGCGGGTGTCGTCGTCCGGGGCAAGGGTGTGGTCGACACCGAGGGGGATACCGCGCGGGTGTTTCCGCTCGCCTCGGTGACCAAACCGCTTGTGGCGTACGCGGTCCTGGTGGCGGTGGAGGAGGGGGCGATCGAGCTCGACCAGCCCGCCGGGCCGCCCGGATCCACCGTGCGGCACCTGCTCGCCCACACCTCCGGGCTGGCCTTCGACACCGACGCGGTGCTGGCCGCGCCGGGCGCGAAGCGGATCTACTCCAGTGCCGGATTCGAGGTGCTCGCGGATTTCGTTGCGGCGCAGACCGGTATCGCGTTCGACCGATATCTGCACGAGGCGGTGTTCGAACCGCTCGGTATGACGTCCTCGGTATTGACCGGTCCCGCCGGGCATGCCGGCCGCTCGTCGGTCGCAGATCTGCTGCGCTTCGCTGAAGAATTGCTGGCACCGGAAATTCTGAGTGCCGAATTGGTTTCCGAGGCAAGCGAAGTGCAATTCCCGGGACGCAATGGCGTCCTGCCCGGCTATGGCTCGCAACGGCCCAACGACTGGGGGCTGGGATTCGAGATCCGCGATCACAAGGCTCCGCACTGGACCGGGGGCGCGAACTCGCCGCGCACTTTCGGGCACTTCGGGCAATCCGGAACGTTCCTCTGGGTGGATCCGAACGTCGGCATGGCGTGTCTCGCGCTCGCGGACGAGAATTTCGGGGACTGGGCCCGGGCCGTGTGGCCGACCCTCAGTGATGCCGTGATCGCGGAGTTTGCGTAGACGGCGACACGGTCGCGGAGTAACACACGCAACATCGGGCACTCCAGTAAACTCGGGCCACGCCGAGCTCGGACCAGGGGCGTTGGGGAAGACGTACCTCGTCGAGCCGGAGGTGTCAGTGGTGCGTGCGTCTAGTCAGTTCGCGGAGGCGACGTCTGGGGTTGTCTATGTCCATTCGTCGCCGGCCGCGCTGTGCCCGCATATCGAATGGGCACTCACCTCGACCCTCAAGGCCCCCGCCAAACTCCGCTGGACCGTCCAGCCCGCCGATCCCGGGCAGCTGCGCGCCACCACCGATTGGTACGGGCCAGTCGGTACCGGGGGGAGATTAGCCAGAGCATTGCGAGATTGGCCCGTGCTGCATTTCGAAGTCACCGAGGAACCCAGTGAGGGCGTCGACGGCGAACGCTTCAGCTTCGTCCCCGGCCTCGGCATGTGGAGCGGCGCCACCGGCGCCAGCGGCGACGTCATGGTCGGCGAGATGCGGCTACGCGCCATCGTCGCCGAGGCCCGCGCCCACGGCCGTGGCACCGCCGCCGAGATCGCCGCCGAAATTGATCGCGCCCTCGGCACCGCCTGGGACGACATCCTCGAGCCCTACCGCCTCGGCGGCGATGGCGCGGACGTCACCTGGCTGCGCCGCGACGTCGGCTAGACCCACACCACCGGACACACCGCGCGGACCGCCGAACCATGCGAGCCTGCCGTCGCAAACGCCCCGAAACGGGCAGAATGCCCAGGGGAGGGGCAGCCGACGAGGAGGATTCGTGCGGACCACAGCGCAGATCGCGGGCACGGCACTGGCCGTCATCACCACGGCCCTCACCCTGACCGCCTGCAACGACGCCACCAGCAACAGTTCTTCGGACGCCACCGGCAGCCCCGCCAAACCCGCCCCCTCCGCCGCCGCCTTCCCGGCCGCCGGCCACGACGCCGTCCACTGCGGCACCGGCCCCTGGGGACTCGCCGTCGTCGCCTCCACCGCCAAGGGCAACGACTTCTGCGCCACCGCCCTCTCCGTGGCGGGCGCCTACGCCGACCAACGCGCCAAACAATCCACCGGCGACATCGCCGTCACCGTCGCCACCATCCGCTGGGTCTGCGGCGAACGCGCCGGCACCCCCAACCCGTACCAGGAATGCGCCAGCCAGAACGAATCCGCCGACAAGGTCCGCCTCCAGTCCTGAACCCGGCCAACGGATTCGCGCACAGTTACGCGGGTGCGCTGCTTCCGGGCGGCCGGATCAAGCGGATCGCCGGTCGGTGCGGGTGTGGACCAACTCGGCGACAGCAACCACGAACAGGGCGAGCAGCGTCACCGAGAACAACACGGGCAGGGCGAGAATCCAGTGTTCGGCAGCGCTGTCGCCGATCGATACCGACTGAGTGATGAGCAGAATGCTGATCGCCGATTCGCCTGCCACGCAACCGATGGTGAGCGGGATGGCGAGGCGACGCGGATGCAGAGCCGACAGTGCGGCCGGGGCCAGAGCGAGGACCGCCGCCGAGCCGAGCTGCCAGAGGTAATCCGTGCGCGGGATCGGCGGGATGATGGCGGACAACACGAGGGCGGCACTCAGCAGCACGCAGCCCGACACCGACAGAGCCGCCGAAGTGATCGCGAATCGGCCACTCGGCCACCGGAATTCGAATCGAGACGCGCCCAGTACCGCGGTGGTGGCACCGGCGAGCATGCCGCTCCGGTTTTCGGCAGGCGATGTGCCTTGTTCGGTGCGGCCGGCCGGCCCGGAACTATCGGCGGCAGCAAGGTCCGGGGCGTTGCGTGCTCGGGGGCCTGGTAGGCGCGGACTGTCCATCGTCGAGGCTCCGCCCAGGACCTCGCGGGCGTAGGAGGCGACAGCGGGGTTGTCGTGGAGTGCTATGTGGTGCAGGGCTTTTCGGGCTGATTCGGCTTGAGGTTGGTCGGTGGAGGTGAGGCGGGAGCTCAGCGCGTGCACCGCTCCGCGGCGGATCTCAGGGTGGGGGCTGTCGAGGGCGGCGCGGATCGATTCGGGGATGCCGGTGAGGGCATCGGGATCGGCGGAACCTGTTGGGGTGCTGGTGGGGGTCGAGGTGGCGGGGAGCGTGTGGATGAGTTCGGGATGGGGTGGGGCGGCGAGAGTTGGTGCGGTACGGGGGTTTCCGCTGCCGGTGTGGGGGCGGCGGGCCCGGTCCAGGACGTGGGTCGCGGCTTCGGCCAGGGCGGCGCAGGTGGGGTAGCGGTCGGTGGGGTGCTTGGCGAGGGCGATGGCTATGACGTCGTTGATGCCGGGAGGGAGTTCGGGGCGGATGTCGGTGGGGCGGGGCGGGGGTGCGTTGAGGTGGGCGGCGATGACGGCCGCCTGGTCGGTGCGGGGGAAGGGCCGGCGGGCGGTGAGGAGTTCGTAGAAGGTGCAGCCGAGGGAGTAGATGTCGGCGCGGTGGTCGGCGGTGGCGCCGTGGAAGCGTTCGGGGGCGGCGTAGGCGAAGGTCGCGGCGGTGCCGGTCAGGGTGAGGGTGTCGTCGAGGGCGCGGGCGATGCCGAAATCGGTGAGGACGGCGCGATGTCGGTCAGTGCCGGGGTGGGCTGGGTCGTGGTCGAGGAGGATATTGCCGGGCTTCACGTCGCGGTGCAGGATGCCGTGGCGGTGGGCGTAATCCAGGGCGCGGGCGGCGTCGGTGAGGATGTGGACCGCGTGGTCGTCGGAGAGGGGGCCGCCACGCTCGGTCATCCGTTGCGCCACATCGCCGCCGCCGACGTATTTCATGCTGATCCACGGCAGGTCGGCGTCGGAGGCCGCGCGGTCGTAGATGGCCACGATGTTCGGGTGGTCCAGGCGGGCCGCGAGCGCCGCCTCCCGTTCGAAACGGGCCCGCCCACGGGTGTCCGAGGCGATCAGTTCACTGAGCACCTTCAGCGCGACCAGCTGGTTCAGCCGGGGATTGCGGGCCAGGTACACGACCCCCATGCCGCCCGTACCGAGCGTCCGCTCGATCGTGAACCCCGAGAATTCCGCCCCCGGATCGAGCCGCATACCGCCGCCTCCGCCAGTCACCCCAATGCCAGCCAGGCCACCATACGCCCGGCCACCGGCCCCCGCCCCGTGATTGGCCACCCGGCCTTCGCATAGCCCGCCGGCCCATGGCGTCGCGTGTCCGGCACCGCGGCGTCCACGACACCCCACCGCCGCGGAACACGCCCTCCGCGCGACTCGCCGACATTTTGGCGCGCCCCGGCCCATGAACCGCCCCCGCGTCCGCTGCGTACTTCCGGAACACCCGAGCGGCGGCGTTCAATAGGGCGAATGACCGATGTGCTGTGACCCCACTACAGCGCAGCCTGAATTTCGCCACGGAGGCAGACGTACACCTTTGAGGAGCGGACATGACCACTGCGGAAATCGATATCGAGGGACTGCGCTCGGCCGTCGACGGGGCGGTGATCACGCCCGCCGACCCCGACTACGACACGGCCCGTCAAGTCTGGAACGGCGGCATCGACCGCCGCCCCGCCGTCATCGTCCGACCCGCCTCCGCGGCGGGTGTCGCGGCCGCCGTGCTGGCCGCCCGCCGGTACGACCTCGAGATCACCGTGCGCGGCGGCGGCCACAACTACGCGGGCCACGCGGTCGCCGACAACGCCATGATGATCGACCTCCGGACCCTCGATTCGGTCACCGTCGACACCGACGCCAGACTCGCGCACATCGGCGGCGGCGCCACCTGGGCGCAGGCCGACGCGGCGACCTCCGCGCACGGACTGGGTGTCACCGGCGGGTTCATCTCCAGCACCGGCGTCGGCGGCCTGACCCTGGGCGGCGGCATGGGCTGGCTCACCATGCGCTGCGGCCTGACCTGCGACAACCTGGTCGCCGCGGAGGTCGTCACCGCCGACGGTCGCGTCGTGGTGGCCTCGCCGCGCGAGAACGCCGAACTGCTGTGGGGATTGCGTGGCGGCGGCGGCAATTTCGGCATCGTCACCACCCTCACCTTCGCCCTGCACGACGTGCCGTCGCTGGCTCAGCTCACCCTGCTGTGCTGGACCCCCGAACACGCCGCCGAGGGCCTGGCCGCCGGGCGCGAACTGATCACCGGCCTGCCCAAGGGCTACGGCGGCGTGATCATGGCGGTCAGCGCGCCGCCCGCCCCGTTCGTGCCCGAGCACTATCAGGGTCAGCCGGGATTCGTGGTGGGCGTAGCGGGTTTCGGTGACCCGGACGAACTCGAGGCCGTCGTCAAGCCGCTGCGCGACGCCGCACCGCCCCCGGCCTGGGAACTGGTCACCCCGCTCCCGTACACCGCGCTGCAGCAGATGTTCGACGCGTCCGCCCCGCCCGGACTGCACGCGTACGAGAAGTCCCTCTACGTCGACGATCTGTCCGACGCCTGCCTGGCCACATTGATCAGCACCTTCCCGCAGCGCCGCTCTCCGCTGACCCTGGTCCCGATCTTCGCACTGCGCGGCCGCTACAGCGAAATCCACGAGGACACAACGGCATTCAGTGGTTCCCGCAACCCGTGCTGGGCCGTCAACATCAGCGCCATCACCCCGGACCCGGCCGATTTCGCGTCGGAACGGCAGTGGACCCGCGACTTCTGGGATGCCCTGCGCCCGTACGCCAATTCCTCGGCGAGCTACGTCAACTTCCTCGTGGACGACGACCCGGCCCGGCTCCAGGAATCCTACGGCGAGAAGTACTCCCGCCTCACCGCCCTCAAGGCCGAGTGGGATCCGGACAACGTCTTCCATCACAACGCGAACATCCCTCCGGCCTGACCCGGAATCTATTCCCTCGCAACGCACAGCGGGCGGTCTCCGTGGAGACCGCCCGCTATGACGTTGCCGCGTAACGAATTACAGCGGAATGTTCTTGTTGTGCTGCGGCCGCGACGGCGCGGCGGCCAGCGCGGCGGCGATGGTGGAGCGGGTCTTGGCCGGGTCGACGACCTCGTCCACAACCCCGATCGCCATGGCGCGCTCGACGCCGCCCGCGATCCGCTCGTGCTCCTCGGTGAGTCGCTCCAGCATGGCCTCGCGCTCCTCCTCCGGGGCGGCCGCGAGAGCCTTCTTGTGCAGGATGCCGACGGCGGCCTTGGCGCCCATGACCGCGACCTCGGAACCCGGCCACGCGTACACGGCCGTCGCGCCCAGCGAGCGGGCGTTCATGGCGATGTAGGCGCCACCGTAGATCTTGCGGGTCACCAGGGTGACGCGCGGGACGCGGGCCTCGGCGAACGCGTGCAGCAGCTTGGCGCCGCGGCGCACCACGCCCTCGAACTCCTGCGAGACGCCCGGCAGGTAGCCCGGCACGTCGGTGACGACGATCAGCGGGATGCCGAACGCGTTGCACAGGCGCACGAAACGCGAAGCCTTCTCGGCGCTCTCGGAGTTGAGGCAGCCACCCAGGCGGATCGGGTTGTTGGCCAGCACGCCGACCGTACGGCCACCGAGGCGGCCCAGACCGACCACCATGGACCGGGCGTACCCGCCCTGCAGTTCCTCGAAAGTGCTTTCGCCGTCGACATTGTCGAGCAGCTCGTTGATGATCGGCTTGACGTCGTAGGCGCGCTTGGCCGACTCCGGCATCATGGCCTTGAGGTCGACATCGCCGTGCGCGGCGGCGGCCAGGTCGAATTCGCCCTGCTCGGCGAACATCGAGACCAGGCGGCGCGCACGATGCATCGCGTCCTGCTCGTCATCGGCGACGATGTGGCAGACGCCGGACTTCTTGCCGTGGGTGACCGGGCCGCCCAGGGTCGCCATGTCGACGCTCTCACCGGTCACCGTCTTCACGATGTCCGGGCCGGTCACGAAGACCCGGCCTTCCGGAGCCATGATGACGATGTCGGTCAGCGCCGGGCCGTACGCGGCGCCACCGGCGGCGAAGCCGAGCACCACGGAGATCTGCGGGACCTGGCCGGACGCGCGGACCATGGCCTCGAAGACCAGGCCGACGGCGTGCAGGGCCTCGACGCCCTCCGCCAGTCGCGCCCCGCCCGAATGCCACAGGCCCACAACGGGAATCTTGGAGTCGATGGCGGTATCGATCGCATCGACGATGTGCTTGCATCCCTCGACGCCCATGGCGCCGCCCATCACGGTCGCATCGGAGCAGTAGGCGACGGTGCGGACACCGTCGATCTCACCGATGGCGGCGAGCACGCCGGACTTGTCGCGGGGGTGGAGCGGGAGAACGGTTCCGGGATCGAAGAAGCGCTGCAACCGACCCAGCGGGTCACGGGGATCGGTCGTGGTGTCCGCGTGTGCGGGGGCCATGATGGTCATCGCAAACTCTCCTCATGAGGAAAATGCGGTCGCTGAGAGCGGCTGCGAAATGTCGAAGTCCCGGCAGGGGATTCAGGGTCCGGGATCTCGATCCGAAATCCCCTGCCGGGACCGCTTGTCTTACTGACCGGTTCTAGAAGTGCGCGGTTCTTCTAAAAAGTGCGCGTCAGTACCGGCCGAAGGCGAGCGCGACATTGTGCCCACCGAAACCGAAGGAGTTGTTGATCGCGTACTGGATGTCCTGATGACGCGCAGCGCCGTGCACGACGTCCAGATCGATCGCCGGATCCTGGTTCTCGAGGTTCAGCGTCGGAGGAACGACGCCGTCCCGGATGCTGAGCACCGTGAGAATCGACTCGAGTGCGCCGACGGCGCCGATCGAGTGGCCCAGGGCCGACTTGGGTGCGTAGACCGAGGCGTGCTTGACGCCGGCCTTGTGAATCGCGTTGGCCTCCGCGGTGTCACCCACGGGGGTGGCGGTCGCGTGAGCGTTCACGTGGGTGATGTCCGAAGCGGACAGACCCGCGGTCTGCATCGCGCGCTGCATGGCGCGAGCCGCACCGCTGCCCTCCGGATCGGGAGCCACGAGGTGGAACCCGTCGGAGGTGATACCCGCGCCCATGAGGCGGGCGTGGATGGTGGCGCCACGAGCCTTGGCGTGCTCCTCGGTCTCGAGGACCATGAGCGCGCCCGCTTCGCCGAAGACGAAGCCGTCGCGATCCTTGTCGAAGGGACGCGAGGCGCCCTTCGGATCGTCGTTGCGAGTCGACATGGCCCGCATCATGGAGAACGCGGCGATCGGAATCGAGTCGATGAAGCCCTCGACACCGCCGGTGACGACCATGTCGGCGTCACCCATGACGATCATCCGCCAGGCGTTGGCGATGGCCTCCGAACCCGACGAGCAGGCCGAGACCGGAGTGACCACTCCCGCGCGGGCCTTGAGCTCGAGGCCGACCACGGCGGACGGACCGTTCGGCATGACCATCTGAACGGCCAGCGGCGAAACCTTGCGGTAGCCACCGTTCTTCAGCTTGTCGACCGAATCGATCAGCGCGTCGCCGCCGCCGAGACCGGTACCGATGGCCACACCCAGCCGCAGCGGGTCGACCTCGGGGGTGCCGGCGTTCTTCCAGACCTCACGACCGAGCACGGTGGCCAGTCGCTCGACATACGCCATGCGGCGGATCTCGACCCGCTCGAGGAGCGTGTCCGGCGACACCTTCAGGTGGCCGCCGATACGAACCGGAAGGTCGTACTCCGCAATGAAGTCGTCCTCGAGAGTGTCGATGCCGCTCTCGCCATTGAGGAGGCCCTTCCACGTCGCATCGACGTCACCGGCGATCGACGTGGTCGCCGCCATGCTCGTTACGACGACGTTGGGAAAGTTCCCGTTCAAGGTGGAAGGAGTGGTCACGGTGTCGGTCCTACTCGCCCTGGTGCTTGGCCTTGAGGGCCTCGGCCGCCTCGGAGTTCTCGGCCTCGAGCTTCTGGATGTACGCCACCGCGTCGCCGACGGTCTTCAGGCTCGCCAGGTCCTCGTCCGGGATCTTGACGCCGTACTTGTCCTCGGTCTGGACGGCGATCTCGACCATCGACAGCGAGTCGATGTCCAGGTCGTCGACGAAGGACTTCTCGATGGTGACCTCGGAGGGCTCGATACCGGTCACCTCTTCGATGATCTTACCGAGCTCTTCGACGATCTGTTCCTGGGTCAGAGCGGCCACTGTGGTGGCTCCTTATCTTCTGTAGAGGGGTGGGGATTCATTGTTTGCGACCCGATTGCTCCATCGCCGTTGATGGGAGCGGGCCGCCAGCCAAGCTAGCTTGCTGAAGTCAGCTCGGCGAGCGCGGGGAGATCCGCGGGGGTCTTCAGCGCCAGGTTCGGGGTGCCCTTGAGCTCCCGCTTGGCGATGCCGACCAGGGTGCCCGCCGGCGGCAACTCTGCCACCGCGGAAACCCCTGCCGCACGGATCGTTTCGGTGCACAGGTCCCAGCGCACGGGGCGCGTGACCTGAGCAGCGAGCTTGTCGATCGCATCCTTGCCCGAGCTGACCGGCTGCCCGTCGAAGTTCGACAGCAGGGTCCGGACCGGCTCGTTCGGGACGATCTGGGCGATGGCCTCCGCCACCGCGTCCTGGGCGGGTGCCATGAACACGGTATGGAAGGCGCCGGCGACCGGCAGAGCGCGGACGCGGGCCTTTTCGGGCGGGTTCGCGGCCAGGGCTTCGAGCGCCTCGAGCTTACCCGCGGCCACGATCTGACCCACCGCATTGCGGTTGGCCGGGACCAGGCCGAGTTCCTCGAGACGAGCGAGAACCTCCGCTTCGTCACCGCCGAGCACCGCGGACATTCCGGTCGGCTCGAGCGCGCACGCCTTGGCCATCTCCGCACCGCGGATGGCGGCCAAGGTGACCGCGTCGTCAGCGGAGATGACTCCGGCGACGGCAGCGGCGGCGAACTCACCGACCGAGTGTCCGGCGACGACTGTATCGGCGGGCAGTGAATCCTGCGGGATTTCGGCGAAAGCCAGCAGGGCGGCCGCGACGACGAGCGGCTGGGTCACAGCCGTGTCGACGATTTCCTCGGCGGTCGCAGTCGTGCCCAACCGCAGCAGGTCCAGCCCCGCGGCCTTGCCCCACAGCGCGACGCGGTCCGCGGCGCCGGGAAGCTCGAGCCATGAGGTGAGCATGCCGGGTGTCTGTGAGCCCTGTCCGGGCGTGAGCAATGCGATCACGGGTTTAAGAAAACACTGTGAGGCGGCTCTCACGAGATGTCGGCGCGAATGAAGCTTCGTTGGCAGTTTTGTGAGGAGTCCACAAAAGACCACGTGGGTTGTCCGGATCGCCCGATCATCGAATCTCGTTACACCCCATCCTTGGGCTCTGTGACGGGAGTCACATCAGTGGCAGGAGTGGGTGATTCGTTACGGGTTCGTGTCAGCCGGCCTACTGTGGCCGCGATCCGTAACACATAGGCATCGCGCGGATTCATTGGATCCCGACCTGTGATGTCGCCGATCCGCTTGAGGCGATAGCGCACCGTATTTGGATGAACGAACAGCTGGCGGGCGCAGGTTTCGACGGCTCCACCGCAATCCAGATACGCGTCCAGCGTGTCCGACAAATCGGCGCTGGCGGCGGCCAACGGTAGCACGAGCAGCTCGTTCAGGGCCTCGATGGCGGCGCGGTCTCCGAGCAGGGCACGTTCGGGCAACAATTCGGACGCGTGCACTGGTCGGGGGGCTCCCCGCCAGCCCACCACGGCCTCCATCCCGGCCATCGCCTCCACCGAACTCACATGCGCGGCGGACAGCGCGCGCATGGTCGGGCCGATCACCACCGGGCCCTCACTGAAGGCATCTGCCAGCAGATCCGCGAGGAACTGCGACGGATACATCGGGTCCCCGAGATGTCCGCTGACTACCATTACCAGCCGCGAACCCTGCACCACCGCGAGCGCGTTGCGGCCGTGCCGGGCGGCCACCGCATGTACGGAACTGACAACGGCCACCTGATCCTTGGGCGGAGTACCGACCAGAACGGTCGCCGGTGCTGTCGCATCCCAATTGAGGGTGGACGCGCGCGAGAGCATCTCCGGGCCGTTGTCGCCGCGCACCACGGCGTCGACGACCAAGGCCTCCAATCGGGTGTCCCACGCGCCGCGCGACTCCGCGGCCGAGGCGTACACCGAGGCGGCGGCGAACCCGAGCTCACGCCCGTACCGCAGCACCGCCTCGGTCAACGCCACCAGCTGCCGGTCGTTGCGGGCCAGCGCCGGCAGCCACTGCTCGAAGAACTCCATGGCCACCCGGACCATGTCGACGGTCTGGCGCAGCGTCAGCCGCCGCGCCAGATCGTCCGGAATCACCTGGAAGGCATCGAGGCTGAACCGGATGTCGGACTCCGGGTCCTGCAGCCATTCCAGGAAGTTCACCACCGCCGTCTGCACCAGCATCTGCACCCCGGCCCGCTGGGCGGCATCCAGATTGGCGAAGAACGGCAACCGATCCTGCATCGAGGCCACGGCCTCGGTCGACAGGCGACCGGAGAACTGCTTGACCCGTTTCAGGAGAGTGTCCGGAAGCGGGTCGCGCGTCTGCCGATTCGGGGAGAGCGCGCCGGTCGGAAGATAGACCTCGTGGGAGGAGGTGCCCTCTTCGTTTATCCGGCGCGGCCTCGGCGGTTTACGTTCCACAGTTCTTATGTTCGGCTATGCGTCGCCACCTTCGGTACCGGGTGCCGCCTTCGGCGCGGCGTTCACGTCGTCGACGCCGTACCGGCGGGCCGCTTCGGCCACCGTCGCCTGCGCGATCCGGCCCTGATTGGCCAGTCCCTGCAGCGCGGCCACCACGATCGACGCGGCATCCACATTGAAGACGCGGCGCGCGGCCGGGCGGGTGTCGGAGAAGCCGAAACCGTCCGTGCCCAGGGTGATGTATTCGCCCGGCACCCACTGGCGGATCTGATCGGGCACCGCCCGCATCCAGTCCGAGGCCGCCACGAACGGGCCCTGCGCCTTGGACAGCACCTCGGTGATGTACGGCAGGCCCTGATCCTGGTCGGGGTGGCGCAGCTTCGCGATCTCCTTGGACAGCGCCTCCTTGCGGAGCTCGCCCCACGAGGTCACCGAGTAGACGTCGGCCTGCACGTTCCAGTCCTGGGCCAGCATCTCCTGGGCACGCAAGCCGTCGGGCATGGTGACGCCCGCGACCAGGATGTTCGCCCGCAGGATTCCCGCCGAACCGGGCTGATAGAGATAGATGCCCTTCAGCAGGCCCTCGACGTCGAGGCCCTCCGGCTCGGCCGGCTGTACATACGGCTCGTTGTAGAGGGTGATGTAGTAGAAGATGTCCTCGCCGCCGAACTCGTGATGCACCGAATGCGATTCGGGATCGGTGCCCGGCAGCGCCTCCTGATACCCGGTGGCCACGCCGCCGCCGTACATGCGGCGCATGCCGTCGCGCACGATGTGGGCGATCTCGAAGGAGAAGGCCGGGTCGTAGGCGACGCAGGCGGGGTTGGTGGACGCCAGCAGCAGCGAATGACCGTCGTTGTGCTGCAGGCCCTCACCGGTCAGCGTGGTTCGCCCGGCGGTTGCTCCGAGCACGAACCCGCGGGCCATCTGATCCGCGGCCGCCCACAGTCCGTCACCGGTGCGCTGGAAGCCGAACATCGAATAGAAGATGTAGAGCGGGATCATCGGCTCGCCGTGCGTCGAGTACGAGGTGCCGACCGCGGTGAAGCTGGCGGTCGAACCGGCCTCGTTGATGCCCTCGTGCAGGATCTGGCCGATGCTCGACTCTTTGTAGGCAAGCATCAATTCCGCGTCGACCGATGTGTACAACTGGCCGTTGCGGTTGTAGATCTTCAACGAAGGGAACCACGAGTCCATACCGAAGGTGCGGGCCTCGTCGGGGATGATCGGGACGATGCGCTTGCCGATCTCCTTGTCGCGCAACAGTTCCTTCATCAAGCGCACGAAGGCCATGGTGGTGGCCACGCTCTGCTTGCCCGAACCCTTGCGGACCGAACGATAGGCCTCGTCGCCGGGAAGTTGCAGGGGCTTCGACATGGTGCGGCGCTCGGGGACGAAACCGCCGAGCTGGCCGCGGCGGGCCATCATGTACTGGATCTCGGGGGCGTCCATGCCGGGGTGGTAGTACGGCGGCAGGTACGGATTCGCCTCGAGCTCGGCGTCGGTGATCGGAATGCGCTGCACGTCGCGGAACGCCTTCAGATCGTCGAGGGTCATCTTCTTCATCTGGTGGGTGGCGTTGCGGGCCTCGAAGTGCTTGCCCAGGCCGTAGCCCTTGATGGTCTTGGCGAGGATGACCGTCGGCTGGCCCTTGTGCGCCATGGCCGCGGCGTAGGCGGCGTAGATCTTGCGGTAGTCGTGGCCGCCGCGCTTGAGGTTCCAGACCTCGGAGTCCGACAGGCCCTTCACCAGTTCCTTGGTGCGCGGGTCGCGGCCGAAGAAGTGCTCGCGCACGTAGGCGCCGTCATTGGCCTTGTAGGTCTGGTAGTCGCCGTCGGGGGTGGTGTTCATCAGGTTGACCAGCGCGCCGTCGCGGTCGGCCTGCAGCAGCGAGTCCCACTCGCGGCCCCACACCACCTTGATGACGTTCCAGCCGGCGCCGCGGAAGAACGACTCCAGCTCCTGAATGATCTTGCCGTTGCCGCGGACCGGGCCGTCGAGGCGCTGCAGGTTGCAGTTGATGACGAAGGTCAGGTTGTCCAGGCCCTCGTTGGCGGCCACCTGGATCAGGCCGCGCGACTCCGGCTCGTCCATCTCGCCGTCGCCGAGGAACGCCCACACGTGCTGATCGGAGGTGTCCTTGAGGCCGCGGTCGTGCAGGTAGTGGTTGAAGCGGGCCTGATAGATGGCGTTCATCGGGCCCAGACCCATGGAGACCGTGGGGAATTCCCAGAAGTCCGGCATCAGCCGCGGGTGCGGGTAGGACGAGAGGCCCGCGCCGGGACCGCCGTGGCTGTACTCCTGGCGGAAGCCGTCCATCTGATCCTCGGACAACCGGCCCTCGAGGAACGCGCGGGCGTAGATGCCGGGGGAGGCGTGGCCCTGGATGAACACCTGGTCGCCGCCGCCGGCGTGGTCCTTGCCGCGGAAGAAGTGGTTGAAACCGACCTCGTAGAGCGCCGCCGAGGACGCGTAGGTCGAAATGTGGCCGCCCACACCGATTCCCGGGCGCTGGGCGCGGTGCACCATGACGGCGGCGTTCCAGCGGATGTAGGCGCGGAAGCGGCGTTCCACCTCTTCGTCGCCGGGGAACCACGGCTCGTTCTCGGTGGGGATGGTGTTGACGTAGTCGGTGGAGGTCAGCGCGGGGATCGCGACGTGGCGTTCACCGGCGCGCTCGAGCAGGCGCAGCATGAGGTAGCGGGCGCGGCCGGGGCCCTCGCGGGTCAGCATTTCGTCGAAGGAGTCGAGCCATTCGCTGGTCTCCTCCGGATCGATGTCCGGCAGGTATGACGCCACCCCCTCGCGAATCACTCGAACCCGGCCCCCCGCCGGGCTTTTGCGTGCCGATCCGCCCTGGGGTTCCGGTGACCCGTTGGTGGAGTTCGACGACGTAGGGTGCATCAAGTCGGTCAAGACGATTGCTCCTCGTACACATGGGGTGGGACATCTGGTGTGGCGTCAATACCCCGGGTAGCCGTTGGTGCGCGGCGTACCCGTTAACGATTGGTTGGGGCGCATCTCACATCCTTGCCGATGATGCGGCCCAGGTCATCATGTCAGCCGGAAATCCAGTACCGTGGCGCAGGGAACCGCGCCGCTCGCGACGGGTTCCATCACTTCCGGGCTGGATCGGGGAGGAACCGAGTGAAGCTGCTGAACCCGAGTGGGTTCGGATTGCTGTGCGCGTCCGCGGCGGTGGCGGCCGGACTGGTGCTGGCCGGGTGCGCGAACACGGTCGAGGGTACCCCGACGGCGAATCAGGTTCAGGTGTCGTCGTACAAGGCCGACGCGGCCACCTCGGCGGCGGCGGCCAGCTCCTCGAAGGCGGCCGCGGCGAAGGCGAAGGCGACCGCGGACAACTGCGGCCCGTTCCGCAAGACCACCGGCACCCAGGTCGACCGCTACAACGAGTTCGTGGACGCCCACGACGCGAACGACGTGAGCGCGGCCGACAAGAACGCCAAGCGCGACACCGCGGCCCAGGCGCTCGAGGACGCGGCCAAGACGGTCGAGGCTCAGGTGACCGCGTCGGGTCCGGACCTGGCGCCGGAGGTGGCGCAGAAGTTCACCGACTACGTGTCCGCGGCCCGGGATCTGGCGGCGTCGGTGCGGAAGCTGACCACCAACTCCTCCGTCGCGCCGTTGAACGACGCGAGCAAGAAGGTCAACGACACGTTGACCGCGGTTCGCAACGCCTGTCCGGTCTGAGCGTCGCTCCCGCGCGAGCCCGATCGATCGACCTGGTCGGAGGGGGTGTGAGCGGGCTGTCCGCTGAGCCCCGGCGGTCTCACATACGACATTTAGGGTGCGATTTCGGCCGATCGGCTTGCGCTGGGGGCTTTTACCATGTTCGCTTGCAACTACCTATTGTCGGGAATTGAGGAGGACACCACCGTGGTCGCCGCGGCGGACGCGCAGAACTACGCTCAGAAGCTTGGCATTTCACACGACATGGTGGTTCAGGAACTGGGCTGGGACGAAGACGCCGACGACGCGCTTCGCTCCGACATCGAAGAGGCCACCGGATCCGAGCTGCTCGACGAAGACACCGACGAGGTGGTCGACGTCGTGCTGCTGTGGTGGCGGGACGGTGACGGCGACCTGGTCGATGAACTGCTCAATGTGATCACCCCGCTCGCCGATGACGGCGTCGTCTGGGTGCTCACTCCCAAGACCGGTCAATCCGGCCATGTCGATCCGAGTGAGATCGCCGAGTCGGCCACCCCCGCCGGCCTCACCTCGACCACTCCGGTCTCCCTGGGCACCTGGACGGGCACCAAGCTCACCCAGCCCAAGACACCCTCCAAGCAGCGCTGAGGCCTTCCACTAAGGTTTTCGGTGAACCGGGTGCACCCGGTGGATCGGCTCGTCCGATCCACCGGGTCGCACGCGGCGCTGCGTCGTACGCCGCGCCGCCACATCAGGATGGAGGGGAACGCATGCCGCTCGAGATCGGTACGCACGCACCGGACTTCACGTTGAAGGACCAGAACAACCAGGAAGTCACCCTGTCGAGCTTCCGCGGTGAGAAGAACGTCCTCATCGTCTTCTATCCCCTCGCCTTCACCGGCATCTGTCAGGGCGAACTCTGCAAGGTCCGCGACGAACTCCCCAAGTTCCAGAACGACAACGCGGAAATCCTCGCCATCTCCGTCGGCCCCCCGCCCACCCACAAGATCTGGGCCGCCGAACAGGGCTACACCTTCCCCCTGCTCTCCGACTTCTGGCCCCACGGCGAAGTAGCCCAGGCCTACGGCGTCTTCAACGCCAAATCCGGCTACCCCAACCGCGGCACCTTCGTCGTCGACAAGGACGGCATCATCCGCTTCGCCGAAATGAACGGCCCCGGCGAGCCCCGTGACCAGGCAGCTTGGGAAAAAGCCCTCGCCACACTAGATTCATAACCCGTCGCCTGGGACGCCCCGGGCGGTCACGGGCGTATAGCTCAGCGGTAGAGCTCTGGTTTTACACACCAGCGGTCGTAGGTTCGATCCCTACTGCGCCCACCGAAAGCAGCCGGGTATTGGCTGTGCCGAGTCGACATGCTGGCGTCTTACTTTCCCGCTCATATTCGGCGTGTCCGGCTGAGAACTTCGACAGTATGTTCGACTGTGGCCATTGTGATCCAGGCGTATCGGTTTGCGCTCGAGCCCACGCGTGCGCAGGAGCTGTCGCTTCGATCGCACTGTGGGGCGCAGAGGTTCGCCTTCAACTGGGGGTTGGCGCTGGTTCGGGCGAATCTTGGTCAGCGAGAAGCGGAGCGGTCCTACGGGATTGGGGACAAAGACCTGACTCCGCCGATTGGGTGGTCGGCGTTTGCGTTGCGGAGGTTGTGGAATCAAGCCAAGCGGGATGCTGCTCCGTGGTGGGCGGAGAACTCGAAGGAGGCGTATTCGTCTGGATTGGCAAACCTCGCCGCAGCCTTGGCGAACTGGTCGGATTCCCGCGATGGGGAACGCGCTGGTGCGCGGGTGAGGTTTCCGCGGTTCAAGGGCAAGCGTGCCGGGCTGTCGTGTCGGTTCACGACGGGCAGTATCGGGCTGGCCCGGGCTGACTGCCGGCATGTTCAATTGCCGAGGATAGGCCTGGTTAGAACGGGTGAGTCGACGCGAAAGCTTGCCAGGCGCATCGCCTCTGGGGCCGCTCGAATTCGGTCGGCGACTGTGTCGCTGCGGTCCGGAAGATGGTTTGTCTCGTTGTCGGTCGAGGTCGATCGGGTCGAGCGAGGTTCTGATGGTCCGAATTCGGCGATTGGGGTCGACCTCGGTGTGAAGTCACTGGCGGTCCTGTCGAGCGGTGAAGTGGTCAGTAACCCGAAGCATCTCGATCGTGCTCAGAAGGAACTGCGGCGGCTGCAACGTCAGCTTGCGCGCAGGCGCGGGCGCGACCGCCGCCGTGGCAGCGTGCCGTCGAACCGGTGGTTGGCGGTGCAGGCCCGCATCGCGATACTGCATGCGCGCGTGGCCGATTCGCGGCGCGATGGCATTCACAAGCTCACCACTCGTCTGGTCCGCGAACATCGCACTGTGGTCGTCGAGGATCTGAACGTGGCCGGGATGTTGGCCAATCGGAGATTGGCTCGGCGAATCGCGGACGCCGGATTCGGTGAACTGCGTCGGCAACTGGATTACAAACTTAGGTGGTCGGGCGGAACGCTGCTTGTGGCCGACCGCTGGTACCCGAGCTCCAAGAGCTGTTCGGCCTGTGGCGTGGTGAAAGCCAAACTGCGTCTCGCTGAACGTACGTTTGCCTGCGACAGCTGTGGACTCGTACTCGATCGAGACCTCAACGCAGCTCGAAACCTCGTAGGTTTGGTGGCAACGTCCTCGGCGAGTTGCGTCGGGACGAAAAACTTGCCCGCTGGAAACCCACGTAAGTCCTGTGCAATGCAGGCAATGGGTATCGCCACGGGAAGACCCGATCCCTGGGGACCGGGCCAACGTAGGCGGAGCAATTCGCTTGCTCAGGACAGAAGGATCATCACGTCCTGAACGGTTCGATACCCTCTGCGCCCCGTGTGGTGGTTGCTTGGAGAGAAGCACTGTGGTGCAAGACATTTAGGTTGACTTAGGCAATCAAGCTGTCTGCCATGACCGACATCTTCAGTGATCGCGGGAGACCGTCGGAACCGTTCGGTGAGGATGCCAGTTGTGGTCTGGCGATCTCGATCTCGAGCAGATCCCGATCGTTGGTGTTGTCCATGGCGTCGGAACCCGAGGTACCACTACAGCAGTGGTGGCGGCCGAATTCGTCACTGCCGCATCATTGTTCTCCAATCGGCGCTCAGGTCGCGTTGCCACAGCGTCGGTGGTGACCGGCCCGGCTGCGTCTGCTCCTCTGACCGCGGCCAGGCTGCCTGCCGACGTAAGTAGGGCCCGGCTGTCGCCAGTATCGGCCTGGAACCGCTGCTCGATCTTGCGGGCGATCTCGGCGCGGACTGCGCCGGTGGCGGTCGTTAGCCGTTCGAGCCGCCCGCGCTCCCGGACTGGCCACTGCCGGTCTGCGCGAAGTAGATGAGAGCGGCCAGGATGCCGCACCCGTGGTGTTTCGGCTGCGGCATGGGGGTACTGCCCGCCGCCGCGGGGAGCACCGTGACGGTCGTCGACTTCGACTGCGTGCCATCGGATGCGGTGATCGTGTGTGTTTCGGCGGTGGTCGGAACCCAGTCGACGGACCACAGGTCCATAAGGACCCCGTGAACAGGGCCCGCACCGCTGATGGGGGCACCACCGATGCACTGGCCGTTGTCGTAGAAGTCCATCCAGCCGAGCAAGCCGTTGGGCATACCCCCGGTGGCGGCGAAATACTGCTGACCGACATAGAACGTCGCGCCTCCGCCGACTCCGGGAACCTCGAAGTCGGCGGAGGCGGGAGCCGCGGTGGCGAGAGTGACGCCTGCGGCTGCCGCACCGGTGACGGCCCACATGGTTCGTTTCTTGAAGCCGGTTTCGGCGGCCATGAATTCTCCTGTTCAGCAGATTCCGAGGTCGGGATCGGCCAGAACATAGCGCCACACAAGTGTGAAGCGTAGAAGTTTCGGAGACCGAAGATTTTGTGGCTTGCGGTGCTACGCACGTCGAACAGGCAACGCAGCTCCGTCTCGGCCGGTGTCACCGCGGCGTGACTCCACCGGGCGCGCTCCAGAAATTTGGGGCGTCTTCGACGACGGGAATCGGTCCCGTTCGGTCTTCGATGCCGTTACCGTTCGCTGCGCTCGGCCGATCTTCCGGCCATTTGGCGAGAGCGAAACGAAGGAACGGGGAACCAAGGTGACATCACGCGGAATCGGCACTCGAATCGGCTGGAGCGCAATCGGGTTGGCGGTCGCGGGCGCTGCGGTGATCATGACCGCCGGTCCTGCGGCGGCGGCCCCGGGCCTGACGATCGACGGTCCGCTCCCAGTGCAAGTCGGGAAGACCTATTGGATAACGAGTGACCTGCTCGACAACTCCGGGGTGACGATGGTGCCCAGCTTGACGGGCTCGTCCGGGAACTGGGTGTACCTCTACGACAATGGTCGGTGTGCCACCAGGGATCTGATCGCTATGAACGGCACTGGCCTGAAGGCTATGACCTGGACGCCGCTGACTCCCGGCACGCACACCCTGCAGTTCAGAGACGGCTGGAATGCGAAGACCTTGACGGTCACCGTCGAACCGGCCCCGCCGGGCACGCCGACCCCGGCCCCCTCGAGCGACAGTCGCTCCACCGGCAGCATCGGCTGAGCCATGTCACGGGCGAATCATGCGGCGCGGAAGAACCAGTGCCACTGAGCATCAGGTCGCCCCACCCCGACAGCGGGGTGGAGCTTCGCGGAGGTGACTTCAGCTGACGCTGTCGGCAGACGACTACTTCGCCGGTGCCGCGGGCTGGGCCGGGTCCTTGCAGTAGGGGAGTTCGGGTGGGCAGGGGGTGAGGATGGTGGAGAAGTATTGGATGGCGGAGAAGAGGGTGACGGGGCCGCCTGCGAGGACGATGCCGGCCATGGAGCCGACTGCGCCGAGGGTTGCCATGCCGAGCACACAGCCGGCGATGGTGGCGCCGACGAATGGCACCAGGAGGGCGATGACGGGGCTGGAGATGACGGCGCCGGCGGCGCCGCCGACCAGGCAGCCGACACCGGCGCCGAGGACGGCGCCGAGCACTGCGCTGACTGCGGCACCGATCGCGACGCGTTGCGCGAATGCGCCCAGGGCCATGGAATCGCGGGGTGTAAAGGATTCGGCCACTTGGGTTGCCGCCTGGTCGACGGTGACGATGTCGCGAGCTTCTACCCGAGTGATCTGCTGTGGGTTGGCCTTCGACGGTGTGAGGGTCGCGGTCGAGCCGTCGAGTCGGGCGGTGACCGGGTAGGCGGTGTCGTCGACGCGGTAGGTCAATGGGAGAGCGGCGACGGGTCGGTCGTGGCGGTCGAAGAGCACCAATTGTTCGTCGGAACGGCGCAGTGTGCCGTCGCTGACTGTGATCACGGCGGAATCGCCCTGCCGGGTGACTTCGTATGCCACCGGCGCGGATTCGTCGCCTGTGGTCGGTTCCGCGTAGGCCGTTGCGGCGGGAATGACCACCGCGGTCGCAACCAGCGCCGCGACCATCGCGGATTTCCTCATGTTCATAAGTACCTCATCGTCTTTGATGGAGCCGGGCACGGTCCTGCGGTCCTTGCCCGAGATGAGCGGGCGCATCGAGCCCCCGCATCCGGCGGTCAGACGCCGGAAGTCGTTCAGTTGGCGAGAACCGTTGTCGCCGTGGAGGTGTGGGCCGCGACGAGTTCCCGCTTGAGGATCTTGCCGCTGGCGGTCATCGGCAGGGTGTCGGTGAACTCGACGATCCGGGGATACTTGTAGGCGGCCAATTGCTCACGGGACCAGTCGACGAGCTCGGTTTCGGTTGTCGTCGTACCGGTTCGCCGGACGATGCAGGCTTTGATCTCCTCGCCATAGTGCTCGTCGGGGACACCGACGACCGCGACCAGCGAGACCGCCGGATGGGTGAGCAGCACCTCTTCGATTTCGCGTGGGTAGACGTTGAACCCGCCTCGCACGATCATGTCCTTGGCCCGGTCGACGATGTAGTAGAAGCCGTCCGAGTCTCGCCGGGCCAGGTCGCCGGTGCGGAACCAGCCGTCGCGCCTGACTTCCGCGGTCGCCTCGGCCCGTTTGTGGTAGCCCTTCATCACATTGTGGCCGCGCAGCGCGATTTCCCCGATTTCCCCGATGCCGGTGACCTCGTTCCAATCGGCGTCGATGAGGCGGGCTTCGATGCCCCACACGGGAACTCCGATCGATCCGGGACGCGGATCGCGGTCCGGATCGGCGAACAGCGCCAGCGGGGAGGTCTCCGACAGCCCGTAGCCTTCGAGGATCCGCACACCGAAACGCTGGGTGAAACGCGAGAGCATGTCGACCGGAAGGGCCGCGCCACCGGAGACCGCCTTGCGCAGCGTGCGCGCGATACCGTCGGTGTCGATGCCCTCGTCGAGGGCGTTGAGCAGCCCCCAGTACATCGTCGGCACGCCGGCGAAGAAGGTGATCCGCTCCTTCTCCATCAGCTGTAGCGCCGTCGCCGCATCGAACCGCGGCATGAGCACGAGCGTCGCACCGACCGACAGCGGTGCGTTCATGCTGAGGGTCTGGCCGAAGGAATGGAACAGCGGCAGCGCCACCAGATGTGTGTCGTGACGCGCGGAGGTGTTGTCGAACAACCGGTTCGCGGTCAGGGCATTGAGCAGCATGTTCGAATGAGTGAGCTCGGCTCCCTTGGGACGGCCGGTCGTTCCGCTGGTGTAGAGGATCACCGCGGTGTCGTCGGGGTGCCTGGCCGTGGTGGCGAATCGCTCCGGGCGCTGTGCGAGCGCCTGGGTCAGGGTCTCGATCTCCGGATCCGGCGATGATCCGGCCGGGTCGGCGGTGATCATGACCAGGTGGCGGCAGCGGGCCGCGAGCCGGAACCCTTCGCGCCCGTACTCACCCATCGGCAGCTCGCTCGTACCTTCGAAGCAGAAGTACAGGTCGGCCTCTGAATCATCGAGGTGATAGGCGATTTCGCGGGGGCGCAACAGGATATTGAGCGGTACGACAACCGCGCCGGCCTTCAGGATCCCGTAGTAGATGACGGGGAATTCCGGCAGATTGGGGCAGGAGAGGGCGACCTTGTCCCCGGGCCCGATGCCGCGGGCGGTGAGCAGATCCGCGACCTGATTCGCGCGGGCGTCGAGTTCGGCATAGGTGAGGCGTTCATCGCCGAGAACGATGGCGTGTTCTTCGGGACGACGCCGGGCGGTGTCCTCGAGCAAAACGGCGAGATTGAGCATGAATTTCTTTCGGGGGTCGGATGGTCAGGAGGCGACGGCGAGCGGGGCCGCGGTGGCGGCCCGCACCTGCGCCGCGGTGACGCCCGGGGCGCACTCGCGCAGCAGCAGCCCGGCCGGGGTGACGTCGATGACGGCGAGGTTGGTGATGATGCGATGCACGACGCGTTCGCCGGTCAGTGGAAGCGTGCAGCGGGGCACGATCTTCGATGCTCCGGTCTTGTCGGCGTGTTCCATGAGCACCAGGACACGACGGGCGCCGTGCACCAGATCCATGGCCCCGCCCATACCTTTGACCATGTGGCCGGGGACCATCCAGTTCGCCAGATCGCCGGCGGCCGAGACCTGCATCCCGCCGAGGACGGCGGTGTCGATATGCCCGCCGCGGATCATGCCGAAGCTGGTGGCCGAGTCGAAGAACGACGCTCCTGCCAGCGTGGTGACGGTCTCCTTGCCCGCATTGATCAGGTCGGCGTCGACCTCCGCCTCGGGGGGATAGGGTCCGGTGCCGAGGATTCCGTTTTCGGAGTGCAGGGTGACGCGGACATCGGCGGGCAGGTGGTTCGGGATCAGGGTCGGCAGTCCGATGCCGAGATTGACGTACTCGCCCGGGCGGAGTTCGCGTGCGGCGCGGGCCGCCATGTCGGTACGGGACCAGCCGAGATTCGTGGTGGCTGTGGTCATGTCGATGGCTCCTCGGCGACGGTTCGTTTCTCGATGTGTTTGCGCTGCGCTCCGGTGTGCACCACGCGGTCGACGAACACGCCGGGCAGGTGGATGCGCGCCGGATCGAGATCGCCGGCGGGAACCAGATGCTCGACCTGCGCGATGCAGACACGTCCGGCCATGGCGGCCAGCGGGTTGAAGTTGCGGGCCGACTTCTCGAACACGAGATTTCCCTCGGTGTCGCCGATGCGGGCGTGCACCAGCGCGAAGTCGGCGGTGAGCGATTCTTCGAGCACATAGCGCCGCTCGCCCCAGGCGCCGCCGAAGGTGCGCACCTCTTTGGCGGGCGAGGCGACCGCGACCGATCCGTCTGCGGCATACCGCCAGGGCAGCCCGCCATCGGCGACGGGGCTGCCGACTCCCGCCGGTGTGAAGAACGCCGGAATGCCCGCGCCGCCGGCCCGCAGCTTCTCCGCGAGGGTGCCTTGGGGAGTCAGCTCGACCTCCAGTTCGCCGGCCAGATATTGGCGGGCGAACTCGCTGTTCTCGCCCACGTAGGAGGCGGTGATGCGGCGGATGCGCTTGTCCGCCAGCAGAATTCCGAGGCCGTGCGCATCGGTTCCGCAGTTGTTGGAGATCACCTCGAGATCGGTGATCGCGCGGGCGGCGAGTGCGTCGATGAGGGCGTCGGGGATGCCGCACAGCCCGAATCCGCCCACCGCCAGCGAGGAACCCGAGGTGATGTCGGCGACGGCGGCCGCGGCCGAGGCGGCGACCTTCGTCATCGGGTTGCCTCCGCGTCGAGAGCGGCGACGTGGTCGCGCAGCCCGGGCACGATCACAAGGGTCGGTGTGTTGGTCTCAGTCATGAGGTGCGGCAAGTCCTTTCGAAGGTTGATGCGAGGAGCCGGGGTCGAGTGCGGCCGGCCTCCGCGGCCCTGCTGTCGATGCGGCGACAGCGGTTTCGGGGATCGCTGGGTCACGCCGACGCGGTGCTCTGTGCGGCGAGCTTGCGCAGCCCGGCCGGGTACACGCGTTTGCCGACGAGCAGTGCGACGATGGCGACGATGTAGGACAGCGGCGCGAGCCGGAGGGACTCGAGCAGTCCCAGCCGATCGGCGAGGATGCCGATGACGAAGGGGCCCAACGCCAATCCGAGAAGATTGTTGGCCATGGTGAGTGTGCCCAGCGCCGACGAGCGGACGGATTCGTGGGTGAGGCTCGCGACCATGGCGGCGATCGGGCCCGAGCAGCCCGCCGAGAAGAAGGCGCCGATTCCGAGCAGAATCAATTGGGGCGCACCGGTGCCCAGGCGGAATCCGATGCCGAGTGCGATGAGGGATATGACGCAGAACATGACGCCGGTCATCCACTTGTGTGCCGGGTCGGCGCGGCTCACCCGGTCGGTGATCATGCCGCACACCACCATTCCGGTGGCGACCAACAGGACGAACATCGCCGCGACCCCGGCCGCCTTGTCGAGTGTCATGCCGTAGCACCGATTGAAGAAGCTGGGCGTCCACGACAGCAGGACGGCCGTGGTGAACATCTGGAATCCGCCGGCGAGGTAGGCGCACCATACCGCCGTGTTCGTGAACAGGGTCGACACGCTGACCCGGATCACCGGGGCGGACGGGGCGACGGGTTCGTCGTGGATGGTGTAGCGCGCGAGCCGGGACTCGGTGACCACGGCGCGGAACAGTGCGGCGAGGATGAGTCCGAGCACGGCCATCGCGGTGAACGACCACCGCCAGCCGAGATTCGCGGCGATCACACCACCGAGCGCGACGCCGACCACGGAACCGAAGGATCCGCCGGCCATGAAGGCGCCGCTCAACGACGAGTGCAGACGTGGGGAGAACACGCTCAGTACGACCGCGATACCCACACTGCCGTATGCGGCCTCGCCGACTCCCACGAAGAACCGGGCGGCGAGCATCTGCTCGTAGTTGGACGCGATCGCGCAACCCAAGGTCGCGATGCTCCACGCCACGGCCATGATGACCAGGCTTCGGACTCGGCCCCACCGGTCGGCGAGAACCGAGAGCGGGAAGGTCAATAGGCCCACCATCAGGGCGACAACGCTTGTGAGGGAGGCGAGTTGAGAATCCGACAGCGCCCAATCGGCCTTCAACATGGGGAACACGGCGCTGAGGACCTGCCGGGACATGTAGTCCGACAGCAGCAGTGCGAAGGCGAGCGCGGCCACCAGCCACGGGTAGATCCGGCGCCGATCGGGATTGCCGGTCGCGGCGACGGTCTGTTCGGTGCGGTCGGGTTCGATGTTGTCGACCGGCGGTTCGGTCTGTGTGGGGAACAGTCCCATAGTGGCTCCTGAAGGCGGATGGGATGGCGCGCCCATTGCCATGTACTGTTCGGCCCATAACCGGATACCAGCGAGAAATGTTGTCCCACAGGTGGTTCCGGTTGCCGTCCCGCTACTGGCGGTCGATGGTGGCAATGGGTGTCGGCCGGGAGCTCATGGTCATGGCCGCGCTCATGTCACCGGAGGTCGGGATGCGGAATTGGTGCGTGCAACCGCACGGCTTGAACGTGGCGCACATCACGCTATACGCACGCCGCTCGGAATAATTACCCCTGCGGGACGTGATTCTGTACATCTCGGGACGCAGTGGTGTCGGGCTCGATTCCTGTCGCGGCGGTCCGCTTCCGCCACTGTCGTGGGCTGACGCCGAACCGCCGGTTGAACCAGCGGGTGAAGCTGGCCGGTGTCGAGAACGCGAGCATCTCGGAGATCTCGATGAACGAGTACCGGCTTCCGCTGACCATGCGGTTGGCGAGCTCGGCGCGGGTGGAATCGAGGACAGAGGTGAATGTTTGACCGGATTTCGTCAGGTGGCGATGCAGCGTACGCCGGTCGACGCCGAGGCTGCGCGCCACCTGATCGATCGAGCAGCGGCCGGTCGGCAGGAGTAATTCGATGAGTTCGCGGACGCGTCCCTCGAGCGTCGGCTGCTCGGGTGCCGAGATCGTGTCGAGAAACTGCTTCGCGTACGAGCGCAACCCTGGATCGGACAGGCGATTCGGCTCGTCCAGGTCCCGCGTGTAGGTGACGATCCCGCTGAAATCGTGGTCGAAGCTCAGGGCCGCGCCGAACATCCGCCGATGCGTGGCGTCGTCGGCGGGCCGGCGGTGCTCGAAGCACACCGATACCGGATTCCATCGGTCGCCGAGCAGGCTGCGCAGCAGTTGATGGACGACGGTGACGGCGAGTTCGATCGACTGGCGGATGGGAATGGGTTCTCCCGGGTCGATGCTGATCTGGATCGCGGACAATCCGTCGCGCTCGGTCATGCGGATGTACAGGGCCTCGTTGTACATGTGCTGGTACCGGATCAGCATTCCGAGGGCGCTTCTGGCGTCGGGTTCCTCGCGGATGCTGACGCTGAGCGGTCCGAGCGTGGACAGGCGACGGTGTTCGGCGAGCCTGAGTGCGAAGTCCTCCTGGCCCGATGCCGCGGCCGACATCTCGAGGATGCGCGCGATTGCCGTTGCCGGCACCCATTGGTCCTGCAGTGCGAGTCCAGCGGGATCCAGCCCCACGGTCCGCAGGAGTTCGGCCGGGTCGATGTGCAGCATCCTGCCCAGTTCGATGTATCCGGTGAGCGCGGCGTATCGCGCGAGGGGCTTGGCCATGCCGGTGATCCTGTCCCGAAATAGAAAGAAAAGTGTCCCGCAGGGAAAAGTATGGTCTGCGTCACGACGATACAGTCATGTCAGCTGGAACACAGTGGAGCGCGGAACCGGTAGCTGCGACCGCAGTTGATTCCAGGCCCCGTGCAGCCCCAGTTGGTCGCGACGATTTGCGCAGATGAATCGATTCGCCCGTCCCCGGCTGATCAATGATCAAGGAGAAAGTAATGGCAAAAGCGATTCGCTTCTACGAGACCGGTGGCCCGGAGGTCCTGCGGTGGGAGTCCGTCGAGGTCGCTGAGCCCGGCCCGGGCGAGGTGCGGATCCGACACGAGGCCGTCGGGCTGAATTTCGCGGATACCTACTTTCGGACGGGCCTGTACCCGGCCCCACTGCCCGCGGGAATGGGTGTCGAGGCGGCCGGGGTCATCGAGGCGGTCGGCGCCGGGGTGGAGGGCTTCGCGGAGGGTGACCGGGTGACGTACACCGGCAGCCCGCTGGGTGCGTACAGCACCGAGCGCGTGATGCCCGCGGAACACCTCATCGCGCTTCCCGACGGCATCGAGTTCGAGACCGCCGCCGCGATGACGATGCGCGGACTCACCTCGGCCTACCTGCTGCGCCGGATCCATCCCTCGCTGCGGGCGGGCGACACCGTGCTACTGCACGCCGCCGCCGGCGGTGTCGGCTTGATCTTCTGCCAGTGGGCAAAGCTGTTGGGGGTCAATGTCATCGGCACGGTGTCGAGTGACAAGAAGGCCGAGGTCGCTCGTGCTCACGGTTGTGGCGAGGTCATCGTCTACACGCGTGAGAACGTCGCGGAGCGCGTCCGCGAGCTCACCGGCGGAGCCGGGGTGCCGGTCGTCTACGACAGCATCGGTGCGTCGACCTTCCAGTCGTCGATCGACTCGTTGGCGCGCCGCGGCCTGTTGGTGGCGTTCGGGACGGCGTCCGGGCCGATCCCGCCGATCAACGCCATGGAGCTCGCGGTCAAGGGCTCGCTGTTCGTGACCCGCCCGGCGCTCGCCGACTACATCGCCGATCCGGCCGAGAAGGCCGAGCTGGCCGATGAGCTGTTCGGGCACGTCGCCGCCGGCCGCATCAAGATCGAGATCAACCAGCACTATGCGCTCGGGGAGGCCCAGCAGGCCCACCGCGACCTGGAGTCGGGCCTCAGCATCGGCTCGTCGGTGTTCTCGTTCTGATCTGAATCTTCCATCCACGCAACATCATTCGGTGTGCCGTCGTAACGCGGACGACGCCGCGGCTCACCATGTCCATCTCGTAAGGAGAGTGTCTTGACCACTGTCGATCTTGCACACGACCGCCGGCAGGCCGTCTCGCCCATGGATGCCCGTCCGCTGACCTGCAGCATCGGCGCCGAACTCCACGGTGTCGATCTTGCCGAGGTGTCTCGTGACGACGACCTCTTCGCCGAACTGAAGTCGCTGCTGCTGGAACACAAGGTGCTGTTCTTCCGCGACCAGAACATGAGCCGCGCCGAACATGTCGCTCTGGCAGAGCGTTTCGGGCCGCTCGAGGACCATCCGGTCGTCGGCAGCGACCCCGAGCACCCCGGTCTCGTCCAGATCTACAAGGACCTCGACAGCCCGCGCGAGGCATTCGAGAACGCCTACCACTGCGACGCGACGTGGCGCGTGAACCCTCCGATGGGGTCCGTGCTCCGGTGCGTCGAGGGTCCCGCCGTCGGCGGCGACACGATGTGGGTGAACATGGCTCTGGCGTACGAGCGGTTGCCCGAGCGCGTCAAGGAACAGATCGAGGGGCTGCGTGCGCGGCACAGCATCGAGGCGTCCTTCGGGGCGCGGCTGCCGATCGAGCGGCGCCTCGCACTCCAGGAGCGCTACCCGGACGCCGAACACCCGGTCGTGCGTACGCATCCCGAGACGGGCGAGAAGGTCCTGTTCGTCAACAGTTTCACGACGCACCTGACCAACTTTCACACCGATGAGAACGTCCGGTGCGGCATCGACTACGCCCCGGGCGCCGGTGAGCTGCTGCGATACCTGCAGAGCCAGGCCACGATCCCGGAATACCAGGTGCGCTGGCGGTGGACGAAGAACAGCGTCGCGATCTGGGACAACCGGTCGACCCAGCACTACGCGGTCCAGGACTACTGGCCCGCGGTCCGAAAGATGGAGCGCGCCGGGATCATCGGCGACCGCCCCTACTGAGATCACCTCCCTGATTCCCTCATCTCTATCCAGAAACGGAGCCACACAATGCATTTCCATGACGACGCGTTCTTCCCCGAGAACCAGGACAAGCTGGTCATCACCGTCGCGCCGTACGGCCCGGAGTGGGCGGTGGAGGACTTCCCCGAGGACCTGCCGCTGACGATGGACGAACACGTCCAGCAGGCCGTCGACTGCTACGAGGCCGGCGCGTCCGTGCTGCACATTCATGTCCGGGAGGAAGACGGCAAGGGCTCCAAGCGGCTCTCGAAGTTCAACGAGCTCCTCGGCCGCCTCCGGGAGGCGGTGCCGGACATGATCCTTCAGGTCGGCGGGTCGATCTCGTTCGCGCCGGAAGGTGAAGGCGCGGACGCGAAGTGGCTCTCCGATGATGTCCGTCATATGCTCGCCGAGCTCGATCCGAAGCCGGACCAGGTCACGATCGCCATCAACACCAGCCAGATGAACATCATGGAGCTGATGACGCCCGGCGACACCAAGGGCACCTCCCTGGAGAACGCCGAGCTCGCCGCGACCTACCGTGAGATGACCGTCCCGGCCGGCCCCGAATGGGTCGCCGAGCACCTGCGCCGGCTGCAGGCCGCCGGCATCCAGCCGCACTTCCAGCTCTCGTCGATCCCGCAGCTCGAGACGGTGGAGCGGTTGATTCGCAGCGGCGTCTACACCGGTCCGCTGAACCTGACCTGGGTGGGGATCGGTGGCGGCTTCGACGGCCCGAACCCGTACAACATCATGAACTTCGTCCAGCGCGTCCCGGACGGTGCCTGCCTGACGTTGGAGACGTTGATGCGCAGCGTGCTCCCCGTCAACACGATGGCGATCGCGATGGGTCTGCACCCGCGCTGCGGCAACGAGGACAACCTGTGGGCCCCGAACGGCGAGGTCAAGATCAGCTCGGCCGAGCAGGTTCGCCAGTTGGTGCGCGTCGCCGAGGAGCTCGGCCGCGAGGTGGCCGACGGCAAGGAGGCGCGCGACATCTACAAGATCGGCACCACCTACTCCAGCGTCGACGAGACCCTCGCCGAGCTCGGCTACGCCCCGAACCGTCGTCCCGGCCAGGTCGGCTTCACCCAGCACGCCTGATCCGCTGCCACCCGCTGCGAGGCCATCTCACCAGGGAGTGGGAACACCGACACCCCCGGTGTTCCCACTCCAACTGCCTGTATCGAGATTCTTGGAGGAAATGCCTTGAGTAGCAACGCTTCCCCGACCGTCGTGATCGTTCCCGGACTGCGGGACCACGTCGAGGACCACTGGCAGACCCTGTTGGCCGCCGGCCTGGACAAGGTCCGCATCGTCCCCCCGCTCGAGCACGACAAGCTCAGCCTCGACGCCCGGATGGCAGCGCTCGACGCCGTACTCGCCGATATCGACGGGCCCGTGGTCCTGGTCGCGCACAGCGCCGGTGTCCTGATCACCGTGCACTGGACCGCCCGTCACGACCGCCCGATCGCGGGCGCGATCCTGGCCACCCCGGCGGACCTCTCGACCCCGCTGCCCGCCGGTTACCCGGCGCTGGAGGACCTCGAGGCGAACGGCTGGAGCCCGGTTCCGCGCGGCCCGCTCCCGTTCCCGAGTCTCGTCGCCGCCAGCACCAACGACCCGCTGGCCGATTTCGCCGTCGTCGTCGAGCTCGCCCGCGACTGGGGCAGCCGCCTGGTCGACCTCGGTGAGGTCGGACACCTCAACCCCGCCTCCGGCTACGGCGAATGGCCCCGCGCCACCGAGCTTCTCGACGAATTGCTCACGACGATCAGCGCCACGACCGCACCGAGCCACTGACCTTCACGCTCGCTGGCCCGAGAGCGAACGGAGCTTGTCGGCGTTCCGATGCGGTTCAGTTGGCGGTGGGTATCTTGTCCAGGACGCTGGCGAATACTCCTGCAAGCACTATCAGGCCGAAGGCGAGCACCAGTGCGGCAACGCTGGTGCGCAGTTTGCTCAATGCCTCGGCGAGCTTGGCGAGAGCTTCGATGGGTTTTTCGACGAGGGCTTCGGCTCCCTGCTGTTCGAAGGTGCCGCCGGCGCCTTGCGTAGGCGCTGGCTGGTGGGGCCAATGTTGTTTGGCGATCGCATCCACTGTCTGCAAGGCCTGCTTTTGCGCGTCGTACTCCGAATGCATGGCGTATGCGGAGTACACGAGGAGCAGCGCGGCGCCGATGAGGCAGGACCAAATGACGGCGTTGAGCATGAGTGTCCTCTCGCTAGAGCTTGCAGTTCGTTGCTCGCAGCTGTGTATCGAGGTCCTGGATGAAGCTCATCATGGGCGGCGACGCGCCGACGACGTGCCCCACGACGGTGTTGGTGCCGGGTTCGAATACGGGTGCGCCGGAGTCGCCCTTCCGGCTGCATTGTGTGCCGGTGAAGTACGTCTGCGCCCACATCCCTGTCGCAGAGGGCACATACAGGGCGGGTGTGAATCCCATCGTGTAGCTCGTCCCGACCTTGGTGACCGCGCCATGGACTTCAACTTGCTGTGACGGCGCAGATCGTCCCAGCTTGACCGCGCTCGTCCCGGTAATGCCGGCTTGCTGGGGGTCGATCAAGGCGAAATCGACACAGGGTATCGGCGCGGATGCGCATGCCGGGTCCTGGGACCACACGACGTTCCCCTGGTTCTGCTGGAGGTCTCGAACTACTGCCTGGCCGCTGGAAGGGGCGATATGTCCGGCCGTTGTGATGAGGTCCTGCGCCCAAGTTCCTTGTGTCTGTGGGTGCACAACGACACCGAAGGTCCCCGTCCGTGAGGGGCCGGTCGCCGTCTCGACCGTGGCGAACTGCGGCTGCGGCTCGGTGATGAGTATTGCCCAGACGTCGGGAGTTCCGTCGAGAAGGTTCGCGACGAGATTCCCGATCTCCGAACGGTAATTCAGGCGCGATGGCGAGCCGGGGACGGCGTCACGGTCCGTGACGGGTGTATCGAGATGCGCGGCATGTATGTCGAGGAGCACGACTGCCTGGGTACGGTCCTCAACCCATACGAGTCCCGCACCGTAGACCGCGTCGAGTCCTCGCAACGGTCGGCGAGCTTCTTCGATTGGTCGCTCGCCGATCTCCTCGACGTTTTGGTCGACCGCTTCTGTGATTCGCCGAATCGCGGTATCTGCCCGGTATCGGAACAGTGCCCGGCTGAGATCCGCAGCCACTCTGACCGCGTAATCGTTGTCCCCGAACTCTGCGAGGCGCATGCATAGAAGGTTAGCCGCCTCGGCCAGAAAACTATGGCGTTGTGGCCCAGGGCTATGTGGTGCGTCGTCGTCGGCGCGTGTCCCCCTAATTTGGTCGCCCGTCCCAAATATTCGCATTCCGAATCTGGATCAGTAGTCGCGCCTCAGCTCGACGGTCGGCAGCGGCAGTGCGCGACGTTCAGTGCTCATGCGAGGTCGTCGGTGGGATGTGTAACAGCCCGGCTACTGTGGCCGAATTCACCTGCGGCGCCGTCGATGTGGGGCGCTGAACATACGGGGGTGGCGTCTGTTTCGGCTGCACCCGGTTTGCCGTGATTGTGTGTGTCGATGGTGGAAGGGCGAGGGTTTGACGTCTCCGATCTTGTCCAAGGGGCAGAACATACCGCTACCTGACGATGTCGAGCGGATCGATGTGGTGATCGGGTGGACGGAGCCGGAGGTGGAGGTCGACGCGTCCGCCTTGCTGCTCGGAGAAGACCGAAAGGTCGCTTCGGACAATGACTTCGTCTTCTACAACCAGCCGGAGTCGGCGGATGGTTCGGTGGGATTCCTCGGGACCGGAGTGACCGAGGAAGGCGCCCAGACGAAGATCTCGATCGACCTGTCCGCCGTGCCGGAAGCCGTTCATACGGTGGCGTTGGCGGGCAGCGTCGGTACGGGCACCTTCGGGGCGGTCGGCAAGATCGCATTCTGTGTCGTGGACGGTGCAGGGCAGACGCTGGCCGAATACACGACCGCGGACGCGACTTCGGAGTCGGCGTACCTGTTCGGTGAGATCTATCGCCGCGGTGGCGTGTGGAAGGTCCGGGCGGTCGGACAGGGCTGGGATTCCGGATTGGCCGGTCTGGCAACGGACTTCGGAGTCTGTATCGACGATGCCCCGGACGAGACGACGTCCGGCGAACAGCTCGAGGTGGTGTCGCCCAGAGATGCGGAACCGGCTGTCGCAGCGGATTCGGCGGTCGTCTCGCCCGCCGACCAGGAAGCCGGGCCCGGCGATGCGCCGAAGACGCGCGCCGTGAATCGTGGTCGGGGCGTCCGAACAGCCAAGGCGGTGGCCAGGAAGGCCAAGCCCGTCGAATTCAAGCTCGCCGAGGACGAATCGTGGCAACCGGCCCGGCTGTTCTCGGTGGTCGGGGTCGGTGCGGGTGAGGAGCAGGAGGGGCGCGCGACGTCGGCGCTCATCGCGACCATGCAGGCGGTGCGCCCCTTCGCACGGGCGATGTGCGCTCGGATGGGTGCTCCGGCAGGCGCTTTCGAAGGCTACGTCGAAGTTCAGTACGAGCGGGGAGACTCGAAGGTCATCCCCGACGCGGTGCTCAAGGTGGTTCGGGGCAACCGGGTGTGGACCGCGCTGCTCGAGGTGAAGACCGGCAACGGCAAGCTCAAGCGGGACCAACTCGAAAGCTATCTCGATGTCGCCCGCAAGAAGAAGTACGACGTCGTGGTCAGCCTGTCGAACGACATCCCGGCCGGTCCGGGAGAACTGCCGGTCGAGGTCGATCGGCGCAAGCTCGCCAAGGTTGCGCTGCGCCATCTGTCCTGGGCGGAGGTCATCCACGAGGCCCGGATGCTGCTCTCACACGGCAGTCTCGACGACGACCTGCAGGTGTGGATACTGAGCGAACTGCTGCGCTATCTCGTTCACCCGCGGTCCGGTGCAACGGAATTCGTCGACATGGGCAGGCATTGGGTCGCGGTCCGCGATGCGGCCGTTGCCGGCACCTCGCGGGCGAGTGATCAGAAGGCACTGCAGGTCGCGGACACCTGGTCCTCACTGTGCCGCCACCTTGCCTTGCGACTGACCGCCGAGCTCGGGGTGACGGTCAAACACGTTCTGCCGCGACGCCATCGGAGCGATCCGGCCGCGCGCAATACCGCGGTCGCGGAACGGCTGGCGAATGACGGGACGCTGGAGGCCGTCCTGCAGATCCCCGACACCGCCGGTGATCTGGTCGTGGTTGCCGAACTCCGCACCAATCGAGTGCGCTGCCGCACCACCCTCGACGCGCCGAACGAGGGCACCGCCGGGCGGCGACTGACATGGCTGCTCAAACAACTGCAGGATGCCCCGGGAGACGTGCAGGTCGAGGCCGTCTTCTCCGAGCCTGGCAACGAGGCGTGCGAGCATCTGGCCACCGTGCGCGAGAATCCGAAGATCCTGACGCAGGGGCGGTCCGGAGAGATCGTCTCCTTCGCCCTGGTACAGACGTTCCCGCTGGGCAACCGGCGCTCCGGCACCGCCGCGAGCTTCATCGCAAGTGTCACCTCGGCGACCGATACCTTCTACGGATCGGTTGTCCAGCCGTTGCGCGGCTGGGTGCCCGCCGCCCCGAAACAACCGGAACCGCCGCAATCCGACGCGGGGACGGGCGCCGAGGAGTAGTTCCTGGCCGCAGAGGGTGGGGCGGCAACGAGACCCGTGCGGAAGGGAGCGCGCGGGTCCTGTGCCTTCAAGCAGGTCAGCCCTGGGGCTGGGAGAAGCGGAGGTGGTTGCCCCAGGGGTCGGCGAAGCCGCAGTCGCGCATGCCGTAGGGCTGGTCGATGAGGGGCTGTTCGACCGGGACGCCGGCGGCTTCGAGGCGTGCGAAGGTGGCGTCCACGTCTTCGGTGACGAAGATGAGGGTGCCCATGGCTCGGCTTTCCAGGCGGGCCTGGTTGGCTTGGACGGCGGCCTCGTTGGGGTTCATAGTGGGGGTTTCGAGGAGGAATTCGATGCCGGGTTGGGTGGCGGGGCCGAGGGTGAGCCAGCGGACGTCGCCGAAGAACGGCATGTCCTGGCGGACCTCGAGGCCGATCACGTCGCTGTAGAACTCCAGGGCTTGCTGCTGGTCGCCGACCAGGACGGCGACGTGGGTGAGTACGAGATCTTTTCCGGTGGTCATGGCTTTCCTTCTTCCTTGCGGTAACCGGTTCGTGGGTGCAGACGGGGTCGCACGGAGAAAGTAATCGGTGCGGCCGACACGGTTTCCGGCCCGAGGCGTGGCTAATGCCGGCGGAAGGGGCCGTCGAGGGCGGCCCACTGCAGGAGCATGATCGTTTTGGCGTCGGCGATCTCGCCGGTGCGGATCATGGCGAGCGCACGGGGGAATGGGATTTCCACGGTGGTGATGTCCTCGCCTTCGTCGGCGACGCCGTGGCTGTCCGCGAGCTGGTCGGCTCGGTCGTAGGGGGCGGCGAAGAAGTGGAGGCGCTCGGTGACGGAGCCGGGGCTCATGTAGACCTCGAAGACGGGTTCGACGGCGCCGATGCGGTGTCCGGTTTCCTCCTGAGGCCTCGCGGCGGATCGCCGCCTCGGGAGTGTCGCCGTCGAGGAGGCCGGCGGCCGACATCGCGGATCCGGACCCGCGGGTTTCCGGTCAGGTCGCGGCCGTGCCGGTCCAGGCCGGTGCGCCCGCGAGGGTCGGGGGTGTCGACGCCGGCCGTCATCGGAGGGCCTCGGTCGTGGTGTGCCCGAACGCATTCAGGTTCTCGGTCAGGATGGACTCCAAGGTGCGCGGCGGATATCCGAGGGTAGCTGTCGATGCTCGACTGCGGTCCGTGAGATCTACCCGGCCGTGCCGACCGCGGTATGCGGGGAGTGAGCGGCGGTAGGATGTTGCTGGGTCCAGGTCGGAAGCGCACCTGGGTCTTCGTGTCTCAGCTCTGATCTCCATTACGCCTGATGTGGTGCGGCCCGGTTCTACCTTGGTTTGCCATCCGTCGAGGAAGGGAGCCGTCATGAGCAGTGCCGCCGAGCGGGCAGCCCAGCTGGATTTGGTCGCTCGCCTCAAATCTTCGTATCCCGAAATTCCGGATGCGCCGACTCCTGATCTGCTGGATCACGAGCACTTCGCGGCCTACATGAAGACGGTTCATGACGTGGGCGGTGAGCCGGATGCGCCGATGAAGTACGAGAACAAGCAGTACGAGGTGTGGGAGCACAACACGTATGTGATCTGTGAGGTGCTGGCCTGGCGCGGGATCTGGTTGTCGGAGGAGCGGCGCCGGATGGGGAATGTCGACGTGGGTCGCGCGATCTATCTGGGGATTCCGTACTACGCTCGGTGGCTGCTCGCTGTGGCGCGCGTCCTGGTCGAGAAGCATCACATCAGCCTCGGCGAGTTGAGCGAGCGGATTATCGAGGTTCAGGATCGTTATGCGGGTGGACTCGATGGCAGGCCGATCGAGGCTCAACCGAAGTTCGAAGGGGACGGTTCGCGGGTCGAACGCAATCGGCACCACGTCGAGGCGGTCGGCAAAGGCGATCCGCAGGTGTTCGCGGGGCAGGCCGGGGAACCGAAGTTCCGCGTCGGCGATGCCGTGATCGTGCGTGAACTGCCTGCCCTGTTCTACACGCGGACGCCGGAGTACGTCCGCGGCGCCACAGGTGAAATCGCTTCTGTCGCTTATGAAAGCCCGGCGGCCGAGGACGAAACGTGGGACCGGCCCGACGCGAAACCGGAGTGGTTCTACGTCGTTCGGTTCAATCTCTCCGAATTGTGGTACGGCTACACCGGAACGAGCACCGACACCCTGCAAACCGAGCTGCCCGAGCGTTGGCTGAAAGGGATCGAATGAGCGGCCATGATCATGACCACGACCACGACCATGTGCGCACGGTCGCGCCCATGGTCGACGAGATCACGGACTTCGAAGTCCTGGAGATCGCGCTCCGCGAATTGTGTATCGAGAAAGGCATTTTCACGGCCGCGGAGCACCGCCGTTTCACCGAATTCGCCGAGCAGATCGGGCCCGCACCGGCCGCGCACCTCGTGGCCCGGGCCTGGCTCGACCCCGAGTTCAAAGCGCTCGCTCTCGCGGAACCGATGACCGCCAGCCGGGAAGTCGGCGTGGACTGGCTGGAACCCACCGGTTTCGGAACACCCAGTGACTTCACCGCATTCGAGATTCTCGAGGACACACCGGAACTGCACAATGTGATCGTCTGCGCCTTGTGCTCGTGCTACCCCCGCCCGATTCTCGGTAATTCCCCCGAGTGGTATCGCACGCCCAATTACCGGCGGCGCATGGTCCGCTGGCCGCGCCAGGTGCTCTCGGAATTCGGGCTCGAGCTGCCCGAGGGTGTCGCGGTGCGCGTGCAGGACTCCAATCAGAAGCACCGTTTCATGGTGATGCCCATGCGCCCGGAGCGGACCGCGGGCTGGAGTGAAGACCAGCTCGCCGAGATCATCACCCGCGATTGCTTGATCGGTGTCGCACTGCCCACGGTGGGCGTGACGAGCAATGTCGTCACCGATACGCGTCCGGCCATCCATCCAGTCGACTGAGGAGGCGGGCAATCGTGAGCACGGAGGAAATCCCGTCACTGCGACGCATCGTGGAACGAAACCAGGTCTGGCCTCGGATGGCGGCCAAATACGGGGTCAGCAACCCGGTGCCGCCCTGGAAGACCAGTCTGGACGGCCTGTGCGACGCCCTCGACCATGCCGCCTGCGCGGCGGACATCCCCGATTTCAAGCAACGGCGCGACGAAGCGGACGCGCTGTCGTCGACCATTTACGCCGACCTGCCCTACCCGGAAAACCAGCTGGTCGCCTTGGCCCACTCGCTGGTGGTCCGCGGCGTCATCGACGAATCCGAACTACAGGAACGCCTCGCCACCATCCGAGCCAGACTGGAAGCCTGACCTCGGAGGGTGAGCGGACGGATGTGACAACCCCATTCGGTTGATCCGAGCGACCGCGGCGCGTCTTCGAGCCTGATCTCGACATCGTTGGCGAGATCTGTCGGGCGATTCCGCCGAATGGGGGTGACGGTGTTGCCAAGTACTTGCTGTTGTCCATAGTGGGGTGTCCGGGCGGGGGAGGGATCCGTAGTTTCCGGTATTTCTGCTGGCCGACTACTTACGGATGGGCGGTGCGGGTAGGTAGTACGTAGGGTGGCGCGTATGTCGAGGAATCCCTTCTTTGAGCGCAGTGTGCTGCCGTATGAGCTTCCCGAGTTCGCGGAGATCGGGGACGAGCATTACCTGCCCGCGTTCGAGCGGGGGATGGCCGAACAACTGGCCGAGGTCGCGGCGATCACGGCGGGCGAGGGGGAGGTGACGTTCGCGAATACCGTTGAGGCGCTGGAGCTGTCGGGGCAGTTGCTGGGGCGGGTGTCGCGGGTGTTCTTCAATGTGGCGTCGTCGGATTCGACGGAGCGGACCGAGGCGATCGAGGCGGAGATCTCGCCTCGGCTGGCGGCGCATGAGGATTCGATTCTGTTGGACGGGAAGCTTTTCGAGCGGATCGAGGGCCTGTACGAGCAGCGGGGGGAGCTCGGGCTGGATGCGGAGCAGGTGCGGCTGCTGGAGCGGTATCGGCTGCGGTTCGTGCGGGCGGGGGCGCGGCTGGATGCGGGGCAGCAGGTCAGGTTGCGGGAGCTCAACGCTGAACTTGCTTCGGCGTCGACGCTGTTCAAGAAGAACAATCTGGCCAACACCAATGCTGCCGCGCTGATTCTGGATCGGCCGGAGCAGGTGGCGGGACTCGCGGACACCGCGGTGGCGGCCGCGGCCGAGAACGCGGTGGCGCTCGGGCATTCCGGGGCGTGGGCGTTGAGTTTGCAGAATGTGTCGAACCAGCCGGTGCTGGCCGAATTGGCCGACCGCGACGTGCGAGAGCGCATGATGGCAGTCTCGCTGGGGCGCGGGTTCGGCGCGGACGGCGGCAATGCCGAGCTGGCGGTGCGGATGGCGGCGTTGCGCGCCGAACGGGCGGCGCTGCTCGGGTACTCCGACCATGCGGCGTACGTGGTCGAGGATCAGACCGCGAAAACGGTGGACGCGGTGGAAGAGATGCTGGCGCAGCTGGTTCCGCCCGCGGTGGCCAATGCCGAGCGGGAACAGGGCGAACTGACCGCGGCCATGCGCGCGGCGGGCGACGACGAGGACCTGCGCTCCTGGGATTGGCAGTTCTGGTCGGAAAGGATTCGCGCGGAACAGTTCTCGGTCGACGCCGAGGCGTTGCGCCCCTATTTCGAGCTCGAACGCGTGCTGTGGGACGGCGTCTTCTTCGCGGCCGGCGAGGTGTACGGCGTCACCTTCCAGGAGCGCCCGGATCTGCTCGGCTACCACCCCGAAGTCCGGGTGTTCGAGGTCTTCGACGCCGACGGCTCCGGGCTGGGCTTGTTCCTCGGCGACTTCTTCGCCCGCCCGTCCAAGCGGGGCGGCGCGTGGATGAACAGCCTGGTCGGCCAGTCGGCACTGCTGGGCACGCGCCCGGTCGTGGTCAACAACCTCAATATCGTGAAGCCGCCGGAGGGCGAACCTGCCCTGCTCACCTGGGACAACGTGCGCACCCTGTTCCACGAGTTCGGCCACGCGCTGCACGGGCTGTTCTCGAATGTGCGGTACCCGTTCTTCTCCGGGACCGCGGTGCCCCGCGATTTCGTCGAGTTCCCGTCGCAGGTGAACGAGATGTGGATGTCCCGCCCGGAGGTGCTGGCCAACTACGCCAAGCATGTCGAGACCGGGGAGCCGATGCCCGCGGAGCTGGTGGAGCGCATGCTCGAGGCGGGACAGTTCGGCGAAGGGTTCCGGACGGTCGAATATCTGGCGGCCGCGCTGCTGGACTGGGCCTGGCACCGCCTGCCCGCCGGGGCCACGGACGGCGTCGAGGCCGAAGCCTTCGAGGCCGAAGCCCTCGCCAAGGCCGGTGTCGCCCTGGCCGCGATCCCGCCGCGCTACCGCACCGCCTACTTCTCGCACATCTTCGCGGGCGGCTACGGCGCCGGCTACTACTCCTACATCTGGAGCGAGGTGCTCGACGCCGACACCGTCACCTGGTTCGAGGACGATGCCGCGTCGATCCGCGACAAGGGCGAGGCGTTCCGCCGGGAACTGCTCTCCCGCGGCGGCTCGGTCGACCCGATGGCGGCCTTCGAATCGTTCCGGGGCCGCCCGCCGATCATCGAACCCCTGCTGACCCGGCGAGGCTTGACCGCCTGACCGGGCCGCATCGGCTCACATCGGGTAGATGGCGTGCTTGCGCGGGTTGAATTCCGGCTTCACCTTCGGTTTGTCGCGGAGTAGCCGGAGGGCGTGGCGGATTTCCAGGCGGGTCCGGGACGGTTCGATGACCGCGTCGATGTAGCCGCGTTCGGCGGCGATCCACGGGGTGGCGATCGTCTCGTTGTACTGGTTGACCATGAATTCGCGGGCGGCGGAGCGGTGTTCCTCCGGCATCGCCGCCAGTTGGCGTTTGCCGAGCAGGTCGACCGCGCTGTCGGCGCCGATCACCGCGATGCGGGCGGTCGGCCACGCGAGGCTGATATCCGCCCCGACCTGCCGGGCCGCCATCATGCCGTACGCGCCGCCGTAGGACTTGCGCACCACCAGGTTGATGATCGGGACGGTGGCCTCGATGATCGCCCGAGGCGTGCGGCCGCCGCGGATGATCACGCCGGCCGCCTCCTCCGCGAGACCCGGCAGCACGCCCGGAGTATCGGCGACGAACACCAGCGGGATATTGAACGCGTCGCACAGCCGGATGAAGTAGGTCGACTTGTCCGAGCAGGCGGCGTCGATCGAACCGCCCAGCACCAGTGGCTGATTGGCGATCACCCCGACCGGATAGCCGTCGACGCGGGCGAATCCGGTGATGAGGTTCGGCGCGAATGCCGCACGGATTTCATGGAATTCGCCGTCATCGAAGAGGCGCAGCAGAATCTCGTGCATGTCGTAACCGGCGCGATCGGAGTCCGGGATGATCGTGTCGAGTTCCAGGTCGTGCGCCGTGATCTCCTGTTCCAGACCGGGATTCACGATCGGCGGCTGCTCGAGGCAGCTGGTCGGCATATAGCTCAGGTAGTCGCGGGCCCACCGGTAGGCCTCTTCCTCTGTGTCGGCCACGTGGTGCAGGGTGCCGCGCTTGGCCTGCACCTCGGCGCCACCGAGTTCTTCGGCGCTCACATCCTCACCGTTGACGGCCTTGATCACGTCCGGCCCGGTGACGAACATGTAGGAATCCTTGGTGCCGATGAGCACGTCGGTATTGATGGGCCCGTACACCGAACCGGCCGCGCATTTCCCGAGAATGATCGACACCTGCGGCACATAGCCGGACAGCTTCTCCAGCACCCGGGAGATATCGCCGAACGAGGCGATGGAACCGACCGCGTCCTGGATGCGGGCGCCGCCGGAATCGTTGATCGTCACCACCGGGCACGCGGTGTCGAACGCGAATTGCAATGCCCGCATGAACTTCTGCGCCGACGTCACCCCGACCGACCCGCCGTACACGGTCTGATCATGGGAGATCACCACCACCGGCCGGCCCCCGATCAGCCCGCGACCGGTCACCAGCCCGTCACCGTACAGCGCGTCCGGTTGTCCCGGCTGCCGGGCCAGCGCCCCCGTCTCGATGAATGTCCCGGGATCGAGCAGCATGTGCACCCGCTGCCGAACGCTCGGAATTCCCTTCTTCTCCCGCTTCACGACCCCGGCTTCCCCCGCCGGTTCCGCCGCGATCTCCAGAATCTTTGCCAGTTCATCGAGCTTCGCCCGCGTACCGATCACTCTTACTGCCACCTTCTGCGCCGAACCGTTGTGCACCAGCGAGGTTAGGCGGTATCGGCGGAAAACGGGGGCCCACCTTTTCCTCGGCACGGTTCGCGCAGGCGTCGGCTAGCGATACCAGACGCCGGAGTCCCAGTTGCCGTAGTCGTTGACGTTGAAGTCGTAGCGGAGGTGGGCGCCCTCGGCGTAACCCCGCCAAGTGGCCGAGGCGTCGCAGATCGGGTCGTCGTGGTTGCAGACGGTGAGGACCGGGACGTTTCCGAACCAATTGTCCACGCCGGCGAGGGGGTAACCGACGAGCGAATTGCCGGGCGTCGCGGACACCCCGCCGTCGCCGGGACCCGGGGCGCGCTTGGGGTCGGCCAGGAGAATGGCGTTCGTGTTGGAGGCGTTCGGGTGGTCGGTGATCCACGCGTGCACTATGGCCGCGCCCTGACTGTGGCCTATCAAGCGAATATGGTCGCCCGGGCATTCTGCTCGGTGTGACCAGAACAGGTGGTCGAGTTCGTCGATCGCCGATACCGGGGCGGCGGAACTGTAGGTGATCACCCGGTCGGTATAGGGGGTGAATGCCGACTCGACGTTGTCGCCACCGCCGATCCCTATGGTCCAGGTGCCGACACAGCTGTCCGCGCCAGCCCTGGCAATCATCGGCGGGGCGATGGGAAAGAGGATGGTCATCAGTAGTGCGGCGAGGAGTGCCGTTGCTCTACCCATGGTCGTACTTTCTCGAACACGGCGGATCCGATTTCAGCTTACGCAAAAATGATCCGACCGGTGCGTTGGCTCGGCCAGCTGCGGACGGTTCGATCCGGGCGGCAATGCCGGGTGCCTGTGGACCCGGAATGCTGGGCGAGGCTCCTCGTATATCATTCCCTCCCTTATTGACGTGGCAAGAAGATCCAGGGCAAAGTGGCTCGAAGGCAACATAATTGGGTGCCGCTGGCGTGAATTACTCGAAATAGGACGGGAATTGGCAGACGTGTTCGTGTCCGATACCAGGACCGGATGGCTCGAACCGATCGCGGCATCGACCGAACGATTCATCGCGACGGTCGGTCGGCTCACCGACGATCAGGTTGACGCCGAGACATTGATCCCGCCGTGGACACGAGGACATGTGATCACCCATGTCTGCCGGGCGGGCGACAGCTTGATGCGGCTGCTGAGTTGGGCCCGCACCGGAATCGAAGTCCCGCAATACCCGAGCATGGAAGCGCGAGCCGCCGAAATCGAGGCCGGCGCGGAACGATCGGTCTCCGAACTGATGACCGACCTCGTCGACAATGGGGTCCGGTTCGCTGACGCGGTGCGCGCGTTGTCCGAGGAGGGTTGGCGGCGCGAGGTACGCCCGCGCACCGGAGAACTACGAACGGCGGAAACGCTGATCCCGATGCGGCTGCGCGAGTTGGAGATCCACCATGTCGACCTCGACGCGGGGTATTCGTTCTCGGATATCCCTGTCGCCGCCGCTCGATGGATTCTCGACGACATCGCCGATGCCCTCGATCGGCGCGGTGCGGACGGTCCCGCACCGCGATTGCGGGCGACCGACAGTGGGTTCGCCCGAGATCCGGGCGCCGCGGAGACTCGCGGCCGGGTCGGCGTCACCGGCACGCAGGCCGACCTTCTGGCGTGGCTCAGCGGCCGCATGCCCGCTGAGAACACCGATCTGAGGGCCGACGGCGCCGACGCTGTTCCGGTTGCACCGGTCTGGATCTGACCCGGATCAGTAGTCGAGCGCGTGCTCGGGTTGGCAGACGTCCAGTGGGGAGGGGAGGTAGCGCACGATCGCGTCGAGGAGGGGGGCGGTGTCGTTGCTTCGGGGGGCGGCGCTGCACAGGATGGGGACGACGTCGCCGAGGCGGGTGAGGAAGCGGATTCGGTGATGGAGTTGGTCGAGGGTGGGCTCGGTTGGGGTGGGGTCCGTGGTGTCTTCGGTGAGGGTGCGGATCAGGGCGTGGTAGCCGTGTTCGGCGGATTTCCAGTGGGGGCCGTAGATTTCGGCGGCCAGGGGTTCCAGGGCCCAGAGGGGGAGCAGGTCGATGACGCCTTCGAAAGCGGTCCCGGTGCCCAGGGGGAGCTGGAGGGTCAGGGGGATGGCGCCTCGGGTGTCGGCGATGGTGCGCAGGCAGCGGGGGAAGTTGGCGGTGGGATCGTCGAGGGAGGTGACCAGGCAGAGTCGCGCGACCTGGTGGTCGTCGGCGATCTGGAGGATCGTCTCCAGGCGCGGCGCGTTGGTTTCGGCGGCGTTCACGACGGCGATGACGCTGTCGGCGACGCGGATGGCGCGTTGCAGGATCGGGATGGGAGCGTCGCTGGAGACCTCGGACAGGCGGATCGTGTGATCGGCTCGGTCGGCGGACCAGCGCAGCTCGGGGCCGGGGTGGGCGGAGCCGTGCAGACGGTGCAGCAGTCGGGTGGTGTCGGCGGGGTCGCCGATGAGCGTCACGTTGCGGATCGACTGCGGGTCAATAGCTTTGGTGGCCATCGCGGTGGGTTACTCCTCAATCCGAGGGTTCACCGTACCTCCGGGGGTGGATCGCGCGTGGGGAATTCGCCCCCAAAGTAGAACGTGTTCCTATACCGTCGGGCTTGTGCAGAAAGAACAACGCCCCGCCGTGGCCGACTGGTTCACTGCGGATGACGGTGTGGCGCGGCTGCGCGGCAGCCGCTGCAAGGAGTGCGGCACACCGTATTTCCCGAAGAACACCCTCGCCTGCCGGAACCCCCGGTGCGCGGGCCCGAAAGACGGCTCCGAGCTGGAGGACTACCTGTTCTCCACGCGTGGCCGGATCTGGTCGTACGCGGATGCCCGGTACAAGCCGCCCGCCCCGTACGTCTCGGGTGACCCGTTCGAGCCGTACGTGATCGCCGCGGTCGAGCTCGAGGTCGAGAAGATGGTCATTCTCGGACAGGTGGTGCGCGGGTTCACCGTCGACGACCTGGCCGTGGGCATGCCCGTCGAACTCGCCATCGGCACCCTGTACGAGGACGACGAGGCGGAGCACACGGTGTGGAAGTGGAGGCCGGTCAATGACTGACACGAATCGCGATATCGCCGTCCTCGGCGCGGGCATGCACCCGTGGGGCAAGTGGGGACGCAACTTCGTCGAGTACGGACTGGTCGCCGCCCGCGCCGCGCTCGCCGACGCGGGGCTCGAGCACGAGGACGTCGGCTACATCGCCGGCGCGGACACCATCCGCAACGGCTACCCGGGCTTCGTCGCCGGCGCGACCTTCGCTCAGGCGCTGGGCTGGTCCGGCGCGCGCATCTCGAGCAGCTACGCCGCGTGCGCCTCCGGTGCGCAGGCCATCGCCAACGCCCGCGCCCAGATCCTGGCCGGGCTCACCGATGTGGCGCTGGTGATCGGCGCCGACACCACCCCGAAGGGCTTCTTCCAGCCGGTCGGCGGCGAACGCCGCGACGACCCGGACTGGCTGCGCTTCCACCTGCTCGGCGCGACCAACCCGATCTACTTCGCGCTGTACGCCCGCCGCCGCATGGCCCTGCACGGCGCCACGCTCGACGACTTCGCCGCGGTCAAGGTCAAGAACGCCCGCCACGGCCTGAACAACCCGTACGCGCGCTACCGCAAGGAGGTGTCGGTCGAGGAGATCGCCGCCTCGGCCATCGTCTCCGATCCGCTGCGCCTGCTGGACATCTGCGCCACCAGTGACGGCGGCGCGGCCCTGGTCCTCACCTCGATGGACTACGCGCGCAAGCACGGCATCGCCGACCCGGTCCGGATCAGCGCCCTGTCGACGGTCACCCCGGTCTTCCCGAAGACCGTCCTCGACCTGCCGGACTTCGCGACCGACTCGGCCCTGGCCGTCGAGCCGCCGCCGCACACCTTCCGGTCCTCCCTCGCGCACGCCGCGTACGAGGAGGCCGGCATCGGCCCCGAGGACCTGTCGATGGCGGAGGTCTACGACCTGTCCACCGCCCTGGAGCTGGACTGGTACGAGGACATCGGCCTGTGCGAGGTCGGTGGCGCGGAGGCGCTGCTGCGCAGCGGCGCAACCACATTGGGTGGCCGCGTCCCGGTCAACCCCTCCGGCGGTCTCGCCTGCTTCGGCGAGGCCATCCCCGCCCAGGCCATCGCCCAGATCTGCGAGCTCACCTGGCAGCTGCGCGGTCAGGCCGACGGCCGTCAGGTGGAGAACGCCCGCGCCGGCATCGCGGTCAACCAGGGCCTGTTCGGCCACGGTTCGGCGACCATCGTGACGCGCTGATTCGTTCGCTGTCGAATACTTCGAGAACCCGGGCTGCGGCCCGGGTTCTCGTCGTTGATAACGACAATTCGGAACTGGGCAATTGTCCAGAATATGTGATTCCACCGTGAAATATTCTGCGCGGAACAAAAATGGCGGGACGCCGGTGGTCTTCGGCCCCGGGGCGACGCGGGCGGTCGTGAACGATGCCGTGCTTACCGCGCAGATCGCGCCGACCATCCTGACGCTGGCCCAGCGGGCCGTTCTCGTTGTGCCCGGCCCGAATTGGTCAGTAGGGCAAAGACTCCGCTTCCGGGTTGCGGGGTTCGAACCATGTGCTTCGTGCGTACGGTGGCGGCGGACCACTTCTCGGCGACTTATTCGCTAATGAGGACTATTCACAACCGCCGCCCGGGGGTCACTGTGGCAGTGATACCAAACGGTCCAAAACACTCATGTGAATTAGCGATATTTCATATGCTCTGGCGCGCGGAGTGGGACGACCTCGTCCGTTCCGACAACCTGGATAAGAGGGACAGTTTATGAAACGAACGATTCTTGTGGGCATCGCGTCGGCGGCGCTGCTCGGAGCCGGCATCGGAACGGCTGCGGCGGACGGCATTCCGCTCACCACCCCGGTGGATCTGCCGGTCACGTCCGGTTCGGCCTCGGAACTGGGCAACGCCATCGGCACCGGGTCGGTGGACCTCACCGCCCTGGGCGCGGGCCTGGGCAGCGCGTTCGGCGGCGGGTACGCCAACGGCGTCCTCAGCACCCTCTCGGCGGGCATCTCCTCGCACTAGCGTCGGAGTCGCGACGGCGGTCGCCGGGCGAGGACCGCCCGGCG
>NZ_JBEXXC010000025.1:0-67551 GCF_040630175.1 Nocardia sp. NPDC005825
CCGCGCCCCCCCCCCCCGCGGCCCCGCCCGCCCCCCCGCCCCCTCCCCCACCCCCCCTCCCCCCCCCCGGCGCCCGCGCCGCCCCGGCCGGCCCCACCGCTCTCGTCCTGCGTTCACCGGCCGAGCAGGCCCTTGGCGACGTGGGTCACCTGGATCTCGTTGGAGCCGGCGTAGATCATCAGCGACTTGGCGTCCCGGGCCAGTTGTTCGACGTGGTATTCGGCCATGTAGCCATTGCCGCCGAATAGCTGGACCGCGTCCATGGCCACGTCGGTGGCGACCTCCGCGCAGTACAGCTTCATGGCCGACGCCTCGGCCAGGCTCGGAGGCTTGCCCGCGCGGTTGCGTTCCAGGGCCATGAAGACCATGTTCTGCACATTGATCCGCGCCACCTCCATCTTGGCCAGCTTGAGCTGCACCAGCTGGAAACGGCCGATCTCCTGCCCCCACAGCTTGCGGGTCTTCGCGTAATCCACACAGAGCCGGTGGCATTCGTTGACGATGCCCAGCGCCATGAAGGCCACGCCGATCCGCTCGGCGGTGAAACTGGACCGCGCGCTCTCGCGGCCGTCGCCGCCCTTGTGCTCCTCGGTCTCGCCGAGCAGCCGGTCCCGGCCCAACCGGACATTGTCGAAGAACAATTCGCCGGTGGGTGAGGCGTGCAGGCCCATCTTCTTGAACGGCTTGCCCTGGGTGAAGCCCTCCATGCCCTTGTCCAGCACGAAGGTCAGCACCCTGCGGTCCCGTTTGTCCGCGCCGTCGCCCTCGTCGAGTTTGGCGTAGACGACCACGGTGTCGGCGTAGGGGCCGTTGGTGATGAAGGTCTTCTGGCCGTTGAGAATGTAGTCCTCACCGTCGCGGCGGACGTAGGTCTTCATGCCGCCGAACGCATCGGACCCGGAGTCCGGCTCCGTGATCGCCCACGCCGCAACCTTTCTCATGGTCACCAGATCGGGCAGCCAGCGTTCCTTCTGCGCGAGGGTGCCGCGCGAGAGGATGGTGGTCGCGCCCAGGCCGATGCTCACGCCCATGGCGCTCACCAGCCCCATGCACACCCCGGACAGCTCGCTGACCAGCACCGCCATCATCGATTCCTGCCCGGAGAAGGGGCTGCCGTCGCCGGAGCGTTCCTTCTTCTCCGGCAGCGGCTCCCCGGCCGCCAGAGCTTCCTCCCGCTTGCGCTGCCGGGCCAGCAGTTTGGTGATCGCCTCCTCGCCGAGCGCGTCGATCCCGAACTCGCCGAACAGCTTCCGGATGATCGGGTACGGCAGCATCTCGCCGCTGTCGAGGGCGTCGAGATGCGGCCGCACCTCCTTGGTGATGAAGCCGCGCACCGCGTCGCGGATCAGCTCATCGGTCTCGGACCATTCGAACATCGTTGTCCGCCTTCCTGATCACGGCAGTCGCCCCGCGATATCGTCGATGGCCCACGGGCCCTCGGTCTCGATGGTCTTCACGTCGTGCCAGCCCGCCAGCTCCGAGATGGCGCCGCCCTGCACCGCGAACACCTTGCCGGTGATCGGGCACTTCTCGGTGGCCAGATACGCCACCAGCGGGGAGATATTGGCCGGGCTGAAGGCGTCGAACTCGCCCTCCTCCAGGCCCGCCTGCTGCGCCGCCATCATCTCGCCCATACCGGGGGTGGCCAGGGTGAGCCGGGTCCGGGCGATCGGCGCGATGGCGTTCACGCGCACGCCGTAGCGGGCCAGCTCGTCGGCCGCCACCAGGGTGAGCGCCGCGATCCCCGCCTTGGCCGCCCCGTAATTCGCCTGCCCCGCATTGGGAATCGTGGTGCCCGACGCGGAGGCGGTGTTGATGACCGCGGCCGCGGGCTGATTACCCGCCTTGGACTGTTCCTTCCAGTACCCGGCCGCGTGCCGCAGCACCGCCGCGTGCCCCTTGAGGTGCACGGCCAGCACCGAATCCCACTGCGACTCCTCCATTCCCGCGACGAAGGCGTCGCGCAGGATGCCCGCGTTGTTCACCACGACATCGAGCCGCCCGAACTCCGACACCGCCTGATCCACCAGGCTCTTCGCGCCCTGCCAGTCCGCCACGCTGTCGGTGTTGGCGATCGCACGCCCCCCTGCGGCGATGATCTCCTCGGCCACCTGCTGCGCCGGGCCGGCGTCGGCCCCCTCACCGGCATTGCTGCCGCCGAGGTCGTTCACCACGACCGCCGCGCCCTCCCGGGCGAACAACAGCGCGTGCTCACGGCCGATACCGCGCCCGGCACCGGTGATGATGGCAACCCGTCCCTCGAGTGCGCCCATGAATGTCTCCTCAGTTCTCGATCAGTCGGCGATCTCGGCGAGTCCGTCGCTCAGGACGGTGTCGTCGCCGCGCACGGTGCGAAAGGCGTAAGTGGTGATGCCGTCGGCGGAACCGACCTTCCAGATCCGCGTCTCCAGGTCGTCGTTCGGGAAGACCATCTTGGAGAACCGCACCGCGTACCGGCGCAGCTTCGCCACATCCGAACCCGCCACCTGCGACAGCACACCCCACGACGACATCGCCATGGTGCACAGGCCGTGCGCGATGATGCCGGGCAGACCGGCGTCCTTGGCCACCTGGTCATCCAGGTGCAGCGGCACCGGATCACCCGAAGCCGGTGCGTAGCGGTAGGTCTGGTCCGCGTCCACGTGCGCCGCGACCGTCGCCAGCGGCGGCCGCTCGGCCAGCTCGGCATCGAAGCGGTGCGCCGGAGCGGCCGCGCCGACCTGCCTGCCCGCGTCGACATTCCGGAAGAACGCGGTCAGATACTGCTCGTTGACCAGTTCCCCGGCATCGGAACGGGTTTCGATGTGGATGGTGATGGTGGACCCGTTGTCCTTGCCCTCGAAACCGATGGCGCGAGCCCGGGCGACCAGCCGATCGCCGGGCCGGATCGGGCGATGGAAGTGGAAGTCCTGCTCCCCGTGCACCACCCGCCCGAAGATGTTCATCGGAGCCACGTCGATGACCGGGGCCATCATGGCGTCGAACACCGGGACGATGGCGAAGACCGGCGGGGCCACATCGCCTTTCAGGTGCGCGGCGATGGGATCGTTGGTGGCGGCCGCGTATTCGGCGATGCACTCCCGGGTGACCTCGAAGGACTCCTCGTCGGACCAGGTGTTCAGCCCTGACTCATCGAATTCTACTGTCTCCGAAGCCATTTCAGGCCGCCGTCGCCAGCGCGTCGAGGGCGGTCAACGTCTTGTCCAGCTGGTTCAGGCCGTCCTTCTCGACCGCTTTGCCCAGCGCGCCCTTGATCAGCGCGCCCTCGAAGTCGCCGGCGACGGAGAACTTGCTGCCGCTGCCCTCGGGGGTGATGTCGAACGAGAACTGCACCTTCACCCCGGCCATGCCGGTGCCGCTGAGCACCAGCTTGTTCGGGGTCTCGACGCTCTCCACCACCCACTCGATCTTGTTGGCCATGCCGAGCATGAGGATCTTGGCGGTCAGCTTCGCGCCGGGCGCGAGCACGGCGGGCGGCTCTTCCATCCAGCGCTCGTGGATGGAGAACCACTTGTCCCAGGTCTGCGGATCCGAGACCACCGCCCACAGGGCATCCGGGGTCGCGCTGAGGTTCTTACCGGCTTCGATGTGTCCCATGATGTTTCGCTCCTCGTCGAGTCAGGTGATCAGCGCTCGGCGCGCTGGTAGGCGGTGACGACGGCCGCGCCGCCGAGCCCGATGTTGTGCTGCAGGGCGGCGGTCACGTTGTCGACCTGACGCTGGTCGGCGGTACCGCGCAGCTGCCAGGTGAGCTCGCTGCACTGCGCCAGACCGGTCGCGCCCAGCGGGTGCCCCTTGGAGATCAGGCCGCCGGACGGGTTCACCACCCACTTGCCGCCGTAGGTGGTCGCGCCGGAGTCGAGGAGATGACCGGCCTCGCCCTCCTTCGCCAGCCCCAGCGCCTCGTAGAGCAGCAGCTCATTGGCGGAGAAGCAGTCGTGCAGCTCGATGACCTGGAAGTCCTCGGGACCGAGACCGGCTTGCGCGTAGACCTTCTCGGCCGCCTGCACATTCATGTCGTAGCCGATGAGGTTCTTGGCGCTGCCGTCGAAGGTGGTGCCGAAGTCGGTGGTCATGGCCTGGCCGACGATCTCCACAGCCTGCCGCGACAGGTCGTGGCGGTCCACGAAGTCCTCGCTCGCCAGAATCACCGCGCCCGAACCGTCCGACGTCGGCGAGCACTGCAGCTTGGTGAGCGGGTCGTAGATCATTCGCGAGCCCAGGATGTCGTCGAGCGAATACTCGTCCTGGAACTGCGAATACGGGTTGTGCACCGAGTGCTTGTGGTTCTTGTAGCCGATCTTGGCGAAATGCTCGGCGGTGGTGCCGTACTTCGCCATGTGCTCACGCCCGGCCGCGCCGAACATCCACGGGGCCACCGGGAACAGCACCTCGGAGATCTCCGCCAGCGCCATGATGTGGCGCGCCATGGGCTGTTCGCGGTCGTCCCAGGTGGAACCGAGCGAGCCCGGTTGCATCTTCTCGAAGCCCAGCGCCAGCGTGCAGTCGGCCAGGCCGCCCCGAATCGCCTGCGCCGCAAGGTAGAGCGCGGTCGAACCGGTGGAACAGTTGTTGTTCACGTTCACAACTGGGACGCCGGTCATGCCCAGCTCGTAGACCGCGCGCTGACCGGAGGTGGACTCACCGTAGACGTAGCCGACGTAGGCCTGCTCGACCTCGCGGTAGTCGATTCCCGCGTCCGCGAGCGCCTTGGTGCCGGACTCCCGGGCCATGTCCGGGTAGTCCCAGGCACTGCCGTCCTCGTTCTTGCGCCGCCCCGGCTTCTCGAACTTCGTCATGCCGACGCCGACGACGTAGACCTTGTTCGTCATCGAACTCCTCACATAAGGGAACGAAAACAAACATACAAAGCTGTATGTAAGGCCGCAAGGGGGCCGCCAGATATTCGGTGCGGCATCCAAGATCGGCAGTTCGACGCGGTAACGATCGGCATACCGCCGATGCGGTAGCCGCACGCCCATCAACGCCGAGGGCCCCCACCGCACACCGCGATGGAGGCCCTCGACAGGGCGATCAGCTATTCGTCGGCGACCCGGAAATCGGGCATCAACGGCTCCGCCGCCACGCGCAGCTGCGCCGAGGCCCGCAGCCAGCGCCGGTGCGCCCGCTCGGGATCGGGGGAGATGAAGTTGGTGACCAGGATTCCGCGCAGCGTGTCCATGGCCGTGTAGGCGAAGTCGCGGACGTTCTTGCGGTCCAGCTCGTTCGGCACCAGCTGGGCCACCGCCATCAGCACCGCGTTGTTCACGAACGGCTCGACCTTCTCCATCTCCACCGCGAGCACCCGATCGGTGCGGCTGGCCACCCACAACTCGATGGCCGCGATGAACAGCGGGCCCTGATGCAGCTCCCACATGGCCTCGAGGGTCGCGGCGATCGGATCGTCCGTGCTGCGGACCCGCCCGATCTCCTTCATGGCCGCCTCGGTGCGGCGCTGCGCGAGATGACTGATCGCGGCGACGACCAGCTCACTCTTGGAACCGAAGTGATGCACCTGCGCACCCCGGGTGACACCCGCGCGCTCGGCCACCCGCGGCGTGGTGGTTCCGGCGTAGCCGTACTCGACCAGGCACTCGATGGTGGCGTCCAGCAATCGCGTGCGCGTCTCGGTGCTGCGTTGTTCCTGGGTGCGGCGCGGCGGCTTCGAGACGGCGGAGCTGGTCATGCCGGAAATCCTACACTTACATACACCCGTGTATGTTCGCGCTCGGTTCGCCGGCCGCCGGACGGCGTGGACGCGGTGACGTCACCCACTTCGGTTCCGCGTGACGACCCGAGCTGGTTACCCTGAGCGATGCGGCGGTGGGGCTCGCCGCTCCGGACACCGGAACAACCGCGGCGACACCGCCGACGACAGTCCCTACCCCACGAAAACACCGAACGTGTGCGCTGGAGTAGGAGACCCGTGTGACCCGAGAGCTGGACGCGACCGCCCAGGCGGCCGAACCCGTCGACCCCGACATCGATCTGCATCGACCCGAACAGCGGCAGGAACTGCCGCACTCCCAGGGCGCGATCCTGACCGTCATCTCGATCGGCGGCGCGATCGGCGCGCTCGCCCGCTACGGCCTCGCCCAGATCTGGCCGACTCCCGCGCACGGATTCCCGTGGGCCACCTTCGCCACGAATGTGCTGGGCTGCTTCCTGATCGGCGTGCTCATGGTGCTCGTCACCGAACTGCGCACCGCCCACCCGCTGGTGCGGCCGTTCCTCGGCGTCGGCATCCTCGGCGGGTTCACCACGTTCTCCACCTACGCCAACGAGACCCGCGCGCTGCTCGAACCCGGCACTGTCGCAACGGCATTCACCTATCTGGCGGCCACGCTGGTCTGCGCGCTCCTGGCCACCCTGCTCGCGGTGCGGCTCACCCGCGCGGCGGGCGGCTACCGGAAGGCGGCGGCATGACCGGGCTGCTGGTGATTCTCGGCGCGATGGTCGGCGCACCCGTGCGGTACCTCACCGACCGCGCCATCCAGACCCGCCACGACAGCGTGTTCCCCTGGGGCACCCTCACCGTCAATCTGGCGGGCTGCCTGATCCTGGGCGCGCTCACCGGCGCGGCCGCCTCCTCCCCCACCTTCGCCCTGCTCGGCACCGGCTTCTGCGGCGCGCTCACCACCTACAGCACCTTCGGCTACGAGACCGTCCGCCTCACCGAGGAACGGTCGTACCTGTTCGCCGCCCTCAATGTGACGGTCAGCCTGGTCGCCGGTCTGGGCGCGGCGCTGCTGGGCTTCACCACGGCACACGCCCTGGTCTGACCCGGCCGCTGCCGGGTCGTCCCAGAGCCGCCGGGCGCTCAGGTGTGCGAGTTGTACATGCAGGCGGAACAGGTCCAGCCCGCTTCGGTCATCGCACAGTCGGTGAGGCGGATGTAGGAGTTGCCGATCCGATCCCGGCACGCCGTGGCGCAGCCGTTGAGGTCCTGGCCACAACTGATGGCGTCGGCGGAGGCGATGGCGGGCACGGCGAGAGCGGGCACGATCAGCCCAGCTAGCAAACTCGCGGCGAGGACGGCGGTTCTGACTGCGCGCATGACGGGAAGTCCCTTCTCGGAAGAACGATGTCAGCTCAGCGAAACGCGTGCTACCGCTCCCTACTGGACACTCGAGCGGATTGCCAGCACTGTTTCAGCAAACAACATTCGCGCCGGTCACCGCAAGACCGGCGCGCACGTGATCGGGGCGGTGTGATCCGGCCCGCAGGCCGCACCACACCGCCCGGACAGCGGACGAATCAGGCCGTCGCCGACTGCGCCGCCGGAATGACACCGAGCTGCTGCAACATCCCGAGCGTGTCCCAGTTCGCCCAGCTCTCGCCGACCTTGCCGTCGGTCTGGAAGCGGGTGACGGTCATGCCCGCGATGACGACCGGCTTGCCGGTGGCGGGCATCCCCATCAGCGGGCCCTGGTTGGTGCCCGACGCCGTCCACCGGGTGAGGACGAAATCGCCTTCCGCGAACTGCTCGTTGACCAGCATTCTGGTATCGGGGAACGCGGCGAGGTACATCTCCGCCTGCCGCCTGAGCGCCGCGGGACCGTGCACCTCCGCGTGCGGATTCTGTGGATCGTGATCGATGGCGTCCGCCGCGATCACTTCATCGAAGACATCGAGATCCCTGTTGTTCCAGGCATCGAATATGCGCTTGGCCGTGGCTTTGTTCTGCTCTGACATGTCGTTCCCGTCCTTTCGTGCAGGAAACGTTCCACTGGTAATTCGGCGCCATATTCATGATCCACCCGCGACCTCAGAAGGCGAAGGGGCCGAACCGGAAATCCCCGGCTACCGGCGCTCCGGCCGGCGCGCGAGGGACACGGTCACCACGAAGACCAGCACGCCCAGCACCGCCAGCCCGGCGCCGACCACCGCCGGGGCGGTATAGCCCAGGCCCGCGGCGATCACCAGGCCGCCCAGCCACGCACCCGCGGCGTTCGCGATATTGAGGGCCGCGTGATTCAGTGCGGCGGCGAGGGTTTGCGCGTCGTGGGCGACATCCATCAGACGGGTCTGCAGGGCCGGAGCCAGCGCCGCGCCCGACGCGCCGACCAGGAACGCCCCGACCGCCGCCGTGTACGGATTGTGCGCCGCCGCAACATAACCCGCCAGAATCACCACCATCGCCAGCAGCGAGACGAACACCGCCCGATCCACGCCGCGGTCGGCCAGCACGCCGCCCGCGATATTGCCCGCCACCATGCCCAGCCCGAACAAGGCCAGCACCAGCGGCACCAGGCCGATCCGCACGCCGGCCACATCGGTGAGAGTGGTGGTGATGTAGGTGTAGACCGCGAACATGCCGCCGAAGCCGATCGCGCCGACCAGCAGGGTCAGCAACACCTGCGGACGCCGCAACGCGGTCAGTTCGGTCCGGGGATCGGTCATGCGAATGCCGTGCAGCTCGGGCACGAGCCGGGAGAGCGCGGCCACCGTCGCCAGACCGATCACGGCGACCACCGCGAAAGCGGCCCGCCAGCCGAGATTCTGGCCCAGCCAGGTCGCTGCGGGAACGCCGACGACATTGGCGGCGCTCAATCCCAGCATAACCGCGGCCACCGCCTTCGCCCGCTGCCCCACCGGGGCCAAGGACGCCGCCGCCAGCGAGGCCACCCCGAAATACGCGCCGTGCGGCAAACCCGAAACGAACCGCGCGAGAGTCAAGGTCGCGAACGTCGGTGCGACCACACTGGCCGCGTTGCCCAGCGTGAACGCCACCATCAAGGCCATCAACAGTCGTTTGCGCGGGACCCGCGCGCACAGCGCCGCGATCACCGGTGCGCCCACCACCACGCCCAGCGCGTACGCCGAAACGATGTGTCCCGCAGTCGGTTCCGACACCTTCATAGCGTCGGCGATATCGGGCAGCAGACCCATGGTCACGAACTCGGTTGTGCCGATGCCGAATCCGCCCGCGGCGAGCGCCAGCATGGCCGCCACGGGCCACCGTCGAGTCTCGCCGGAGACGACGGCCCCGCCCCCGGCGGGAGCGGTCCCGGCGGAAGCCGCGTCGGGCACGTCGGTCGCGGATACAGAGTTCGCCATGGAATTGCGCAACACCGTCCGCGGCGTCCCGCTTCCCCCTTCGCCCGTGAGTCCGCTCACCCCGCGGGCACCTCCCCCGGAAAACAGTTCGGGCACCCGCCCACCCACCGGTTCCGGTGGGGGCAGGTGCCCGTTGGGCGCGGTGGATGTTCTGGCCGGGACTGTGGTCCCGGCCGCCATCGTCACCGCTTCGCGCTGTTCACGTTCGCGCGGCTCTCCTCGGACGTCGGAACGTCCACCCGGAGTGGGGGTTTCAGCGAATCTCGCGAGCCAGGTTGGCGTCCAGCACGCCGAGGAACTCCTCGGTGGTCAGGTAGCCCTGGTCGCCGCCGACCAGCAGCGCGAGGTCCTTGGTCATCTGACCGGACTCGACCGTCTTGATGACGACGTCCTCGAGGGTCTGCGCGAAGCCGATGACCTCGGGGGTGTTGTCCAGCTTGCCGCGGTGGGCCAGGCCACGCGTCCACGCGAAGATCGAGGCGATCGGGTTGGTGGAGGTGGGCTTGCCCTGCTGGTGCTGACGGTAGTGACGGGTCACGGTGCCGTGCGCCGCCTCCGCCTCACAGGTGCGGCCGTCCGGGGTCAGCAGCACGGAGGTCATCAGACCCAGCGAGCCGAAGCCCTGCGCCACGGTGTCGGACTGCACGTCGCCGTCGTAGTTCTTGCAGGCCCAGACGTAGCCGCCCTCCCACTTGAGCGCGGAGGCGACCATGTCGTCGATCAGGCGGTGCTCGTAGGTGAGACCGGCCGCGGCGAACTCTTCCTTGAACTCGGTCTCGAACACCTCCTGGAAGGTGTCCTTGAACATGCCGTCGTAGGCCTTGAGGATGGTGTTCTTGGTCGACATGTACACCGGGTAGTTCTGCTGCAGGCCGTAGTTCAGCGAGGCCCGCGCGAAGTCCCGGATGGACTCCTGGAAGTTGTACATGCCCATGACCACGCCGCCGTCTTCCGGCATGCGCACGACCTCGTGCTGGATCGGCTCGGAGCCGTCCTCGGGCGTGAAGGTCAGGGTGACGGTGCCCGCCTGGTGCACCTTGAAATCGGTGGCGCGGTACTGGTCACCGAAGGCGTGACGGCCGATGATGATCGGCTTGGTCCAGCCCGGAACCAGACGCGGGACGTTCGAGATGATGATCGGGGCGCGGAAGATCGTGCCGCCCAGGATGTTGCGGATGGTGCCGTTCGGCGACCGCCACATCTTCTTGAGGCCGAATTCCTCGACTCGGGCCTCATCGGGGGTGATCGTCGCGCACTTGACGCCGACGCCATGCTTCTTGATGGCGTTCGCGGCGTCGATCGTGATCTGATCATCGGTCTTGTCGCGGGCTTCGATGCCGAGGTCGTAGTACTCGAGGTTCACGTCGAGATACGGATTGACCAGCTTGTCCTTGATGAACTGCCAGATGATCCGGGTCATCTCGTCGCCATCGAGTTCGACGACGGTCCCTTCAACCTTGATCTTGGACATGGATCTTCGTGTCCTCCTAGGAAGGTGGTGCTCCCATTGCACGGCCGGTGAGCACCGCTTGTAGCGGACCCCAGCTGTTCAACAGACAACGTATACGCATGACTCCTGGCACGGGACCTGTGGTGCCAAGTCCACGTACGCTGTGGCGTCAAGCAAGACAAGCGTACTGCTGCTATCGATCTCACCGCGCGGGCGGCCCCCACTGTGCGGGAATTGAGTGCGGTTACCGATAAGTAGCTTTTTGGGTGACTTACCGCACTTCCCAGCATGCGAAAAGCCGAGGGCCACGGCAACCCCCATTCCCGCCGAACAGGAACGCGGGTCGCCGTGACCCTCGGATATATCTTCTTCGCCGGTCACACGCCCACGTGGACGGCGTGCTCGTCGCCCTCGAGCAGGTTCTGCGGCTTGTCCCGGACCATGAACGCCGCGATCGGAACACACAGCGCGAAGAAGACCGCGCCGATCAGGAACGCCACGTTGTAGGAGTGGATCGAGGCCCGCTCCATCACGTGGTCGACGGTCACGTTGTTGCGCACGTACCGTTCGGCCACCTGCACCGAGATGGTGGTCAGCAGCGCGGTGCCGATGGAACCACCCACCTGCTGGGCGGCGTTCAGCAGTGCGCTGGCCACGCCCGAGTCCTCGGCGTCGACCTGGTGCAGCGCGGTGGTCTGCATGGACACGAACAGGAAGCCCATGCCGAGCGCGATCAGGATCATGGCGGGCAGCAGGGCGACGGCGTAGCTGTCGCCGTACTCCAGCCGCGACAGCCACACCAGGCCCGCCGCGCCCAGCACCGAACCCGCCAGCATCAACGGCCGCGGCCCGATCCTGGGCAGCACCGTCGAGGCGATACCCGCCGACACCACGATGCCCGCCGGGAACGGCAGGAACGCCACACCCGTCTTCAGCGCCGAGTAGTGCTCCACGATCTGTAGGTAGAAGCTCAGGTTCAGGAACATGGCGAACATGGCGATCGGCACCAGCAGCGCGATGAGATACGACCCGCCGCGGTTGATCTCACCCGGAATACGCAGCGGCAGCAGCGGATTCGCGGTCCGGGCCTCGATGGCCACGAATGCCGCCAGCAGCGCCACACCCACCACGAACAGGGCCAGCGTGGTGGAGGCGGTCCAGCCGTCGGAGGCCGCGCGGCTGAAGCCGTACACGATCGAGATCAGGCCGAGGGTGACCGTAACCGCGCCGGGCAGGTCGTAGCCGCCGGTTCGGGGTGCGGGCACGTCCTTGACCACGAAGGCGAACGCGCCGACCAGGGCCAGCAGTGCGACCGGGGTGTTCACCAGCAGCGACCAGCGCCAGTTCGCGTATTCGACGAGCGCGCCACCGGCGATCAGGCCGAGCGCGGCGCCCGCCGCCGACACACCGGCGAACACGCCGAAGGCCCGGGCCCGTTCCTTGGCCTCGGTGAACGTCACCGACACCAGCGACAGCGCCGCCGGGGCCAGCAGCGCGCCGAACGCGCCCTGCAGCGCGCGGCCCGCGAAGAGTTCGGCCTGGTTCTGGGCGAGTCCGGCCAGCGCGGAGGCCGCGGCGAAGCCGATCAGGCCGACCATGAGGATCCGCCGACGGCCCAGGTAGTCGGCGAGGCGGCCGCCGAGCAGCAGCAGGCCGCCGAAGATGAGGGTGTACGCGGTGAAGATCCACTGCTTGTCACCGTCGCTGATGTGCAGATCCTGCTGCGCGAACGGCATGGCGATGGTGACGATCGTGGCGTCCAGGACCACCATCAGCTGCGCCATGGCGATCACGCCCAGCGCCCACCAACGCCTGGAATCTTTTGCGGGACTTGCTTTTTCGTCTATACCGAGAGCGTCCGTCGCTACGGTCATGAGCCTCTCCTCTGGAGTTCGAAGGCACCTTTCACCATAGTGACCCCCACCGACAATTGGCGTCAAGGGAAAAATGTCGCAGCGCGACAGTTGTCATACTGGGACAGGAAAACGCATCAAGGACCTACGATGGAGGCATGTCGGAGTTGTCAAGTCACATCGGTGTGATCTCGCGTCACCGCCCCGGCCTGCGTGAGCGCAAGAAGCAGCAGACCCGGAACCGGATCATCGACGTCGCCCTGCGGTTGTGCGACGAACAGGGATTCGACGCCACCACCGTCGAGCAGATAGCCGATGCCGCCGACGTCTCCCCGCGCACCGTGAACCGGTACTTCGACAGCAAGGAAGCCATCGTCATCGCCCCCATCGAGGGGTGGGGACAGGCCCTCGCCGACCAGCTGCGCGCCCAGCCCGTCACCGGCGACGAGATGGAAGCGCTGCTCGGCGCGTTCCTGGCGGTCGTGGACCAGATCATCGACTCCGACGCGCCCGTGCCCTTCCGCTGGTTCCAGCAGATGCAGCGCATCACCCGCGACAGCGTCGCCGTCCGCGCGCTCAGCATGGAATCGGCCGACACCAAGACCCGGGCCATGTCCGAGGTGCTGGCCGAACGCCTGGGACTGCCCGAGGACCACCTGACCGTGCGGCTCATCGCCACCACCTGGCACGGCATCGTGCGGGTCGGCATGGAATGCGAGTTCGAGGACAGCGACGAGTTCCCGGACTGCACCACCGTCACCACCGCCCGCATGCTCGCCGACAGCGTCCAGACGGCATTCGACGAATTCCGGCGGGTCTGTTGTGGTGCGACAACGCCATTTCCCCCCGCAAACGGGGGAAATGCCGCCGAGAATGCGACAAACCCCACTGCGTAGATCGGGCCGGACGGCCGCTAGAATCCCGCATTAGGTCAAGAGCATCAGCGTTAAGGCCCCGGCTTGCTGATCGGCAACCCTCCAGCTGCGGTGGGGTGCTCCGGGTGCAGACCGGGCGTTCGAGGGCCGAACGCAAGCGCAACTAGGAGGTCTACCGAAATGTGTTGTTGTCGAAGCCCATTCGCTTCTCGATAACGTCAAACTTCCGCCATTCGGCGACCTTGTTTTTGGAGCAGAACACATGAGTGACTCGACCGCGCCCGCGGCCGTCCCCGCTGACGGCACCCTGGATCCGGCCAACTGGTCCTTCGAGACCAAGCAGATTCACGCCGGCCAGGCTCCCGATTCCGCCACCGGAGCCCGCGCCCTGCCCATCTACCAGACCACGTCCTACGCGTTCCGCGACACCGACCACGCCGCCGCGCTGTTCGGACTCGCCGAGCCGGGCAATATCTACACCCGCATCATGAACCCCACCCAGGACGCGGTGGAACAGCGCATCGCCGCCCTCGAAGGCGGTGTGGCCGCACTGCTGCTGGCCTCCGGGCAGGCCGCGGAGACCTACGCGATCCTGAATCTCGCCGAGGCCGGGGACCACATCGTGGCCAGCCCGCACCTGTACGGCGGCACCTACAACCTGCTGCACTACTCGCTGCCCAAGCTGGGCATCCAGGTCAGCTTCGTCGAGGACCCGGACGATCTCGAGCAGTGGCGCGCGGCGGTGCGGCCCAACACCAAGGCGTTCTACGGCGAGACCGTCGCCAACCCGAGCAGCTCGGTCCTCGACATTCCGGGCATCGCCGAGGTCGCGCACGCCGCCGGGGTGCCGCTCATCGTCGACAACACCGTCGCCACCCCGTACCTGATCCAGCCGCTGGCGCTGGGCGCGGACATCGTGGTGCACTCGGCCACCAAGTACCTGGGCGGACACGGTTCGGCGGTCGCCGGCGTGATCGTCGACGGCGGCTCCTTCGACTGGACGGTGCGGAACGAGGCGGGCGAATCCCGCTTCCCCGGCTTCACCACCCCCGACCCGAGCTACCACGGCGCGGTCTTCGCCGACCTCGGCGCTCCGGCCTTCGCGCTCAAGGCCCGCGTGCAGCTGCTGCGCGACCTGGGCGCGGCGGTGTCGCCGTTCAACGCGTTCCTCATCGCGCAGGGTCTCGAGACGCTGAGTCTGCGCATCGAGCGGCACGTGGCCAACGCGCAGGCGGTGGCCGAGTTCCTCGCCGGGCAGCCCGGCGTCGAGAAGGTCTACTACGCCGGACTTCCCACCTCGCCCTGGTTCGAGCGGGGCAAACAGCTGGCGCCGAAGGGCGTGGGCGCCATCGTCTCCTTCGAGCTGGCCGGCGGGGTCGACGCGGGCAAGAAGTTCGTGGAGGCGCTGGTGCTCCACAGCCATGTCGCTAACATCGGGGATGTGCGCTCGCTCGTCATCCACCCGGCATCCACCACGCATTCCCAGCTGACCCCGGCCGAGCAGCTGGCTTCCGGCGTCACGCCTGGTCTGGTGCGGTTGGCCGTGGGCATCGAGGGCATCGCCGACATCCTGGCGGATCTGCGTGCCGGACTGACGGCGGCGGCAAGTTGACCGTGAACATCGAATCGCGAGCGTCCCGGCACGCGGCGGAGCTGTTGCTGCCGCCGCCCGACGGGACACTCGGGAGCATCGCCATCGGCGATGTGGAACTCGAGAGCGGGGCCGTGGTCCCCGACGCGACGCTGGCCGTCCAGCGGTGGGGCGAACTATCGGCGAATGCGGACAACGTGGTGCTCGTGGAGCACGCGCTGACCGGCGACTCGCATGTGGTGGGCCCCGCCGACGTGCACCACAACCAGGCCGGCTGGTGGGACGGCATCGTCGGCCCCGGCGCGCCCGTGGACACCCGCGAATGGTGCGTCATCGCCACCAATGTGCTCGGCGGCTGCAAGGGCAGCACCGGCCCGGCCTCGCTGGCCCCGGACGGGAAGCCGTGGGGCACCCGGTTTCCCGCGCTGTCCATCCGCGACCAGGTGACCGCCGAGGCCAAGCTGTTCGACCTGCTCGGCATCGACCGCCTGGCCGCCGTGATCGGCGGCTCGATGGGCGGCATGCGGGTGCTGGAGTGGATGATCGGCCGGCCCGAACGGGTCGGCGCGGCCCTGGTGCTGGCGGTCGGCGCGCGCGCCACCGCCGACCAGATCGGCACCCAGACCACCCAGATCGCCGCCATCAAGGCCGATCCGGACTGGCAGGGCGGCGACTACCACGGCACCGGGCGCGCGCCCATGACCGGCATGGGCATCGCCCGCCGCATCGCGCACCTGACCTACCGCACCGAGGGCGAGCTCGACCACCGCTTCGAGAACCACGGCCAGGGCGACGAGGATCCGCGCGCGGGCGGCCGCTACGCGGTGCAGAGCTACCTGGAGTACCAGGCGGACAAGCTGATCGCGCGTTTCGATCCGGCCACCTACGTGCTGCTCACCGAGGCCATGAACCGCTACGACGTGGGTCGCGGCCGCGGCGGCGTCGCGGCGGCGCTGGCCTCGACGCCGGTGCCGTGCGTGATCGGCGGGGTGGACTCGGACCGGCTCTACCCGCTGCGCACCCAGCAGGAGCTGGCCGATCTGCTGCCCGGTTCCAAGGGGCTCGAGGTCATCCACTCCAAGGACGGGCACGACGGGTTCCTGACCGAGACCGAGGCGGTCGGCAAACTCATGCTGGAGACCATGGAACTGGCCCGCGCCCAGCGCGTGTCGGGTCACTGAGCCGACGCTGCCCGAACGGCGGCGCCACCGCTGCCTTCGCGCCGGTGTCGCCGCTGCCCGAATGGGGTGTCGCCGCTGCCCGAATGCCGTATGTCCGCTGCCCGGCCGCTGCCACAGCCGACGGCACGTTACGCGACGTATCGCGCCTGTTTCCAGCGAATTGTCCTGACGCGCTTTCGGTTTCGCGCGCATGACGCCTCCGTAACCGGTGCTCCGGAATACGTGTGCCGCGGGCATTTCAGCCGTAATGTATTCGGCATGACCGCCGCATTCGATGACATGGATCTCCGCGATCTCGTCGATCTGCTCTCCGATGACGAGCAGCGAGAACTTCGCCCGGCCATACTCCGTGTCCTACACAGACTCCCGGACCAGGAAGTGCTGCGGCGTGAACTCGGCCGCCGCATGACCTCGGTCTAGCTATCCCCCAGCGCCGCCGGTTCGCCCCGGCGGCAGAAAATCTCGCTCATCTTTTCCAGCGCCGCGACTCCGGTCGCGGCCCCGGCCCCGCGACCCGCGAGGCCCCCCGGCTCCGGCTACGTGACGCCGAGACTGCTGATGGTCGCCGCCAGCACGATGATCGCGACACCCAGCACGGTCAGCCAGACCACATCGAAACCCTTGCTGCGCACCGCGAGCAGACCCACCCGATCGGTGGGCAGCGTCAGCCGCAACGCCGCCGCGAGCAGCGTCGCGCCGCCGAAGAAGAACGTTCCGCGCCGCCAGCGATCCCAGGCCAGGAAGACCACGGCCACCACCAGCACCGCGCCCACCAGCAGCATGGGCAGATTCTCGCGGGCGAACTCCCCCGCACGACTGCTGCGACTCTGGGGTGCGGCATGGGCTGGACTCACCGCACGAGCTTAACCGCCGCTCTGCAATGCTGGATCCCGTGTTCCATCTCGTGTTCTTCGAACCCCGCATCCCGCCCAATACCGGCAACGCCATCCGATTGGCCGCCGGCACCGGCTGCGCACTGCACCTGATCGAACCGCTCGGCTTCGACCTATCCGAGCCGAAGCTACGCCGGGCCGGGTTGGACTACCACGACCTGGCCGTCGTCACCGTGCACGAGAGTCTCGCCGCCGCATGGGAGGCCATCGCCCCCGAACGGGTCTTCGCCTTCACCGCCGCCGCGACCACCCGCAACACCGATATCACCTACCGCGACGGCGATGTCCTGCTCTTCGGCCCCGAACCCACCGGCCTCCCCGAGGAGGTGCTCGCCGATCCGCGCGTCACCGACCAGCTCCGCATCCCCATGCTCCCCGGCCGCCGCTCCATGAACCTCTCCAACGCCGCCGCGGTCGCGGTGTACGAGGCCTGGCGGCAGATGGGATTCCCGGGCGCGGTCTGACTAGTCGTCGACCTCGAAACGTTTGAAGCGGGAGGTCGCGCCACCGGTGAGGCGGACCGCGGACTTGGGGACGCCGAAGTGGGCGGCCAGCAGTTCGATGGCGGCCTTGTTCGCCTTGCCCTCCACCGCGGGGGCACGGACGTACAGCTGCAGCGCGCCGTCGTCGAGGATCTCGACGAGCGGGCCCTTCTTGCTGCCGGGTTTGATGGTCGCCCGGACCACTGTCACGCCGCTCTCCTTCCCGCTCCCGCGAGCGATTCTCCCGGGTCTCAGCGGAAGTCGCGGGAGCGGCCCTCGATGCGCAGGTCCATGCGTTGCAGATGGTCGGCGACGATGGTGACCGCGCCCTCCGCGTTCTGCACCCGTCCGCGGATGAGCAGGGCGGGGGCGGTGGTGGCCAGGCGGCGGTAGCGGGCCCACAGGCCGACCGAGCAGACCACGTTCACCATGCCGGTCTCGTCCTCCAGATTGAGGAAGGTGACACCGCCCGCGGTGGCCGGGCGCTGCCGGTGGGTGACCGCGCCGCCGACCAGCACCCGGGTTCCGTCGCGGATGTCGAGGAGCCGGTCGGCGGGGACGACGCCGAGCGCGTCGAGCCGTTCGCGCAGGAATTCGGTCGGGTAGCTGCCGGGCGAGACCCCGGTGGCCCACACGTCGGCGGCGGCCAGTTCCAGTGCGCTCATACCGGGCAGGGCGGGGGCCGCGGTGGCCGCGCCGGTGCCGGGCAGCCGGTCGGACCGTTCCCCCGCGGCCGCGCCCGCCGCCCACAGCGCCTCGCGGCGGGTGCCGCCGAGACTGTCCAGCGCGCCCGCGGTGGCCAGCGACTCGGCTTGCGGCACGGTCAGTTCCACGCGTCCGGTGAGATCCAGGAACGAGGTGTAGGGCCCGAGTTCCCGGGCGGCCACGATCTGCTCGGCCAACTCGGTCCCGATGTGCCGGACCGCGGCCAGCCCCAGCCGGATCGCCATCCCCTTCGCCTCCAGGGTCGCCTCGGCCAGGCTGTGGTTGATGTCGGGCCCGTGCACCGTCACCCCGTGCCGCCGCGCGTCGGCGACCAGCGACTGCGGCGAATAGAACCCCATCGGCTGGGCGCGCAGCAGCCCGGCGCAGAAGGCCGCCGGATGATGCAGTTTGAACCACGCCGAATAGAACACCAGCGAGGCGAAACTCTGCGAATGACTTTCCGGGAAACCGAAATTCGCGAAGGCGTACACCTTCTCGTAAATGCGGTCGGCCACTTCCCCGGTGATGCCGTGCAGGTCGCGCATGCCCTGATAGAAGCGGGCCCGCAGCCGCTCCATCTTCTGTGTGGAGCGTTTGGATCCCATGGCGCGGCGCAGCTCATCGGCTTCGGCGGGCGTGAATCCGGCGACGTCCACGGCCATCTGCATGAGCTGTTCCTGGAACAGCGGCACACCGAGGGTGCGCGCCAGCGCGTTCTCCAGTGACGGATGGTCGTAGTCGGGTCTCTCCCGCCCGTTGCGGCGGCGAATGTAGGGGTGCACCGATCCGCCCTGGATCGGCCCGGGTCGGATCAGCGCCACCTCCACCACCAGGTCGTAGAAGTTGCGCGGCCGCAATCGCGGCAGGGTCGCCATCTGGGCGCGCGACTCCACCTGGAACACGCCGACCGAGTCGGCGCGGCACAGCATGTCGTAGACGGCGTCCTCGCCCAGGTCCAGCCGGTGCAGTTCGACGGTCTGGCCCTTGTGCTCGGCCACCAGGTCGATCATGTAGTGCAGCGCCGACAGCATGCCGAGTCCGAGCAGATCGAACTTGACCAGCCCGGCGGACGCGCAGTCGTCCTTGTCCCATTGCAGAACACTGCGATTCGCCATGCGCGCCCATTCGGTCGGGCACACGTCGGCGATGGGCCGGTCGCAGATCACCATGCCGCCGGAGTGGATGCCCAGATGCCGGGGCAGCCCCTCCAATTCCCCGGCCAGCGCGAGCACGTCGCCCGGGATGTCGGTGTGCTGTTCCCCCGCGACCCCGGTCCACCGGCTCACCTGTTTGCTCCAGGCGTCCTGCTGCCCGGTCGAGAAGCCCAGGGCGCGTGCGGCATCGCGCACCGCGGAGCGCCCCCGATAGGTGATCACATTGGCCACCTGCGCCGCGTACTCGCGCCCGTATTTGGCGTAGACGTGTTGAATGGCCTCCTCGCGCCGATCCGATTCGATGTCGACGTCGATATCGGGCGGCCCGTCCCGCTCCGGCGACAGGAACCGTTCGAACAACAACTTGTTGGCGACCGGATCCACATTGGTGATGCCGATGGCGTAGCAGACCGCCGAATTCGCCGCCGAACCCCGGCCCTGGCACAGGATGTCGTTGTCGCGGCAGAAGCTGACGATGTCGTGCACGACCAGGAAGTAGCCCGGGAAGTTCAGGGTGGCGATGACGTTCAGCTCGTGTTCGAGCTGCCGGTAGGCGGGCGCGTTCCCGGCGCGCGGACCGTAGCGGCGGGCCGCGCCCGCGAAGGTGAGCTCCCGCAGCCACGAGTTCTCGTCGTGCCCGTCGGGCACGTCGAAGGGCGGCAGTTGCGGCGCGATCAGCCGCAGGTCGAACGCGCAGTCCCGACCCAGCGCAACGGCATTGGGCACGGCCCGCGGGCAGGCCGCGAACAGTCGCGCCATCTCGTCGCCGGAGCGCAGGTGCGCGCCGCCGGTGGGGGCCAGCCAGCCCGCCATGTCGTCGAGGCTGGAGCGGGCCCGCACCGCGGCCAGCGCCATGGCCCGGCGGCGGTGCGGCGGGGCCGCGAAATGCGCTCCGGTGGTGGCGATCACGGGCAGCCCGGCCCGGTCGGCGAGGGCGAGCAGCCGGGCATTGCGCTCGTCGTCCTCGGGGATGCCGTGGTGGGTGAGTTCCACGCTCACGTGGTCGCGGCCGAAGCGGGCGATCAGGTCGCGCAGCGCCGCCTCGGCCGCCGCGTCGCCCTGCTGCAGGGCTTGTCGCACAGTGCCTTTCCGGCAGCCGGTGAGGATGTGCCAGTGCCCGCCCGCGGCCTCGGTGAGCCGGTCCAGGTCGTAGCGCAGGATGCCCTTCTCCCCCGCCGCCATGTGCGCGGCGGCCATCTCCCGCGACAGCCGCCGGTAGCCCTCCTGCCCGCGTGCCAGCACCAGCAGATGTGGTCCGGCGGGGTCGGGGGTGCCGGTGCGGGGTTCGGAATTCAGTGCGTCCGCGTCGTTTTCGCGGCCGCGCCGCCGGGAGCCCGGGCCGCGTCCGCGCGGCGCGAGATGCGCTCCGGCGCGGGCGGCGGTGCCGATGGACAGTTCGGCGCCGAAGATGGTCGGCATCCGCCATTCCCGGGCCGCCTCGGCGAACCGGACCACCCCGTAGAACCCGTCGTGGTCGGTGAGCGCGAGGGCTTCCAGCCCGAGCCGCACCGCCTCCTCCACCAGTTCCTCGGGCTGGCTGGCCCCGTCGAGGAAGCTGTAGGCGGAGTGGGTGTGCAGTTCGGCGTAGGGCACCGTGGACCGGGCGGCCCGCTCGATGTCCCCGGCCTCGTACTTCTCGCGTTTCCGCGACCAGGCCGGGCTGTCGCCGCCGTCGCCCTCGACCTGTTTGCGCGTGGGATCGGGTCGCCCGGACAGCACCCGTTCCAGCTCCGCCCATGTCGGCGGGCCGTTGCCCCATCCCATCGGCCCACCTCCTCCGCAATCCGACCGGTCTCGAGTATCGAACATACATTCGAAACCGATCGGTCTCTACGGCGGCACGCCAGATGACCGTGGCGCGGTAACTTACTTTGGAGTAAGTTCGAGGCAATTCCACCTGCAAGGGAGCAGAAATATGGCATCGCGAAGCGATTCGAGTAGGGGTGGCGGCGGAGCGACCGGGCCCGACACCTCGGCCGACAACGGCTACCTGGCCCGTCGGCGCGCCCGCCGCGATCTGACCGGCAAGCACGTCGTGATCACCGGCGCGTCCTCCGGCATCGGCCGGGCGGCCGCCCTCGCCGCCGCGCAGAAGGGCGCGCTCGTCATCCTGCTGGCCCGCCGCGCCGAAGAACTGTCCACCGTGGTGGACGAGATCACCGCCGCGGGCGGCGCCGCCTTCGCCTACCCGTGCGACGTCACCGACCAGGACTCCGTCGACCGGACCATCGAGACCGTGCTCGCCGCCCACGGCCACGTCGACATGCTGGTCAACAACGCGGGCCGCTCCATCCGCCGGGCCGTGCACCGCTCCACCGACCGCATGCACGACTTCGAACGCACCATGGCCGTCAACTACTTCGGCGCGGTCCGCATGACCCTGGGCCTGCTGCCCGGCATGCGCGAACGCAAGGACGGCCACATCGTCAATATCTCCAGCGCCGGCGTGCAGGTCGCCACCCCGCGTTTCGCCGCCTACCTGGCCAGCAAGGCCGCCCTCGACAAGTTCGCCGAGGTGACCGCCGCCGAGATGCGCTCCAGCAACATCACTTTCACCACCATTCACATGCCGCTGGTCCGCACCCCCATGATCACCCCCAGCGGCGATCAGGGCACCGGCACCCAGTCCCCGGAATGGGCCGCCGCTCTCATCGTCCGGGCCCTCACCGAACGGCCCCGCCGCATCGACGTCCCGCTCGGCACCCTCGCCGAATACGGCAACCTGGTGGCCCCCGGCATCAAGGAGCGGGTCCTGCACCGGTACTACCGCGCCATCCCCGACTCCCCCGCCGCCAAGGGCGAGACCGTGTCCGAGCCGGAGACCACCGACGTGGAAATCATCGTCCCGCAACGCCATCGGCGCACCGTGCCCCCGGCCGTCCGCGCCACCGGCACCGCCCTGCGCCGCGCCGCCCGCCTGGTCCCGGGCACGCACTGGTAATCGATCGCGCGGCCTGGGCGGGAACCGTTGCCGCTCAGGCGAGTTGCCGGAGACTGTCCAGCACCACCGCGGTGGCGGGTTTGGGCGCCGCGCCGCAACTGGCCTGCCGCGGCGAGTAGGCGGCGGTGCGGGCGGTGACCAGCCAGCGGCGGCCGTCCCGATGCGTCACCACGGCCGCACCCGCGAACGTGGCCGGATCGGTCGGGTTTCCGATATCGGCCGGGGCGGCCGCGACGATGAGGTCGTCGATACCGGCCGTCGGGTCGACATCGCCGGACACGACGGTCCGGCCGGTGCTGTCGTCGGTCGAGGTGACCCGGGTGAACGTAGCGTCGGCGATACGCTGGCGGACCGCTATTTCCGCCACCTGCTCGACCGGGCCGTAGCAGCTGCGGCCGCGCAGGCCGGTGAGCGAGACCTCGCCCTTGTCGGCGGCGGCGAGCATGGCGTGCGCCGAATCCTCGTCCAGGCGGCCGTAAGTGAGACCCGTGGGCAGCACGATGACCGCCGGGGCGAAGCGGTGGCCGCCGGTGTGGGAGCACTCCCACACCCGTTCGGGGTGGGCGGCGGACAGACTCGCGGCGATGGGGCGCCCCAGCAGCGCGCAGCACTGGTCGCGCTTGCCGTGCGCGCAGACCAGGACCAGCGGATCCGTCACGGCCGCACCGATTCCCGGCGCGGGCCCGTCGACCAGATGCAGATCGATGTCCAGCAGTTCCCGCAGGTCGGTGATCTCGAGCCGTTCGCACCACGACCCCTCGGGCCGCGAACTGGCGAGCAGAACCGTTCGGACGCCGGTGAATTCCCGCCGCCCCGCCCGCCGGATCAGGGTGGGCCGCACGTGCGCCGCCTTGGTGCGGGCGGCCAGTTCGGGGGTGATGTCGGGTCCGAGCACCTGGTCGCCGATCACGTCGCGCCCCCACGCCCCGGGCTGTTCGACGCACAGCCAGCCGGTGATGCGGGTCGCGCTCCCGGGTAGGGGAACCTCCAGTGCCGCAGCCGAACACGACAATCCTTCGAACCCCGTCACAGCCGTCCCTCGGTCACAGTGGTTTCCCGTCGATCAGTTTCGCGATCACCTGCTCCAGCCGCCGCTGCCGAGCCTCGGGCCGCACCGCGCTGCCCAGGTGGTAGCCGACCGCGATCCGCGATGGCATGGGCAGGGTCTCGAAGAACACGGCGGCCTCCGGGTGCCGGGCCAGGGCGTCCAGGAAGTCCTGCGGCAGGTCGTGCCCGACGGCGTTGTCCCAGCGCCCGTCCGCCTTGGCCCGGTCGATCTCGTCCTGCCCGGCCGGATGCACGATCCCGGCCTCGATCAGTTCGCCCGCCAGCCCCACATCGCGCTGCGACCACCGGCTGCGCGGGCGGCGCGGGGTGAATCCCATGACGAGGAAATCGTCGTCGAGTTTCCTGGCCTGCCCGTCGATCCAGCCGAAGCACAGGGCCTGTCGCAGCGCGCCGTCATGGTCGAGTGAGGCGTAGGCCGAGCCCTTCTTCGCGAACTTCAGCCAAATGCCGTCCACCGCCGCGTGATTGGCCGACAGCCAGTCCCGGAACGCGGACTCGTCGGGAAACCACAGCGTGGGTCGCTCGGATGCGGACACCGTTCAACTCTAGATACCGGCAGCTCAGTGCCCCAGGAAGGGGAGCACTTCGGCCTCGAAGGCGGGGTAGCGGTCGCGGTGGATGCTGTGCCCGCAGTCGAAGGCGCGGACGGTGCAGTCGGCGAGGCCGGCGCGCAGCTGCTCGAGCTTGTCGGGGTCGACCATGCCGCCGGGGCCGCCGCGCAGGAACAGGGTGGGGGCGGTGATGTCGGACAGCCCGTCCCACCATTCGGGGTAGGGCTTGCGGAACTGTTCGAGCGCGTCGCCGGTCATGGATCGGTCGAAGGCCAGTACCGCGCGCGGGTGCCGCAGCAGGCTGGTGGTGGCGTGCCACAGTTCGGGGATCGACGGCAGCCTGCGGGTGAAGCTCACCTGTTCGTCGCCGGAGCGCAGCGGCAGCGGCTGTTCCTCGATCACCAAGCGCCGGACCAGTTCCGGGCGTTGCATGGCCACCCAGGAGATGGCGTAGCCGCCGAGGGAATGCCCGACCAGGTCGACGGTGTCGAGCCCGATCCGGTCGCACAGCGCGAGGATGTCGGAGCCGAATTCCTCGAATCGGTAGGAAGCGGTGTGCGCGCTGCGCCCGTGCCCGCGCAGGTCCGGAATGATGACCCGGCGGCCGCGGCGCACCAGCTGGGTCGCGAACCGGTCCCAGGTGTGCCCGTCGCCGCCCATGCCGTGCACGAGGACCACCGGCGTGTCGCTGTAGAGATGGCCGCCCGTGGCGCCGGAATCGCGATAGGCGATCGACACGTCATCGAACTCGACCCGGGTGACCGTTGACTCCACGATTGTCCAGAGTACGGATCGCTGAGTGGTCGCCGCCGCAATTTGTGTGCTCCGCCATATCGAATACAGATACGGTTGCCTATTCATTCACTTGACGAATGAATGTGGAACTGCGCAGGTCCAGGCGTGATACCAAGCGGTTTGCCGTGTGAAATAGATCACTTTCACATTTTTCGGTAATCGGTCAGCCCTGACGGTAGCGTGATCCCCGATTTAGCAATACTTGTTTGTCGGGGAAATATGGTTCTCAATGCTGCCGCCCCCGCGGTCGAACTCGATGAACCGAGCCCGCCGCGGCCGACCTTCGCTACCGCCTGGGTCCTCCTACTAGCCGCGCTCTGCGGGACCTTTCTCGCCGTCCCGACACTGCGCTACGACTTCTTCGGTGACGAACTGTATTTCATCGCCGCCGGAGCCCACCGTAGTCTCACCTACGCCGACCAAGGCGTCCTGATCCCACTCGTCGCCCACCTGGCCGACGCCGTCGCTCCCGGCTCCGCGCCGATGCTGCGATTACCGGCCGTCCTGATGACCGCCGCCGCCGCCGTGATCAGCGCCGCGGTCGCCTACGAACTCGGCGGCTCCCGCACCGCCCAACTGATCGCGGCCGCCGCCTACGGCATCTCCCCGCTCGCCGCGACCCAGGCCGTGCAACTGAGCACCTTCTCCTTCGACGCCACCCTGCAGGCCGCCATCATCTGGCTGCTCATCCGCTGGATCCGCACCCGCGACGACCGGCTGCTCATCGCGATCGGCGTGGTCGCCGCCGTCGACCTCCAGGTCAAGTGGTTCATCCCCACCATCCTGCTCTGCCTGGCCGCGGGCATCGTCGTCGCCGGACCGCGGGAACTGCTGTGGCGGCGCGGACTCTGGATCGGTGCGGGCATCTTCGCCGCCTCCGCCCTGCCCGGCCTGTGGTGGCAGAACCAGCACGGCTGGCCCGCGCTGGCCATGAGCAAGGTGATCGGCGCCGAACAGGACGCCGCCGGCGGCGGACCGCTGGCCTGCCTGCCGCAGATGATCGGACTGGCCGGACTGCTCGGCGGCCTGCTCGCGGGCTGGGCGTTCTGGAGCCTGGCCCGGGAACGCTGGCTGCGGCCCTACATGTTCATGCTCGTCGCCTCCGGCCTGCTGGTGGCCGTGGTGCTGTTCGGGCACGGACGGCCGTACTACACCGCCGGATTCCTGCCGGTGCTGTTCGGCATCGGCGCGGTCGCGCTGCCCTACTACCGCGGCGAGCGCGGTAATCGGGTGCTGCGAGTGGTCGCGCTGCCGGTCATCGGGTTGTCGCTGGTGATCATCGCGGCGCTGGTGGCCGCCCTGCCGCAGCCGCCGTCGCGGGTGCACACCGCCATCCGCACCCAGGCCGACTTCGCCATGCGGACCAGCATCTACGGCTACTCGGGCTGGTCCGAGCTGACCGCCAAGGTCGCCGACGCCTACCGGCAGCTGCCCGAATCCGAGCGGCCCAAAGCGATCGTCGCCCAGAACTATTGGCAGGCCGCCGCCATCCAGAACTTCGGCCGCGACTACGGCCTGCCGCCCGTCTACAGCCCCAACCGCGGCTTCGGCTACTTCGGCCCGCCGCCCAGCGACATCGGCGCGGTGCTCTACGTCGGCCTCGACAGCACCGAACCGACCCTGCGCCGCCAGTTCGGCAATGTCCGGGTCCTCGACCACCTCGACAACCCCAACGGATTCCCCGGCGTGAACACCGGCATCGCCATCACGGTCTGCCGCGGCCCGCTGCACCCCTGGCCGGAACTCTGGCCGGACATGATGGATCTGCACCTGCCGCTCGGCATCTGAGACCGCTACTCGTATAGACCCTCCACGTGCCAGACGTTGTCGTAGCCGATCAGCAGTAGCGCGCGCAGCCGGGTGGCGTCCTCCGCGTCCAGCTGCACCTGGGCGCGCGCGGCGAAACCGTCCTCGAACCGGTGCGTCCACCACCGATCGTCCACCGGCCACGGTCCCGCCCAGCCCGACAGCCGCCAGGAACTACTGCCCCAGTGCAGCTGAACCGGATCGGCCGTGAACATGCCGCGATCACTGACCCAGACCGGCGACCCGTCGACCCCCTCCAGCCGCACCTCCGGATGATGCGTGAGCACCAGCGCCGGTGCGGGCTCGGGCAATCGGCCCGGCCACGGCTGCGCCGGATCGTTCGCCGGCACCGGCTCGTCCCCGAGCGTCACCATGGTGATCCGCTCCTCCGGCCCCCGCCCGCCACTGAGCACCCCCATCCGCACGGCGTCCCCGCCCAGCAGACCCTGCACCCGGATCAATGCCCGCCGCGCCCGCTCCTCGTCCTCCCCGACCCCACCCCACAGCCCCAGCTGCAAGGCCCCGGCCGACACCACCTCCACCGGTTCCAGCCGCAGCAAGATGATGGCGGCGTTCGGCCCGGACTCCCAGTCCTCGACCGGATCCGGTTCACGCTCAGAGGGCTTCGCCCTGTTCCGGTAGGTGTGGGCGCGGTCCAGGGCGCGGCGGGTGAGCCAGCCGTCGAGCTGCCAGCGGATGCGGTCGGCGGTGCTGTCGGGGGTGAGGGGTTCGGCGCAGCGCCAGATGCGGGAGAACTCCTCGCCCGCCTCGGTTTCGGCGTGGATCACCAGGCGGGTGCAGGCCACCGCGGCCGCGGCGAGTTTGGTGTGCAGTTCGGCGGCGAGCATGCGGCCCGCGAAGGCCGCCATGTCGACGCGTTCGATCGGCGGGTCGCAGCGCTGTTCGACGGTGAGGTCGGCGGCGGGCAGGCGGGCCGCGGGCGGGCGCTCCGGCAGCGCGCGGGCGCACCGGTGCGCGACGATGGCGTCCGCCCCGAACCGCGACGCCACCTCGGCGGGCGTGAGCGCCGCGAAGTCGCCGATCCGGCGCAGCCCCAGCCGGTGCAGCAGATCCACCAGCTCGACCCGCTGCGCCGCGGCCAGCACCGGCTCCCCCGCCAACTCCGAGATCGGCATGGGCGCAAGGAATTCCGCCCCCTTGCCGGACGGCACCAGGGTGGCGCGGCGGGCGGCGAAGACCGCGGTGGACAATTCGTCGGCGATGCCGATCTGGCATTCCACCCCGACCGCGGCCACCGCGTCGACCAGTCGTTCGGCCGCGGCCTCCTCCGATCCGAAGAACCGCGCCGCGCCGCGCGCCGACAGCGCCAGCATGCCCGGCCGCAGCACCTCGACCCCCGGCACCGTCGCGTCCACGGCCGTCACCACGGGTTCGAACAGCCGCGCGTCGCGATCCGGATCGTCCTGTGCCACCAGCAGTTCCGGGCACCGGCCCTGCGCCTCCCGCTTCCGCAGCCCGCGCCGGATCCCCTCGGCCCGCGCGGTCGCCGTGCACGCGATCGCCCGATTGGCCGCGAGCACCGCCACCGGCCGGGTGGCCTCGGCCCCCGCGTCGGCGGCGGCCGCCACCGCGGGCCAGTCCGGGCACCAGACGACCAGGACCCGCCTAGGCCGGGACATGGCAGCCGCCCGCGGTGCGGTCAGGACGCGGCATGGCGAGCGAGCCGTAGCTCGGGCGCGGCGGGGACGGCGGTGTCGGCGTCCGCGGTGGACACCCATTCGACGCGGCCGTCGGCCGGACTCAGGGACAGGTGGCCGAGCCGGGGCTGGGCGGAGCGGCCGCGGACCGAGACGTCGAGGCGGACGGTCCGCAACCGGCCGCAGCCCCGGCCCAGTCCGCTGTACCCGGCGACCCGGGTGTCGATGTGCAGCGCGGAGCCCGACCAGGAGCCGTTGGTCACCATCAGCGTGGAGTTCTTGCCGCGGGCGCGGGCGGCCAGGACGCGGGCGCGGGACATCGGCACCGCCAGCCCGTTCAGCCCGAGAACCACCAGGTCCAGGCCATCGAGCAATACCGAGGCAACTTCGAGGGGATCGGGCCCGGGATCGGAGACCACGGCCAGCCGGTCCAGCCGCGCCCCCATCTCGGCGGCGGCCAGCAGGCCCAGCCGCGGCAGCCCGACCACGGCGGCGTGCCCGCCGGCGCTCGTCACCGCGGCCAGCAGCCCGGAGATCAGCGAGCCGGCGCCGTTGTAGACGACCACCGAACCCTTGGCCAATCCGCCGTCGGGCAAAAGGTTTTCGAGTGCCGCCGGCACCGGCAACGGCTCCCGCCGCGGCTCCGCCGCCACCGGTACGCGCGCCGCGACCTCGGCGCCGCGCGCCGGGACCGCGGCCATTCGTCGCCGCAACTCCGCCAGCTGTTCCCGCCTGGCTTCCGCCGCCGCACCCATCCAGTGACCACCTCTCCCAGTCGACGGGCTAGCACCGATCCAGCTACCTGACATAATCGAACTGTTGTTCGATCAATGCACAGTAGAACTCGAGTCCCGGGACGCGTCAAGAGTCAGTGGCCCCCACCACGGCCACACAACCTGTGCGGCCTCGCCCCGCCCGCCGCCCGGCCCGGCGGCAACCGGCTGTCCAGAAGGGAGCGTGCGCGGGTCACGTGTCGTTTCGTCCGGAAGATCCCCGGACCTCCGAGAATCTCCCACCGCTCCCCCGGAATCGGAGGGCATGCGAAACACGGTGTGTCCGTATAGGTCTGGAAAGGAATCCGCGAGACCGCGCCGCAAGACCCAGCAAACCCCGGGTTTCGAACCAGGCCAGTCAGGATGGTTTTCCGCTACCCTGCACCCGTGACCGAACGCGCTCGTCCCATTGTCGGCCCCGATTATCTGGTGGCCGGCCGCTACCGTCTGCAATCCAAGCTCGGCGGCGGCGGCATGGGTGCCGTCTGGCTGGCGACCGATCGCCTGCTGCACCGCGATGTCGCCATCAAACAGGTCCTCACCACGCAGGGCCTGAGCGAGGACGAGGCGCGCGAGGTCCGCAGCCGGATCATGCACGAGGGCCGGGTCGCGGCCAAGCTGTCACACGAGCACGCCATCGCCGTCTACGACGTGGTGCTCGAGGCCGGTGAACCCTGGCTGGTCATGGAGTACCTGCCCTCGCGCAGTGTCGCCAAAGCCCTTGCGCTGGCGGATCAGTTGTCCCCGATCGAGGTGGCGCAGATCGGCGCGCAGGTGGCCGACGCGCTCGCCACCGCGCACGCCGCGGGCATCGTGCACCGCGACATCAAGCCCGGCAATATCCTGGTCGCCGACCGCGGCGACGAGGTCGGCATGGTCAAACTCTCCGACTTCGGCATCTCCAGCGGCGCCAACGACACCAGCGAGGAGATCGGCGACGTCATCACCGGCACCCCCGCCTACCTGCCGCCGGAGGTCGCCCGCGGGGCCCGCCCCACCACCGCCAGCGACGTATTCTCGCTCGGCGCAACGCTGTACACCGCCATCGAGGGCCAGCCGCCCTACGGTTTCGACGAGGACAGCAATGTCATCGTGGAGCGCGCCGCCATGGCCCAGATCACCCCGCCCGCCCGCAGCGGCCCGCTCACCGAGGTCCTGCTGCACATGATGGAGCCCGCCCCGCAGCGCCGCCCCACCATGACCGAGGCCCGCAACGAGATCCTCACCGCCGCTTTCGGTCCCGGCACCGCGCCCTACATCCTGAACGCACCGGTCCGCACGGAGGACGGGACGATTCCGGCGTGGGCGGCCCGCAATTCCGCGGCCGGACTGCGCAGCCCCAACTCCAGCCCGCTGCCCCGCCCGCAGCGCACCACCCCCGCGGCCCCGGTCGCGGCACAGCCCAAACCGAAGGGCTTCGAGTTCGATTTCAGCAAGCTGGGCCCGAACGCGGGCCCGCTGGCGGTGGCGATCGGCCTGCTCATCGGCCTGCTGATCATCATCGTCATCCTGGTTGTGCTGTAAGCGCTTCCGACGGATCCGGATCAGTCGATGCGACGCCGGTGCGCCCACCGGGTGAGGGCGTTCCGGTTCGACTGCTGGGTCTTGCGCAGCACGTTCGAGGCGTGGGTCTCCACCGTCTTCACCGAGATGAACAGCGTCTCGGCGATCTCGCGATAGGTGTAGCCGCGCGCCAGCAGCCGCAGCACCTCCAATTCGCGCGGGGTCAGCGAATCCAGTTCCGGATCCAGCGGCGGTTCGGGGACCTGCGACTTGCCGGTGAACGAGTCCAGCACGAACCCGGCCAGCCGCGGCGAGAACACCGCGTCCCCACCCGAGACCCGGCGAATGCCGTCGGCCAGTTCCGGCCCGGAGATGGTCTTGGTGACGTATCCCCGCGCGCCCGCCCGGATCACCGCGATCACGTCCTCGGCCGCGTCGGACACGCTGAGCGCCAGGCACACCGGCCCGGCGTCGATGCCCTGCAGCACCGCGACCCCGCCGCCGTCGGGCATGTGCACGTCGAGCAGCACCACGTCCGGCGCGGTCGCCTTGATCCCGGCGATGGCCTCGCCGACGCCGCCCGCCTCGCCGACCACCTCCATATCGGATTCACGGCTCAGCTCCGCCCGCACCCCGGACCGGAACACCGCATGATCGTCGACCAGAAAGACCCGGACGCTCACCTAGTTCTCCTCACCTGACGAACCCTGCCCCCATCGGTACCACAATCCCCGGCCCCCGGCGCCCCGGAACTCACAGCTGCGTGGCGTCTTCCGGGCTGTCGGTCTGCACCACCAGCCGCTCGTCGCCGCCGTCCTTGCGCGGCATGAAGATTCGCACCTCGGTGCCGTTGCCGGGCGAGGACTTGATCTCCACGTGCCCGCCGCGCCGGTCGATGCGGGCGTGAATGGACTTGGCCACGCCTTGACGGTCCTTGGACACCGCGTCCGGGTCGAAGCCCTTGCCGCGGTCGCGCACGAAGACACTCACCTGATGCGGCTCCACTTCGGCGTACAGGTCGATGGTCGGCACCCCGGCATGCTTGGCGGCATTGACCAGCGCCTCCCGGCTGGCCCCCAGCACCGCGGTGAAATGCTCCTTGGGCAAACCGATTCCGCTGTCGTCGAGATCCATCGACACATCGCCCACGGTGACCGGGGTGACCTTCACCCCGTGCTGATCCTCCACCTCGCCCGCGATGGTGCGCAGCGCCGCGGCCAGGCTCGACTGCGCGGGCCCGGCGTCCTCGAACAGCCACTTGCGTAGCTCGCGTTCCTGGCTGCGGGCCAGCCGCACCACTTCCTGCGGATCGTCGGCCTGGCGCTGGATCAGGGCCAGCGTCTGCAGCACCGAGTCGTGCAGGTGCGAGGCGATCTCCTCGCGTTCGTCATTGCGGATCCGTGCCGCCCGTTCGGAATTCAGCGCCCGCACCATGCGCAGCCACAGCGGCACGGTCAGCAGTCCGGCGCCCACCAGGGTCACCGCCACCGCCAGCAGCGCCGACCCGAGCGAACTCAGATTGATCCGCCCCAGCACCACCACCCCGAGCCCGACCACGATGAGCGTGGCCCCGCCGACGATGCGCGCCCACGTCACCACCGACGGTTTGGCGGGCAGTCCGATGACCGATCTCGGTCCGTCCGCGTCGAATTCGCGCCACACCAGCGCCGCGCCGACCGCCACCACGATGATCGGCCCCACCACGTGCGCGGCCGTCCCGTTGAACAACCACGCGGTCGACACCGACAGCGCCATACCGAGCAGAGCCATACCGATGGCCTGCCGCCGTTCGGATCCGGTCGGCGGGGCCGCGTCGGCGCCCGCGGGCGTGAAGATCCACAACATGCCGTAGGCGACGATCCCGGCCCCGGCGAGCGCGGACAGCAGCACGAACGCCATCCGCACCTTGAAGACATCGATCCCCAGGTGATCCGAGAGCCCACCCGCGACCCCGCCGACCACACGCCCACCCGTGCGCCGCACCAGCTTGGGCTGGGTCGCCACGGTGGCGGCCCCGCGGGCAGGGTCGAACAAGGGCGCGGACGGATACATGCCTTCGATACTGGCACGGGTATCCGACACCCGACATCGGGAACCACCCCGATTCGCCCCCTGATGTGACGACAGGTTTTAGTGCCGGGCCGCGTCCTCTCAGTCGGGCCATGTCTTCGTGCGCGTTCATTTTCAGCAACGCTCAACGCATCGTGTGGGGCACGGCGAGAGCTAGGTCCTCGCCGAGGTGCTCCGGATTCGCCGTCGCCCTACTCCCCCGGAGAATTCGAACGGCCTCGCTGTCGATGCGCGCTGCAGTTCCGCCTCGGGCACATCGCCCAACCCGGTGGCCGCGCGCAAGAACGGTCCGAACAGCTTCCATCCGAGTTCGAGCGCGGCGACGTTCGCCACGGCGATCGCCGCTTGCCGTTCATCGTCGTGGTGGCCGCGCGCCTGCTCGAGTAGCAGGGACATCACCGGGAACTGATCCTGCAGCGAGGCGATGTCGAACCCGTCGAGAATGCAGCGGACCAGCACGACCCAATGGCGTTGCCAGCGCGGGTCGGCGGCGGTCAGCGGATGGTCGGCGTCCAGTGCCGCCGATTCGGTTCCCAGATAGGTGAGCACGGCCGCCACCAGTTTGTCCTTGGCGCCGAAGTGCCGGAACACCAACCCGTGATCGACCCCGCGCGGTCGGCGATATCGCGGATCGATGTGGCGGCCGGACCGCGTTCGGCGAACAGATCAGCCGCGCTGGTCAGCACCGCTGCCACGACCCGCCGCCGCGCTCGACGTCCGCGCCTACGACTCCCTCGACGAGGAGACCAAGAACCTCATCGACGGACGCGACGCCATCCACGACTTCAGCCGGGCCTTCGGGCACGCGCTGCCCGAGGACAAGCGCGATGAGATGCGGGCCGCGCACCCGATGGTCGCGCACCCGATCGTGGCGGCACACCCTGAGACCGGCAAGAAGCACCTGTACGTCAACCGGATCTTCGTCGAGCAGATCGAGGGCATGGACCGCGACGAAGGCGCGGAGCTGCTCGACCGGATCTGCCGTAGTTCGGTGGGGCAGGTGTCGCCGTTGGTGGTGGCGCCAAGAGTGTGACCGGGTGTGCCCGACCGGATTCCACGGTGACAGAAGAGAACTGCGGACACAGGCAATCGAAGCACCGTACTGCTTTGAAGGCATCACGAGCGCTGGCGCATGGACCGGTCGGCGTTCTTCGGCGCCGCCGTCTCACCGCACGGTCGGCGATGCCTTATCAGCCGTGCACGTGCCAACCCCAGCGGCTCCGGACACAGAGGGGGGCGGCTGGAGTAACACTGTGCGGCAGGGTATTCAGGCCGTCCGGGGGACCCGACTGCGGTTCGATGCACACGCCCTCTGGGCGCTCGTCGTAGACGACGAGCCACTGCACCGGGCTGGTGATCCGTAGCTCCAGGCGGTCCGGCCAAGTGAGCGTCACTTTGACGCCGTCGGGCATGCCGAAGCAGTCGTCCCACGGTCCCGGTCGCGGCGCGATGCGCTCGCCGGTGGGCAGGTAGTCGGCGCCACGTACCTCTTGCCAGGCCGCAGCGAAGTCGATTCGGACGGGTGCGTCGCCCGCATAGAGAGTGCGACGGAACCAGGGGTGCCAGCCAGCTTGGGCCGGAAAGTCCACGGCGGCAGTGGAAATCGTCATCTCCAGGTCCAGGCCGTGGTCGTCGATCGAGATCCGCTGGGTGGCAGTGCCTGCGAACGGCCAGGATGCACCGAGGTCCAAGGACAGCTCCGCAGTGGTTTCGGTGGACGCGGTGACGGTCCACGCGCGTGTCCAGCCCAGGCCGTGGAGGGCATGTCGTGGGGCATCGCGCGGGAACGGGTACGAGCGCCCGGCGTGGTGCAGCACACCGTCGCGCAGCCGGCCGCACCACGGAACCATCGGGAAGCTCCCGTGTGGGTCGCCGTCGAGCAGAAGCTCGTGCCCGGCCACCGTGAAGCTGCGGATCCGGCCGCCGGTGCCCGGGGTGATGTGTACGGCGGCATCAGCGCTACGCAGGCTGACCTCGTTCGGCGGAAGGCTCATGGCCGCGGAATATAGCAACACGCGCACCAGAATCAGACGGGTATCAACAGTTTCGCGCAGTCAAATGTTCGGACCTGTTAGGTTCTGGGGCGATCTACTCGAACTTCTCTGTGAGGAGGTCGTCGGCTGTGCCTCTCGCATTCGACGCTCCGCTCCGGCTCAACGTCGGCGCTCTCGACTACTCGCTGATCGCGATCTACTTCGTGTTCGTGCTCGGCATCGGCTACCTGGCCCGGCGCCAGGTGTCCTCCAGCCTCGACTTCTTCCTGTCTGGGCGGCGCCTCCCGGCCTGGGTGACGGGTATCGCGTTCGTCTCCGCCAATCTCGGCGCGGTCGAGATAATGGGCATGTCCGCCAACGGCGCCCAGATCGGCATCGCGACCGTGCACTACTACTGGATCGGCGCGATCCCGGCCATGGTCTTCCTCGGCCTGGTGATGATGCCCTTCTACTACGGCTCCAAGGTGCGCAGCGTGCCGGAGTTCATGCTCCGGCGCTTCGGCCCCGGCGCGCACCTGGTCAACGCGCTAAGTTTCGCTGTGGCGCAGGTTCTCATCGCCGGGGTGAACCTCTACCTGCTCGCGACGGTCGTCAACGCGGTGCTGGGCTGGCCGCGCTGGGTGTCTCTGATCGTGGCGGCGGGGGTGGTGCTCACCTATACCGCGCTCGGTGGGCTGTCCGCCGCGATCTACAACGAGGTACTGCAGTTCTTCGTGATCCTCGCGGCGCTGGTGCCGCTCACCGTCATCGGCCTGATCAAGGTCGGCGGCTGGAGTGGTTTGCGGGACAAGCTGATCGACACGCACAATGCCGACGGCGCGGTCACCGCGACCGCCGCCGAGCAGATGCAGACCTGGCCGGGACAGGCGCTGAGCGGGTTCTCCTCGCCGGTGTGGTCGGTGGTCGGGATCGTGTTCGGTCTCGGGTTCGTGCTGTCGTTCGGCTACTGGACCACCAACTTCGTCGAGGTCCAGCGCGCGATGGCCTCGGAGTCGCTGTCCGCGGCCCGCCGGTCACCGATCATCGCCGCCATCCCGAAGATGCTGATCCCCTTCGTCGTCGTGGTGCCGGGCATGATCTGCGCCGCCATGGTCGGCGACATGATCAATCTCAAGAACACCGGCGCGTCCGACGGGGTGACCTACAACGACGCCATGCTGCTGATGATCCGCGACATCCTGCCCAACGGGCTGCTGGGTATCGCGGTGGCCGGCCTGATCGCCTCGTTCATGGCCGGGATGGCAGCGAACGTCTCCGCGTTCAACACCGTGTTCAGCTTCGACCTGTGGCAGCGGTACGTGATCCGCGACCGCGAAGACCGGTACTACATCCGGGTCGGCCAGGTGGCCACCGCGGCGGCGGTGCTGCTGGCGATCGGCACCGCGACCATCGCCGCGGGCTACTCCAACCTGATGGACTACCTGCAGACCTTGTTCGGCTTCTTCAACGCGCCACTGTTCGCGACCTTCCTGCTCGGCATGTTCTGGAAGCGGATGACCGCGACCGCGGGCTGGGTGGGGCTGGTGGCCGGAACCGCTTCCGCCGTGACGGTTTTCGTGCTGCAGGAGACCGGGGTGATCGACCTGCCCGGCCAGGGGATGGCCTTCGTGGCGGCGTCGGTGGCGTTCGTGACCGATATCGCGATCTCTGTCGTGGTGTCGCTGGTGACGACGCCGCGCCCGGAGTCCGAACTGGCGGGCCTGGTCTATTCACGCACGGACCGAACCGCTTCCGCCGGCGACGCTGCGGGCGCCGCGTGGTACGCCCGTCCGGTGCCGCTGGGCTTCGTGGTGCTGGGGGCGGCCGTCGCGCTCAGCCTCGTCTTCCGCTGACCCGTATCCCGTTCACGCACAGAAGGAGTCGTATCGTGAACACCCCCGAGAAGCCGAGCCCATGGGCCGCGCTGTTCGACATCCGGTCCATCGTCGCCGCACTACTGGGCGTGTACGGCGTGCTGTTGCTCGTCGCCGGGCTCGCACCCGCACTGGCGCGAGTCGGCGCCGGCACCGCATCGCACTCGCCCGATCGCGCCGACCTCGCGGCCGGCAGCGGAGCCAACCTGTGGGTGGGCGGCATTCTGTTGCTGGTCACCCTGGCCCTCGCCGCCTGGGTCGCGCTGCGCCCCGCCGGTCGCGACTGACGGACCATGTTCGGAATTGTTGATATGTGTTCGATGGTGATAGTTTCCGCGGATGCTCGCTGCTGAACGCCGCCGCCGGATCCTCGACGCCGCCATCGCCTACGGTGCCGTCCGGGTGCTGGACCTGTCCACCGAGTTGAACGTGTCGGAGATGACCATCAGGCGCGATCTGGACCGGCTGGCGGCGGCCGGAGAACTGGTCAAAGTCCATGGCGGCGCCATTCTTACCGGTGGTGGTTCGGCCATCCGGGGCCTCGAGCCGACCTCGGCTCGCAAGGCCGAACGCGAAATCGCCGAGAAGCTGGCCATCGCACGGACCGCGGCGACCCGGGTCGAGGACGGCATGACGCTGGCCATCGGCGCCGGCACCACCACTCTGCAACTGGCCCGGCTGCTGCGCGGACGGGAGGTCTCGGTGGTGACCAACTCCATCTCGATCTTCCACGCCCTCACCGATCCCGACGACAATCATCTGCCCGCCGGCGAGGTGCAGCTCACCGGCGGGCAGCGCACACCGTCCGACGCCCTGGTCGGACCGGTCGCCAACGCCATGCTGGAACGCGTACGCTGCGATCTGGCGCTGCTCGGCACCCACGGAATCGACCCCGCGGCCGGCTTCACCACCCCGAATATCGGTGAGGCCGAAACCAATCGGCGCCTGATCGGCGCCTCCCGCTCGACGCTGATGCTGGCCGATCACACCAAGTTCGGCGAGATCGGCACCCATCTGTTCGCCGATTTCGACGCCGTCGACGGCCTGATCTCCGACGCCGGACTGAGCACCGCGGCGCGGGAAGTACTCGATGCGGTACTGCCGCTGACCATCGCGGAAGGAGTCTCGGCATGAGCCGCGTGCTGCCGACCCCGGTCCGCGGCCGGCTCGCCGACGATCGCGAGATCCTGCTGTTCGACACCGACACCGCGCTCGGCGTGGACCGGCGCGACCTGCCGCTCCGACCGGCGTTGCCCACCACCACCGTGCGCCGTGATCCGCGCACAGGGGACCACGTGATCCTGGCGCCCGCCCGGCAGGAACGCACCTACTTCCCGCCCCGGCAGATGTGCCCGCTGTGCCCGGATCCCGAGGGACGCTCCAGCGAGATCCCGGCCGCGGACTATCGGGTCGCGGTGCTGGAGAACCGATTTCCCTCGCTGGACACTCCACAGCGGCCGTATCCGGCCGAGTCGCAGCAGGATCCGCTGCGCCACGAGCAACGCGGCACCGGCCGCTGTGAAGTGGTGTGCTTCAGCAGCGATCACGACGGCTCCTTCGCCGCGCTCCCAGATGCCCACGCCCGCTTGATGATCGACGTGTGGGCGCAGCGCACCGCCGAGCTGTATTCCCGCGACGACATCGCCGAGGTGTTCTGTTTCGAGAACCGCGGCACGGAAATCGGTGTCACCCTGCCGCATCCGCACGGTCAGATCTACGGCTATCCGTTCCGCACCCGACGCACCCGAGCCCTGCTGCGCACGGCCGCTGAATACCGGGCCGAGCACGGCGCAGACCTGTTCGAGGCGCTGCTCGAGGCCGAGATCGCCGACGGCACCAGAGTGCTGGTGCGCACCGCGCACACCACGGCGTTCGTCCCCTATGCCGCGCGCTGGCCGGTCGAGGTGCACGTCCTCCCGAATCGCCACGTGCACAACCTCACCGAGCTCACCGACGACGAAGCCGACGATCTGGCCCGGGTCTATCGCACGGTGCTGCGGGCCTTCGACGCCCTGTACGCGCGGCCGCTGCCCTACATCGCGTCCTGGCACCAATACCGGGCGGACGCCGCGGAGGGCTATCTTCACGCCGAACTGTTCTCCATCCGCCGCAGCGAAGACAAGCTCAAGTACCTCGCCGGCTCGGAATCCGGGCGGGACACCTTCGTCAACGACAAGACTCCGGAAACCATCGCCGCTGAGCTGCGGGCGGTGCTGCGATGACGCGGGTACGGGCGTACGCGCCAGGGCGCGTCAACCTGATCGGCGAACACACCGACTACAACGCGGGATTCGCGCTGCCGATCGCGCTCGAGGCCGGCACCGTCGCTGACTTCGAGGTCAGCGACCGGGCCGCGACGATCCGTGTCGAGTCCGACCGGCAGCCCGACACCGTGCCGGTCCCGCTCGACACGGCCCCGGGTCCGGACCGGATCACCGGGTGGGGCGGCTACGTGGCGGGCTGCGTGTGGGCGCTGCGCGAATACGGCGTGGCAGTGCCCGCCGGGCAGATGCGGATCACCTCGACGGTGCCCGTCGGTGCGGGCCTGTCCTCGTCGGCAGCGTTGGAGTGCGCTGTGCTGTCCGCGCTGACAGCGGCGGCCGGCGCCGATGTCGATCGCATCGAGCTGGCCCGGATCGCGCAACGGGCGGAGAACGAGTACGTCGGCGCGCCGACCGGGATGCTGGACCAGCTCGCCGCGCTGTACGGCGCCGTGGACACCGCACTGCTGGTCGACTTCCGGTCCGTAGAAGTGACCCCGGTTCCGCTGGAACCCGCCGAGGGCGCGTGGCTGGCCGTCGACTCGCGCACCCCGCACCGGAACGCTGCCGGCGAGTACGGCCGTCGTCGCCGGGCCTGCGAGCAAGCCGCCGAACTGCTCGGCGTGGTATCCCTGCGGGAAGCCGACAACGATGCCTGGCGTCGACTTACCGACGACGAGGTGCGCCGCCGCGCCCGGCACGTGCTCACCGAGAACCGCCGGGTTCTCGACGGCGCCGCCGCGCTACGGGCCGGTGACGCCGCCGGTTTCGGTGCGTTGATGACCGCTTCGCACGCTTCGATGCGCGACGACTTCGAAATCACCACCCCCGCAATCGATCTCATTGTCGAAAGCGCGGTAGCCGCAGGCGCGTACGGTGCCCGCATGACCGGAGGTGGCTTCGGCGGCACCGTGATCGCCTACGCCCCGGCCGCCGCAGCGGCCCGCATCGCCGCGGAGCTACCGGACGCGGTCGCCGCCGCCGGGCATCCACGGCCGGTATGCACCCGGATCCGCCCGGGTGCCGGCGCGCACCTGCTCCCGTAGCCGTGAAGCCTGAGTCACTGCCGACTCGCTCCATGAACAGCTCCGACAGCTCCGCTGGGCCATCACCACACGAACAATGCCGTGCCGGTCGGGTAGATGAGCTGATGGAGTGCGAGGGCACCAGCAAAGAGCCACAGGACGGTGCGTAGCCAGGCAAGGAATGTGCGACCGGCTGGGTCACCAAAGATCCACAGGATGTTGCGTGGCCGAGGCATTCACGTCGGACTTTCTCTCGGACTCACGCGCCCCGTGGACACCCACGGGGCAGGTGAGTACTGCTGCGGGACAGGGTTATCGCGGCAACGAGACCGGATCGATGCAGCTGTCGATCAGATTGACCAGCGAGCAGAAGGTCGGCTTGCGCGTCGGGAGATAGTTGGCTGGGACGCCACCCTGCTGGGTGATGGCACGGTAGGCGTCGACCGCGTCGGTGGGACGGCGGGTCAGCGTGGGGTCGGTGAGCCCGTCGATGGTGTAGAGACCGAAACGCGGTGAGAAGGAACCCCATTCGTAGTTGTCGGTCAGGCTCCAGTAGTTGTAGCCGATGATGTTCATGCCATCGGCCTTGGCGCGTTGCAGCCAGTAGACGGTATCGCGCAGGTTGTCGGCGCGACCGTACTTGTCGGACCGGACCGCGCCGTTCTTGGTCGGCAGACCGTTCTCGACGATGTAGAGCGGCTTGCCGGGGAACTCCTTGGAGAAGCGGCGCAGCGCGTAATAGATTCCGTCGGCCTGCACCGGCATATCCCAGAACGCCGAGTTGATCAGGGCGCTGTACTGCAGAACGGTGTCCGGGGACAGGCCGTAGTAGTAGTCGATACCGACGTAGTCGAGCTTGTTGCGGATTTTGGTGAGCAGACTGCCGTTGACGAGCGAGTCGACGCCGGCGACGAACGCGACATTGCTGGTGACCATCGCGCCCGGACTCACGGAATGGATGTAGTCGTAGATGCTGTTGTGTACATCGGCCATCTTGTTCTGCATGGTCGGCACGTTCAGCAGGCTCAGCCCGCCGTTCTTGACCTCGTGCTGGACATAGGCGATCGGCTCGTTGATGGTCACCCACAGCGGGTCCGCCGAGGCATAGCGATCGACCACCTTGCGCATGTTGGTCAACCAGTCCGACGCGAAGTCCTTGCCGGCCCACCCACCGCGATCAGCTTCCCAACCGGGGTAAACCATGTGATCGAGGGTGAGCATGGGCCGCATGCCCGCGGCGCGGATCGCGGCAATCACCTTGTCGTAGAACGCGAATCCATCCTCATCCCACACCCCCGGCTTGGGTTGCACCCGCGCCCATTCGACGCTGAGCCGGTACACGTTGAGGCCCAGGCCCTTTGCCAGGTCGATGTCTTCGAGGTAGCGGTCGTAGAAGTCGACCATCTCACCGGGGCGGTCGTAATCCTTATGGGATTCGACATAGCGGCGCCAATTGCTGTCGGGGGTGTGGCCCTCGTTCTGGAAGCCCGCTGCTGCGACACCCCAGTAGAAATTGGGGCCGAGCGAGTCCACCGTCGCGGGCGCCGGCTTCGCGGGCAGCGGCTTCGCGGAGGCCGGGGCAGCGACGGCCAGCAGCGCGGCTACCGCCGCTACCGCGGCAGTGGCCAGGGTTCGTTGACGGGACTTTGGGTGCATGGGACTCCTCAGAAGGAACAGCGAATCGAGACGGCACGGCCGAAGCGGCGCAAGTCGATTGAGCGTTTCGCGGCCACCCGATGGTTACCTGTCGGCGCCGCCGACACAGACAATACACAGAGGATTGTTCGTGTCCAGTCGTTTCATCGAGTTGCAGCGCTTGGAATTGCCGAGGCCACGTAATGAGACCGGTTCGGTCAATTGGGCGATGTCACGTAAACCCAGGCACATAGGGGCACCAGTTCTAATACCCAACCGGTAGACCTAGTGCGCCGCGCCAGACAGGCGGGCACGCTCACACCGAGGGTCGAGATGCGCTATGCCGCGCGTGACCGACGCTCGTCGTGCCAAGTTGAGCGAAGAGTCAGTCACCCGCAACGCCGCTGCTACCGCCCGATCCGGGCAAATCTGCGCCTTCACTGCCGCTAGGCCGGGGCATCAGGCCACCCGGAATCGCGGTTATTCAGGAGAGGTGGCGGTTGGGATGATCGCCGGCGCGACCCATCGGCGAAGGTAGCGGCGCAGGTCGACTCCGGTATGTGAAGAGTGGCCGGATTCCAGCAGGAAGGACTGGATGACTCGCAGGCAGTGTTCGACCAGCTCGTCGAGCTCGCTGTCGCGCCAACCGTGGCGCTCCCAGTCGACATCGAGTCCATCGAGGATCGAGCGGGCCAGGCCTGTCGCCGTGTTGTCGGTGACGCTCCCGGCGAACCGTCCGTGTTGAGCGGGGCGGAACAGCAGTCCGACGCGGGGGTGCCCGCCGACCAGCTCGACGGTAACGGCCATCGCCTCGACCATGGCCTCGGCCGGGTCGGAGATTCCCCGCAGCGAGTCGGCGAGATCGTTGCGGAAGTTGATGGCCACCTGTTCCGCGGCCGCTACCAGCAGTGCGGCGGTGCTGTCGAAGTAGCGATACACGGTCTGGCGGCTGACACCCAGGCGCTGGGCGACTTTCAGGATGGTGACGTCCTCATCGGAGGTGTCGATGAGCTCACCGGCGGCGGCGAGGATGCGCTCTACGGCCTCATCGTCGCTGCCCGGTGTGGAACCCGACCATCCGTGCGTACGCAAACAAACCCCTGACATATGACGACACAACCTCGTCAGCCTAGCGATCGAAACCAGCGAAACGACTGGACACAGATTCGTCTGTGTGTATTGTCTAATTCGGCGGCGCGTGCCCTCGATCACAAAGCTCCGACGAGGAGTCATATTGCTCCCACGAAGCCACCGATCCCTGGCCAGAGGGGGTGTGTCCGTGGCCGGGTTCAGAAACAATGAGCATGTTCCGGCGCGCCGGGACATAAGGAATAGCATGCGAATTCAGCGAGCCCTGGTCTGCTCGGCGACCGCGATGGTCATCGCAGCGGCGCAGCCCGCAACAGCGGTGAGCGAACCAGCCGATCCCGTCGCCGTCTATCTGACCACCACGGATCTGCGAACGACATTGCAGCGGCAACCCGACCTGGAGTTCACCACCGGATCGATTCCCAATGGCGAACGGGTCGTGGTCAACCCGGCGATGACCGGTCAGGTTCTGACCGCCGGATTCGGTGTAGCGATGACCGAATCGTCGGCGTACCTGCTTTCCGATCACCTGCCGAAGGCGCAGCGCGAGGACGTGATTCGAAAGCTGTTCTCCCCCACGGAGGGAATCGGACTGTCGTTTCTGCGCCTTCCGATCGGTGCATCCGACTACGTGGTCGGCGAACTCGGTACACCCGATGATCAGCCGCCCGGGGGCGCCGACCCGTCGCTGCGGGACTTCTCGATCGACCGGGACATGAAGTACGTGATCCCGGCGGCCCGTGCGGCCGTGGAAGCCAACCCGAACATGACGGTCATGGCCAACCCCTGGACCCCGCCAGCGTGGATGAAGACCGACGACACCCTCGTCACCACGACCGGACCACTGGGGCACCTCAAACCCGAGTACTACCCGGCGTTCGCTCAGTACCTGGTGAAATTCGTTCAGGCATACCGTGATCAAGGTATCCCGATCGACTACCTCGGAGTGCAGAACGAACCGATGACACCGCTGGCAATGGTCGTGGGAATCCCCGAAAGCTACCTCGACCCGGTCCAGCAGGGGATCCTGATTCGTGACCACATCGCGCCCGCTCTGGCCCAGGCCGGGTTGTCGATCGGCGTGATGGCCTACGACGACGGTTTCCAACGGTCGGAGGTCTACATCCCCGGCGTCATGTCACAGGCCCGGGACCAGGTCGCCGGATTCGCGTACCACTGCTACCTCACCGATCCCTCCAGCATCGACATCCAATCCCGCGCATACCCGGAGAAGGCGCAGCTGGTCACCGAATGCTCGAGCAAACTCAGCAATGTCGACCCGCAGCAGATGATGATCCGCTCGCTGCGGGCGGGCGCACAGGGGATCCAGCTCTGGAACGCGGTCCTCGATCAGAACGGCGGCCCCAAGATGGGCAACGGCTGCCGCGGGCTAGTCGGACCTTCTGCGGGACAGGACTGCATCGCACCGGTCACCGTGAACACCGACCACAACGACTACAGCTTTACCTCCGACTACTGGGCCTTGGCGCACTTCAGCAAGTTCATCCAGCTCGGCGCCAAACGAGTCGACACCACCACCCCCAGCGCCTGCCCGACCACGCCGGTATCCGGCTGGCAATGCGGGCTCGAAGGCGTCACGTTCGACAATCCTGACGGCAGCCGTGTACTGGTCGTAACCGCCAACGACGGAACCGATCACACATTCACCCTCAGCGACTCCGGCCGGAAGACCACCTACACCCTCCCCGCCGGAGCCACTGCGACCTTGGTCTGGAAACCGGTGGCGTAGAGCCAACATGCAACGGCGAGGTGCGAGTCACGGCCCGACCACTCGCACCTAGAGTTCCAGCACTCCATCATCACACCAAGACCGAGCAGGCCGAACTCGTCCCGGAGGACCATAGGGCCTCATTCGTTCTCCTGCCGGATGGACGCGCGGGCTGTCGGCAACCGCTGAAGCGGCGGTGTCTCGGTCGGCCCCAGTCCACCGACGGCGAGCAGCTCGGAGTCCCTGCGGTCGACGCACACCTTCTAGGACGGTCGCCTCAGGCCCTCGTCCAGGTCGTCGGTCTCGCGCGGGCAGCTCGACCTTGGATGTACGGATCGTTAGTAACGGTCCGTATACTTCATGGTCGGGTGGGTCGCGTAGGTGATGGGTTGAAAGGTGGTCACGATGAGTCAGCCGCAGGGGGATTTGCCCAAGGCGCGGCGGCGCAGGGGGACGCGGGAAGAGACCGAACGAGAACTGTTCGGCGCAGTACTGCGGCTGCTCGCTCGTGATGGGGTGTTGGCCGGAATCACGCTTCGGGAAGTGGCCAAAGAGGCCGGCGTCAACCATGGGCAGATCTACCAGTACTTCGGATCGCGTCAGGCGCTTGTACGGGCTGCCATCTCTTTCCTGGTCGAACAGCAGCGGCCCGATCCGGATACACACTGGGAGATGCCTTTTCGTGAGCGTCGCCGCGCGATGTGGCAGCTGGCCATGCGCAGCTCGGATGTGATCAAACTCGAGGCATTGCTCGCACTGGACGGTGACGAGGAGTTGCACCCCCTTCCCGAGTTGGAGCGCACCCGCAAGTCGCTCGAGCGCGACAGTGCATCGGGCGCGTTGCCGGCCAGCGCCGATGGTGAGGTTTTGCACGTACTGAGTACGGCGACCTTGCTGGGGTACGGCATCTTCCGGGAGAGCTTCGCCCGCGACCTCGGAATTCCAGTTGCCGAGCTAGATGCGCGTGCTGCCGCTGCGTATGACCGCGTGCTGGCAGCGTTGGAAGACGCCCCCAAACTCTGACCGCGCCTTCGGGGTGCGAAAACCCCACCTAAGTCGGAGGTTCTGCGCATCCGAGCCGATTCGCGTGGGCGATAGTAAGTTTCATCGTTGTGCTCGGCTCGGTGGCGGCGTGAACCCTGCTGGCCAAACGGTGTCCCTGTCGAAGTAGACGTTGGTCAGGTCGACACCCGTGAGATCGACGCCGCTCAGGTTCGTACCCGCCAGGATCGCACCGGACATGCTGGTGCAACGGCGGTTCTGCCACGGGTCGACGATGCACCCGAACTTCGCGTTGTTGAATCTGGAGCGGCTGAGGTCGGCGTCGTCGAAGCTCGCGCCGCGCAGATCCGTGTTCGTGCATCCGCTAAATCCGCAGTCGAACAGGGTGTCTTCGACGAACGCCTCGCGAAAGGAGGCCAGGCGCAAGTCAGCGCCCGAAAAGTTCGACAGAGCGATGTGCGCCGCTATGAAATTGGCGTCGAACAGGCGGGCATGCCAAAAATTTGCAGTGGTCAGGTTCGACTCCGCGAAGGAGACGATCTCGAGGCCCGTGGATGTCAGATCCACCCACGGTAGGCAAGTGTCATCAAGGTTGACGAAGTCGGAAAAGGTCGGGACCGCGGGTGCCCGGTGGAGGTGACCGATCGCGGTGAGCGCGGTCTGAAGATCGCGGACCAGTTCATGGCTTCTGCCCCCTTTGATCAGGAGGGCGCTGTCATCGGGATCGCCCTGGCAGCTCGCAGGCGTGGAATGGTTGCGCACGAAGGCCGCCAGCGTCGCGACGACCGTGGCTCGATCTTGCTCGGACTCCTGAGCAAGATGCGACAGAAGGTAGACCCCGGCGATCCGTGCATCGATCTTGTCCGAGGACAGCAGTTCAGCGCCCTTCTGGAACCGATCGGCAGCCGCGGTCTGCCGCGACAGCACGAACTGGTCCGAGGTTGCCCGCAGCGACTGACTCGTGAACCACAGCGCCGCTACCGCGGCGATAGTCGTGACGATCGCCGCGACACGTGTCCACCCCGACCACCCGACAACGGTGCGAATCGCACGCCCGACCCACCGTGCCGAGGACCCCGGGGATGGCTCGGGCGGCCTCTGTGGTTCTGGCGGTTCTGCCGGCGGTTGTGGTGCCAACGGCGGTTGGGGTGGCCGCCGTAATGAACTTCCACGCCCTGCGACCTGGTGCCGCCGCCGTGGTACGGGTGAGGCCCCCATGCTGACCGCCTTTGGCCTTCGAAACGGCAATGCGACTTCAGGCTAAGCGAAGCACCTCAGCGTTGACGCAAGATCTGTTGCGGCGCAAAACATAGGAGCACGAAGTAGCGCCGTTGCCAGGCCGAGGAGCCCCTTGGCCGGCGGCACCAGCCCATCGGCGTTGCGGCCGCGTAGTGGCCTTGGCACCCAGAAGGGCGAACCGAGCGACACTGTTGCGGAGACCACCGCGGGGCCGGGCAAGCAGGGTGCGCCACCGCGTTCGTCCCCGAACGACCGTGGACGACTCGAACCGAATGCCCTGCGCGAGTGCACAGTTCGGTCGAGTAGTTGACGGTGTTGGTGAGGCGGCGCATGTACAACTGCCCAATGCCAGTCCGCGGGAAGGGGACGGCTGCAGGCAGAACCCCTGCCGATCCGTCGACGGCATACCTGGTTTCGATCTGGCGACATTGTTGGGTGTTGTCAGTGAGAACCTTCACCAACTCACCGAACTGTGCCGAGGACGTGGTTTCAGCCGTCGGTTGGTCGAATACCTAGCTGGAGCTGGGATTTCGTGCATGCACCGAAGGTGCCGGTGTGCGTCCGTGAAACATTGGCGTGAAACATTCGCCTGTGGATAAGTCGGCCCGCGAAGTTACCACAAGAAGCCGACATATCCTCCACCTGCAGTTTCTTGCTCGAACACGGATTGTCGGCGCCTCCCGCAACGTCGCTCGTAACCGTCGGTGCAGCTGCATAGGATCTGCGATCAGGTTGCCTGCCCGGCAACCATTCTCGGGCCCGCTTCGGTCCTGAGAACGAGATGCGGCCCCTGCCCAGGATTGGCAGCCAGGAGGCAGGGGCCGCAGCGCCACCCGTTACCGATTGAGGAGGTACCAGGCACCGATGAGGCTAGTCACCTCGGCAGACAAAAATGGCTCACCCCGCTCAATGCGCGAGATCTACAGGAAATACCAGCAGCCACCGGGCGATCAGACCCCGGCGTCAGCGGCGGACAGCGGGGCGCCACATGGGCACTGTGATCGCTTCCCTCGCAGGCGCGGGTGGTGTCGCCGGCGCGATCGGCGTCGGCGTGTGGTGGATGCATACGGATGGGCCGACGCGTCTTTGCGCAGGCTTGGTCGCGGTCTTCCATTCCAGCCCCGACCGCCGCAAGGACGCGCGCGCCGTTCTCACCGCCACAAAGCGGCGAGAACGGCTGTGACAGAAGGTGGTCCGGCGGTCCAGATCGATGACCGCTGGACCGCCGTGCCAGCTCTTGATCCGCAAGATCACACGGATCTGTGAGGAGATCTAGCAGTTGGCGCGGCTCGGTTCGGCTCTCACGACTGACCTGATGCTGGTCCTGTGTTCGGGAGGGAGCGGGACCGGGTCGTCTGCCCGCCCCATCTCCCGGATAGGAGTGACTATCTGTGGGTCGCGCTCACCACGTTTCCTCGCCCGGTGGGCTGCAACACGGCAATAGGTGCTGCAGTATTTCGCGGGGCGACCAGTTCCTCGCGGAGTTATCGGACACGGGCATTGGAAACAGTCCCGTACTCGGACAACTCGGAAGTTCAGGAAGTCTGGGTCTAGAACCCAGCCGTGGAAGCTGCATCGGAGCAGGTGCCCACTGTCGAATGGTCGTTCCTTTTGAGACCCGGGAAGGTTCAGCCATTCGACGTTCCGGATCAATCGGTCGAGATCGGCGGGATCGAGGTTCAATGCCGAGCTGACACGGGTGACGAGTTCGTGCAGTTCGTCCACGAAGAGACCTGTATCGAACAGGTCCAGGGCTGGCTGCTCTGCGTCGGGGCCGTGTGTTTCGGCGTATTCGAGCAGGATCTCGTCGATCCCCTCGTCGTGGCCTCCGCGGAGCAGCTGCCGAAGTATTTTGCCGAAGCTGCCGCGCTGGTAGGCCAGCGCTACATAAAGCTGTACGTTGAGCTGCTCGAAGTCGACACGATCGGTGGCGTAGTCCTCCACCGGCCGTCGACCGGTGGATCGACGCTTGCTCATCGCTCTTCCTCCAACACCGCGGAGGAACGATCCTCGCGGGCCGCTCGGGAGCCTTGTCCCACACCACGATTGCGGGGCCGGAACCACTCTGGCCAGCGGCCGAGACCTGCCGTGATCATGCCGAGCAGTTTGGGAATATCTTCCTGTTTGGCACGAAGCAGCGCAATGACCACCGCAGACAGGACCGCCAGCGCCAGGACCAGCAGCGGCAGCTGCAGCCAGACGATGGCCCAGCCTCCCGATTGGGTGGCCACAGAAACGATCGCGGACAACAGAACCTCCTTTGGGCACAAAAAAGCCCCTGGCGTGCGCCAGGGGCTGGGGTTGGGGTTGGGAACAAAAAAGCCCCGGTCAGACGGACCAGGGCTATCGGGGGCATAGAAAGGCCCGACAGTCAGCGACTGTAGCAGACACTAGCCCCGGGCTTCTCGCAGATCAGAGACTTGGTGAAAGAAGTGTGGGTTTCGTTTCACTTCCCGCGCGAACACCACACTGCGGGGTGGGTGCAGATGCCTCGGCGGTGTTCGAAAGCGCTGACGCCCGAGCGCGGCGAGTTCGGCGTGGATCTACGCCGGAGACATCGATGTCTCGCAGCGCGGGCGAGATGCGGGCGAGCAGGTCGTCGTTGATACGGCTCTCACCCCGTCGCGCCGCACCAACCGGCCACGGGTCGCGGTTGCGACAGCGGAAATGACCAGGTGACGCGATTCTTGGCGCTCCTACTTGTAAACCACGTCACAGTGAATTAACGTAACGTTAGTAACGGTTCGTTAATTAAGGTTGCCGTGCGGCGGCCGCGAGGAGTGTCCGACATGACCGAACAAGCGTTGAGCGGCATCCGGGTTCTGGATGTGTCCACCGTTCTGGCCGCACCGGTGACCGCGACGCTGCTGGGCGACTTCGGGGCCGAGGTGGTCAAGGTGGAGGAACCCGGGCGTGGTGACTTCACCCGTCTCGGTGCGGCGAGCCCGGGCGGGAGGTCGTTGCAGTGGGCGCAGGAGGGCCGCAACAAGCGCTCGGTCACGTTGGATTTGAGAACCGAGCGGGGGCAGGAACTTCTGCGCGATTTGGTCCCCCATTTCGATGTCGTGGTGACCAACTACCGCCCGCCGACTCTGGCCAAATGGGGCATGGATCCCGAAGCGCTGCAGCGCATCAACCCGAGAGCCGTGCTGGTGTATCTCACCGGCTACGGGTTGACCGGGCCCTATCGCGACCGAGGCGCCTTCGATCGGATTGCCAGCGCATTCTCCGGATTGACTTATGTCAGCGGTGATCCCGACAGTCCGCCGGTGCGGTCGGGATACTCGGTCATCGACTTCATGAGCGCGTACCTGGCAGCGTTCGCCACGATGACGGCGCTGTACCACCGTGACATGCATGGCGGTCCGGGGCAGGTGATCGATCTGGCGCTCTACGAAGCCGGATTCCGGGCCAGCGAGAACGCGCTACTCAACTACTCCGCCCATGGCATCGTGCGTGAACGCATGGGCAACAAGAACCGGTACATCGTGCCTGCGACCGACTTCGACACCGCCGACGGACGACGCATCTCGGTACACGCGGGCACCGACCCCCTGTTCCGCAGGTTGTGCACGGTGATCGGGCGACCGAAGCTGCGCGAGGACGAGCGGTTCGCCACCGTGGCCGCTCGCATCGAGCACCAGGTCGAGCTCTACGCGATGCTGGCCGATTGGGCCGGCGGCGTCACTGCTGATGAGGCGGTGAAGCTGCTCAGTGACAACGACATTCCGGCCGCACCGCTCATGTCGATTGCCGACATCGCCGACGATCCGCACTACCGCGACCGGCAGACCATCGTCGATGTCGACGATCCTGATCACGGGCGTCTGAGCATGGTCGCCCCGCTTCCGCACCTGAGCGCGACCCCGGGCAGCATTCGCAGCCTCGGCCCGGAATTGGGGGCGAGCACCGACGAAATCCTGGGTGAACTCCTCGAACTCGATGGCGACGAACTCGCCCGCCTGCGCGCAGAGGGGATCATCTGATGCGGCCGACACCGACCAGTGGCCGAGATGGCCTCACCGCCGACATGATCGAGCTCGATGACGCCGCCCAGGACGAATCTGGGCGCAGCTCTGAAAGTGTTGCGGCACAGTATGATCCGCGGCGATCCTGGCTCATTATGGCGTTGATCATGGCGTTCATGATGATCAACTTCGCCGACAAGGCGGTACTCGGCTTCGCTGCGGTTCCGATCATGGATGAACTGCACATCAGCAAGAGCACTTACGGTTTGATCGCGAGTTCGTTCTTCCTGTTGTTCGGTATCACCAGCGCCGTGTGCGGATTTGTCTCCACCCGGGTGCGGACCAAGACAATCCTGCTTGTTCTCGCGATGACCTGGGCGATCGCGATGGTTCCGGTGCTGGTCGTGGCGGCGGTACCTACCCTGCTGGCCAGCCGGGTGATCCTCGGCGCGGCCGAAGGACCCGCATCGCCGATGTCCATGCACGCACTCTACGAGTGGTTCCCCCCGAACAAGCGGGCCCTACCCTCCGCATTGCAGGTCGCCGGAGGTGCGGTCGGAGTATTCGTCGCTACGCCGATCCTCGGCGCGATCATCGACCAATACGGATGGCGTGCTGGATTCGCTGCCCCCGCAATCGCTTCGGTTGTCTGGTCGGTCCTGTGGTACCGGGCGAGTCGGAGCGGCCCAAACGCGGCCACCTCGTCGGATCCGGGTGTCGAATCCCCGGCCGATGAGCGATCCAGCGCTGCGCGATTGCCTCTGCGGCGTTACCTGACCACCGCGAGCACGCTCGGCTGCCTCGCCTGCGCTTTCGGCGCCTACTGGGCATTGGCTTTGCAAACCGCCTGGTTGCCTGCCTATTTGGAGTCCGAACTCGGCATGACCGCCCGCCGCGGCAGTCTCGTCGTCGCGACCTGCGGAGCGCTGTCGATTGTGCTGCTCCTGACGGTGGTGCCGCTGACCGGAGCGGCGATTCGGCGCGGGATACCGAGCCGATGGGCGCGCGGGGTCCTGCAGGGCGCGATCTTGGTGGTGTGCGGCGCCTGTGTGCTGGCACTGCCCTTTGTCGACCATCTCGCGATGGTGATCATGCTGTGCGCCATGGCATTCGGTGGACAAGCCGTTGTCTATCCGCTGGTGTACCTGACCGCCGGAGAGATCATTCCGCCCAACTATCGTGGCGCCGCGTTCGGAGGCACGCTGGCCCTGGCGACCCTGCCCGGAGTGATCGCCCCCCTCCTCACTGGCTGGATCGTCGATCATGCCGCCAGTTCAGCCAGTGGCTTCACCCAGGCGTTCATCGTCGCTGCCGTCGTGATGATCGTTTGTGGCGCCATCGCCATGCTCACCATCGACCCGGACCGCGATGGTCGTCGGCTGCACGGTGCAGCAGCCGGTCCCTCGGATCAACCTCTTTCGTGAAGGAGCGCTAAACCTATGGCCGACTTGGCTTTTGCCCCGGTAACAGATTTGGCCGAGATGATTCGCACCCGCGAGCTCTCGCCGGTCGAGCTCATGCGATCCACACTGGACCGGATCGATCAACTCAATGGCCAGCTGAACGCGATCGTCTCTCTCGACGCCGAGCAGGCCGAGGCCGAGGCCGCCGCCTGCGCCGCGCGGCTCGCCTCAGGAGATTCAGTGGGACCGCTCGCCGGAATCCCGTTGGCGGTCAAGGATTTGGAGCACGCGCGCGGCTTCCCCACCAGCCGTGGAAGCCGCGGCTTCCACGACGCCACGTCTCAGACCGCTGACAGCATCCAGGTTGCCAGGCTCCGGGCAGCCGGGGCCATCGTGATCGGCAAGACGAACAGCCCGCCTATGGGCGCCGCGGTTCACACGACCAACGACCTGTTCGGCACGACCCGCAATCCGTGGGCTCTGGACCGGTCGCCCGGCGGGTCGAGTGGAGGGTCCGCGGCGGCGGTCGCGTCGGGCATGGTGGCGATGGCCACCGCGGGTGACGGTGGGGGCTCGACCCGAATCCCGGCTGCCTTGTGCGGCATCGTGGGTTTCAAACCGACCCGGGGCCGGATACCCGACGGACCCTCCGCGGTTCCGGTGTGGCCGCGGCACAGTTGTTCGACGCCGATGGCTCGGACGGTCGCCGACACCGCCCTGCACCTGGACCTGACCGTGGGATTCCATCGGGCGGACCCGTTTTCCCTGCCCAGTCCCGGCTACTCCTATCGCGAACGCCTGACCCACCGGCTACGCCCGCTGCGGATCTGGGTTGGTGCCGGTCTGGGCGTCGCCGATCCTGAGCCGTTCGTCACCGAGACGCTCTCCGTGGCGGTCGCGATGCTGCGGGGTCTGGGCCACCAGATCGTCGATGACATCCCGCCGCTCCCGGACGCCGAGGACTTCCCCAACCAGCTTCTGCTGCGCCAACAGATCCTCGCCAACTACCGTCTGACGTCGCTCGGTGAGGAATTCGAGCGGCGCAGAGACGATTTCGAGCCGTGGTTTGCCGATCTACTGGCCTTTGGCGGCACCGTCGGGCTCACAGAGTTCACCCGGTACTGGCAGCGCCGTGCTCGTTTGGATGCTTGGGCGGCACGCGTATTCGACAGCTGCGATCTGCTGCTGACCCCTGTGACGCCGACGCTGGCCTGGCCGGCCGAGGGGCCCGATATCGGTGCGGCCGTGGAAAAGCGCCAACTGCCGGTGTCCTACACCGCGGTCTTCAACGACACCGGCAATCCTGCGATCGCAGTGCCGATTTCGGTCAGCCCCGATGGCCTTCCCTGCGCGGTCCAGCTCGTCGGCGGCCACCACCGCGACGACTTGGTTCTTCAGGCCGCGTATGCGCTCGAACAGGGCGTCGAGCCCCTGCATCCACCGATCTGAACACACACCCGGCTGCGCAGCCCCGCGCCAGCCACGACCGCGAATGAGAGACGCTCGGCATGACTTGTGCTCCGGAGATCAATGGGCAGGCCGAACCCGTGAACGACGCCGAACCCGACTATCGCTTCACCCTCGCAAATGAGCGGACCTTCCTGGCTTGGATCCGCACAGCGCTAGGGCTACTCGCAGCGGGAGTAGCGGTAGATCAACTGACTGCGCACCGGGGCGGCGGCAATGGCGGTTGGACCGCGGCTGCCGCAGCCTTCGTGGGGCTATCGGTCGTCCTGGCCGCCGGCGCGTACAGGCAGTGGCGGTTGGTGCAGGCGGCGATGCGTACGGGAGACGCCTTGCCCGCCCCACCACTGCTGCCGGTCCTCGGTGTGGGCGTTGGCGTCATCGGGCTGCTGGCCATCACGACTCTGCTGATCGCGTGACCGTCGCGATTCGAGATCCCGGTGCACAACCCGAACGCACCGCGCTCGCATGGCGCCGAACCGCCCTTGCCAGCGCCCTGGTCGCCACGATTCTGCTGCGTCAGCTGATCGCTGAGGACCGGTGGCCGATCTGGGCCGGTGCAACAGTGGTCACGACAGCCACCACGCTGGCCTTTCTCGCCCATCGCAGATCCCGTCACCTGATCGGTTCGATCCGTATCGCGGCCGGAAGTCCGGCCGTGATGGCGACGGTCGCCGCAGCGGTGGCGCTCGCTGCGCTGATCACTCTCATTTCGATCATCTCACCGCCTGCACTCAGCAGCGGATCCGACCGCAAATCGACTGAGCACATCGCAACGGGTTGAATCAGATCGCGGGCTAAACAATATTGAATGGAATAGAACCCGAGACCCGGAGAAGTTTCTAATTACATGACGCTCAATTTCTAGATAGTCGAGCGCGAGGTTGCTGTGAGTGGTTCATAATTTTGAGCACTCACCACTTCGGCGTGTCTGCACACAGTTCCATTGACGGCCGTGGAACAGGCAGGCGTCCGCCATATGGCCTGCTAGAGGACATATCCACAGAACCGATTGCCGCTTCCGCGCGATAGTCAACATCGCCCAGACGTTGGAGATAACACCACTTTCGATGCCTTGGAAAATAGTTATGAAAGATCTGGACACCTACCACCCGGCGTGCGACACTCATCACATCAGCCGAGTGACATTTATGGCTGAATCCCAAATTCCCCAGCCTGAACACACTCAGCGCAATGGCCTATCTGTGCCGAATTGCGCTGCAATAAGAATCGTGCTGGGAGTCAAAAGAAGGACAAAGTGATGAGGACTTACCTATCTGCCGCCGTGCTCGCGACAGTCGCATTGTGTGGTGTGCAGGGGACCGCACACGCCGTCGCCGATGGCGACAGCGTGAACTACACGGCGACCACCACCCCCACCGCCACCATCATCGAGACCGACGCCGGAACCCTGTCTGCTGACGACGGCGTCTTCCGGATCAAAGCAGACAATGGGGCAGACCTCGCCGGCACCCAGCTCTCATTCCGCGTCGACGACTTCGTCTTTCCGATCGCCGCCGAGATCTCCGGCCGCGCCGCGACCCTGACCCCGCAGTTCGACATGGCGCACGCGGTCTACCAGCCAGTGGCGCTTCCCTACGAGGACAAGGCGCCCTGGAAGAACGAGTACGACCGTGAGCTTGCCGCGTGGAGCCGGCTGGCCAGCACGCTCACCGCGGGCGCGACCATCGGCGCGGTCACGGGCAGCCTCGGCGGCGCAGCCGTCGGATGCGTACTCGGAGGGATCGCCGGCGCGACCGTCGCGGCCGCCTCGATCGTCGGCCTCTTCGGCCCCTTCATTCCGGCCGCCGCAGTGGGATGCCTCGGCGGCATGGTCGCTGTTGGGGCCCTGGGAACGATCGCTGGCCAACTGTTCGTGACTGCCCCGATCGCGATTCTCGCTGTGGCCCAGTACTTCCTGACAGTCAACCAGCCGTTCAACCCGACCAAGTAGCCCCGGCCCTCACTCGTACCTCGGGGAGCACGGGCTCTCGAGCTGCTGCGACCTGCGAAGCCGCGTCGCCATACCCACTAGACTGGACACACATTGCAGTGTGTGTATTGTCTAAATCCGGTGGCGCGGTCCGGCAGCCATACCAGTGGCTCCCTGTTTCAGGTCGAGGAGAACGAGTTGGTCAACGCACAACGAACGGTGCTTGTCACCGGGGCGTCCGGCGGGTTGGGAGCTGCGACCACCTCGCGGTTCGTCGAGGAGGGATGGACCGTTTTCGCAGCTGACCTGACGCCGCCGCCCGCCCGACCCGGCGTTGTGCCCGTCCCGATGGACGTTTCCGATACGAGGTCAGTGGACAACGCGTTCAACCAGATTCGCGAACACGCTCCCGGCCTTGACTGTGTGGTGTCCTTCGCCGGCGTCCTGAGCGTGGGCCCGTTGGCGGAAATGGCCGACGACAAGCTGCAGAGAATCGTCGACATCAACATCATGGGCACCCACCGCACGATTCGCGGCGCGTTTCCCGCTCTACTCGCCGCTGGCGGCCGAGTGATCCTGATCAGTTCCGAGACCGGCTGGCAGCACGCCATGCCATTCAATGGCGCCTACGCCCTGACCAAGCATGCGGTCGAGGCTTACGGCGACGCCCTGCGCCGAGAACTCGCATGCGTCGACATGCCGGTCAGCATCATCCAACCGGGCCCATTCCAGACATCCATGACCTCCTCCATCGAGGGTCAGTTCGCCGAATCGACGCTGAGCTCCTCTCCTTTCGCGACCATGGCGGGCCGAGTAGGGCAACTCGCCGCCGACGAACACCGCCGAGCACACCCGCCCGAAGTCCTGGCCGAGGTCGTCGTTCGTGCGGCTAGCGTCGATCGGCCGAGAATCCGGTACTCGGTGCGGCCCGACCGCATGCGCGCGCTGGCAGACAAGCTGCCGGTGCGGCTGGTCGATGTAGCGCTGCGCAAGGTCCTATCGCATTGATTCGCCACCCCTGTCCGGGGAAGCCTGCACTTCCTCGGATCGCGGCCGGTCCATCCCCGCGCCGGGCCGCGGGCCGGCCGCACCTACTTCCGCAGCCAGGGCTAGGCGAGTCTAGTTGGGTCGGAACATTTCTCGGCGGGGGTGGTTTCCCGGCGCTGCCCACGAACCATCCTCGGACGCCGGCCGATCGGCCCGCCGGCGGCCCTGACACCAATCGATGCCGTGGTGACAACTGAAACCTGTCGTCACACCTGAGCCGCCGTTTCGGCCTGATCGGCCGAAAATGGACGCTGACCTGGGCCAGGGATCGCGGGCCCACCCGGTCGCGCCGTGCTCAACCCGGCAGCAGACCCCGTTCCCAGGAGCTGAGCGCGATGTCGGACTCCTCGATGACCTCGATGGCCTGCTGGGAGGTGAAGCGGGCCTCGTCGATCCGGCCGGATTCGCGCAGGGCGGCGGCCAGGAGCAGCAGGGAGCGGCCCTCGATGCCGCGGCCGCCCCATTCGGCGGCGATGATCGCCTCCCGGGCCGTGGTCTCGGCGGCGGGATGGTTCCCGGCCAGCAGGTGAGCGCGGGCGAGGAGCATGAGAGTCCAGCCTTGGATGGAGCGCGCACCCGAGCGGCGGGCGAGTTGAACGGCCTCGGCGCACTGGCGTATCGCGTCGGCGCGGGTGCCACGGCCGGTATCGACCATGGTGCTGCCGAGCAGTGACAGGGACCCGGCTTCGAAATGGAGCATGCCGGCCTGCCGGGTCATGGCCAACGCCACCTGCGCCGCGTCCTGCGCGGGTCCGGCGGCTCCGATCCACAGGAAGCTGTAGCCCGCGAAATAGTGGGCGGCGAACTCGACCAGCGGGTCCCCGGTCTGTTCGGCGTAGCGCAGGCACTCGCGATACTGGTGCGCTACCCGCGCCTCGGTGTCCTCCATCCAGCAGATGCCCAGGTGCGCGACCGCGGCCGCCCCGGCCAGGCGCGCACCGGGCGGCGGGCCGTCGGCGGCGAACGCGTGCAGGAGATGGTCGCGACTCAGCCGGTACCGCGTCATGGTCATCGCCAATCCGGAGCCGAGCGCGATATGCAGGCGCTGCCGAGCCACGGGGTTGCCGAGCCGGCTCGCCGCGTCCAGCACGGTCGTCAGGGCCGCCGACAGATCGGGGGTGTGCGGTCCCTCACCGGATTCGGTTGCCGCCAAGGCGATATCGGCCATCAGGTCCACGCTGCGGCCGCCCAGCCGGGCGGCCTGCCGGCCGAGCGCGATCAGATTGCGGCGCTCGCCGAAGAACCACAGGAATCCGGCGGTCACATCGGGGAACGCGGTGGGCGGGCAGTGCGTGGCGGCGAGCTCGCCCGGCAAGGTGGTTCCCGGATTGATCACGGAGCTCAGGGATTTCATCGTGGCCAGGTAGTAGTCGAGCAGATCGACGACGGCGTCGGAGGCATCGGTGTCGCCCGCCCGGCGGAGCGCGAACAGCCGGACCAGGTCGTGATAGCGATACCGGCCGGGCGAAGGCGTCTCCAGCAGACCGAGATTCACCAGCGACTCGCAGATCTCCTCGGCGTCGGGGACGGACATGCCGAGGATGGCTGCCGCGCCGTCGAGGAACAGATCGTCGCATTCCGGGGCGGCGAGCCGATGGAAGGCCCGGCGATGGCCCGGGTCGAGCTGGTCGTGACTGAGCGCGAACGCGGCCTCGACGCTGACCTCCCCGGCCCGAAGCGCCGGCAACCGCTGCTGTTCGTCGGCGAGGCGCGCGGCCATGCTCGCCAGCGTCCACCCCGGTCGCTGCGCCAGGCGCGCGCCCGCGATCCGGATCGCCAGCGGCAGCGCCCCGCAGTGCGCCACGATCCGCTCGACCGCGGCGGGTTCGGCGACCGCGCGTTCCTTCCCGACGATCTCCCCGAGCAGAATGGCGGCTTCGCGCGGCGTCAGCCCGGCCGGCTGGACCGTGGTCGCGCCCGCGATCTCGGGCATCGCGACCCGGCTCGTGATCAATACCGCGCATCCCGCAGACCCCGGCAGCATCGGCTTGACCTGCGCCGCGCCCGCGGCATTGTCGAGCACCACCAGCAACCGCTTACCGTCCAGCACGCTGCGCAGATACGCGGCGCGCGCGTCCAGCGTCGCGGGTATCGCGCCTTCCCCCACACCGAGATCCCGCAGGAAGTCACCGATCACGTCGAACGGCTCGGCCGGATTGTCCCCGGCCCCACGCAGATCCACATACAACTGACCGTCGGGAAACCGATCCCGGATCCGGTGCGCGACCCGAATCGCGAAGGTGGTCTTACCGATCCCGCCCATCCCCGTGATCACCCCGACCGCCACCGCGGCCGGTGAATCGGCGATCAGCTGCGCCGACAGCCGCTCGCAGGCTTCCTCCCGTCCCGTGAAATCGGCGATGGCCCGGGGCAATTGGTGCGGCACGGCCGAGGACTCGGCCGCTGACGAGGCGGCCTCCTTCCACAGGGCCCGCCAATCGGTCAGGTTCGTGAGCGCCGCGGGCATCGGGCGGCCGGTGGCGCGCGCCATGTCGGTCAGCGTCAGCAGGACCGGGCTCAGGGATTCGAAGCGGGCGGGCACACTGCGTCCGACCCGCCAGTCACTGACTCGCTGGATGGTCGCCCCGCCGACGTCTCCCCGCGCGCGGGTCGCGCGCATCCTGGCGTTCGCGGCCGCCACCACGCTCCGCAGCGTGGGCTGACCCGCCGCCGCGAACAGCCGCCCGAAACGCGCGGCGAACTCCGCCCGGGGCGAGACGGTGTCGGCACTCGCGCCGGAGTCCGGACTCATGGTCACCACCCCATCGATCGTGATCTGCTGTAGGACACAGGATCTCACGGCCTCGGAACGGGCGCTCGAATCCTGCGGTGCGGAACAGGGCTCGGTCCCGGCCGGCTGGAGTCCACGAGATTGCGGGCAGGACAGGTGAGATGAACGCACTGCCCGCAGAGCGCGTCCGGACGCCGGAACGGGCGTAACCCGACCGCCGAGAACGTGGCCGAGCCCGGAGCCGGCGCGGGTCGTGCGTCAGGGTCGCGAGCGGGAGGGGATCGGGATGGTCGCCCGGTATTCGGCGAGGGCAGGTAGGTGCGGTCGGCCTGGTCGGGGGCGGGTGTGAACCGTTGTCGACCGGGGTGCGGGGCAAGTTCAGGTGGGCATTCAGGGTCATCCCCGATGTGCCTGGACGGGGGGCGACAGCACGATGGATGGCATGACGAGAACGAGCGACTGGTCCAAGGGTGCTGGGCGTACCGGCTTCTCCGATCAGATTCAGGATCTGTGGCAGACGCGGCCGGTGCGGTTTCCCAAGGACGGGCCGATCGCGGGCGTCGCCGTCGGGTTCGGCCGGCGCTACAACGTGGACCCGGTGCTGGTGCGGGTGGCGTTCGTGGTGTCGGCGCTGTTCGGCGGGGCGGGGGTGGTGCTCTATCTGCTGGGGTGGCTGCTGCTGAACCAGGCCGGAGACCAGTCCTCGGCGGCGGAGTCGCTGTTCGGGCGCGGCCAGGCGTCGCAGCCCTCGTCCAAGACCATCGTGCTCATGGTGGCGTTGGGGATCGCTGTGAGCACGATGGGTCCCGTCGGGGTGGGACTCGGCGGGTCCGGGGTGATCAGTTTCGCGCTCATGCTGGGCGGGTGGTGGCTGCTGTATCAGCGCCAGATGCAGCCGCCCGCAGGCTATTTCGAACCGTCGGCGATCACCGATCCGTTCAACACCGGGTATCCGGGCACCGCGAGCCCGTACTGGACGGGGTATCCGGGCACCAATGCGGTGACCTTCCAGACGTACGGGCCGTACACCACGCTGCCCGACCACTACGAGCCCGACCCGAACCACCCGGCCGCCGCCGCCCCGGAGCCGGAACCGGTTGCCACGCAGAAGCTTCCGGAGTCCGAGCAGGTCACCGAAGTACTGGAGACCCGGTACGCGCCCGCGTCGTCGGTGTCCGACACCGTTATCCTGCGCAAGTCCGAATCCGCTTCGGGCCCCGGCACTTCGGAGCAGTCGGACGAACCGGAGGAGGCACCGGCGACGGCTGTCGATCTCACCAAGCCGAAGACCGATGACGATGACGGCGGCACCCCCGAGCCCCCCTCGGCCCCGCCGACCGACGTCGAACCCCCTACCCTGCACCGGATTCCGCCGGCCGCCGACCGCCCGCGCGCCGGATTCGGCCCCGCCCCGATCTCCCCCGACTTCGGCCCCACCCCGCCCGGCTGGGATCCCCTGGGCGTGGCCCCGCTGGCCTGGCAGCTGCCCGAGCCGACCACGCCGGTCCAGCAGCAGGTCGTCCAGGCTCCCCCGGCCCGTCCGCGGTCCCGGCTGACCCCCGTCACCATCGGTCTCGCCATCCTGGCGGCCGCCGCGGCGGGTTCGATGGCCGCGTCGGGCGTGGATTGGATGACGCCCGGCCGGATCGGCGCCGCCGCCCTGGCCGTGGTGGCCGTGGGCCTCATCGTGGGCGCGTTCCTGCGCCGCGGCTACGGCCTGATGGTGGTGCTGGCCCCGCTGGCCGGTTTCGTGATCCTGGCCTCGCTGATCGGCCCGATCCAGTTCGACGAGGGCGCGATGGGCGACCACAAGTGGTCCGCCGCATCCGATTCCGAGCTGCTGCCCGTCTACCACATCTCGATGGGATCGGGCACCCTCGATCTGAGCCGGCTGAAGCTGACCGAGGATCGCGCGGTCGAGGTGAAAGTGCGCATGGGCGACGCCCGTGTGATGCTGCCGCCGGACCTGCGCGTCAACACGACCTGCAATGTCCGCATGGGTGATTCGAACTGCCCGAGCGGAATCTCGGGCCCGGCGACGGGCCCCGTCCTGAACCTGACCGTCGACGTGCAGATGGGAAACGCGGAGGTGAACCGTGGCTGAGAACAAGAATCGCCGACCCTCGTTCGCACTACTGCTGGCCGGCCTGCTGGGCCTGGGTGTGAGTGTGTGGGCCTTCATCGGCCCCCACTTCTGGCCCGTCTCCGGCGGTCTGTCGCTGGGCTGGATCGTGGTGATCGCCGCCATCGTGGTCGGCGTGATCCTGGTGCTCAGCCCGAAGAAACACCGGGAGTAGACCGCACGCGCCGCCCCCACCCCCTCGCCGGGGGCGGCGTCGCCCTCCTTCCCGGAACTGCCCTTCCGAGAAGGCCGAAGGCCCCGCACCTTTCGCAGGTGCGGGGCCTTCGCGTGCAGCGGGGAGCGCTCACTCCCATTCGATGGTGCCCGGCGGCTTGCTCGTCACATCGAGCACGACGCGGTTGACGTCGGCCACCTCGTTGGTGATGCGGGTGGAGATCCGCTCCAGCACCTCGTAGGGCAGGCGGGTCCAGTCGGCGGTCATGGCGTCCTCGGACGACACCGGGCGCAGCACGATCGGGTGGCCGTAGGTGCGGCCGTCGCCCTGCACGCCGACGCTGCGGACATCGGCCAGCAACACCACGGGGCACTGCCAGATCGACTTGTCCAGCCCGGCGGCGGTGAGCTCCTCGCGCGCGATGGCATCGGCCTGGCGCAGCAGCTCCAGCCGATCGTGGGTCACCTCGCCGATGATGCGGATGGCCAGACCCGGGCCCGGGAACGGCTGGCGCGCAACGATTTCCTCGGGCAGCCCCAGCTCGCGGCCGACCGCGCGCACCTCGTCCTTGAACAGCAACCGCAGCGGCTCGACGAGCGCGAACTCCAGATCGTCGGGCAGACCGCCGACATTGTGGTGCGACTTGATGTTCGCGGTGCCCGCGCCGCCGCCCGACTCGACCACGTCCGGGTACAGGGTGCCCTGCACCAGGAACTCGACCTTGGTCTCGCCCTGCTCGCCGACCACCTCGGAGACCGCGTCCTCGAACGACCGGATGAACTCCCGGCCGATGATCTTGCGCTTCTCCTCCGGATCGGTGACGCCCTTCAGCTCACCCAGGAACTTGTCGACCGCGTCGACGGTGACCAGCTTGGCCCCGGTCGCGGCGACGAAATCACGCTGCACCTGCTCGCGCTCGCCGGCGCGCAGCAGACCGTGGTCGACGAACACACAGGTGAGACGGTCACCGATGGCCCGCTGCACCAGCGCGGCCGCGACCGCGGAGTCCACACCGCCGGACAGGCCGCAGATGGCGTGGCCGTCGCCGACCTGCTCGCGCACCTGGGCGATGAGCGCCTCGGCGATATTGGCGGGCGTCCACGCGCCCGGGATGCCGGCGATCTCGTGCAGGAACCGGCTCAGCACCTGCTGGCCGTGCGGCGAGTGCAGCACCTCCGGGTGGTACTGGACGCCGGCGAGCTTGCGCACCCGATCCTCGAACGCGGCGACCGGCGCGCCCGCGGAGGTCGCGGTCACCTCGAACCCGGCGGGCGCGTCGGTGACGGCGTCGCCGTGGCTCATCCACACCGGCTGCCGGGTGGGCAGGCCGCCGTGCAGGATGCCGCCGTCGACGCTGAGCTCGGTGCGCCCGTACTCGCGAGTCCCGGTGTGCGCCACCGTGCCGCCGAGCGCCTGCGCCATGGCCTGGAAGCCGTAGCAGATACCGAAGACCGGCAGGTCCAGATCGAACAGCCGCGCGTCCAGCTGCGGCGCGCCCTCGGCGTACACGCTGCTGGGTCCGCCGGAGAGGATCACGGCGAGGGGCTGCTTCTCCGCGATCTCCTCGACGGTGATCGTGTGCGGCACCACCTCGGAATACACACTCGCTTCGCGCACCCGGCGCGCGATCAGCTGCGCGTATTGCGCGCCGAAATCGACAACAAGGACTGGTCGCTGGGTTTCTGCCACCCGCACAGTCTAGTGAGCGAGATAGGACACACTCCCCCCGGGCGACCCCCGCTCCCGCCCGCCCCGACCTGCGCGCGAATCACGGTGGACCGCCACCCCGGGCCGGAGTGCGCCGCGGCCTCGGAAGCGGTAGCCCGCCCGGCCCGGAAGTGGTGGCATCGGGACGGTATTCGCGCCGGAGGTGTTCGGGATAGGGCCTTCCGCCCTCGCGTGGACGGTAATTCCTACCCGGCCGCGGGGGCCGAGCGACACCCGCTGTGCCGGTGGGCAGGAAAGCTCGCCGGTTTGTCACCGGTGCTGGCTATCCTCTACCTCGTGCCATTCGCCCGTGCGATCGATGCCGAGATCCACTACGAGGACAGCGGGGGCGAAGGTCCGGTGGTGCTGTTGGGGCACGAATTCCTCATGGACCGAACGATGTTCGCGTCGCAGCAGGCGGCGTTGACTCCGGAGTTCCGGATCGTGACCTGGGATGCGCGCGGACACGGCCGCACCCGCGACGAGGGGCTGCCGTTCACCTACTGGACCTCCGCCCGGGACGCGCTGACCGTACTGGATCAGCTGGGCGCGGAACGGGCCGTCGTGGGCGGAACCTCCCAGGGCGGTTTCATCGCGCTGCGCACCGCGCTGCTGGCCCCCGACCGGGTCGCCGCCCTGGTGCTGCTGAGCAGTGAGGCGCACGAGCCCACCGCCGCCGAACTCGCCAATGCCCGAAAGTTTCTGGACAAGTGGCACGAGGACGGCCCCCGCCCCGCGCTCGCCGAATACCTGGCCCGCTGGCTCATCGGCGACGACGACTGGTACCGCGCCGTCTGGGTGAAACGCTGGCTGGCCCGCGACCCGTCGGCCACCGAGATCGCCGCGGGCGCGCTGCTGGGCCGCGACTCGGTGCTGGAGCGACTACCCGAAATCACCTGCCCCACTTTGGTCATCCACCCGACCCGCTCGGGCGTGCCCCGCTCGCACGCCCGGGAACTGGCCGAACGCCTGCCCCGCGCGCACTATCTGGAGATCGACGGCGCCCGGCAGACGGTGAACATGACCCACCCGGTGGCGGTGAACTCGGCGATCCGAGAGTTCCTCCGCGATATCGCGGTACCGCCGCTGCGCGATTTCAGCGCTTGGCCAGGCAGCCGCTGACCCGACCCCGGATACGACTCGCGCCCTTGCGCATTCGAGTGAATGCCCAAGGGCGCGAGTTCAGGGTCTGATCGCTAGCCGCGCACGTTCAAACCGACCTTCTGGAATTCCTTGAGGTCGCTGTACCCGGTCTTGGCCATCGAACGACGCAGGCCGCCAACCAGATTCAGCGAGCCGAACGGGTCGTTGGACGGGCCGTTGAGGACCTGGTCCAGCGGGACCCGCTCCTCGTCGACCGCGTACGGCAGCACCGCGCCGCGCGGCACCGACGGGTGCGCGGCGGCCGAAGGCCAGTACCAGCCGTTGCCCGGGGTCTCGCGGGCCATGGCCAGCGGCACGCCCAGCATGACCGCGTCCGCGCCGCAGGCGATGGCCTTGGCGACGTGCCCGGAGGTCAGGGTCTCGCCGTCGGCGATGACGTGCACGTAGCGGCCGCCGGTCTCGTCCAGGTAGTCGCGGCGCGCGGCGGCGGCGTCGGCGATGGCGGTGGCCATCGGCACGCCGATGCCGAGCACCTCACCGGTGGTGGTGGAGCCCTGCATCGAGCCGTAGCCCACGATGACGCCGGCCGCGCCGGTGCGCATCAGGTGCAGCGCGGTGCGGTGATCGGACACGCCGCCCGCGACCACCGGCACATCCAGCTCGGCGATGAAGGTCTTGAGGTTCAACGGCTCCCCGTCGCCCACGTGCTCGGCGGAGATGATGGTGCCGTGCACGACCAGCAGGTCGATCCCCGCCTGCACCAGGCTCGGGGTGAGGGCGCGCGCGTTCTGCGGGCTGACCCGCACCGCGGTGGTGACGCCGGCGGCGCGCACCTCGGCGACCGCCGCGGCCAGCAGGTCGGCCTTCATCGGCGCGGCGTGCAGCTCCTGCAGCAGCGCGACCGCCGCCTCGGTGCCTTCCTTCTCCGCGACCTCGGTCAGCTGCTGCACCTTGGCGTCGACGTCGGCGTGCCGGGCCCACAGGCCCTCACCGTTGATGACGCCCAGGCCGCCGGCCTTGCCCAGTTCGATGGCGAACTTCGGCGAGACGAGCGCGTCGGTGGGATGCGCGAGGAACGGGATCTCGAAGCGGTACGCGTCGAGCTGCCAGGCCAGCGACACCTGCTTGGAGGAGCGGGTCCGGCGCGAGGGCACGATGTCGATATCGTCCAGCTCGTAGGTGCGCCGAGCCGTCCGGCCCATGCCGATCTCGACCATATCGCGCATCGTGTTTCATTCCTTTCGAGTTCGATTGCCGGACATGACAAAACCGGTCCGCGGCGATGCGCGAACCGGTTCGGTCCGGCTACGAACGAGTGGTGTAGTTGGGAGCCTCGACGGTCATGGTGATGTCGTGCGGGTGCGACTCCTTCAGGCCCGCCGCCGTGATCTGCACGAACTGGGCCGCCTGCAGATCCGGAATGGTCTGCGCGCCGGTGTAACCCATGGCCGCGCGGAGACCGCCGACCAGCTGGTGGATCACCTGGTCCAGCGGGCCGCGGAACGGCACCCGGCCCTCGATGCCCTCGGGCACCAGCTTCTTCTCCGACAGCACGTCGTCCTGGAAGTAGCGGTCCTTGGAGTAGGACTTGGCCTCGCCGCGTCCCTGCATGGCGCCCAGCGAACCCATGCCGCGGTAGCTCTTGAACTGCTTGCCGCCCACCAGGATCAAATCGCCCGGCGACTCGGCGGTGCCGGCCAGCAGCGAACCCAGCATGACGGTGGAGGCGCCGGCCGCGATGGCCTTGGCGATGTCACCGGAGTACTGCACGCCGCCGTCGGCGATGACCGGCACACCGTGCGGCTTGCACGCCGCGGTGGCCTCCAGGATCGCGGTGATCTGCGGCGCGCCGACACCGGCGACCACGCGGGTGGTGCAGATGGAGCCGGGGCCCACACCCACCTTCACCGCGTCGACACCGGCTTCGACGAGCGCCAGCGCGCCCGCGCGGGTGGCGACATTGCCGCCGACGATCTGCACGCGGTCGCCGACCTCGGCCTTGATCTTGGAGACCATCTGCAGCACGCCCGACTGGTGGCCGTGCGCGGTGTCCACGATGAGCACGTCCACGCCGACCTCGGCCAGCGTCATGGCGCGCGCCCACGCGTCCTCGCCGACACCGACGGCGGCGCCGACCAGCAGTCGGCCGTCGCGGTCCTTGGTGGCGTTCGGGTACTGCTCGGTCTTGACGAAGTCCTTGACCGTGATGAGCCCGCGCAGCTTGCCGGAGCCGTCGACGATCGGCAGCTTCTCGATCTTGTGGCGGCGCAGCAGGCCCAGCGCGGCCTCGGCGGTGACGCCCTCCTGCGCGGTGATCAGCGGCGCCGGGGTCATCACCTCGGCGACCTTGCGGTCCTGGTCCACCTCGAACCGCATATCGCGGTTGGTGATGATGCCGACCAGCATGCCGCGCTCGTCCACCACGGGCAGACCGGAGATGCGGAAGCGGGCGCACATGGCGTCGACCTCGGCGAGGCTGTCGTCGGGGCGACAGGTGACCGGGTCGGTCACCATGCCCGCCTCGGACCGCTTCACGGTCTCGGCCTGCGCGGCCTGCGCCTCCACCGACAGATTGCGGTGCAACACGCCCATACCGCCCGCGCGCGCCATGGCGATGGCCATGCGCGCCTCGGTGACGGTGTCCATGGCCGAACTCACCAGCGGGGTCCGCAGCGAGATGTCGCGGGTCAGCTTGCTGGAGGTGTCGACCGAACTCGGGATCAGATCGGAGGCCGCGGGAAGCAGCAGCACATCGTCGAAGGTGAGGCCGAGCATGGCGATCTTGTTGGGATCGTCGCCGCCCGTATGGGGGCGGCCTGCGTTACGTTCGCCCGTCACGGGACTGCTCATTCGGATCGACCCCTCCTGGACCTCGGCAACACCCACCGGGCCGGGTCCCGGCGGATGCGTAGATGAATGGCAATGCCGGCGATTGCTACCCGGCCTTTGGTCAACCATGGTATCCGTCCGTGAATTCCTGGCCGCACCCGCGCCCGGACCGCCGTCGGCGGCTGTCCCGGCGGCCGCATCCGCTGCGTTTTGTCGGCTCTGCCATTACTGTGTCGGCTGTCACGACACGACCGTGCCCGCCCACGCCAGCAAAGTGCGCTGTACCACCAGCGAAGTGGAGGCAAATCCCCTTCAGCGCTGGCGCACAGGGGGTGGTTCTGCGTACCGTGGGACTGTGCGTGACCATCTACCACCTGGCTTGCCGCCGGATCCATTCGCCGGAGACCCCTCCGACCCGTCGGCCGCGCTCGATGCCATCGAGCCGGGGGAACCGCTGGATCCTCACGAGCGCCTAGCGGTCGAAGAGGATCTCGCCGACCTCGCGGTGTACGAGGCACTGCTGGCCCACCGCGGCATCCGCGGTCTCGTGGTCAGCTGCGAGGACTGCCGGCAGGATCACTACCACGACTGGGACATGTTGCGCGCCAACCTCCTCCAGCTTCTGGTGGACGGCACGGTGCGACCGCACGAACCCGCCTACGACCCGACGCCCGAGGCCTACGTCACCTGGGACTACTGCCGCGGCTACGCGGACGCTTCCATGAACGAGGCACTGCACGGCGACGGATTCGACGGATTCGACGTCTGATTCATCGGAAAGGGCCTGCATCCCCTGGGGATGCAGGCCCTATCCGTTGTCGACTGAAGAAAC
>NZ_JBEXXC010000026.1:0-49932 GCF_040630175.1 Nocardia sp. NPDC005825
CGCAGCACACCGACCGGCTTGCCGGACTGCACCAGCAGCGTCTCGTCGGCGCGCGCTGGGCCGCCGTTTTGTCCGTGAATTCCCGACGGTGATCCACCGTCAGCTAGGCATTCGGTCCCGTTTGCAGCCGGGCCGAACACCGCGCTCGGGTCAGCGGGCCGCGTGCTCGGGGTCGAGCAGCGCCGGCACCCGGGTCTCCCGGTCCGGGCCCTTGGCCTCCGCGAGGAACTCCCGGCTGAACATCGCCGACAGGATCGCGATGCCGCCGCGGTGAATCCGGAACTCGCTGGTGGTGGCGGAACCGGTCAGGCGGATGACGCGGCCGGAGGCCTGACGGGGACGGGTCATGTCCTTGACCCGGCCGCGGCCGGTCCAGGACAGCTCGGAGGAGTCGATGACCGCGTCCTCGGGGACCAGCAGTTTCACCATGGCGTGGTCGAGGTCGGCGTGGATCACGATCTCCCCGTCACCGGCGATCCGCGGCGAGCGCAGGTCGAGGACCGCGCTGCCGTAGCGGACCTTCACCTGGAACGCGGCGGCGTCGGTCCAGTCGCCGAGGTGCTTGGTGGTGTCGTGGTCGGTGTGGATCTTGACGGTGTCGGTGGTGTTCATGGCCTTGGTCCCTTCGGGGAGTCGGTGCTGGTCGGGTTCGCCTGCTCCTCAATAGTGACATGGAGACTAGTTGCAAAGCAACTAGTTCTGGGAAACTAGTTTTCGGGCACCTAGTAAGGTGGTTGACATGACAGCTTCGACTCCGGCCGCGCGGTTCAAGCGCTCGCCCTTGGCCATGGCGGTGCTCGGCATCCTGCACCTGGAACCGATGCACCCCTACGCCATCCAGCGCCGGATCAAGGAGTGGGGCAAGGACAAGGTCATCAATGTCGGGCAGCGGGCGCAGCTGTACAAGACGATCGCGCGATTGCAGGACGCGGGACTGGTGGCGGTCCGCGAGACCGGCCGTGACCAGCAGTACCCCGAGCGCACCGTCTACGAGATCACCGACGACGGCCGGACCGCCTGCCTCGCCTGGATCAACGACATGGTGGCGACGCCGCGCAACGAGTTCCCGGAATTCCCTGCGGCACTGTCATTTCTGATGCTGCTGCCGCCCGACGCCGCCCGGATCGAACTCGAGCGCCGAGCCGAGGCCGTGCGCGCCGCGCTCGAGGAGATGGAGGCGGGCCTGGCGGGGGCCACCGAGTTCGGCCTGCCGCGCGTGGTGTTGCTCGAGGACGAGTACCAGCGCGCCGTCGCGGCAGCCGAATTGCATTGGCTGCAGGGCGTTCTCGCGGATCTCGCCGACGGCAGCCTCACCTGGTCCTGGGAGATGCTGGCCCCCTTCCAGGACCGTTCCCCAGCCTGACAAAACAAAACCGCCCGCATCCGAAGATGCGGGCGGCGTTGGTATTTCGCTCCCCGAGAGTTGGATTTATCAGCGGGCGAACAGCAGCGCGCGCTTGACTTCCTGGATCGCCTTGGTCACCTCGATGCCACGGGGGCACGCGTCGGTGCAGTTGAAGGTGGTGCGGCAGCGCCACACACCCTCGACATCGTTGAGGATGTCCAGACGCTCGCGGGCGCCCTCGTCACGGCTGTCGAAGATGAAGCGGTGCGCGTTCACGATCGCGGCCGGGCCGAAGTAGCTGCCGTCGCTCCAGTACACGGGGCAGGAGGTGGTGCAGCAGGCGCACAGGATGCACTTGGTGGTGTCATCGAAGCGGGCGCGGTCGTGCTGGGACTGGATGCGCTCGTAGGTCGGCTCGTTGCCCTTGGTGATCAGGTAGGGCTTGACCGCCTTGAACGCGTCGAAGAACGGCTCCATGTTCACCACGAGGTCCTTCTCCACGGGCAGGCCGCGGATCGGCTCGACGGTGACCGTCAGCTCCTTGCTGCCCTTGGGCAGCATGTCCTTCATGAGGATCTTGCAGGCCAGGCGGTTGACGCCGTTGATGCGCATGGCATCCGAGCCACACACGCCGTGCGCGCAGGAGCGACGGAAGGTGAGCGTGCCGTCCAGGTAGGACTTGATGTAGATCAGCACGTTCAGGAACCGGTCGGTCGGCAGTACGGGGACCTTGAACTCGTCCCAGTGCTGGCCCTGCCCGTCCTCCGGGTTGAAGCGGGCGACCTTGACGGTGATCATGGTCGACCCGTCCGGCACCGGAGCCGGCTTCTGCGGCGTTTCAGCGACAGCAGTCATCAGTACTTACGCTCCATCGGCTCGTAGCGGGTCTGCACAACCGGCTTGTAGTCCAGGCGGATGTCGGAGATGAGCTCCGGGCTCTGCTTGTAGGCCATGGTGTGCCGCATGAAGTTGACGTCGTCGCGGTCCGGGTAGTCCTCGCGCGCGTGGCCGCCACGGGACTCCTTGCGGTTCACCGCACCCGCCACGGTCACCTCGGCCAGCTCCAGCAGGAAGCCCAGCTCGACGGCCTCGAGCAGGTCGCTGTTGTAGCGACGGCCCTTGTCCTGCACGGTGATCCGCGAGTAGCGCTCCTTGAAGACCTGGATCTCCTCGAGCATGGACTTCAGCGACTCCTCGGTGCGGTACACACCGGCCTTGTCGTCCATGGAGTTCTGCAGCTCGGTGCGGATGTCGGCGACGCGCTCGTTGCCGTGCTCGCCCAGCAGGTTGGCCAGCCAGTCCTGCACCATCTGCGCCGGGTTCTCCGGCATCTCGACGAACTCGGCGCGCTGCGCGTACTCGGCGGCCGCGATGCCCGCGCGCCGGCCGAACACGTTGATGTCCAGCAGCGAGTTGGTGCCCAGACGGTTGGCGCCGTGCACGGAGACACAGGCGCACTCACCGGCGGCGTACAGGCCGGGCACGATGTCGGTGTTGTTGCGCAGCACCTCGCCGCGGATGCGGGTCGGGATGCCACCCATCACGTAGTGACAGGTCGGCATGACCGGCACCGGCTCCTTGACCGGGTCGACGCCCAGGTAGGTGCGGGCGAACTCGGTGATGTCGGGGAGCTTCTCCTCGAGCACGTCCTCACCGAGGTGGGTCACGTCGATGAGCACGTAGTCCTTGTTCGGGCCCGCGCCGCGGCCCTCACGGACCTCGAGCACCATGGAGCGCGCGACGATGTCACGCGGCGCCAGGTCCTTGATGGTCGGCGCGTAGCGCTCCATGAAGCGCTCACCGGAGGCGTTGCGCAGGATGCCGCCCTCACCACGCACAGCCTCGGAGATGAGGATGCCCAGGCCCGCGAGGCCTGTCGGGTGGAACTGGTGGAACTCCATGTCCTCCAGCGGGAGTCCCTTGCGGAACACGATCGCCATGCCGTCACCGGTGAGGGTGTGGGCGTTGGAGGTGGTCTTGTACATACGACCCGAACCACCGGTGGCGAAGATGATCGACTTCGCGTGGAACACGTGCAGCTCGCCGGTGGCCAGCTCGTAGGCCACGACGCCGGTCGCGATCGGGCCGTTGGGGCCGTCGGACAGGATCAGGTCGAGCACGTAGAACTCGTTGTAGAACTCCACGTCGTGCTTGACGCAGTTCTGGTACAGCGTCTGCAGGATCATGTGGCCGGTGCGGTCCGCGGCGTAGCACGCGCGACGCACGGGCGCCTTGCCGTGGTCACGGGTGTGGCCACCGAAGCGACGCTGGTCGATCTTGCCCTCGGGCGTGCGGTTGAACGGCAGGCCCATCTTCTCCAGGTCGAGCACCGCGTCGATGGCCTCCTTGGCCATGATCTCCGCGGCGTCCTGGTCGACCAGGTAGTCGCCACCCTTGACGGTGTCGAAGGTGTGCCACTCCCAGTTGTCCTCTTCCACGTTCGCCAGCGCGGCGCACATGCCGCCCTGCGCCGCACCGGTGTGAGAACGAGTCGGGTAGAGCTTGGTCAGGACGGCGGTGCGCACCCGAGGACCGGCCTCGATCGCCGCACGCATTCCAGCGCCACCGGCACCGACGATGACGACGTCGTAGCGGTGCTCCTGAATCGGTCGGGATTCACTCATCGAGGTGGCCTGTTCCTAACTGATGTTGGGGTCGAAGGTGAAGATCACGTAGGTGCCGGTGACCATGACCAGGATCATGGACACGACCAGCGCGGCCTTCAGCCAGAAGCGGGTGGAGTCCTTGCGCGCGTAATCGTCGATCACGGTGCGCAGGCCGTTGCCGCCGTGCAGCTGGGCCAGCCACAGCATGGTGAGGTCCCAGAGCTGCCAGAACGGGGAGGCCCAGCGGCCGGCGACGAACGCGAAGTTCAGGCGGTGCACGCCGCCGTCGAGCATCAGCATGATCGTCATGTGGCCGATGACCAGGATGACCAGCAGCAGGCCCGAGGCACGCATGAAGAGCCAGGCGTACTTCTCGAAGTTGTTGCCGCCGGCGCGGCGGGGCGCGCGCGGGGCGTCGAGGGAGGCGGGGCGGTCGTAGGACTTACCGAGAACGGGTGCGGTCATGTCGGCTCTCAATTCGTCAGCAGGTAGAAGAACTGGCGGCCGACACCGGCACCGGCGACGACGATCCAGATCGCGAGGACGACCCAGAGCATCTGGCGCTGGTAGCGCGGGCCCTGCGACCAGAAGTCGACGAGGATGATGCGGATGCCGTTGAACGCGTGGAACAGCACGCAGACGACGAGACCCATCTCCATGAGGGCGACGAGGGGGTTCTTGTAGGTCTCGATCGCGCGGTCGTAGGTGTCCGGGCTGACTCGCACCAACGCGGTATCGAGGACGTGGACGAACAGGAAGAAGAAGATCGTCACGCCGGTGATGCGGTGCAGTGCCCAGGACCACATGCCGGGGTCGCCTCGGTACAAGGTTCGCTTCGGCTTGGCCGGAGCTTCTAGCGTGGTCATAGAGTGCGGTGCCTCCAACGTCGTTGATGGACCCGGTCAGAATCCGGCCGCGGAGCCTTCGGACTGTCGAAACCACCTGCTCACGAGCGGAATCAACATCCGGTGGCAGTGCTGCAGGCCCGTTGTCGGGAACCTGAACCGATCTGTCCTGAACTCTAAACCCAGCTTTGGAGGGGAACTAATTCGGCGTGCCGCTCGTTGGCTCAAATTGTTGTGAGTTAGGTTTGCCTTTCCTGATTTTCGCGACCAGGCAGAACGCGTAACACGGGGGTGCTGTCACGTCCATAGGAGGATGGTCCGAAATGTCCGAAATTGACTGGAAAGCCCTGCGTTACAAGGCTTTTGAAGTTATGCAAGAGGCGTATGCCCCCTATTCCGGATTCCCCGTCGGGGCCGCGGCTCTCACCGCCGACGACCGCGTGGTGAGCGGCTGCAATGTGGAAAATGTCTCATACGGTTTGGGCCTCTGCGCCGAATGTGTACTGGTCGGTAACTTGATTTCGGGCGGCGGCGGGCGACTCCGGGCGGTCTCGATCTGCGATTCGCGAGGCGCGGTGCTCATGCCCTGTGGACGCTGCCGGCAGATTCTGCTCGAGCACGGCGGCGGCGATTTGCTCGTCGATCACCCCGACGGGCCCGTCACTCTGAACACGCTGCTGCCGGACTCCTTCGGGCCCGACGACCTCGCCGCCGGGCAACGGTAGAACCCCGCTATAACAGCTGATCACCGTGGCGCGCGGGGGAATCCGTGGAAAGGCGGCCCAGCCCGTGCCAGGGTGGAGGGCGTGACGGTGCACTCGGCGGTGGACGTGATTCGGGCCAAGCGCGACGGCGGACAGCTCAGCGACGCGCAGATCGATTGGGTGGTGGACGCGTTCACCCGCGGTGAGGTCGCCGACGAACAGATGTCGGCGCTGGCCATGGCCATCGTCTGGCGCGGCATGACCCGCCGCGAGACCGCCCGCTGGACCCACGCCATGATCAACTCCGGGAAGCGTTTGGACTTCACCGATCTGGGCCGCCCCACCGTCGACAAACACTCCACCGGCGGGGTCGGCGACAAGATCACCCTGCCGCTGTCGCCGCTGGTCGCGGCCTGCGGGGCCGCCGTGCCCCAGCTCTCCGGACGCGGATTGGGGCACACCGGAGGCACACTCGACAAGCTCGAGGCGATACCCGGCTGGCAGGCCGATCTTCCGGTCGCGCGCATGCGGGAGCTCCTGTCCGATCCCGCCGTCGGCGCCGTCGTCTGCGCTGCCGGAGCCGACCTGGCCCCCGCCGACAAACGGCTCTACGCGCTGCGTGACGTCACCGGGACCGTGGAATCCATCCCCCTGATCGCCAGCTCCATCATGAGCAAGAAGATCGCCGAGGGCACCGGGGCACTGGTCCTGGACGTCAAGGTGGGGCGAGGGGCGTTCCTGCGCGAGGAGGCGCAGGCGCGCGAACTGGCCACCGCCATGGTCGAACTCGGCACCGACGCCGGGGTGCGGACGGTGGCCCTGCTCACCGCCATGGACACCCCGCTCGGCCACACCGCCGGAAACGCCCTGGAAGTCTGCGAATCCCTCGACGTGCTCGCCGGCGGCGGCCCGGCCGATGTCGTCGACCTCACCCTCGCCCTGGCCCGGGAGATGCTGGCGCAGGCCGGGATCACCGATGTCGACCCGGCCGACGCGCTCGCCGACGGCCGCGCCATGGACCAGTGGCGGGCCATGGTGCGCGCCCAGGGCGGCGATCCGGACGCCCCGCTGCCGCAGGCCCGCCACACCGAAACCCTGCGCGCGCCCGCCGGGGGCACCCTGATCCGCCTCGACGCCCTCGACGTCGGACTCGCCGCCTGGCGGCTCGGCGCGGGCCGGGCCCGGCAGGGCGACCCGGTGCAGGCCGGGGCGGGCGTCGAAATGCACGCCAAGCCAGGCGATTCCATCACCCAGGGGCAGCCGCTGCTCACCCTGCACACCGACACCCCCGAGGCCTTCCCGGTGGCGCTGGACCTGCTGCGCGGCGCGTTCACCATCGACGGCACCGTCCAGTTGCCGCTGCAACCCTTGATCCTGGACCGCATCACCGCCTGAAGATGAAGGATTCGCGCCGGTCAGCAACGTGAGGGCAACGACATGCCGAACTGTCGGTGAGTCGGGTCAACAGTCCTGCCGCAGAACGGGAATGCGGCTAACGTTGCTACATGACTGGACCGACGCCCCTCACCCTCGCCTCGATCCGCCAGGCTCCCAAGGCGGTCCTGCACGATCACCTCGACGGCGGGCTGCGACCCGCGACGGTGCTGGAACTCGCCCACGCCGCCGGATACGACCAGCTACCGGCAAGCGACGCCGAATCCCTCGGCGCCTGGTTCCGGGACGCGGCCGACAGCGGCTCGCTCGAGCGCTACCTGGAGACCTTCGCCCACACCGTCGCCGTCATGCAGACCCCCGAAGGGCTGCGCCGGGTCGCCCGCGAATGCGCCGAGGACCTCGCCGCCGACGGCGTCGTCTACGCCGAGGTGCGGTTCGCGCCCGAGCAGCACATCGAGGCCGGACTCACCCTCGACGAGGTCGTCGAGCACACCATCGCCGGATTCCGGGAAGGCGAGGCGGCCGCCGCCGCGGCGGGCAACCCCATCACCGTGGTCTGCCTGCTCACCGCCATGCGGCATGCCGCGCGCTCCCGCGAGATCGCCGAACTCACCGTGCGCTGGCGCGACCGTGGCGTCGGCGGCTTCGACATCGCGGGCGCCGAAGCCGGCTACCCGCCCAGCCGCCACCTCGACGCCTTCGACTACATGCGGGCCAACCTCGCGCACTTCACGATTCACGCGGGTGAGGCGTTCGGGCTGCCGTCCATCCACGAGGCCGTCGCCTTCTGCGGCTGCGAACGACTCGGGCACGGCGTGCGCATCACCGACGACATCACCGACGGCCCGAACGGGCCGGTCCTCGGCGTGGTCGCGAACTATGTGCGGGACATGCGGATTCCGCTGGAACTGTGCCCGTCCTCGAACGTGCAGACCGGGGCCGTGCCCTCGATCGACAAGCACCCGTTCGACCTGCTGGCGCGGCTGCGGTTCCGGGTCACCGTGAACACCGACAACCGTTTGATGAGCGACACCACCATGAGCAAGGAGATGCTCAAGCTGTCGGAGACCTTCGGGTACGGCTGGAGCGATCTGGAACGGTTCACCATCAATGCCATGAAGTCCGCGTTCATTCCGTTCCCGGAACGACTGCGCCTGATCGACGAAGTGATCAAGCCCGGCTACGCGGTGCTGCTGGGATAGCGCCCGCCGGAAAGCAATTCGAGCCGCACCCGTGGGGGGGTGCGGCTCGAATCGTGTCGGGGGTCGGACCGGGTCAGCCCTTCTGGAGGCGGGCCTCGAAGACCGTCTCCAGCGCCTTCCACGCCTCCGACTCGGCCTGGAACGGCGGGTTCGGCGCCATCCGGGTCGGGTCCGGGTTCAGCAGGTAGGAGACGTACCAGCCCAGGGGAGTGGAGACCGCCAGCGCCGACTCGACGGCGTCGTCATCGGCGTAGTCGGCGGCGTCGGTGAACAATTCGACCGCCAGGTCGAGCTGATCGGTGTCCACGGACTTCGGGCCCGCGGCCAGGTCCTCGGACAGGCCGGGCAGCACGTAGACGTTCTCGTCGTCGACCTCCACCTCGAGCGAACCGTCCACGGCGGCGGTCTGCACCTCGCCGTAGGTGCTCACCCGGGCCAGGTCGTGATCGTGGTCGTCGGCCAGGTAGCGGGCCAGCGCGCGCTCGGAACCGAAGACCGTGATCGAGCCGTCCTTGCCCAGGAAGATGGGCTCGTCGTCGACGTAGCAGCGCAGCGTGAAGAAGGTGCCGTCCGAGGAGATGATCTTCACCGGGTCGATGCCGACCTCGTGCCAGAAGGACAGCTCGCCCTCCTCCTCGTCCTCGTCCAGGTCGACGTCCTCGATCTCGTCGTCACCCTCGGCCGCGTCCTCGGCGTCGACGATGTTCTCCTGCGCCGCAAGCAGTTCCGCCTCGGCCACCGAGACCGCGTCGGCGTCCACGTCGGGCACCGTCACCACCGAGTCGATGGCGTCGATGACGGCTTCCCAGTCCTTGGCGATGGCCGCGCCGATCTGGTCCCACAGCTCCTCGCCCTCACGCCCCAGGAAGGCGCTCACCCCGCCGGCCAGCGCGCCCAGCACCGGGTGCGAGCCGAAGAACTTGGTGACGGGATCGAGTTCGCACACGTCGCCGATATTGCGGACCATCTCGAGGGTCTCCTCGAGCTCGGAGACCACCTCCGGATCCGGGTCGTCGGCGGCCAGCTCGGGCACGCCGACCAGATCGAAGACGTACTGCTCCTCGGGCTCCAGTTCGGCCGCCGACAGACCGGCGATGATCTTCCAGGCCGGATGATCCACCAGATCGTTGTCGGAGTTGGTGCGGATGAACGCGGCCAGCTCCGCGACGGAGTCGAAACCGTAGAGGTCTTCCTCGTGACCGAGGAATGCCTGCCACTCATCGTCACCGTCTCGCCAGCGGGGTGCCCAGAGGGTGACAAGATCGCCTTTGGTCAGGCCCAGCGCGATCGGGACGATGTCTCCAGAAGCCATGACCGGAAGCCTATCCAGTCGTCGCGTCAGGCACTATCCGGGTCGCCCCCAACATTTTTTGAAATCAGCGCGTCGTTCAGGCGGGTGATGATCCGAGCCCGCTGCGCGGTCGCCTCGGCGGCCGCTCGCCGCGCGGCCCACAGGATCAGCCGGGAGACCTCGGCCGGAGGCCGGGATGTCACCGACTCGGCCAGCCACAGGCCGGTCAGGGCGCCGTCGGCGTCCACCTCGGCGGTGACCGAACCGTCCTCGGCGGCGCAGCGGCCGCGGACTCCGCCCAGGTCGCGCAGGGTCGCCTCGAGGGCTTCCAGCGTGTCGTCGACGCCTCGGACCAGGGCGTCCATCTCGGCACTCATCGGTTCCGCGACCAACTGGTCCGGCCGGTGTCGGCGTCGTCGAGCCGATCCAGCTCGTCCACCGCGGCCTGGCGGGTGGGCAGGCCGAGCCGGTCCAGGACCGTGTCCGGCACGCCCGCCGCGGCCAGCTGTTCGCGCCGCCGCGACCGCGCCACCAGCGCGGACCGCCGGGTCAATCGGAGGATCTCGTCGGCGAGAGCCTGTGCGCCGTACCGGTATTCGCCGCGCTCGAACCGGATCTCGACCGGCATCCCCTGATCGGTGGCCGACACCGTCACCGTGCCAGCCCGATTTCCCGACGCCGCCACCGTCACCGGCGCTACCTGCGCCGATTCCCGCGGCCCGGTCATGCCGTCGGCCGGTAGAAACCGAGGAACCGCATGCCCGAATTCTCCGTTCGTATCGGTCCGATCTGGACGGGATCGCCCGCCTCCACCAACTGCCCGTTCCCGATCACCATCGCCACGTGCCCGTCCCAGACCGCAAGATCACCGGGCATCAAGCCCCCTGGACCGACGCTCGGATGTCCGAGCCCCTGCTCCTGCGCCAACCGCGGCAGCGAAACCCCCGCCTGCCCGTAGGCCCACTGCGTCAGACCACTGCAATCCACCCCGACCCCGGGCGTCACCCCACCCCACACATACGGCGTCCCCACCGCGCTCAACGCCTTCCGAACCGCCTCCGCCGCCCGCTCGTTCGGCGCCTCCACCCGACTCCCGTCCGGCAATGTCACCCACACGCCGTCGCCGTGGGTCCCCCGCGGCGAATCATGGCCCACCCCGGACGACTTCGGTGTGAAGGCGGAAGCCGGGGTGGTACGTGTCCCTCCGATCGACGAGCGCCCGGCCCTGAGCAAAGAGCCTCCCGCAGCCTCGATCGTGTCGCCGCCACCCACGACCGGAGCGCCCGTCGTGGCAGCCGGGCTGACGCGAGGCGACGGGTCGCCGGGGTGTGCGCCCACCGAGGCCGGGACGGTGCCCGCCGCATCCGGCGCCGGGGTCGCTGCCGGAGCCGGATCCGCTCGTTCCGAAATCGGGCTCGCGCCCGCGGGGCCGGTGCTCTCCTCGGCCGGTACGCCCGCGCGATCGCCCGGCGCACCGGGAGTCACGATCGCCGGTGCCGGAATCGGCCCGCTCAACTCCGCCATCGCGGCCGTCTCACTCGCCAACTCGGCCCGCACCCGCTCGACCACCCGCATGGCCCGCCCGATGTGGTCGATCGCCGAAGCGACTGCGGCAGTGGCTCCGCCCGGCGCATCCCCGCTCTCTCCGAGACCGGCCAACTCGGCTCGGAACGCCCGAAGAATCTCCTCCAGCTCGCGCCGCCCGTTCGCGACCGCCGTATCCGCCCGCTCCAGGATCTCCGCCATCGCCCGCCCTCGTTCGGATGCCGTCGCCGCCGTGGTCTGCGCCTGCAATGCGTTGTCCAGCGCCGCATCCCCGGCCCGCCCACGCCACGCGTCATACATCCGATCGACACTGCCCCGGCTCTCCGTGTGCGCCTCGTCGACGATCCGCGCACTCTCCCGTAGCACCTCGGCGGCGGTGCTACGCCCGGACCCGAAACTCCGCAGCAGCTCGACGATCGGCTGCTCCAGCTCCGCCGCCGTCACGTCATCGCTCATCGGCGAACCCCTGGACGAATTGCCCTGAACGGTCGCCGCTTTCGGGCGGTGGCGTCACCGTGAATGGGTGGGTTTGCCGCACAGGGGATCTGGATCGGGGAGGTCATACGTCCAGCTCGGTCGTGGTGCGCAGGGCGGTGGCCCGGGCGTGGTCGTGGTCGGTGTAGGTGGTCGCGGCGGTATCGGTGGCGGCGCTGGTCGACGTGAACACGGTGGTGAGGTGGGCGAGGGTGGTGGTGTGGGTGGCGTGGGCCCGCGCGTAGGCGGTGAGGAGGTCGGCGGCGATCAGGCCGAGGGTGTCGGCGAGGGCGGTGGGGGCGGCGGTGGCGGCGTGGGTCGCGGCGGTGGTGAGGCGGGTGGCGAGGGCGGTGGTGGTGGTCGCGTAGGTGGTCAGGCCCTCGGGGTGGATCGAGATGTGCATGGTGCCCCCTTCTCGCCCGGTCGGCGGGCGGAAATGTGGTGTACCAGGTTGGACGCGGGTGGGGGCCGGATGGTTCCGGGTGGGGAGAATCGCGGTGGAGGGATCTTCAGGGCGGGTGCTGACCTATGGTTTTCCTATGCGCACACTCGTTGTGGACCATCCGCTGGCGGCCGCGTTGTTGACCACCATGCGAGACGCTCGGACGACCAATCCGACTTTCCGGGCGGCGCTTCGGGATTTGACGGGGATTCTGGTGTACGAGGCGATGCGGGACGCGCCGGTCGAGCGGTTTCCCATCGTCACGCCGGTGGCCGCGGCGGAGGGGACCCGGCTGAACTCACCACCGCTGTTGGTGCCGGTGCTGCGGGCGGGGCTGGGGATGGTGGAGACGGCGGAGAACCTGATCCCGGACGCGCGGATCGGGTTCGTGGGGCTGGCCCGGGACGAGGAGACGCATCAGCCGACGCCGTACATGGAGTCGCTGCCGGAGGACCTGTCCACCACGCCGGTGATGGTGCTCGATCCGATGCTGGCGACCGGCGGATCCATGGTCTACACCCTGGATCTGCTGGCCGCCCGCAACGCTCGCGACATCACCGTGGTATCCGTGGTGGCCGCGCCGGAAGGCATTGCGGCGCTGGAGAAGTCGGGGCACGCTGTGCTGCTGGTCACCGCCTCGGTGGACCGCGGCCTCAACTCCGACGCCTACATCGTGCCGGGTCTCGGCGACGCGGGGGACCGCCAGTTCGGGCCGCGCTGAACCACTCCCGGGCCGTCGCTCCGGAAGTGGTTGCGGTAGCGGTTCAGAGCTGCTGGAAATACTTGCGGAGCTCGGCGAGCCGCTGTGCGGCGACGGCCTTCGCGTCGTCGAGCGCATCCGGCCCGGCGACGGGTTCGAACGCTTCCAAGTAGCACTTGAGCTTGGGCTCGGTGCCCGACGGGCGCACCACCACACGGAACGAGTCGGCCTCGAAAACCAGTGCGTCGGTACGCATCCGGCCCCGCACCTGCGCCATGTCGGTGCAGGTCACGGGTACTCCGGCGATCTCACTCGGGGGATTCTCGCGCAGCCGGGCGACGACCGCGGCCGCGGCCGACGCGTCCGCCAGGCGCAGCGACACCTGATCTCCCGCGTGCACGCCGAACTCGACCGCGTACTCGTCGAGGACGTCGAGCACGGTGCGGCCCTGCGCCTTCCGCTGGGCGACCAGATCGGCGGCGACCACCGCGGCCGAGATGCCGTCCTTGTCGCGCACCGCGGCCGGATCCACGCAGTGCCCGATCGCTTCCTCGTACGCGTAGACCAGCCCCTCGCCCGCGCGGGCCAGCCACTTGAACCCGGTCAGCGTCTCGGCATACCGCGCCCCGCGCGCGGCGGCGATCCTGCTCAACAGCCGTGAGGACACGATCGTGGTGGCGACCAGGGCATCCGGGGCGGCGGTCCGCAGTACGAAATCGCCCAAGAGGACGCCGGTTTCGTCGCCGCGCAGCATCCGCCAGCCATCCGGCCCGCGCACGCCGAGCGCACACCGATCCGCGTCCGGGTCCAACGCGATGGCGAGGTCCGCGTCGAGCCGCTCGCCCAGGTCGAGCAGCAGATCCGCGGCCCCTGGCTCCTCGGGATTCGGGAACGCCACGGTCGGGAAGTCCGGGTCCGGGGCGAACTGTTCCGCCACCACCAGTACTTCGTCGAACCCGGCGCCCCGCAGCGCGGCGACGCCCAGTTCCCCGCCCACGCCGTGCATCGGGGTCAGCACGATTCGGATATCGCTGCGCTGCCGGACATCTCGCGCGGTCGCGGCGGGATCGTCGGCGGTCGCCTCGATGTCCTCGATGCTGAGTGGCGCGTCGCCGCCGATGAGGCGGGGCAACCGGGTGACCCGGGTCAGGTACCGGCGGACGATCTCCGCGCCGATCGCGTCCGGCGGGGTGCCAGCGGGCAGCGCGAGCAGGGCGGGGTCCGGGGCGGTCGGATCGGGGTCGGTCCGGGCGATGTGGCCGTGGACCGCGTCGATGCAGCGCTCGATCTCGCTGTCGGCGGGTGGCACGATTTGCGAGCCGCCGTCGAGGTAGACCTTGTAGCCGTTGTCGGTGGCCGGATTGTGGGAGGCGGTGATCTGCACTCCCGCAACGGCTTTCAGCTCTCGCACCGCGAAAGCGACCACCGGGGTCGGCACCGGGTGGGGGAGCGCCAGCACCGAGAATCCGGCCGCGGCGAAGACTTCCGCGGCCGCGGTGGCGAATTCGTCCGACCCGTGGCGGGCGTCGCGGCCCACGATGACGATCCCGCCGCCGAGGCAGCGGTCGCGCAGCCAGGCGGCGATGCCGGCCGACGCCCGCGCGACGGTGTCGATGTTCATGCCGTCCGGGCCGTCCTGGAGGGGACCGCGCAGCCCGGCGGTTCCGAAACGCAGCATGCCCGCGCGCCTAGAGGCGTTCCAGCACGCCGCGCAGCAGCTTGCCCAATCTCGGTGCGGCGGCGTGGCCTTCGGCCAGGACTTCGGCGTGCGAGAGGTGCTGTCCGGTGACGCCCGCCGCCAGGTTGGTGACCAGCGAGATGCCGAGCACCTTGGCCCCGCCCTCGCGGCACGCGATGGCCTCGAGCACGGTGGACATGCCGACCAGGTCGGCGCCGAGGGTGCGCAGCACCCGGATCTCGGCGGGGGTCTCGTACTGCGGTCCGGTCAGGCCCGCGTACACGCCCTCGGTGAGGCTGGGGTCGATTTCCTGTGCCAGCGTGCGCAATTCGGGATCCCAGGCGTCGACCAGGTCCACGAAGTTCGCGCCCTCGATGGGCGTGCGGCCGGTGAGGTTGATGTGGTCGCTGATGAGCACCGGCTCGCCGACCGACAGCCCGTCGCGAATCCCGCCCGCGGCATTGGTGAGCAGGACGGTCTGCGCGCCCGCCGCCAGCGCGGTGCGCACGTTGTGCACGACCTGGCCGGGCGTGTGGCCCTCGTAGAGATGCTGGCGGCCCATGAGCAGCAGCACCGGCGAGTCACCGACGTGCACCGAATGGATGGTGCCCTGATGGCCTTGCGCGGTGGGCGATCCGAACCCCGGCACCTCGGCCATGGGGATGGATGTGGATGGTTCGCCGATCTCGGCGGCAGCCTCCTGCCAGCCCGATCCCAGCACCACGGCGACGCGATGCTGCTGCACTCCCGTACGTTCGGCAATGGCTGTGGCGGCTAGTTCGGAAACCCCGCCCATGGCCTTCTCGGCTAGCATGTCGCCGAGTCTAATTGCCTCCGCTTCGCTACGGCTGTTCGCGGCCCTCGTAACCCCGGTCTTCCCTCCTCCGCTCCTCCGCTTCGCTCCGTCGCTCCGTCAGTCCAGACCGGGGCGGGCCGCGAACCTGCGAGGCTTGCTACCCGCGAGTAGTAATCCCTTTTGCGGGCGTTACCCTCTGCGCATGGCGTATTTGAAGCGTGACGGGGATGTGTTCGTGCTGTTCCTCGGTACCGAGGGTCAGACCATCGACAGCGAGAACCGTTTCCACCCGGACTGGATCACCGAGGTCCACGCGCTGCTCGACGAGGTCGAGGCGTCCGAGGGCCCGGCCGCGCTGGTGGTCACCGCCAACGGCAAGTTCTTCTCCAACGGCCTCGACACCGACTGGCTGTTCGGCAACTTCGACAAGAACTGCTGGTACCTCGACCGCGTGCACTCGCTGTACACCCGGCTGCTGACCTTCGGTATGCCGACCGTGGCCGCGGTGAACGGGCATGCCTTCGGCGCGGGCGCCATGCTCGCCACCTCCTGCGACTTCCGGGTCATGCGCGCCGACCGCGGCTTCTGGTGCCTGCCCGAGGTGAACCTGGGCATGCCGTTCACGGTCGCCATGAACGCGCTGCTCACCAACCGCCTGATCAACCAGGTCGCGGTGGAGGCCATGACCACGGGCCGCCGCTACGGGGCCGACGACGCCCTGGCGGCCGGAATCGTGGACGCCAAGGCGGACGCTGAGTCGTTGCTGGCCACCGCGATCGCGCGCGCGGACCTGCTCAAGGGCAACCGCAAGCCGAACCTGCCGGTCATCAAGAAGGCCCTGCATCAGCAGGCGCTGGCCGGGCTGGCCGTGGAGACCACCCCCGAGAACCTGGCGTTCAACCCGTAACCGGCCGCCCGCGCCGGAGATTTTCCGGCTTACCTGCTGCGACAGAGTTGCGCGGCAGTGCGAGACTGTTGGGATGTCACCATCGCGCAACGGCGATGACCGGAGATCCTGCGCACCGATCGGACGTCCCGAGACGTCCGTGTCGTCGTCGCATCATCCGGCCGTGGCATCGGCCGATCCGGCGTTGCTGGCCGCGGCCGATGCCGCGATCGCCGGCTACCGCGATCAGCTGATCGCGCTCTCGCACGACATTCACTCCGAGCCCGAATTGGCATTCGAGGAATTCCGGAGTGTCGCCAAGACGATCGAGCCGTTGCGGGAACGCGGATTCCGCATCGAATCGGGTGTGGCGGAGCTGCCGACCGCATTCACCGCGGAATTCGGCAGTGGCGAACTCGTTGTGGGTATTTGCGCCGAATATGACGCTTTGCCCGAAATTGGTCATGCCTGTGGGCACAACATCATCGCCGCGTCCGCGGTCGGCGCGGCGCTCGGGCTGGCCGCCGTCGCCGACGCCTGCGGCATCACCGTGAAGGTGCTGGGCACCCCGGCCGAGGAGTCGGGTGGCGGCAAGGTGCTCATGCTGGACCGCGGCGTGTTCGACGACCTGGCCATGGCCATGATGGTGCACCCGGGCCCGGAGGATATCGCCGGCGCGCATTCGCTGGCCCTCGCCGACCTCTCGGTGGTCTACAGCGGCCGTGAATCGCATGCCAGCGCGGCGCCCCAATACGGGCGGAACGCGCTCGACGCCGTCACCGTCGCGCAAGTTGCTTTGGGTTTGCTGCGTCAACATCTCCTCCCCGGGCAGCAGCTGCACGGTATAGTCGGGTCGGGCGGCGTCGCCCCTAATATCGTGCCCGGTCACGCGGAACTGCTGTATTACCTACGTGCGGTCGACTCCGCGACCCTCGACGATCTGATGCAACGAGCATCGGCTTGTTTCGAGGCAGGTGCCCTGGCAACCGGATGCACCCACGAAATCCGGAAGCTCGCGCCGACATATACCGAGCTCACTCCCGATAGCGCACTACTGTGTGCCTATCGCGAGCAGATAACCGCGCTCGGCCGCGAGCCCATCGCCCCGGAATTCGAGGCGGCACGGCCGCTGGGCAGTACCGATATGGGCAACGTCACCAACGTCATCGCCGGTATTCACCCGGTCATCGGCATCGATGCCGGGGGCGCGGTGACCCATCAGCCCGCCTTCGCGGCGGCCGCGGTCAACGCCTCGGCCGACCGTGCGGTGCTGGACGGGGCAACGGCATTGGCCCGCACGGCGATACATATCGCAGGCGACAAAATGCACAGGGACAGGTTGTCGGAGAGAGTCGGTCAACGGCAGTTTCAGCGACAGGAGGACATTCGGTGAGCACAACCGGCCGGTCCGCGGCGCGGGTCAACGGGCCACTCGCGGCGTCGTGCGTGACTACGCAGTCGCCGTCGGGCGTCGCGGGGGAACCGGTTTCCGGGAACGAGGCGGTGGAGTCCTGGCTCGCCGAGCACATGGACGACCTGCAGGCGTGGCGTCGCCACATCCACGCCAACCCGGAACTGTCCCGAACCGAGTTCGGCACCACCGAATTCGTGGAGTCCTGGCTGGTCAAGGCCGGTCTCGAACCCCGCAAACTACCGAGCGGCACCGGCCTGATCTGTGACATCGGCCCGGACGGCCCGCGCATCGGCCTGCGCGCCGACATGGACGCGCTGCCGCTGCAGGAGTACACGGGCCTGCCGTTCGCCTCCACCGTGCCCGGCGTCTCGCACGCCTGCGGGCACGACGCGCATACCACCATCCTGCTCGGCACCGCGCTCGCGCTGGCCGAGATCGAGGACCTTCCGGTCGGCGTGCGGCTGGTGTTCCAGCACGCCGAGGAGGTCATGCCCGGCGGCGCCGTCGACATGGTCGCCGCCGGCGCCATGGAAGACGTCTCGCGCATGTTCGCGCTGCACTGCGACCCGCGCCTGGAGGTCGGACAGGTCGGCATCCGGATCGGCGCCATCACCTCGGCCGCCGACACCGTCGAGCTGGTGCTCGATTCCCCCGGCGGCCACACCTCCCGCCCGCACCTGACCAGTGACCTGGTCTACGCCATGGGCACCGTCATCACCGGCCTGCCCGGCCTGCTCTCGCGCCGCATCGACCCGCGCACCAGCACGGTCATGGTGTGGGGCGCGGTGTCGGCGGGCAAGGCGCCCAACGCGATTCCGCAGACCGGCATGCTGACCGGCACCGTCCGCACCGGCGATCACGCCACCTGGTCCCTGCTCGAGCCCATGGTCCGCGAGATCGTGGAGGGGCTGCTCGCGCCGACCGGCGTGCGCTACCAGCTCAACTACAAGCGCGGCGTGCCGCCGGTGGTGAACGACGAGCAGGCCGTGCGCATGTTCGAGGACGCGATCCGCGCCCTGGGCCCGGACGCGCTGGCCGACACCCAGCAGTCCGGCGGCGGCGAGGACTTCTCCTGGTACCTGGAGGAGGTCCCCGGCGCGATGGCCCGGCTCGGCGTCTGGTCCGGTTCGGGGGAGCAGCTCGACCTGCACCAGCCGACCTTCGATATCGACGAGCGCGCGCTCGCGGCGGGTGTCCGGGTGTTCACCAATATCGTGCTGAACGCCCGCTGACCTCGGAAGTCACCTGGGCCGAAAGAGCCGGGCCGCACTGAAAAGTGCTGCCCGGCTTCATGTTCGGAGACTGTCGCGACCGTGTGTGGCGCGCTACGCGGCCTTGGCGGCGATGTCGCCCCAGGCGTGCCAGCGGTCGATCTCGATCCAGACCGAGACGCGCTTCTGATCGCGGACCGGGTACTCGCCGCCGGTGTAGTGTTCGGCGATGCGGTCGATGACCGAGGAGTCCTGGTCGTTCTCGATGGAGACGATGCGGCCCTGGATGCTGACGTGGCTGTACCAGTTGTCGCCTTCCAGCACGGTCAGCGTGACCCGCGGGTCCTCGCGCAGGTAGTCCAGGCGCTTGCGGAAGTCGGCCAGGTTCACCAGGATTCGGTCGTTCTCGTACAGGTACCAGGTGGCGACCGAGACCGGCTGCCCGTCCGGGCGGTTGGAGGCGAAGACGGCCGGGTTGGGGTGGGCCAGGAATTCGGCGATCGGGGCGGGGACGGGCGTGGCGGGCATCGGCTTCCTCTTTCGACGGTTCGAAGATCGTTCCGGTTCCCGCAACACCGCTGCCGCGCCGAATCTTCCGGCACGGTGCGCGGCGCCCGTTCCGACGCTTACATCCCGAAGGTGCCCGGGCCCACGTTCTTGCTGTTGCGGGTGCGTAGCGCGTGCACGTAATCGCCTGGCGCGCCCGCCTTCTCCGCGGCGTCGGAGATGACGCCGATGTAGCGGGCGGAGGGCAGGCCGCCCTCGTAGGCGTCGAGGACGTAGAGCCAGGCGAGGACCGGCTCGGTCGCGGGGCCCTGGTTGGGGGTGACGCGCAGGCGGATCTTCTTGTGGATACCGAAGTCCGAACCCTCCCAACGGTCGAGGCTCAGCTCGTCCTCGCCGGGAACGTCGTAGAGGACCACGAAGACGCGTTGTCCGGGCTCTTCGACCACCGTCGCCAGCGGTCCCTCCCAGCCGATGTCGTCCCCGGCGAAGGTGAGTCGCCACCCTTCCAGCCAGCCGGTTCCGTACACAGGGGAGTGCGGACAGCGCTTGAGCATCTGCTCGGGATCCATGTTGGACCCATAGGCGGCGTAAATCGGCACCATAAGAGCCTATCGAACAATCGCCGTAAGCCGTCCCTGATCCCGATCACAAGGCGGTTCATCCCTACATGACCGATTGCCGCGAGATCGCCGGATTGCGTAAAACTGCCGTTCGGACGCCCTTCGCCCGGTGGCGGCACCGGGTTCACGCGACTCTCCGGCCATGACACGCGACCTTCGCGAATGGGATGCGCCACAGTGACAAAATTCTCCGGAGATGCGGTTAAAGCAGCAAGGAGCTGGGCGGATAAGTTTAGGTACCGGCAACGGAGATCCCGGGGCCGGAGCTCGAGCGGAGGACAAATGACCCGCATTGCGATCATCGGTGGCGGTCCCGCCGGTTACGAGGCGGCACTGGTAGCGGCACAACACGGCGCGCCGGTCACGCTGATCGACAGTGACGGCATCGGCGGCGCGTGCGTGCTGTGGGATTGCGTGCCGTCCAAGACCTTCATCGCCTCCACCGGCGTGCGCACCGATCTGCGCCGCGCCCGGGACCTGGGCATCACCGTGCATCCCTCGCAGGCGCAGGTGCGTCTCGCCGAGGTGAACTCCCGGGTGAAGGCGCTCGCGCAGGCGCAGTCCTCCGATATCCGCGCCAAGCTGATGACCGCGGGCGTGACCGTGCTGTCGGGCTACGGCGAACTCATCGACCAGGCCCCCGGGCTGGCCACCCACCTGGTGAAGGCCACCCTGGCGGACGGCCAGCAGCGGGTCATCGAGGCCGAGGTGGTGCTGATCGCCACCGGCGCCAGCCCGCGCGTACTGCCCGGCGCGGAGCCCGACGGTGAGCGAATCCTGAACTGGCGTCAGCTCTACGACCTCCAGGACCTGCCCGAGACCCTGGTGGTCGTGGGTTCCGGTGTCACCGGCGCCGAATTCGTCTCCGCCTATACCGAGATGGGCGTGCAGGTGAAGGTGGTCTCCAGCCGGGATCGCGTGCTGCCCGGTGAGGACGCCGACGCCGCGCTGGTGCTGGAGGAGGCGCTCGCCGAGCGCGGTGTGGAGTTGGTCAAGCACGCCCGCGCGGACGCGGTGGAGCGCACCGCCGAGGGCATCGTGGTGAAGCTGTCGGACGGCCGCACGGTCACCGGCACCCACGCGCTCATGACGGTCGGTTCGGTCCCGAACACCAACAGGCTGGGCCTGGATCGGCTCGGCATCGAACTCGACAAGGGTGGTTTCCTGCGCGTGGACCGGGTGTCGCGGACCACCGCGCCCGGCGTCTACGCCGCCGGCGACTGCACCGGCCTGCTGCCGCTGGCCTCGGTCGCCGCCATGCAGGGCCGCATCGCGATGTATCACGCGCTGGGTGAGGGCGTGCAGCCGATTCGCCTGAAGACCGTTGCCTCCGCCGTGTTCACGCGCCCGGAGATCGCGACGGTCGGCGTCGCGCAGACCGCCATCGACGAGGGCGAGGTCCCCGCGCGCACGGTCATGCTGCCGCTGAACACCAACCCGCGGGCCAAGATGTCGGGCCTGCGACGGGGTTTCGTGAAGATCTTCTGCCGGCCCGCGACCGGTGTGGTGATCGGCGGCGTGGTGGTCGCGCCGATCGCGTCGGAGTTGATCCTGCCGATCGCGCTGGCGGTGCAGAACAACCTCACGGTGAACGACCTGGCGCAGACCTTCTCGGTGTATCCCTCTCTCACCGGATCGGTCACCGAGGCCGCGCGGCAGCTCATGCGGCACGACGATCTGGACTAGCCGCAACGTGTTTCGCACCCCTTTGTTACCGGCCCGTCTTGCTGCCTTGTCTCCCTTGTGATTAAGTTCGCGGCGGAAGCGATCGGCAGGGCGGTCGCGAGTGTTACGTATCGGGGGTGATCGTTTCCCTCCGTTCGGTGCTCTTCGATGCCCAGGCTGATCGTGCCGCCGAGGGACGAAGGAATTGAGCGAAACGTGAAGCACCGCAAGCCGAGTCGGATCAAGGCGAGCACCTCCCTGACGCTGGCCGGTGCGGCCGCGGTGGTGTCGCTGCTGTCCGCGCCCGCCAACGCCGCCCCTGCCGACCCGGGCGCCGTACCGGCCGACCAGCAGCAGCCCGACGGCACGCAGCCGCCCGCCGACACCCCCACCCCGGACCCGAAGGCGCAGTCGGTTCCCGCGCCCAAGCCGGAGAAGACGCAGCCGGGCACCACCAAGCCGCAGCAGAGCCAGCCGGGCGTCACCACCCCCACCACGCCGAACAACACCGCGCCGGACAACGGTGCGGACAAGCCGGATTCGGGTCAGCCGCAGGGCGCGACCCAGCCCGACGCCACCAACACCCCGAAGCCGGACGCCAACGCGCCCAAGCCGGACGCGAACGCCCCGAAGCCGGATGCCAACGCCCCCAAGAACGATCAGGGCGCGCAGCCCGCGGGCGTCACCCCGGGTCAGCCGAAGTCGGTGCGCCCGTCGCAGCCGGGCGTGACCGTGCCGCGCGTGGCGCCGCTGCCGGTGCCGGGCCAGTCGACCCCGGCCCAGCCCGCGGTCGTCACCCCGCAGCAGGACGCGGCCACCCCGCCGTCGACCCAGCCGGGCACCACGGTGCCGGCGCAGCCGGGCACCCAGCCGGTCAAGCCGAACGACCGCAGCGCGGATCCGGCGGTCACCACTCCGGCGCAGAACCCGGACGCCAACACCATGACCGGCCCGCAGACGGTCACCCCGCAGGCGAAGCCGCAGTGGCAGTCGCCCGCGGTGGACGCGGCCCCGGCCGCCCCGGTGGTCGCCATGGCCGGTCCGCACTCCGAGCTCGGGGTCAACCTCGACGGCGGGGCGGTGCTGCCGGGCTGGGCCGCCAACACCCACCACTTCAGCAACCTGGACGGCTACGTCGGCACCATCGGCTACACCACGCCGGGCGGGCTGGGCGAGGCCGGCATGTCGCTGGACTTCACCACGGTCAACCAGATCAAGGTGACGGCGTTCGCGGGCAGCGGCCCGGACAACGACCAGAAGGTCGAGTTCGTGCTGGACACCGCCGCGGCCAATGCCGCGAAGGCCAATGCCGAGAACTTCATTCGCCTGCTCCCGGGCGGCGCCACGGTGCTCGAGGCGGCGGCTCAGATTGGTAGGCTCCCCGAAGGCGAGCGGCCGTCGCAGTCGATCGACATCGGTGGCGTGACCGCGCAGACGGGTGGTTCGGTCCAGTACTGACCGGCCGTTCAACACACCGGGAACGGTGCCGGTAGAAGCAGTGTCGTCGCGTGGGGCGGTCGGTAGCGACCGCCCCACGTGTCTGTGGCGAAAGGACGGGTGATGGTTTCGGGCAAGGACGAATCCGCGGACCGTCAGGCATCCGAGGGGGGAGCGCCGGAGTCCGAGTTCGGGCCCTCGCTCAATGATTTCGGGCCGTCCCTCAATGATTTCGGTCCGGCCCCGGTCGCCGACGGCCCGGGCTGGAGTCCGGCTCCGGGTCCGCAGAGTCCCGATCTGGCCTGGCGCCCCGCGGGCGCGCCGCCGCAGTATCGGGCCCCCGACGCGTGGCAGCCCGCCACCGGGCAGTATCCGGCGGTGCCCGGGCCGTCCACGGGCCAGTATCCGGCCGTGAACCCCGTCGCGCAGGTTCCCGCTACCCCCGACGTCGAGGAGACCGTCAAGATCCCGGCTGGCGGGCCACAATCGGCCGCCGTGGACGTGGAGCGGACGACCAGGATCCCCGAGGCGGATTCGGTAGCCGCGGAACGGAATTCGGCTCCGGCCGAGGCCGACGGGTCCGCCGACTCCTGGTGGCGGTCCGCGCCCAGTGGTTTCCCGCCCGCGCCGCCCGTGGAATCGGCGGCGGGGCCGGAGGAGTCGCTGTCCTGGGCCGACGATCCGATCGCCAAGGCGCTCGCGCCGAAAATCACCGCCCCGCAACGCAAACCGGAACCGGAGCCGCGTTCGTGGCGCAAGATCGGGCTGATCGCGGGTGCGGCGGTGACCGTGCTCGCGGTGGCCGCCGGCGTCACCTTCGCGCTGACCCGGGGCGGCACCGACACCGCGCCGACGGCCGGGGTCACCACCGGCAAGCCCTCGCCCACGGTGGCGGCGCTGAGCTGCCCGGCCAAGCGGGACGGCAAGCTCACCATCGGCAACGGCGCGGGCGGCACCGGCAGCGGCGTGGACGCCATCCTCGGCTTCCAGTACGCCTTCTACGTGGACCGCAGCGGGGTGAAGGCGCACTCGTTCGTGGTGCCCGGCGCGACCACGGTGGCGCCCGCCGAGGTCATGCAGGCCAAGGGCATCGATCCGCTCAAGCCCGGGACGACCTACTGCCTGAAGATCGTCGAGACCGGCCCGGAGGCCTATGACGTGGACATCACCGAGCATCGGGTGGACGGCACCACCGAGGTGTACGTGGAGCACATCATCACCGCGGTGGTCGACGGCAAGCATCTGATCCAGTCCATCGAGTAGACCCGGACAGGTCCGGTCCAGGCCCTGGAAACTGGACCCGATGTCTCAATATTTGGGACAGTGATTTCATATCCTGGTCTCCGTGTGACATGGTGGGGTTTCGCATACCCCGGCGTTCCCTCGGAGGTGGTTCATGTCCGCGACCTTCCCGCCCCTCGCGCGGCGGCTCGACGGCCTGCAGAGCTCGGCGATCCGTGACCTGCTCAAACTCACCTCGCGCGCGGACATCATCAGCTTGGCCGGAGGTTTGCCCGACGCCGAACTCATGCCCCGCGACCGCATCGCCGCGGCCGCCGATGCCGCCCTGTCCGACCGCGCCCGGCTGCAGTACACCGAGTCGCCCGGCTGGGGTCCGCTGCGCGAGGTGCTGGCCGTCCGCGAGTCCGCCCGGCTGGGCCGCCCGGTGGCGGTCGAGGAGATCTTCGTGACCCACGGCTCGCAGCAGGCGCTGTCGCTGCTGTCGGAGGTGCTGCTGGATCCGGGCGCGCTCGTCGTGGTCGAGGATCCCGCGTATGTCGGTGCGCTGCAGGTCTTCCGGGCCGCCGGGGCGCGAATCGAGGCCGTTCCCTTGGATTCCGAGGGCATGCGCGTCGACGCGCTGCGCGAGCTCCTGGCCGCCGGTGAGCGGCCCGCCGTGGTCCACACGGTCAGCAACTTCCACAATCCGGGCGGGGTCACCCTGGTCCCGGAGCGCCGCCGCGAGCTGGCCGAGCTGGCCGAGCAATACGGCTTCTGGATCATCGAGGACGACCCGTACGGCGAACTCTGGTTCGATCGGCCCTCCCCCGCGCCGGTCGCGACCTACTCGCCCCAGGTGATTCGCCTGTCCAGCGCGTCCAAGATCCTGGCCCCCACGCTGCGCGCGGGCTGGATGATCGCGCCCACCCAGGTCTGCCGCGCGGTGGAACTGCTCAAGCAGGGCGCGGACCTGTGCGGTTCGGCCCTCACCCAGCAGATCGCCGCCGACCTGCTGGCCGACACCGATTGGCTTGCCGCCCACGTGGATTCGGTGCGTCAGGTGTACGGCGCCCGGGCCAAGGCGCTGGTCGGCGCGGTGCGGTCCCGCTTCGGGGACCGCGTGCTCAGCACCGACGCCTCCGGCGGCATGTTCGTGTGGGTCGACTTCACCGACGGCACCGACACCACCGCCCTGCTGCCGCGCGCCCTGGACGCGGGCGTCGCCTACGTGCCCGGCAATGCCTTCGCCGTCTCCACCGACTACACCCGCTCGATGCGGCTGTGCTTCACCACCTCCGGGGAAGCCACGCTCGAGCAGGCGGTCGATCGGCTGGCCGCGGCTCACGCCCAGCCGTAGGTGCGCTCCACCGCCTTGTTCCACTCCCGCAGCAGGTGGTCGCGGTCGGCGGCCGGCATGGTCGGGGTCCACCGCTTGTCCTCGGCCCAGTTGGCCCGGATGTCGTCGGTGGAGGACCAGTAGCCGACGGCCAGGCCCGCCGCGTAGGCCGCGCCCAGCGCCGTGGTCTCGGTGACCACCGGACGCACCACCGTGGCGTCCAGGATGTCGGACTGGAACTGCATGAGCAGTTCGTTGCCGACCATGCCGCCGTCCACCTTCAGGGTCACCTTCTCGACGTCCAGCCGCTGCGCGTCGGCGTCGGCGCGCATGGCGTCGATGACCTCGCGGGTCTGGAAAGCCGTGGCCTCCAGGACCGCTCGTGCCAGATGGCCCTTGTTCACGAAGCGGGTCAGGCCCGCCACCACGCCCCGCGCGTCCGGCCGCCAGCGCGGGGCGAACAGGCCGGAGAAGGCGGGGACCACGTACGCGCCGCCATTGTCGGCGACGGTGCGGGCCAGCGGTTCGATCTCCTCGGCCGCGGAGATGATGCCGAGATTGTCGCGCAGCCACTGCACCAGCGAACCGGTCACCGCGATGGAGCCCTCCAGCGCGTACACGGCGGGCTGGTCGCCCAGCCGATAGCAGACCGTGGTGAGCAGGCCGTGCTCACTGAACACCGGGGTGGTGCCGGTGTTCATGAGCATGAAATTGCCGGTGCCGTAGGTGTTCTTGGTGTCGCCGGGGGACAGGCAGGCCTGTCCGAAGGTGGCGGCCTGCTGGTCGCCGAGAATGCCGGCCACCGGGACCCCGGCCAGCGCGCCGGAGGTGATGGGCGCGTAAACCTCGGAGCTGCTGCGGATCTCGGGCAGCATGGCCATCGGGATGTCGAACTCGGCGCAGATCCGCGGGTCCCAGTTCAGCGTGCGCAGATCCATCAGCATGGTGCGCGAGGCATTGGTGACGTCGGTGATGTGCTCGCCGGTCAGGTTCCACAGGATCCAGCTGTCCATGGTGCCGAAGCACAGTTCACCGGACTCGGCGCGGGGCCGGGCGCCCGGCACGGTGTCCAGGATCCAGCGCAGCTTCGGTCCGGCGAAGTAGGTGGACAGCGGCAGTCCGGTGCGGTCGGCGTACCGGTTCGGGCCCTGGTCGCCGGCCAGCAGGGTGGTCAGGTCGGCGGTGCGGGTGTCCTGCCAGACGATGGCGTGGTGGATCGGCTTGCCGGTGGCGCGTTCCCACACCACGGTGGTCTCGCGCTGGTTGGTGACCCCGGCGGCCGCCACGTCCGAGGCCCCGATTCCGCAGGCTTCGAGTGCCTCGGCGATCACGGATTCGGTATTGCGCCAGATGGATTCGGCATCGTGCTCGACCCATCCGGGTTTCGGGAAGATCTGCTCGTGTTCCCGCTGGGCGACTCCGGTGATTCGGCCCTGCTGATCGAAGACGATGCAACGACTCGACGTCGTGCCTTGATCGATGGCGGCCACATAGCGACGCATTGATCGAGGCTAACCGACGACAGCCCGGCCGCCGGGCTAGTGTGGGCTACGGTAGCGCTGGGTAGCCGAAAAATAGCCCGGAGGAGTCTCCGTATGACGAATCAACCGCGATCGCAGTTCCTCGGCCCCGAGCAGCGCGAAGCTGCGTGGGGACAACTCGGCAAGGACACCTTCGACGTCATCGTGATCGGCGGCGGCGTGGTCGGCGCGGGCATCGCCCTGGACGCGGCCACCCGGGGGCTCGAAGTCGCCCTGGTCGAGGCCCGCGACCTGGCGTCGGGCACCTCCAGCCGGTCCTCGAAGATGTTCCACGGTGGCCTGCGCTACCTGGAGATGATGGAATTCGGGCTGGTCCGCGAGGCGCTGAAGGAGCGGGAACTGGCGCTGTCGACCCTCGCGCCGCACCTGGTCAAGCCGCTCAAATTCCTCTACCCGCTCACCCACCTCGGCTGGGAACGGCCCTATGTCACCGCCGGTCTCGTCCTCTACGACACCATGGGCGGCGCGAAATCGGTTCCCGGACAGCATCATCTGACCCGGTCCGCCGCCCTGCGCCAGGCCCCGGGCCTGAAGCGGGACACCCTCACCGGCGGCGTCAACTACTACGACACCGTCGTCGACGACGCCCGCCACACCATGACCGTGGCCCGCACCGCCGCCCACTACGGCGCGGTCATCCGCACCTCAACCCAGGTGGTCGGATTCCTCAAGGAGGCCGACCGGGTCGTCGGCGTCAAGGTCCGCGACAGCGAGGACGGGCGCACCGCCGACGTGCACGGCAGCGTCGTCATCAATGCCACCGGCGTCTGGACCGACGAGCTCCAGGCTCTCGCGAAGCAACGCGGGCGATTCCATGTACGAGCGTCCAAGGGCGTGCACATCGTGGTGCCGCGCGACCGCATCGCCAGCGACTCCTCGATCATCCTGCGCACCGAGAAGTCCGTGCTCTTCGTCATCGCCTGGAGCACCGACCACTGGATCATCGGCACCACCGACACCGACTGGAACCTCGACCTCGCGCACCCCGCCGCCACCAAATCCGATATCGACTACCTGCTCACCCGCATCAACGAGGTGCTGGTCACGCCGCTCACCCACGCCGACATCACCGGCGTGTACGCGGGCCTGCGGCCGCTGCTGGCCGGGGAGAGCGACCAGACCTCCAAACTCTCCCGCGAACACGCCGTCGCCCGCATCGCGCCCGGCCTGGTCGCCATCGCGGGCGGCAAGTACACCACCTACCGGAATATGGCCTACGACGCCGTCGACGAAGCGGCACAGTACATTCCGCGCCGGGTTCCGCCCACCATCACCGAGAAGGTGCCGCTGCTCGGCGCCGACGGCTACCACGCGCTGATGAACCAGACCCCGCACCTGGCCGAGAAGTACGGCGTCCACCCGTACCGGATCCAGCACCTGCTCAACCGGTACGGCTCTCTCATCGACGAGGTGCTCGGGCTGGCCGCCGGGAAACCCGATCTGCTGCAACCGATCACCGAATCACCCGGCTACCTGCGGGTCGAGGCCGTCTACGCGGCCGCCGCCGAAGCCGCCCTGCACCTGGACGACATCCTGGCCCGGCGCACCCGCATCAGCATCGAATACGCCCACCGCGGCGTGGATTCCGCCGACGAGGTGGCGCGGCTGGTGGCCCCGGTGCTCGGCTGGTCCGAGGCCGATATCGAACGCGAGGTGAGCGTGTACCAGGCCCGGGTGCGGGCCGAGGTCGAATCCCAGACCCAGCCCGACGACGCCGCCGCCGACGCGCTGCGCTCGGAGGCGCCCGAGGCGCGGCGCGAAGTGCTCGACCCGGTGCCGATCAACCAGCCCGAGTCGGTCTGAGACCTGTCCGGTGAACCGGCGCCACGGATTCCGCGGCGCCGGTTCGCTGTTCAGCGCGCCGGTTCGTTCAGCGCATCAGTTTGTAATTGAACTCCGTGGTGCCCAGCGCACCCATGAGCCGCACCCACAGCGGCAGCATCATCTCGGTGCCGCGGGCGGTGGTGATGTCACCCAGATCGACGATGTCGTCCCAGCCGAATTCGCGCAGCAGGTCGGTGACGACGGCCTTGGCGGCGCCGTCGTCGCCGGACACGAACATGGTGTGGTCGCCGCCCGCCACCCGCTCCGGATGCACCATCACCTCGGCGGTCACGGTGTTGAGCGTTTTCACCACCCGTGCCTCGGGGAACGCGCGCTGCACCCGCTCGCCGACCGAATCTGTATTGCAGACCGCGAGGAACGGCGGGAACCCCTGCGAGAAGTCCAGGGGGTTCGACACGTCGATCACCACCTTGCCCGCCAGATTCGCCGCCCCCGCGCCGTCCAGCGCGACCACGCTCGCCTGCCCGGCGGTCGCGTTGATGATCAACTCCGCGCCGGCGGCCGCCTCCGCCGCGGTGGCCAGCGGGGCCGGGAAAGGATCCTCCGACCGCGCCTCGGTGGCAGCCACATCGCGGGTGCCGATCACCACATCGTGTCCCAGCTCTGCCAACCGCGCCGACAGGGTGCGTCCGACCGCCCCGGTGCCCAGGATTCCGATTTTCATGCCGCCCACCCTAGGCCCGGAAACCCAGCCCGGGAACACCTTTCGAGGCCATTGAAATCCGCTCGTCACCGTGCGCGGCGGTCTGCCCGCCCGGTACGAGCTGGTCAGCTGTCCGGTGGGAGCTGGCAGCGCGGACAGAAATAGATGCCCCGTTCGGCCCGATCGGCGTGCGCGTCGTCACCGAGCAGATGCACGACCAGGTTGGCGCCGCAGCGCCGGCACGGCCGCCGCTGACGACCGTAAGCCAGTGCCCGCCAAGGCGGTTCGTGCGCCGCCCGCATCAACACCCGATGCGCCTCGTCCACCAGCCCGGGCAGATCATCGACCGCGCCGACGGGTGTCACCGGGTGCACGCGCCGCAGAAAGCAGATCTCACTCCGGTAGATATTGCCGATCCCGGCCAGATTGGTCTGATCCAGCAATGCCACCCCGATCGGCGTCGAAGGCTCCCGCAGCAACCGGCGCACCGCCTCGTCGGCATCCCACTCCGGCCCGAGCAGATCCGGCCCGAGATGGTCGGTGACGGTGTGCTCCTCAGTCCGCCGCAGCACCTCCACCAGCCCCAGCGAGAACCCGACCGCCTCCGCGTCCGCCGCGCCCAGCACCAGCCGCGCCGTGAACCCCGGCCGATTCCACCGCTGCCCGGGCGCGAACACCCGCCACTCGCCCTCCATCTTCAGATGCGTGTGAATGCTCAGCTCGGGCGTCCGCACGAACAAATGCTTGCCGTAGGTGCCGACACTCTCGACCCGCTGCCCGCGCAGATCCAGCGTCGCGTACCGGGGCACCCGGAAGTCACTGCGCGTCAACACCTTGCCGTCGAGCGCCTTGCGGAGCCGCTGTGCGGTGTGGAAGACCGCATCGCCTTCAGGCACGGCCGCCACCCGTGGCTGCCGCCGAGGACACCGGGCGTAGTGTCGCCGGGCGCGTCGTGCGCCTCACGGGCGGCTCCGCAGGCGGAAGCCCTTCGGCGTGGCGGCGAACCCGGCCTCGGTGAGGAAACCGGCGAAGGTGTTGCCGTGCACGGATTCCCCGTTCACCCGGTCGATCACCAGGGAATCGACGCGGCGGTCGTGGACCAGTCCGGCCAGGGCGGTGGCCGCGGCGGTCCGCACGGCCGGATCCTCGGTGAAGGTCAGCAATGTCTTGCCGCCGCGCTCCAGATACAGCGCCAGCTCGCCGTCCACCAGCACCACCAGTGCGCCCGCCTTCCGGCCCGGCCGATGTCCCGCGCCCTCGGCCGCGGCCTTGGGCCAGGGGAGCGCCGCGCCATACGGATTGGCCGGATCACAGGAGGCCAGCACCACGGCCTTGCCCACCGGTTCGTGCGCGAAGCCGTCTCCCGCCGAGCGACTCCGATCGGTGTCGAACGAACGCAGCCGATCCACCACATCGGTGGTCGAGAACTGCGCGCCGCCCAGCGAATCCACGAAGTAGCCGCGACGGCAGCGCCCCCGGTCCTCGAACTCGGTCAGCACCCGGTACATGAGCGCGAACCCGCCCGGCACTCCCTCGCTCTGCACCGAACCGCGGGTCAGCACGCCGTACCGCTCCAGCAGCACATCGGCGGTGGCATGGGCGCGAACCGTGGTGTCGGCCACCCGCTCCGGCAGCAGCGACCAGCGCCCGGCCACCTGGGGGGAGGACGTGCGCGCGGGCATCCCGCCGCGCGGCAGATACATCCTGCCGCGGGGCGCGCGCCGGGGAGTCCGATGCGCGGTGGTGGTGCGCGCGGTACCCGCCAGCAGCGCGCGCACGGGGGCGAAGGTATCGCCGCCGATGTGACCGGCCCACACGAGATCCCACAGCGCCGCCGTCACCGCGGCCTCCTCGGCCCCGCCCGCCGGATCGGAGCCGCCGCCGGAACCGGCAGCGTGGCCGGAAGGGATCGGGCCGCGGACGCTGTCCAGCAATTGCCGGAAGAAGTACGCGCCTCCGGTGCTGCCCGTGACGACCTGGTACTCACCTCTCGGCAGCGAGACGCCGACGAGCTCGGCGCCCTCGCCGCCGGAACCAGCGCTGTCGCCGCGGCCATCCGCGTCATCCGAGCTCAGCGCACCGGTCCGCCCGGGTGAACCACCGGTCGGGGGCAGGGTGCCGCCGATCACGGTGGCGCCCAGGGCCGTCAGCATGCCGATGTGCCGTTCGGTCAGGTCGATGTCGTCGGGCGGGGGCAGGGTGAGACCCGCCTGCTCGGCGGGGTGCAGGGCGATCCAGCCGTCCTTGGCGGTGATGGAGCCGTGGCCGGACCAGATCACCTCGCCGGTGGCCATGAGTTCGTCGAGCATGGCGGGGGAGTAGTCGCGGACCCGCAGCGGGAAGATCAGCGACTCCCACGCCGAGGCGGGGATCGGAACGCCCGCCAGCTGTTCCACCACCGCGGCCACGCCGTCGACGCCGCGCAGTTCGCCGGTGCCGACGTGCTGCCAGGACGGGAGGAAGCGGCCGAGCGCGGCGGTGGCGACCGGCTCCACCTCCTTGCGGGCGGCGGCGAGCGACCGGCGGCGGAGCCGGCGCAGGACTTCGCTGTCACACCATTCGGTGCCCGCCGCGCCGGGCGTGAATTCGCCTTCCACCACGCGCTTTTCGAGGGCCAGCCGGTGCAGGGCGGTCGCCGCCACGGCCGGGCCGAGGCCGAAGCGGTGAGCGGCCTGGGCCAGGGTGAACGGTCCATGGGTGCGGGCGTAGCGGCCGATCAGATCGCCGAGCGGGTCCGCGACCGGTTCGATGAAAGCCGCTGGGACGCCGATGGGCAGTGGGACGCCGAGCGCGTCGCGCAGCCGGGAGGCGTCCTCGATGGCCACCCACCACCGCGAACCCGCGAAGGAAACCTCCAGCGCGCGGCGCGATTTCACGAGTTCGGCGAACCACTCCCGGGGATCGTCCACGCATCGCTCGGTGGCCTCCTCGGCGGTCAACGGCCCGAGCAGCCGCAGCAGGTCAGCGAGTCCCTCCATGTCCCGGGCATGACGTTCGGGGGTGAGCCGCTGCAACTCCCGCTCGGTCTGTTCGAGGACGGCGGCATCGAGCAGCTCGCGCAGCTCGACCCGGCCGAGCAGCTCCGCGAGCAGACTGGAGTCCAGGGACAGTGCGGCCGCGCGTCGTTCGGCGAGCGGGCTGTCGCCCTCGTACATGAACTGCCCGATGTAGTCGAACAGCAGCGAGTTCGCGAACGGCGACGGGGCGGCGGTCTCCACCTCCACCAACCGGATCTGCCGTCGTGCCACCCGGCCCAGCAGATCCCGCAGCGACGGCAGGTCGTACACGTCCTGCAGGCACTCGCGGACCGTCTCCAGCAGGATCGGGAATTCGGGGAACTTCCGGGCCACATCCAGCAGCTGGGCGGCCCGCTGCCGCTGCTGCCACAGCGGCGCGCGCTTGCCGGGGTCGCGGCGCGGCAGCAGCAGCGCCCGGGCCGCGCACTCCCGGAAGCGGGACGCGAAGAGCGCGGAGCCGCCGACCTGTTCGGTGACCAGGTCGTCGATCTCGTCGGTCTCGAAGACGAACAGTTCCGCGCCGGGCGGATCATCGGTGGTGTCCGGCAGCCGGACCACGATCCCGTCGTCGGAGGGCGTGGGCGCGGCGTCCACCCCGAACCGTTCCCGCAGTCGCGCCCCGATCGCCAGCGCCCACGGCGCGTGCACCGGTAGCCCGTACGGGGAGTGCAGGACGACTCGCCAGTCGCCGAGTTCGTCGCGGAAGCGTTCCACGACCAGCGTCTTGTCGGTGGGCAGCTGACCGGTGGCCTCCCGCTGCTCGGCCAGCAGCGCCACCAGATTGGCCGTCGCGTTCTCGTCCAATCCGCCTTGCAGGGCGACGGTTTCGACCTCGGAGTCCGCCGCGGACTTGCGGGCCCGCGTGGTCTTCTCGACCTCCTGGCCGGCGTGCCGCACGAATTCGCCCAGGGCCGCGCCGAGTTCGGCCGGTCGGCCCAGGGAATCGCCGTGCCAGAACGGTAACCGGCCGGGCAGCCCGAACGCGGGCGTCACCAGCACCCGGTCGAAGGTGATCTCCTCGATCCGCCAGCTGGTCGCACCCAGGGCGAACACATCGCCCACCCGGGACTCGTACACCATCTCCTCGTCGAGTTCGCCCACGCGGGAGGCCTTCTCGCCCACCATGAACACCGGGAACAGGCCGCGATCGGGAATCGCGCCGCCGGAGGTGACGGCCAGCCGCTGCGCCCCCGGACGGCCGGTGAGCGTCCCGGCGTCGCGGTCCCACACGATGCGGGGCCGCAGTTCGGCGAACTCGTCGGAGGGGTAGCGGCCCGCCAGCAGATCGAGCACCGATTCGTAGGCCGAACGGGGCAGCGCCGCATAGCTTCCGGTGCCGCGGACGGTGTCGAACCAGGCGTCGGCGTCGATGGGTTCCAGCGCGCAGGCCGCGACCGTCTGCTGCGCCAGGATGTCGAGCGGATGCAGCGGAACCTGGAGTTGCTCGATCTGCCCGGCCACCATGCGCTGCGACGCCACCGCGCAGTGGATGACATCGGTGCGGTGCTTGGGGAAGATGACGCCCCGCGAGATCTCGCCCACCTGGTGCCCGGCCCGGCCGACCCGCTGCAATCCGGAGGCCACCGACGGCGGCGCCTCGACCTGCACCACCAGATCCACCGCGCCCATGTCGATGCCGAGTTCGAGGCTGCTGGTCGCGACCACGCACCGCAGCCGCCCGCTCTTGAGGTCGTCCTCGATGAGTGCCCGCTGCTCCTTGCTCACCGACCCGTGGTGGGCCCGCGCGAGAAGCGTTGTGGCGCCGTGGATCACCTCGGTGGACGCCCCGAGCTGCGCGGGCGGCGCGTGCTCGGTGTCCACGGATTCCCCGATCCGCGCCGCGTACGCCTCGTTCAAACGGGCGGTGAGCCGCTCGGAGAGCCGCCGCGAATTCGCGAACACGATCGACGACCGATGCTCGAGCACCAGATCCACGATGGCCTCGTCCACGTGCGGCCAGATCGAGCCGGGCTGATCCGAATCCTGGGCTCCCGCATCGGGTTCGGTCATATCCGCCACCGGCACCCGCACCGACAGGTCGAAGGTCTTGGGCGCGGGCGGCGCGACGATGGTGATGGGCGCGCTCCCGACCAGGAACCGGCCCACCACCTCCGGCGGCCGCACGGTCGCGGACAGCCCGATGCGTTGTGCGGGCGATGCGGTCAGGAGATCCAGCCGGGCGAGTGAAAGCGCCAGGTGGGCACCACGTTTGGAGCCCGCGATGGCGTGCACCTCGTCGACGATGACCGTGTGCACCCCGCTCAGCGTCTCCCGCGCCGCCGAGGTGAGCATGAGGAACAGCGATTCCGGCGTGGTGATCAGAATGTCCGGCGGCGTGCGCTGCATGCCCCGCCGATCCGCCGCACTGGTGTCACCCGACCGCACCCCCACCCGGATCTCGGGCGCGGCCACCCCCAGCCGTTTCGCCGTCTGCGTGATCCCCACCAGCGGCGCGCGCAGATTCCGCTCCACGTCCACCGCCAGCGCTTTCAACGGCGAGATATAGAGGACGGAGGTCTTGCGCGGCCCCGGCTCGGGTTCGCGGGTGGCGAGGCGGTCGATGGCCCACAGGAACGCCGACAGCGTCTTGCCCGACCCGGTGGGCGCGATCACCAGCGTGTGCTGGCCCGCCGCGATGGATTCCCAGGCCCCCAGCTGAGCGGCGGTCGGCGCGGGGAAGGCGCCGTCGAACCACTCTCGAGTCGCGGGCGAGAACCGATCCATCGTCCCAGTCTGCACCCGCCCACCGACAGAGCCCGCGAACCGGGGCGTGGGCGCGGAGCGAAGGGCAGGCAATCCCGCCGCGGCCCCCGGCCCCGCGCGTAGGCTTCGGACCGTGCAGAAGGTGCTCCGGCTGGACCTGGTCAGTCACGGTATGACCGAGGCCATGCGCAAGGCACGATTCCCCGTCGACGAACCCCTCACCGAAGCCGGGCGCCGCGCGGTCTCCTCGTGCGGGCGGCTGCATGCCGCGCGCGTCATCACCGCGCCCGAGCGCCGCACCGTCGAGACCGCCACCCTCATGGGCCTGATGGGTGACGAGGACGACCGATTACGCGACCTCGACGCGGGGGCGTGGCGCGGAGGTGAGCTCATGTCCGTCCCCAAGGAGGACCTCTACCTCTGGCTCACCGATCCGAACTTTCGCGGCCACGGCGGCGAGGCGGTCGTCGACGTCATCGAGCGCACGGGGGAGTGGCTCGCCGATATCGCCCTCGACGGCGAGCCGACCATCGCCATCACGCACCCGGCGGTGATCCGCGCCGCCCTGCTGGTCACCCTGGACGCGCCCGCGAATTCGTTCTGGCGCATCGACGTTCCGCCGATCAGCGTGACCCGGCTGCACTATCGCGGCGAATGGACGCTGCACTTCCGCTAGCCAGCAGCATGGCGCGCACGGCGTCGGTGAGCAGCCGGGCGGGCAGGCTCGGATCGATGGCGCGCTGAATGCCCAGTCCCAGACCGAGACTCAGCACCGCGGTGGCGGCGTCTTCCGGCGGCATCGGCAGGGTCAGGCCCGTGGAGTCGGCCAGTCCCTGCAATTGCGCCGCGACCGTGCCGCGCATCAGGCTCAGATTCGAGACCAGGGCGGCCTGCAGTGCCGGATCGTCGCGGGCCACGATGGCGAACTCGAATTCCAGCATGGTCCAGCCGACATCGCCGAGGGTGCGTTCGGCCCAGCCCTGGAAGCGGTCGAGCCGCGTTTCCAAGGTCTCGTCGCCCGCGAGCAGTTCGGTGATCTCCCCGAACTTGGTCTCGTGGATGAGCGCCAGCACCTCGAGGCAGAGCGCCGACTTGGTGCGGAAGTTCGAGTAGACCGCGCCCTTGGAGTACCCGGCCTCCTCGGCCACCCGTTCCAGGCTGGTCTTGGCGTAGCCGTCTGTCAGGAACATGTCGCGCGCGGTGGCGAGCAGGTCCGCGCGGGTGCGGGCCTGGCTCTCGGTCCTGGTCAGTCGTGCCATGGGGGAGATTCTAGGTTCTCGCAGATTTGGGATACCGGCGGTATTCGAAAACTGCTAGTGTGCGAAAATATGAGTTATAGGAACGGGGCACAGCGACGTGGCCTGGCCATCGGCTGCGGCGGCACCGTCGGGATGGCCTGGATCGTCGCCGCGCTCGCCGCCGTCCAGGATGTTCTGGACTGGGATCCCCGCACCGCCGACGTCATGATCGGCACCTCCGCCGGCGCGGAAGCGCTCACCATGCTGGGCAGCGGGATCGGCGTCGACGAGCTGGTCGCCATGCAGCGCGGCACCTCGGCCAACCCGATCCTCACCGCCCACATGCGTTCGGAGCCCGGACGATTCCCGCCGCTGCCGCGCCCGCGCCTGGGCGCGCCCGGCCGCGCGGTCCGAGAACTGCTGGCCCGCCCCGGAAACGGGCACGCCCTGCTCACCGCGGGCAGCGGGTTGCTGCCGCTGGGGGGCGGCGACCCGGGCTGGCTGCAGTCCCTGGCCGAACGCCTCAACCCCGGCCGCGACTGGGTGCAGCACCCGGCGACCTGGCTGGTGGCCATGGACAATGCCGGCGGTGAACGCGTCGCGTTCGGATCGCCGTCCGCGCCGGACGCGAATCTCGGTGCGGCCCTGCGGGCTTCGTGGGCCATCCCGGGCTGGTTCCCCGCCGTTCCGATCGCGGGACGCCACTTCGTCGACGGCGGCGCGGCCTCCACCGCCTCCGTCGACCTGCTCATCCCCGCCGGGCTCGACGAGGTCGTGGTGATCACGCCGATGGCCTCCACCGGCCGCCTGCCCGTCACCAGCGCGGGCCACTTCGTCGAACGGCAGCTGCGAAACCGCATGAGCGAGAAGCTCGATGCCGAGATCGCCCTGCTGCGCGCGAGCGGGGTCAAGGTGCTGCGCCTCGACGCCACCGCAGAGGACCTCGCGGTCATGGGCCCGAACTTCATGGACGGCCGCCGCCGTCTCCCCACCTTCGAACACAGTCTCGGCAGCCTCCGCGGCCGGGTCGAACAGGGAGTTTTCGCATGAGCATCCTCGGAAACGGTTACCCCGCCATCGATCTCGCCGGTGCGCGGGTCCTGATCACCGGTGCGGGTCGCGGCATCGGCCGGTGCGCGGCCGAACTGTTCGCGAGCAAGGGCGCGCAGGTCGCCATCGCCGACGTGGACATCGCCGCCGCCCAGGCCGCCGCGGCCGCAATCGACGCGCAGGCGTTCGAGCTGGACGTGCGGGACCGGGCGCGGTGGGACAAGGTCGTCGCCGACTTCGGTCGCATCGACATCCTGGTCAACAATGCGGGCGTCATGCCGGCGGGCGCCTTCCTCGACGAATCGGACACGGTGGGCCACACCACCATGGACGTCAATGTCTGGGGTCTGATCCACGGCATGCGCGCCGTCGTCCCCGGCATGATCGAGCGCGGCCACGGGCACGTGGTGAACGTGGCCTCGCTGGCCGGGAAGATCCCGATCCCGGGCCTGGCCGTCTACAACGCCAGCAAGTTCGCCGCCGTCGGCCTGTCCGCCGCGACGCGCCTGGAGTTCGCGCCGCACGGTGTCAGCGTCAGCTGCGTCATGCCGTCGGCGGTGCGCACCCGGCTGTCCTCGGGCCTGGCCCTGGGCGGCGGCATGCCCACCGTGGATCCCGAGGATGTGGCCGCGGCGGTCGTCGGCACCGTGCGCAGCCGGCGCGCCGAGGTCGCCGTCCCGAACTACCTGGGCCCCATCGACGTCGCCCTGGCCGCCGCGCCCGAGCCCGCGGTCCGGCTGGTCCGGCGGCTGTTCAACGGCGACCGCGCCCTGCACCCCGCCGACCAGCAGGTGCGGGCGCGGTACGAGGAGCAGGTGCGCGCGATCGGCTCCGAGGACTAGCTACTCGAACCGGATGCCCTGTGCCAGTGGCAGTTCGGTGGAGTAGTTGACGGTGTTGGTGGCCCGGCGCATGTACGCCTTCCACGAGTCCGACCCGGACTCGCGGCCACCGCCCGTCTGCTTCTCGCCGCCGAACGCGCCGCCGATCTCGGCCCCCGAGGTGCCGATATTGACATTGGCGATGCCGCAGTCCGACCCGTCGGCGGCCAGGAAGCGCTCCGCCTCCCGCTGATCGCGGGTGAAGATCGACGACGAGAGGCCCTGCGGCACCGCGTTGTGCAGCTCGATGGCCGCGTCCAGATCGTGGTAGGTCATCGCGTAGAGGATCGGCGCGAAGGTCTCCTCCCGCACCACCGTGGTCTGCGCGGGCATGCGCACCAGGGCCGGGCGGACGTAGAAGGCGTTCTCGTCTGGCCCCTCGAAACGCTCACCACCGCACAGCAGTTCGCCGCCGTCGGCCAGTGCCCGATCCAGCGCCGCGCACATGCCGTCGTAGGCCCGCTCGTTGATGAGCGGCCCGACGAGAACGCCCTCCTCGAGCGGATTACCCACGCGCAGTTGCCGATACGCCGCCGAAATCCGATTCAGCAGCGGCTCGGCCACTTCGGCGTGCACGATCAATCGGCGCAGGGTGGTGCAGCGCTGACCGGCGGTGCCCGCGGCCGCGAACACGATGCCCCGGGTGGCCAGCTCCAGATCCGCCGAGGGCGCGACGATGGCGGCGTTGTTGCCGCCCAGCTCCAGCAGGCAGCGCCCGAATCGGGCCGCCACCCGCGGCGCGACCAGCTGCCCCATCCGCACCGACCCGGTCGCGCTCACCAGCGCCACCCGCGGATCGTCCACCAGCTGCTCGCCGACCGTCGCCGGGCCCTGGATCAACTGGTGCACTTCGGGATCCGCGCCCACGTCGACCGCCGCCCGGCGCAGCAGCGCGTGACAGGCCAGCGCGGTCAGCGGCGTCGTCTCCGACGGCTTCCACACCACCGTGTCCCCGCATACCAGCGCGATGGCCGTGTTCCACGCCCACACCGCGACCGGGAAGTTGAACGCCGAGATCACCCCGACCACCCCGAGCGGATGCCAGGTCTCCATCAGCCGGTGGCCCGGCCGCTCCGACGGCATGGTCCGTCCGTACAGCTGCCGCGACAGCCCGATGGCGAACTCGCAGACATCGATCATCTCCTGGACCTCGCCGCGGGCCTCTGCGCCGATCTTGCCCGCCTCCAGGGTGACCAGTTCGCCCAGGTCGTCCCGATGGTCGGTGAGCAGCGCCGCCAGCCGCCGCACCACCGCCGCGCGCTGCGGCGCCGGGACCGTCCGCCAGTCCCGGAAGGCCGCGTGCGCCCGGCCGATGGCGGCGTCCACCGCGGCGGAGTCGCTCGCGCGCAGGGTGATCAGCTCACCGCCGGTGATCGGGGTTCGGGCCGAGAGCTCACCCGGCTCGGGCGTGTCGACGCCCAGCCGGCGCAGCAGCGCCTCCGTCCGCTCGCGGAGCTCACGGGTCGCGGTCTCGGTCAGTGCGTGAGTCATTACATGCTCCAGGTTGGGTTCCGGCAACCGAGTTCGTTTCGCTGCGTTAGCCTTCGCTGATGGCGGATACACCGGCGAAACTTGTACTCGACGACATCGATCGACTGCTGATCCGTGAGCTGATTGCCGATGGTCGCGCCACCCTGTCCAATCTGGCGGAGAAGGCCAACCTTTCGGTGTCCGCGGTGCAGTCGCGGGTGCGGCGGCTCGAGGCGCGGGGCGTGATTCGCGGCTACACGGCGAACGTCGATCCCGAGGCGCTGGGCCAGATGCTGTCGGCTTTCGTCGCGATCACTCCTCTCGACCCGTCGCAACCCGATGACGCTCCCGCTCTGCTGCAGCACATTCCGGGCATCGAGGCGTGTCATTCGGTGGCCGGAGACGAGAGCTACATGCTCATGGTGCGGGTGGCCTCGCCCAGACACCTGGAGCAGCTGCTGCAGGAGATCCGCGCTACGGCCAATGTCAGGACGCGAAGCACCATCATTCTGCAAACATTCTATGACAAGTAGCCCCGGTCAGGCCGAAGACATTCGGATGACGACACGGTTACGGACGTAATTGTTCCGGAACTTACGGGCATTGCCGTAAAAATTCATTTACGCTGAGGGCGTGACCCTCGGACTCGATCGGCTCGGGGCGGCCGCCGAAACCACCCTTGTCACCCCCGCCCGGGTGCATGAGATCCTGTCGGCGAGCATCCTCGCCGACGGCTTCGACCTCGTACTGGATCTGCGCGAATCCCGTGGACTCCGACTGGTCGACGCCCGCGACGGCACCTCCTACCTGGACATGTTCGGCTTCTTCGCGTCCAACACGCTGGGCATGAACCATCCGGCCCTGCTCGGCGACAAACCCTTCCTGGCCGGCCTCACCACCGCCGCGCTCAACAAGCCCAGCAACTCCGACATCTACACCGTCGAAATGGCGCGCTTCGTAGACACTTTCGTGCGCGTGCTCGGCGATCCGCGTCTGCCGCACCTGTTCTTCATCGACGGCGGCGCGCTCGCCGTCGAGAACGCCCTCAAGGCCGCCTTCGACTGGAAGTCCCGGCACAACGAAAGCCACGGGCGCCCAGCCGAACTCGGCACCAAGGTGCTGCATCTGACCGGGGCCTTCCACGGGCGCAGCGGCTACACGCTCTCGCTCACCAACACCGATCCGGTGAAGACCGCGCGCTTCCCGAAGTTCGACTGGCCGCGCATCGACACCCCGTACGTGGGTCCCGACCACCCCGACATCGAGGCCGCCGAACGGCACGCCCTCGATCAGGCCCGCCGCGCCTTCGACGAAAACCCGCACGACATAGCGTGTTTCATCGCCGAGCCGATCCAGGGCGAGGGCGGCGACCGGCACCTGCGGCCGGAGTTCCTGCGCGCCGTCCAGGCGCTGTGCCGCGAACACGACGCCCTGTTCATCCTCGACGAGGTGCAGACCGGCGTCGGCATGACCGGCACCACCTGGGCCTACCAGCAGCTCGGACTGGAACCCGACGTGGTGGCCTTCGGCAAGAAGACCCAGGTCTGCGGCATCATGGCGGGCGGCCGCGTGGACGAGGTGCCCGACAACGTCTTCCACGTCAGCTCGCGCCTCAACTCCACCTGGGGCGGCAACCTGGCCGACATGGTCCGGGCCCGGCGGATCCTCGAGGTGATCGAACACGAGTGCCTGGTGGACCGCGCTCGGGAACTCGGCCCCCGGCTGCTGGCCCGGCTCACCGAATTGTCCATCGTCCATGCGGAAGTCACCGATCCGCGCGGTCGCGGCCTGATGTGCGCCATCACCCTCGAATCCGCGCAGCGGCGCAACGACGTGGTGAACCGGCTGCGGGAGGAAGAGCACGTGCTGATCCTCGGCACCGGGGAACGCGGCATCCGTTTCCGCCCGCCGCTGACGGTAACCGAGGCGGAACTCGACGAGGCGGTAGCCGCCCTCGGTCGCGTATTGGGTTGAGCCGCAAGCCGGACGCGCGGTCCGGCTCGCCTTCATTTGCTCGATGATCGCTTTTGCCGGAACTGCGTGGCGTGACACGACACTCCGTTATCTCGCCGCGAACGTGCGTGTCGCCGCCTACTATTCGACGACATGTCAGCTCACCGCAATGCGCGTATGGCACGGTGCGGCCTGTGATCGCGCGCCGTGCACGTCTGGGTCTGATTCTCGCGGTGGCGATGCTGGCCGGTTGCTCGAATGGTGACCCCGGGCCCGCATCGCCCACCGCCACTCCGTCGTCCACCCCGCCCGGCGCGGTCCCCGCCGCCGCGGACGCCCCGCGATTACTGCCCGGCATGCCGCCGCCGCTCTCACCCACCGACGTCTACGCCGCCACCCGGGAACTGAGCCCCGCCGTCGCCGGACAGCCCACCCGGGTCTACGTCCCCAACAGCGAGTCGCACACCATCACCGTCATCGACCCCGCCACCTTCGAGGTCGTCGACAGCTACCCCTCCGGCGGCAGCGAACCCCAGCACGTCGTGCCCTCCTACGACCTGCAGACGCTCTACGCCAACAACGATCTGCCCATCGGCGGCGGCAGCCTGCTGCCCATCGACCCGCGCACCGGCAAGCCCGGCGACCCGATCCCCGTCCGCGACCCGTACAACATGTACTTCACCCCGGACGGCAAATACGCCCTGGTCGTCGCCGAGGCCGACCGCTCCCTGGACTTCTACGACCCGCACGGCTGGCAGAAACTCCACGACATCGCGGTGCCCGAATGCCAGGGCGTCAATCACATGGACTTCACCGCCGACGGCCGGACCGCCCTGGTCAGCTGTGAATTCGGCGGGCGCATGGCCGTGGTCGACATCGCGGGCCTGAGCCTGCTGCGCATGATCGACCTGCCCGGCGGGTCGTCCGGCATGCCGCAGGACGTCAAGCTCTCGCCCGACGGCCGCACCTTCTTCGTGGCCGACATGATGGCGGGCGGCATCTACGTCTTCGACGCCCGGACCTTCGACAACACCGGCTTCGTCGAGACCGGCCGCGGCACCCACGGCCTCTACATCACCCGCGACTCGAAGCGGATGCTCATCACCAACCGCGGCGAGGGCAGCATCTCGGTCTGGGACTTCGCCACCGGACGGCTGGCCGACACCTGGCGCATCCCCGGCGGCGGCAGCCCCGATATGGGCAACCTGTCCGCGGACGGGCGGGTGTTCTGGGTCTCGGGCCGCAACCACGGCGAGGTGTACGCCATCGACATCGTCGACTGGAAGCTGCTGGCCCGGATTCCGGTCGGCCGCGGGGCGCATGGGCTCACCATCTGGCCGCAGCCGGGCCGCTACTCGACGGGCCACACGGGCGTAATGCGTTGAGCCGTCGCCGGTTCCGGCGACGCGCGGTGAACCGAAGTGTGGACCCCGCCAAAAGCTGGCCGGGATGACTGGCGAGATCCACTATTGAACATTGTTCGAGTTTGCCCGGTGGAAGAGCCGGATATGCTGCTCTACCAGCGGGTTTTAACTGGCGGGTAGTCAATAACCGTACTCGCGAGTAGCCCCGACTGGATTACGAAGCAGGTCTGGTACTGGTTACACTCCGGGGCATGACGAGTGTCCAGCATCAGCCTTCGCCGGGTTCGGCGGGTGCCCCCGATATCCACACCACCGCCGGCAAGCTGGCTGACCTGCGCAATCGGCTGGAAGAGGCCAAGCACCCGATGGGTGAGGCGGCGGTCGACAAGGTCCACGCCAAAGGCAAGATGACCGCGCGTGAGCGCATCCTCGCCCTGCTGGACGAGGGCTCCTTCGTCGAGCTCGACGCGTTGGCCCGGCACCGCAGCGTGAACTTCGGCCTGGAGAACCAGCGTCCGCTGGGCGACGGCGTGGTGACCGGCTACGGCACCATCGACGGCCGCGACGTCTGCATCTTCTCCCAGGACGTCACCGTCTTCGGTGGCTCCCTCGGCGAGGTCTACGGCGAGAAGATCGTCAAGGTGATGGACCTGGCCCTGCGGACCGGCCGTCCGCTGGTCGGCATCAACGAGGGCGCCGGCGCGCGCATCCAGGAGGGCGTCGTCTCCCTGGGCCTCTACGGTGAGATCTTCCACCGCAACATCCAGGCCTCGGGTGTCATCCCGCAGATCTCGCTGATCATGGGCCCGGCCGCGGGTGGCCACGTCTACTCGCCCGCCCTGACCGACTTCGTCGTCATGGTCGACCAGACCTCGCAGATGTTCGTCACCGGCCCCGACGTGATCAAGACCGTCACCGGCGAGGAAGTCACCATGGAGGAGCTGGGCGGCGCCCACACCCACATGGTCAAGTCCGGTGTCGCGCACTACGTCGCCTCCGGCGAGCAGGACGCCCTGGACTACGTGCGCGACCTGCTCGGCTACCTGCCCAGCAACAACCGCGCCGAGGCCCCCCGCTTCCCGGCCACCGCCAACGCGGGCGCCATCGAGGAGAACCTCACCGAGGCCGACCTCGAGCTGGACACCATCGTCCCGGACTCCCCGAACCAGCCGTACGACATGCACGAGGTCATCAAGCGCCTGGTGGACGACGAGGAGTTCCTCGAGGTCCAGGCCGAGCGCGCGATGAACGTCATCGTCGGCTTCGCCCGCATCGACGGCCGCAGCGTCGGCTTCGTGGCCAACCAGCCCTCGCAGTTCGCGGGCTGCCTGGACATCGACGCGTCGGAGAAGGCCGCGCGCTTCGTGCGCACCTGCGACGCCTTCAACATCCCGATCATCACCCTGGTCGACGTGCCGGGCTTCCTGCCGGGCACCGGCCAGGAGTACAACGGCATCATCCGCCGCGGCGCCAAGCTGCTCTACGCCTACGGTGAGGCCACTGTGGGCAAGATCACAATCATCACCCGCAAGGCCTACGGCGGCGCGTACGACGTCATGGGTTCCAAGCACATGGGCGCCGATGTGAACCTGGCGTGGCCGACCGCTCAGATCGCGGTCATGGGTGCGTCCGGAGCGGTCGGTTTCGTGTACCGCAAGCAGCTGCAGACCGCGGCCGCCGAGGGCAACGACGTTGACGCTCTGCGCCTCGAGCTGCAGAACGAGTACGAGGACACCCTCGTGAACCCGTATGTGGCGGCCGAGCGCGGCTACGTCGACGCGGTCATCCCGCCGTCGCACACCCGCGGCCAGATCGTGTCGGCGCTGCGTCTGCTGGAGCGCAAGATGGTGTCGCTGCCGCCGAAGAAGCACGGCAACATTCCGCTCTGAAAATGCGATATGCGCGGTGTGAGGCGCACACTGTCGAATAGGACAGTGGGACTCGTACCGCGCACGATCGCCTCATCCGGGCAAAGATGAAGGAACGCCGCACCACCCCCGCGGCGAAGGACAGGAGGACTGGCGCTGTGACGACCATGGCCGATGAAGAGGTACTGCGCGCCGCCGAACTGGATCTGGCTGTCGAGGATCTGGCGGACGCCATCGACACCGCCGTCGCGGAGATCGAACCGGCGAGCACCGGTCCGGTCATCCAGGTCCTGAAGGGCAACCCGACCGACCTCGAGCTCGCCGCTCTGGTGAGCGTGTTCGCCGCCGCGTCGGCGACCGCCGCCGCCCCGGCCGACCGCGGCCCGGCGGACATGTGGGGTCGCCCGACCCTGCTGCACCGCGGCAGTTCGCCGTTCTCCCCCTACGCCTTCCCGGCCCTCTCGCACCTGCGCGACTGACGGCTTGTGACCGTCTTCGTACTGGCGTCACAATCTCCGGCTCGGCTCGGCGTCCTGCGCAACGCGGGCGTCGAGCCGGTCGTCCGGGTGTCCCACGTGGACGAGGACGCCGTGGCCGAGGCTCTTCCCCCGGACACCCCGCCCGATCGAGTGGTGATCGAGCTGGCCCGCGCCAAGGCGCTGGAGGTGGCCGGGCAACTGGCGGGTGATCCCGCCTTCACCGATTCCGTTGTCGTGGGCTGCGATTCGATGCTGCTCGTCGACGGCGTTCTGCAGGGCAAACCCCTGACTCCCGAGGTCGCCCGCGCGCGCTGGGCCGAGATGGCCGGACGCAGCGCTGATCTGCTGACCGGTCACTGTGTGCTGCGGCTGAATGCCGGGGAGATCGTCGGCGAGGCCGCCGACTGCAGTTCCACCACGGTGCATTTCGCCAAACCCGAGCCGGAGGAACTCGACGCGTACATCGCGACGGGGGAGCCGCTGCAGGTGGCCGGATCCTTCACGCTGGACGGCATGGGCGGCTGGTTCGTGGACAAGATCGACGGCGACCCGTCGAGCGTCATCGGTATCGGACTACCACTGGTTCGTCGACTGCTTGCCGAGGTGGGTGTCGGCATTGCGCGGCTGTGGATCGGTGGCCGCGCGTAGTTGCGGCGCGATCCGCCCGGCCGAGGGCGCCAATCTGGGCTCGCCGGTGGCTGATCCGGGCTCGTCGGTCTCGGGCTGACCCTCGTGCGCGTCCTCGCCGGGGCGGCCTTGCAGCAATTCCAGTCGCGCCACGCACAATTCGGGCTCCACGAACGGGTGCAGGCGCACGTTCACGCTCTCCCGGCCGCCGTTGCGGTCCAGGGCTTCGCGCATCAGGCCCAGGTGTACGCCGCACACCACCTCGGAGTGGGTGCGGGCGAGTTCGCGCAGCGGGCACGCCGTCATGCGGATCAGGGCCGATTGTTCGGTCTCGCCGGCCTGGTCGCGTTCGGGCGCGAAGCCGAGTTCCGACATCAGGGTGACGGTGAGGTCCTTGGCGTCCTCGAGCGTTTCGATGGGCTGGTCTGCGGCTTCGAGTTTCGAGCCCCAGGCGCGGCCGGCGCTGATGGCGGCTTCCGAGCGGCGGCGCGGGTCGCTGCCGAGCTGATCGGCCAGCACTTGCGCCAATTCCTGATAACCCACCGATCGCTGTACAGCGGTATAGCCGATGCGCGGGCGGCCGCGGCCGCGGGGCGGCTGCTGGAATTGGCGGACCAGCGATTCCCGGGTCAGCACATCCAAATGGAAACGCACTGTTGTCACATGCTGTCCGGTGACGCGCGCGAGTTCCTGGGCATCGAGAGGCTCGCTGGCGCCACGTAGGATCGCAAGCAGTCGCCGTCGCGGCCAAGAATCGGACATAGCTCACCCCTCCTCTCCGAGAGACTTTATCGGATGAAGCTGCGCTTAATTCGCCCAATCATCCGATTCGTGATCTGAAACGAGTTTCGTAACCGCCACATGCCTACGATCGGTGCAGAGAATCGAACCGCCAATACCTAACCCACCACGTGTGAAGGACCACAACGTGCCTGTCGCTCCGGATCCGCATCACTCATTCGGCTCCTACGCACATCCTCACCGACTAGTAACCACAGAGTGGCTGTCGGCAAACATCGGCACGCCGGGACTCAAGATCATTGAGTCCAACGAAGACATATTGCTATACGACATCGGCCATGTCCCGGGTGCCATCAAGATCGACTGGCGTACCGAGCTGATCGATCCGCGTACCCGCGATGTCGTCGACGGCGCGACCTTCGCCAACCTTATGCGGGCCAAGGGCATCGAACGCGGTGACACCGTGGTCGTCTACGGCGATAAATCCAATGGCACCGCGGCCGCCACCCTGTGGGTGTTCTCCCTCTTCGGGCACGAGGACGTGCGCCTGCTGGACGGTGGCCGCGACGCCTGGATCTCCGAAGCCCGCGACACCACCTTCGAGGTGCCCGCGGCCGGGCGGGGCGAGTATCCGGTGGCCGATCGCGATGACAAGTCCGCGCGCGCCTTCCGGCAGGATGTGGTGGCGCACCTGGGCGGGCCGCTCATCGACTCGCGTGCGTTCGAGGAGTACACCGGCGATCTGGTGGTGCTGGACCGTCCCGAGGAGCAGGCGCTGCGGGCGGGTCACATCCCGACCGCGGTCAATATCCCGTGGACCTCGTCGGTGGGCGCGGACGCCCGTTTCCGGCCCCGGGTCGAGCTGGACGTCATCTACGGCGGGGTGATCGAGGGTGTCGCGCCGCTGGTCTACTCGCGGGTGGGGGAGCGGTCGGCGCTGACCTGGTACGTCCTGACCTACCTGCTGGGCGTGGACGGGGTGCGCAACTACGACGGCTCCTGGACCGAGTGGGCCAATGCCGTGGGGGCGCCCATCGTGATCGGTGAAGAACCCGGCGCGCCGCCCTCGGTCGTGGCAAGCTCGTAACGCCCGAACCCCCTTCGGGGGATTACCGGTGGAGGCTTCAGCGGAGTCTGGTAGAACAGGTTCTAAAAATTAGGCCTCGAGAGTCGCATGCCCACTCTCTGGGCCTACTCATTGGTAGCCCTAGCCGGGTTCGGTCATTGTTGGCACGATGCCTACACTGCCGACAGACGAAAGTATCCAGAGCACAGGAGGCTCAGTGCCCAACCATGCCAACGCGCAGATCACAAAGGTCCTCGTAGCCAACCGAGGCGAGATCGCCGTGCGCGTGATCCGGGCCGCCAAGGACGCCGGTATCACCAGTGTGGCCGTGTACGCCGAACCGGACGCCGACGCGCCGTTCGTGAAGCTCGCCGATGAGGCGTTCGCGCTCGGTGGTCAGACCTCGGCCGAGTCGTACCTGGTGTTCGACAAGATCCTCGACGCCGCCTCGAAGGCCGGCGCGGACGCGATCCACCCGGGCTACGGCTTCCTTTCCGAGAACGCCGATTTCGCGCAGGCCGTGATCGACGCCGGACTGATCTGGATCGGTCCGTCGCCGCAGTCCATCCGCGACCTGGGTGACAAGGTCACCGCGCGCCACATCGCCGAGCGCGCCAACGCGCCGATGGCCGCGGGCACCAAGGACCCGGTGAAGAACGCCGACGAGGTCGTCGCGTTCGCCAAGGAGTACGGCGTTCCGGTGGCCATCAAGGCCGCATTCGGTGGTGGTGGTCGTGGCATGAAGGTCGCGCACACCATCGAGGAGATCCCGGAGCTGTTCGAGTCCGCCACTCGTGAGGCGATCGCGGCGTTCGGTCGTGGTGAGTGCTTCGTGGAGCAGTACCTGGACAAGGCCCGCCACGTGGAGGCGCAGGTCATCGCCGACCAGCACGGCAACGTCGTGGTCGCCGGTACTCGTGACTGCTCGCTGCAGCGCCGCTTCCAGAAGCTGGTCGAGGAGGCCCCGGCCCCCTTCCTGTCCGACGAGGTGCGCGGCAAGATCCACGCCTCCGCCAAGGCCATCTGCAAGGAAGCCGGCTACTACGGCGCCGGCACCGTGGAGTACCTGGTGCAGGGCGAGACCGTGTCCTTCCTCGAGGTGAACACCCGCCTGCAGGTCGAGCACCCGGTCACCGAGGAGACCGCCGGAATCGACCTGGTGCGCCAGCAGTTCCGCATCGCCGAGGGCCACGAGCTGTCCATCACCGAGGACCCGGCCCCGCGCGGCCACTCCTTCGAGTTCCGTATCAACGGTGAGGACGCCGGTCGCGGCTTCCTCCCGGCGCCCGGCCCGGTCGTCGTCTACCGCGAGCCCGCAGGGCCCGGTGTGCGTGTCGACTCCGGTGTGGTCGAGGGTTCGGTCATCGGCGGTCAGTTCGACTCCATGCTGGCCAAGCTGATCGTGACCGGTGAGAACCGTGAGCAGGCGCTGCAGCGTGCCGCTCGCGCGCTGGCCGAGTTCCAGATCGAGGGTCTCGCGACCGTCATCCCGTTCCACCGCCACATCGTCGAGAACCCCGCGTTCATCGGCGACGGCGAGAAGTTCGACGTCTACACCAAGTGGATCGAGAACGAGTGGGACAACCACATCGAGCCCTACACCGGCGCTGTCGCCATCGAAGAGGACGAAGAGGCTCCGCGCCAGAAGGTCGTCGTCGAGGTCGGTGGCCGTCGCCTCGAGGTGTCGCTGCCGGGTCAGTTCTCGGTCGGCGCCGCCGCGTCCGCGAATGGCGCGGGCGTCGTCCGCAAGAAGCCCAAGGCGCGCAAGCGCGGTGGCGCGGGCGCGGGTGCCGCCTCCGGTGATGCCGTGACCGCTCCGATGCAGGGCACCGTCGTCAAGGTGGCCGTCGAAGAGGGCCAGTCCGTCGAGGCGGGCGACCTGGTGGTGGTGCTCGAGGCCATGAAGATGGAGAACCCGGTCACCGCCCACAAGGCCGGTGTCATCACGGGTCTCGCGGTGGAGGCCGGCGCGGCCATCACCCAGGGCACCGTCCTGGCCGAGATCAAGTAACGCAAGACAATTCGCGAGTGGCGGCGCCCCCGCCCGGGGGCGGCCACGCCCGCGGAAGTGGGGGGAAGGCAGTACCCCCCGAGATGCCGAAAGGCACCCGCGGGCGCCGGGGCCG
>NZ_JBEXXC010000027.1:0-32979 GCF_040630175.1 Nocardia sp. NPDC005825
GGGATCGAGTTGCCTGGTCACGTTCGCGAGCATGTTCGCCGGGGACCCGTGGGGTTCGCCCGTGCCACGGCAGGTCAGAACTGTGATCACGCGGACCCAGTAGCGCGTCGACGGTGTCCTTGATCAACGCCGGAGCCGTCGCGTCGGGGCCGCCGTAGGCCAGCGCCTGCTGCGCCCACGCGTCCAGCGCCGCGAGTGCCTTGGGGGTGTCGAGGTCATCGGCCAGGTGCCGGCGCACCCGCGCCACGGTGTCGGTCGCCTCGGGAGCCGAGTCCAGCGCCACCGCCGAACGCCACAACGCCAGCCGCGAAACCGCGTCGGCCAGTACCGCATCCGACCACTCCCGGTCGCTGCGGTAGTGCCCGGAGAACACGCCCAGCCGGATCGCGCCCGGATCGGTGCCCGCCGCGCGCAGCTTGGACACGAACACCAGATTGCCGCGCGACTTCGACATCTTCTCGCCATCGAGCCCGATCAGGCCCGCGTGCACGTAATGGCGGGCGAAGCGACGCCCCTTCACCAGCGCCTCGGCGTGCGCGGCGGAGTACTCGTGGTGCGGGTAGATCAGGTCGCTGCCGCCGCCCTGGATATCGAACTCGGTGCCGATGCGGTTGACCGCGATCGCCGCACACTCGATGTGCCAGCCCGGACGGCCCGCCCCGAACGGCGCCGGCCACGACGGCTCACCCGGGCGCTCGGCCCGCCACAACAGCGCGTCGATCGGATCGCGCTTGCCCGGCCGCTGCGGATCCCCGCCGCGCTCGGCGAACAACCGGTCCATCGTCTCGCGGTCATAGCCCGACTCGTAGCCGAACTGCTCGGTCGCGTCGTGACGGAAGTAGATGTCGGGATACTGCGGGTCGTCGACCACGTACGCCGCGCCCGAGGCCAGCAGCTTGTCGACCAGGTCCACGACCTCCTGCACCGACTCGATCGCGCCGATGTAGTCGCGCGGCGGGATCACCCGCAACGCCGCCATGTCCTCGCGGAACAGGTTGATCTCGCGGGTGCCCAGCTCACGCCAGTCGATGCCGTCGCGTTCGGCCCGCTCGAACAGCGGATCATCGACGTCGGTGGTGTTCTGCACGTAGTGCACCTCGTGGCCGGCGTCGCGCCACAACCGGTTGACCAGGTCGAAGGTCAGGTAGGTGGCGGCGTGGCCGAGGTGGGTGGCGTCATAGGGGGTGATGCCGCAGACGTACATCGTCGCGGTCGCGCCGGGGGTCACCGGGCGCACCTGCTTGTCGGCGGTGTCGAACAAACGCAACGCTGGTCCGGATCCGGGGACGGTCGGGACAGCGGTATCGGACCAGGACTGCATGATTCGAGGTTATCCCTGGGATCGGGCCGCGACGTCGCCGCCCCCGCACCGGTGTGCCCCACGACACGCGCCCGACCGGGCCGACCTGCACCCTAGTCGCCGACCCGGCGGTGTCAATGCTTGCAATCAGCGCGACGAGAACGCCGCGGCGACCGGGACGGCGGGGGTCAGAACGCGGGCCACGGAATCGGCCGCTGACTGGCGGGCAACGGCATCACCGGCTCGTCCAGCAACGCCCGCCCCCGCGCCTCGAGCGCGTCGATCTCGGCGTCGGTGATCAACCCCGCCAGCCGCTCACCCAGCTCCCCGGGCAGCGCCTTCACCAAAACCGTGATGTCGGTGAGCAATTCGTCGGCCACCGGCTCACCGGCCCACCCCCACAACACCGTGCGCAACTTCGGCTCGGTGTGCAGGCAGATCCCGTGATCCACCCCGTACACGCGCCCGTCCAGAGCCAGCAGGGCGTGCCCGCCCTTGCGGTCGGCATTGTTGATCAGCACATCGAGCACCGCCATCCGCCGCAGCCGCTCGTCGTCGGCGTGCACCAGCGACACCGGATGCCCGCCCGGATCCAGCGCCCGCAGCACCTCCCGATACCCGTCGGGGATCGCGCTCACCGGGCACAGATCCACCAGACCCGGGCTCGGCTCGTCCTCGGCGGTGTCGATCCAGCGCTGCACCATGCCGGGCCCGAAAGGCCCCTCCCGCAACACCGTTTCCGGGATCACGCCCCACCCCAGCGCCTGCGACACCAGATACGAGGCCACCTCCCGCCCGGCCAGGGTGCCGTCGGGGAAGTCCCACAACGGCCGCTCCCCACGCTCGGGCTTGTACACCACCCGCTGCCCGCCCGCGCCCGCCTCGCACACCAGGGTGACGTTGCTGGCGGTGGTGACCTGACCGATCACCGTCAACTCGGCGGTCTGCCACGACCGGTCTGCCGTGGGGCTGCTGGAGGCCGGCACCGGATCAGTCCTCGGAATCGTCGGAGTCGTCGTCGGCTTCGGTGGCGCCGAAGATGTCGCCGCGCTTGTAGCCGTTGGTGCGCACACACATGTGCCCGGCCGTGGACAGCGGCTCCCCGCACAGCGGGCACGGTGGTCGGCCCGCCGCGATCACCCGTGCCGAGCGCAACGCGAACTCCCGCGCCTGCACCGGGGTCAGGAACACCCGCACCGCGTCGGGACCCTCCTCGGTGTCATCGAGCACCACCGATTCGTCGACCTCGGTCTCGGTGATCGCCAACAGCTCCACCACCACCGCGCCCGCGTCGGCGTCCCAGCCCAAACCCATGGTGCCGACCCGGAATTCGGCGTCGATCGGCGTCACCAGCGGCGCGGTGTCGGCCACGTCGGCGGCCTGCGGGGGCACCGAGGTCCCGAAGCGCCGTTGCACCTCGTCGAGCAGCAGACCCATCCGATCGGCCAGCACCTTCACCTGCTGCTTCTCGAGCAGCACGCTGATCACCCGCGGCTCCTGCACCGCCTGCAGGTAGAACGCGCGGTCGCCCGGCTCGCCGACGGTGCCGGCGACGAAACGATCGGGGGTGCGGAAGATATGGATTGCCCGGCCCATTGCACCTCCATTCGGTTCACTCACACTGATGAATCGGGGCGTTCGCCAGCCCCATTATCCGTACTGTCGGTGGTACCCGTTTCTCCGCCGGGAACCGGCCCCGAGCGCGATTCGCCGCCAGTTCGCGGTGAAATCGCCGCCAACCCGGACAGATCGGTACCCGTGTCATTGAGACGCCACACATAGGGGGCGTTCGGGGTGTAGCGGACGACGCTGATCGACGCCGGTTCCACCACGATCCGCTGGAAGCCGTCGAGGTGAAGGCCGAACGCGTCGGCCAGCACCGACTTGATGACATCGCCGTGCGTGCACGCAATCCACAACACATCGCTACCATGCCGCTCGGCGAACTGCCGATCCCGTTCGCGCACAGCGGACACGGCACGGAACTGCACCTCCGCCAGCGACTCGCCCGACGGGAACCGCGCCGCCGACGCCTGCCGCTGCACCACCTTCCACAACGGCTCGGTGACCAGGTCGGCGAGCGCCTTGCCGGTCCAATCGCCGTAGTCGACCTCGAGCAGCCGCTCATCCGGGTCGGCCTCGAGGCCCAGCTTGTCCGCCAAGGGGGCGACGGTGCGCTGGCAGCGCAGCAGCGGCGAGCACACGATGTGCTCGATCGGCAGCGATCCCAGCCGCTGAACCAGGCTCGCGGCCTGCTCACGGCCACGGTCGGTCAGATCGACGCCGGCGCTGCGCCCGGCCAGGGTGCGGGCAATGTTCGACGTGGACACGCCGTGCCGCAACAGGATCACCGTCACCGGGACAGCCTACCGACTAGGTCGCCGACACGACGCCGGTCGCCAGCAGCGCGATCACCGTCAACCCCAGCACGATGCGGTAGCCCACGAACCAGTCCAGCGAGTGGCGCGCCACGAACTTCAACAGCCACGCCACCGACGCGTACCCGACCGCGAAGGACAGCACCGTGGCCACCAGCAGCTGCGGACCCGACGCATTGAGGCCCTCACCAGCGGGTTCGAAGGCGTCGGGGAGGCTGAACAGGCCCGAGGCCAGCACCGCGGGAATGGCCAGCAGGAACGAGAACCGCACCGCCGCCTCACGAGTCAGACCGCAGAACAGGCCCGCCGAGCTCGTCGCCCCCGAACGCGACACGCCCGGGATGAGGGCCAGGCACTGGGCCAGGCCCATGATCAGGCCGTCACGGGTGGTGAGCAGTTCGATCGGGCGGCGCGCGCGCCCGTAGGTCTTGCCCGAGTAGTACTCCGCCGCCGCGATCACCAGCGCGAACACGATCAGCATGATCGAGATCAGCCACAGATTCCGTGCGCCGGTACGGATCTGGTCCTTGAACAGCAGACCCAGCACCCCGATCGGGATGGTGGCGATGATCACATACCAGCCGACCCGGTAGTCCAATTCGCGCTGGGTGTCGGGATCGGGGCCGTAGGCGAAGGAGCCGTCCTCGGTCAGCACCGGCAGCTGCGTGGTGGCGCGCTCGTGCAGCGGCACCGAATCATGTTGACGCCCAGCGACCTTCATCCACACCGTGGTGCACCAGGCCACCAGGATCCGCCAGATGTCCTTGGCGAAATACACCAGCACCGCCGCCTCGGTACCCAGCTGGGTGACCGCGGTGAACGACGCGCCCGCGTCATCGCCGAAGAACACCGCCGAGACGATCCGCAGATGCGCCGACGAGGAGATCGGCAGAAATTCCGTCAGACCCTGCACCAGGCCCAGCACCAGCGCCTGCACCCACGTCATCGACTCACCCACGCCGCCTCCAGTCCCGAATCATCAGCTCCCGGTGAGCATTTCGACGCCCCGGGCCGCCACCGGCGCGGCGTTCGCGCCCCGCCGCAACGCTGCGACCCTACCGGGCGGTGATGGCGCGCCCGATACCCCCGGGTGAAATCGGGTTCCGGCTCGCGCGCGCCGGAATTCGCCGCGCTCGGCGCGGGCCGTAGCCGGGCGCGGGCCGCCGGTGCGCCTAGGCTGACGCGTGTGACGAAAGGGCAAGCGCGGTGATGCAACAACGGACGGTCGGCCGCAGCGGACTGCGGGTGTCGAGGCTCGGGCTGGCCACCCACACCTGGGGCAGGGAGACCGACGCCGAGGACGCCGCGGCCCAGCTGCTGGCGTTCGTCGAAGCCGGCGGCAACCTCGTCGACACCTCCCCGGCCTACGGTGACGGCGCCGCCCAGCACATCCTCGGCGAGCTGATCGCCGAAGTCGGCCGCGAGGACCTGGTGCTGTCCGGAAGTGCCGGATACACACCGATACTCAGCGACGCGCCCGCCGACGCGCCCGCCGCGGTGCGCTGGACCGTCGACGCCTCCCGGCGCACCATGCGCCGCCAGCTCGACCACACCCTCACCCAGCTCGGCACCGACCACCTCGACCTGTGGACCGTCGCCGCCTGGGACCCGCACACCCCCCTCGAGGAGATCGCCGACACCCTGTCGTGGGCGGTGCGCTCGGGACGCGTGCGCTACGCCGGAGCGCGCGGCTACGACGGCTGGCAGCTGGCCACCCTCGCCGCCGCCGCGCCGCTGACCGCCGCGAAGACCCCCTACTCGCTGCTGGCGCGCGGTGTCGAGCACGAATTCGTGCCCGCCGCACAGCATCACGGCATCGGCGTCATCGCCACCGCGCCGCTGGCCGGGGGGATCCTCACCGGCAAATACCGCGACGGGGTGCCCGCCGATTCCCGCGGCGCCGACGAGTCCACCGCCGCGGAGATCACCGCGCATCTCGACGACCGGGCGGTGCGGGTGGTCGACGCGGTCGTCACCGCCGCCGACGGGCTGGGGACCTCGCCGCTGGCGGTGGCGCTGGCCTGGATCCGCGACCAGCCCGCGGTCGCCTCGATGCTGGTCGGAGCCCGCGACATCGGGCAGCTCACCGGCATCCTGGCCGCCGAGACCCTCGAACTGCCGCGTGCCATCGCCGCGGCCCTCGGAGACGTGAGCGCACGCACAGAATGAGCCAGGCTAGCCTTGCCTGCATGAGGTGTCTCGTGAATGCCCGCACCGCCGCCCGCACGCTGGTGATCCTGCTGCTCGGTGTCGGTCTCGTCGCCGGGGTCACCGCCTGCGGCTCGGGCACCACGAGCACCGGCGGGCGCGGACCCGTCACCGCCGAGATCGGTGACCTCGACCCGGTCACGCTGGGACCCGAACCGGTTGCCACGCTGCCGGTCACCGTCACCTCCTTCGACGGCACCCCGGTCACCGTCACCGACACCTCCCGCATCATCGCCGCCGACCGCTACGGCACCCTCGCCCAAACCGTCGTCGCCCTCGGACTGCGCTCGAAACTGATCGGGCGCTCCAACTCCGCGGCGTTCCCCGCCGTGCGCGACCTGCCCACCGTGTCCTCGGGCAGCGGCACCCTGAGCGTGGAAGCCGTTGCGGCACTGCGGCCCACGGTGTTCCTCACCGACACCACCACCGTCACCCCCGCGCTGCGTGACCAGCTGCGCGCCCTGGGCATCACCGTCGTGTACTTCGACACCGGACGCACCATGGCCGGAGTCGTCCCGCAGATCGAGGCCGTGGGCGCCGCGCTCGGCGTCCCCGAGGCGGGCAAGGCGCTGGGGCAGCGCACGCGCACCGAGATCGACGCCGCGATCGCCTCGGTGCCGCACCAGGACGCCAAACCCAAGATCGCGTTCCTGTACCTGCGCAGCGCCGCCATCACCATGATCGCCGGACCCGGCTCGGGCGCCGACTCGCTGATCACCGCCATCGGCGGCATCGACGCCGGCACCGCGTCGGGCATCACCAAGGACTTCCTGCCCATCACCAGCGAGGCCATGATCGCCGCCGCCCCCGACGCGCTGCTGCTCATGAGCGATGGCCTGGCCTCGGTGGGCGGAGTCGACGGCCTCGAGAAGGTCCCCGGCATCGCCCAGACCCCGGCCGGTCGCGACCGCCGCGTGATCGACATGTCCGACGCCGTCCTGCTCTCCTTCGGCCCCAACACCGGCCGCGTGCTGTCGGCCCTCGTGAAGGCCGTCTACGGCCCCGCCGCCGCATGAGCAAGAGCCCCGGAGCGGCCGACAACCAAGGCCCCCACATGGATTCACCGAACAACACCCACGACGACCGCACCCCGGCGCACAACGGCGCTGCCACCGCGCTCGGCCCCGGCGCACCGATCGCTGGCGACGAGTCGATGACCGTGCAGGAGCCGGCGGTCGAGGTGCCTCCCAGCGCACGCCGCAAATGGTCGCGCAACGCGGTCATCTTCGCCGGCGCGCTGGCCGCGCTGGTGATGCTCGCGCTGATCTCGGCCGCCATCGGCCAGGTGCCGACCAGTCCCGCCGAGGTCGCGGGCGCGTTCCTGCACCGCATCGGCCTGGACTGGGGTCCCATGCCCGCCCACCCGGCCGGATACGTGACCCTGTGGGAGGTGCGCTTCCCGCGCGTCGTGCTCGGCATGCTCGTCGGCGCGGCCCTGGCCACCGCCGGCGCCCTGCTGCAGGGCGTGTTCGCCAATCCGCTCGCCGAACCCGGCGTGATCGGCGTGTCCGCGGGCGCGGCGGTCGGCGCGGGCACCGTCATCGTCGCCGGCGGCGCGTTCGTGGCCGCCTGGTCGGTCGCGGCGGGCGCGTTCGCCGCGGGACTGGCCACCACCCTGCTGGTGTATCTGCTGGCCCGCTCCAACGGCCGCACCGAAGTGGTGACCCTGGTGCTGACCGGTGTCGCCATCAATGCCTTCGCCGGCGGCCTGATCTCGTTCCTGCTGTTCTCCGCCTCGCCCGCGGCGCGCGACCAGATCGTGTTCTGGCAGATGGGCAGCCTCAACGGCGCCACCTGGCAGTCGGTGAACGTGGTGTGGCCGCTGACGCTGCTGGGCCTGGCCGCCGCGATCTGGATGGCCCCGCGCCTGGACCTGCTCGCGCTGGGCGAGTCCGCGGCCCGGCATCTGGGCGTGGACGTGGAACGGTTGCGGCGCAACGTGATCGTCGTGGTCGCGGTGCTGGCCACCGCCGGGGTCGCGTTCACCGGCATCATCTTGTTCGTCGGGCTGATCGTGCCGCACCTGGTGCGCATGCTGGTCGGGCCCGGCCACCGGGTGCTGATCCCGCTGTCGGCCATCGTCGGCGCGGTGGTGCTGGTGGCCGCCGACATCGGTGCCCGCGCCCTGGTCCACAACGCGGATCTGCCGCTGGGCATGATCACCTCACTGGTCGGCGGGCCGTTCTTCTTCTGGCTGCTGCGCCGCACCCGCTCACGATCGGGAGGCTGGGCATGAGCGGCCTACGCGAGCTCACCACGATCTTCGGGCGCACCCCCGCCCTGCCCGAAACCCCCGAACCGGGTGCGGCGACCCTGCGCGCCCGCAAGGTCAGCGCCAAACGCGGCGAACGCACCGTCCTCGAGGGCATCGACTTCGATGTCGTCGCCGGGCAGATCGTGGCTCTGGTCGGTCCCAACGGCGCGGGCAAGTCGACGCTGCTGGCCGCGCTGGCCGGGGAGCTCGAATTGAGCGGCGGCAGCGTCGAACTCGACGGCCACGCCCTCACCCACTGGACGCATCTGGACATGGCCCGCCGTCGCGCGGTGCTACCCCAGTCGCACACCGTCGGATTCCCGTTCAGCGCCCGCGAAGTCGTCGCCATGGGCCGCTCCCCGTGGGCGCGCACCCCGCGCCAGCAGGACGACGAGCGGGCCATCGCCGCGGCTATGGCCGCCACCGACGTCGAACGTTTCGCCGCACGCCCGTTCCCGGCGCTGTCCGGCGGTGAACGCGCCCGCGTCGCCCTGGCCCGCGTGCTGGCCCAGGACACCGCGACGCTGCTGCTCGACGAACCCACCGCCGCACTCGATCTCGGCCACCAGGAACAGGTCCTGCGTCTGGCCCGCGACCGTGCCAGCGCGGGCGCGGCAGTCGTGGTCGTGCTGCACGACCTGGGTGTCGCCGCCGCCTACGCCGACCGCGTCGCCGTGCTCGATGCCGGACACATCGCCGCCGACGGCCCGCCCCGCGAGATCCTCACCGCCGAACTGCTCACCCGCGTCTACCAGCATCCGGTCGACGTGTTCGACCATCCGGTCACCGGCGCGCAACTGGTGCTGCCCGTCCGGGGCTGAGCACCCGCGGGCGCGGTCAGAGCTGCTGCTGGCCCCACACCAGCCGCAGGACGCCGTTGGCCAGCCAGATCGCGAAGAACACGATCCCGGCCACCGGCGTCCACGCCAGACCCAGCAGCACCGCCGCCGCACCGAACCACCCGACCTCCAGGGCGATACGCCGCCACCCGGTCTGCGGGAACCGGGCGTCCTTTGCCGCGCCGAACAGCGCCCACACCACGATGAACACCGCCGGAACCGCCAGCCCCGCCACGATGCGCACCGCGATCGGGGCGGACACGGTGAACCCCCACCAGGCCGCCGCGGCCAGCACCCCCAGTTCCAGCAGGAACATCAACAGCAGGTTCGCGCCCTTGAGCACGCTCATCGCCAGACCAACCTCAACACCGCAGGAGTCAACAGCATGCGAATCACGGTGGCGTCCAACACCAATGCCGCGATCATGCCGTAGGCAATGTATTTCATCAGCACCAGATCCGAGAACCCGAACGCACCGGTCACCACGATCAGGATCGCGGCCGCCGAGGTGATCACGCCACCGGTGTGGGCGATGCCGTACCGGATCGCCTCGGGCGCGTCAGCACCGGACGCGCGGGCCTCGGCCATGCGGGATTGCAGGAACACCTCGTAGTCGGTCGACAGACCGAACAGGACCGTCACGATGAGCACCAGCACCGCGAACATCAACGGGCCCGGCGTGAAGTCGAACAGTCCCGCCCCGTGCCCCTCGACGAAGATCCAGGTCAGCACGCCCAGCGTCGCGCCCAGGCTGAGCGCGCTCATCACCACCGCCTTGACCGCCAGCACCAGCGACCGGAACGCCGCGTACATCAACGCGATCGCCGCCGCGACCAGGATCAGCACCAGCAGCGGCAGGCCCTTGATCAACCCCTGGATGCTGTCGCGTTCGAGCGCGGGCACGCCCGCCACCATCACCGCGACCCCGTCCGGCTGCGGGATCGAGCGCAGCGCCGCGATCACCGAGTCGGCGTCGCGTTTGTCGGACAGGCCGCTGGCCAGCACCGTCACCTGATCCTTGGTCGGCGCGGCCGGATCGAACGGACCCGTCATCCGCGGACCGACCAGCTGGTTGGCCTCGTAGCGAATATCGGAGAGCTGCTGCGGATTCGCGCCCACCACCACCAGTTTCAACGGCTCGGTGCGGAAATGCGGGAACAGCCGGTCGAAGTCCTGCTGCGCCACCCGCGCCGGATTGTCCGCCGCCAGATACCGCTCGCTCAACCCGCCGAACTCGATACTGCGGAACGGCAGGATCAACGCCAGCAGCATCAACACCACCGGCACGATCACCAGCCACGGCTTGCGCATCGCGAAAACCGCCAGCCGCGAGAAGAATCCGCGATCGATCTGCTCGGCGGTGCGGATACTGGCCAGCCGATGCCAGCCCCACAGATCGATGCGCGGCCCCACGATCGACAACACCGCCGGCAACGCCGTCACCGACAGCACCGCCGCCAGCAGCACCGAGGAGATGCCGCCCAACGGCACCGACCGCAGCACCCCGTTCGGGTAGATGAACAACGCGCCCAGGCTCACCGCGATGATCGCCGCCGAGAACAACACCGTGCGCCCGGCCGTGGCGATGGTGCGCGCGGTCGCCTCCTCCACGCTGCGCCCGGCCGCCAGCTCCTCGCGGAACCGGGTCACCGCGAACAACCCGTAGTCGATGGCCAGGCCCAGGCTCACCAGCGTCACCACCGCCGAGGCGAACACGTTGACCTGCAGATGATTGGTCAGCAGCCGCATGATGCCCTGACTGCCCAGGATCGTCATGCCGCCGATCAGCACCGGCAGCAGCGCCCCCACCACGCCGCCGAACACGAAATACAGCAGGATCGCCACCAGCGGCAGCGCGATCAGCTCGGCGCGCTCGATGTCGCGCTGCATGCCGGTGTTGATGCCCTCCACCACCGGCTGCAGACCGGCCAGCTGCACCGTGGTGCCGCCCGGCCCGGAACCGGTTGTGCCGGCCTGGAATTCGTTCTTGATGGCCAGATAGTTGTCGACGGTGTCGGTGCCGCCGTCACCGCGCAACCCGATACTGGCGAAGGCGTGGGTGCGCGAGGCGTCGGCGAACTGTCCCATCAGCGCGCCGTCCCAATAGGAATCGATCTTGAGGATGCGGTCGGCGTGCTCGGTGCGCAACCGCGTCAACTCCGCCGCCACCGCGCTGCGCACGGGTTCGTCGTCGACGGTCATCCCCGCCGGGGCGGTGTAGATCGCGATCAGGTCGGCGTCGGTGTCGCGGCCGAAGGTGGAGTCGGCCAGCTTCGAGGCCGCCACCGACTGACTGGATTCGTCGAACCAGCCCTCCTGGGTCAGATGATCGCCCAGGTCGCGCCCGTAGAACCCGGACACCAGCACGGCCAGGCCGAACACGGCGAACACCAGGAACCGGAAGCGGTGGATCAGCCGCCCCCACCGCAGGGATCCGGCCTCGAGCATCAGCCGCAGGCCGCGGTCTTGTAGTCGGCCGACCGCAGAATCCCGCACAGATCCGTGCGCGAGATCTTCCAATGCCCGTCCTTGGCCACGAAATGCACCACCGTGGTGCGCACGTTCGTGCCGGTGCCGTCCTTGTCCAGGCTCAGCGTCGCGGTCAGCGTGCCGTCATGGTTGTCGAACACCGGGTCCTTGACCCCGTACACCGCGCGCGGATTGTCGGCCAGCGCCTTGTACATGTCGGGGATCGCGTCCTTGAACGCCTCCCCGTCCTCGATCAGCGCGGTGCGATCGCTGTCGGGCAGGTTCGGGTCCAGCGCCCGCTTGATCTGCGAGTCCAGCTCCGCGGCGCTCGGGATCCCGGGCCGGTTGACGCTGCTCTGCGCGGCGGCGGCCTGCGAGGACGAACTCAACGCCGCATACGCCGAGGACCGCGCTTCGGCGATCTTCGATTCGTCGTCGGAGCCGCCGCACCCGGCGAGCGATGCGCCCAGCACGGTCAGCAGCAGCGCGGTGGCGGCCGGTCGTCGAAGTCGCATCAACATCCTCGGGAGTTCGAACTGCGGTTGTGTGCCGTTAGTTTGGCACGGCCCGCGCCCGGAAGTGATCTCTGTGTCACAGACAGCGCCGCCCGCGGGCGTCAGCGGCCCTCGATCACCGCGCCCAACCGGCCCAGCAGCGCGCGCACCGTGGTCGCTTCGCGGGGCTGGGCCGCGGGGACCGGGACCGCCTGCGGGATCAGGTCGCGGACCAGGGCCACCACGCTGCGTTCGTCGTCGAGATCGATGTCGGTGACCGGGGCCACCGCGATCGCCTCGACGTCCTCCGGGGCCGGAACCGCGGTGGTCACGCCCGGGCGGTAGATCTCCACGGTGAGGGTGGATCGATGGGTTCGGAAGGCGAAGGACCGCCCGTCCCCGGTGACGCCGAAGCCGTGCGCGTAGCGCCCGACGGTCACGTCCTCGACGGTGAACCCCGCGCTCTGGTCGGCAACCAACAGATCTCCCTGATACAGACCGCTTTTGCACTCCACGGTAACCGCTTGCCCCGACACCGCCACCGAATCCCCATGTCACATCATGCAAGTCGGCGCCGGAGGCACGGGTGAGATCGGCACGCGGACCCCCGGTCACACGGTTGGAACCCGGGACATGGTCAGATTAGAGAGCACGCATGATTTCGTCGGTCAGTTCGGTCAGTAAGGAGTTCGCTGCATGCGCCGTCGCGGCTGGATCGGTTCAGCCCTCGCGGGTGTGACCGTGGTGACCCTGCTGACCGGATGTTCGGACCAGCCGGACAACGCGAACAACGCCACCCGCGACCCGGCCACCCCGGCCGCCGCACCCACCGCCACCGCCGCCCCGGCGGGGCAGGTGAACGCGAGCGCGCCCATCGCGCTGCTGCTCGACGAACCCTCCACCGGCATCCTGGCCGCGGTCGTGGACTCCGGCGCCACCCTGAACCTGATCGACAAGGGCGTCACCCGCCCGGTCGCCCTGCCCGGCAAGGCCGCCGCCCTGGTCGCGGGCAAGCCCGGCGAGGTGCTGATCGCGGTGCCCGGCAAGATCGTTCGCGTCGATGTCGCCAGCGGCGCGCTCACCACCGTCACCGTCGACGGCGACCTGCACTCGGTGGGCCTGCGCCCCGACGGGTCGCTGGTGGCGGGGCTGGCCGACGGCCGGGTGCTGCTGCTCGACGCGGACGGCACTGTGCGCCACACCATTACGGGCCTGTCGGCCGCCGACGCCATCGACACCGGCGACGGCAGGGTGGTCGTGGTGGACCGCCGCCAGTCCGCGATCGTGGAGCTCGACCTCGACGCCCACAAGCTCGGCCTGGCCCTGCGCGCCGGCGACGGGGTGACCAACATGATCGGCGACCACTTCGGCCGACGCCTGGTCACCGACACCGCCGGCGCCGAACTGCTGGTCTACACCGCTGATCCTTTGGTCCTGCACCAGCGTTTCCCGGTAGGCTCTTCGCCCTACGCACTCGCCTACGATCAGCGGTCGGAGACCGTGTGGGTGACGCTGACAGGCAGCAACGAAGTCGTCGGCTACGAGCTGTCGACGGGTATACCGGTAGAGGTGGGGCGTTACCCGACGGTGCGCCAGCCCAACTCGGTGACCGTCGATGCCCGCACCGGTGACCTGTTCGTGGGATCCGCGACCGGCGACGGTCTGCAGCGGATCGGCGCGGACCAGCGGAAGAGAGGGCAGTGATGGCTCGGGCCTCACGATCGGCGCGCCAATCGCGCACATTACCGGAAGGCTGGGAGGAATCCAGCGACGAATGGGAGTACGTGCCCCTGCGGCTGCCACCCGGCATCACCAGGGTCACCGCCACCATGCGACTGTCCATTCACGCCGAATTCGGTGGCTGGGAGCTCTCGCGGGTGCGCGCCTACACCGACGGCAGCCGCCGCGTGTTACTGCGCCGCCGCAAGACCACTCCCCTGCTATCCCCGACACCCGAGGCGGTGATGTAACCCCCTATGTATGAGCGCCTGTACGCCCTGCTGCTGAAGCTGATGTTCCTGCTGCCGCCGGAACGCATCCACCATCTGGCCTTCGCCGCGATGAAGCTGGCGACCCGGTTCACCCCGGGCCGCGCCCTCACCGGCAAGGTCCTGGTGGCCGACGATCCGATCCTGCGCACCCGCGTGTTCGGCGTGGACTTCCCCGCGCCGCTGGGTCTGGCCGCCGGCTTCGACAAGAACGCCGACGGCGTCGACGCGTGGGGCCCACTCGGTTTCGGCTACGCCGAGATCGGCACCGTCACCGCCCAGGCCCAGCCCGGCAATCCCGCGCCGCGGCTGTTCCGCCTGCCCGCGGACCGGGCGCTCATCAACCGCATGGGGTTCAACAACTTCGGCGCCGCCGCCGCGGCCGAGCATCTCGCGCACCGGCTGCCCGGCGGCGTCCCCATCGGCGCCAATATCGGCAAGACCAAGGTCGTCGAACCCGAGGACGCCGCCGACGATTACGCGATCTCGGCGAAACTGCTGGGCCCGCTGGCCGACTTCATGGTCGTCAACGTCAGCTCCCCCAACACCCCCGGCCTGCGTGACCTGCAGGCCGTCGCCTCGCTGCGCCCGATCCTGCAGGCCGTGCTCGACTCGGTGTCGGTCCCGGTCCTGGTCAAGATCGCCCCCGACCTGTCCGACGACGACATCGACGCCGTCGCCGACCTCGCCGTCGAACTCGGCCTCGCCGGCATCGTCGCCACCAACACCACCATCCGCCGCGACGGCCTGGCCACCCCCGCCGCCGAGGTCGAACCGATCGGCGCGGGCGGCCTGTCCGGCGCCCCCGTCGCCGACCGCTCCCTCGAGGTCCTGCGCCGCCTCTACACCCGCGTCGGCGACAAACTGGCCCTCATCTCCGTCGGCGGCATCGAAACCCCCGACCAGGCCTGGGAACGCATCCTCGCCGGCGCCTCCCTCCTGCAGGGCTACACCGGCTTCATCTACGGCGGCCCCCTCTGGGCCAAACACATCCACCACGGCCTCGCCGCCAAACTCCGCGAACACGGCTACACCAACCTCTCCGAAGCCGTCGGCGCCGAACACCGCGCCCGCGCCTGACCCGTTCGCGGGCAACACCTTTCGAATCGCCCGGGAAACCGCACGGCCGATGGGTCGTGCGGTCAGCCCCACAGATGCCGGGAGCGGGCCCCCGTCGACGCCGCCCCGTGCGCGGCGGTGGCCCAGCCCGACAGCATCGCCACCGGCGTCCCGGGCTCCTCGTCGAGCAGCTCCCGGTGCAGGCGTTCGGCCAATCGCTGTGCCAGCAGAATCACCGCGCGCTCGACCCCGATCCCCAGCCGGGTCGCCAGGTCGGCGGCCCACAGGTGCGCGGCCTCGTCGTAGACGACCTCCGGATCGGAGAGCACCTCGTCGAGCTCCATCCCCGCCCGGGCCTGATCGTGGGTGAGGTGCTGTGCCGGAAGCCAACTCAACCGCCACACCACCTCTCCGCGCCGGTATTCGCGCAGCGCGTATTCAGGGCTGATGTCACTGGTCATCGCCCGCGTCGTGATATCGATCGTCATCAGGACCTCCCAAGGCCATCGGCGCACGCCACGGGATCTCCGTCCGTGCACCGTCTTCGGCCCGCCGCGACCGGTCGCCGCCGCGGGCCCTGCCATCCCCTCATCGACTCTGCCCCACCCCTCGGATCCGATCGGTCGGTACGTCAAGCCGTCCGGCGTCGCAGCAGCAGAAACACCGCCTGCTCCAACGGAATCCCCACCTCGCCCGCCGCGGCGACCATCCGCCCCTGCGCGGCCTCCCCCCGTGGGTACGGGTCGACGGCCACCACCTCGGCCAGCACCATCGCCGCCAGCGCCTGTGCGCGGGTCAGCAATCGATCCGGCATCCAGCTGCACCGCCACGCCAGCGTCCAGCGGTCGGCCACCCGCACCGCGCTCTCCTCGGTCAGATCGCTGGTCATCGCCCAGTCGTCGGTGGTGTAGATGGTCATGACTCTCCCCGTTCCCTGCGACGCGCGCGCAAGACGATGCGGGCATCCTCGAGATCGATGCCCAGGGCGGCGCCGAGGGCGCACGCACGCTCCCAGGCCGCGCCGTGATGACCCGGCTCCCGCCGCAGGAGCTCGGTCAGTTCCATGGCCGCCAGCGCTTCCTCCCGCGTCAGCAGCGGAGTCTGCCGCCAGCTGAGCCGCCAGGCCGGTTCGCGGTGGCGGGGCAGGCGTTCGGCGCACTCGCCGGTGATGCTGCTGGTGATCGAGCTGGCACTCGGGTAAATCATGATGGCCTCCGATGAGACGAGGAGGCGTCACCGCCGGATCGAGTGTGACGCGGAGCTGGGCCGAGGCGACGTGGACGGGCGAATTCGCCTATCGCACGGGGATGTTCGCCCGGAGATCGGGATCGGCCACACCGCACGCGCGGGGCGCGCGCCGCTGGATCCGCCGGATCGTGGGTAGTCCGGTCATCGGGAACCTCCCGGTACATCTGGTCGGGCGGCGCTCATTTGCCAATTCCAGGATGGCATTTGGCACTTCCGAATCGCAGTTTGACGCTGTCACAATTGGATTGCCGTTTCCGCCGACGTTCAAACGTGGACGGTCTTATGGTTGGGGCGAATGATGATGCAGCCGAACCTGGGAAGCAGTGGCGCCGACACGGCCGCGCAGGACAACGACGTGCGCGCCGTGCGTGACACCCTGCTGCAACTGCGCAAGCGCTGGGCCATGGGCGGTGACCGCGACCGCTCGGTCGACCTCGGCGCGCTGCTCGGCCTGGTCATCGTCCGCCGCGTCGCACACCTCACCGGCCGCGACCCGAAAGCGGCGCTGCCCGAAGCGCTGCGGTACATCGCGGGCACGCTCGAACCGGCCGACCGCCTCATCGTCGACGCGGAACTGAACCTGTCCATGCTGGCCGACCAACTGCCGACACCGATCGCCGCAGAGCTCTACGGCCCCGAGCTGGGGCAGCGACGAGACAGTCTCGCCCTGCATTGGATGACGCTGCACGAAGCGCTGGGCGTGCCGGTCGCTCAGGTGCCGCGCAACAATCGCGCCTTGCGCGGCCGGCGGGAAGAGGACGCGTTCACGGCGCTGGCGCGGGGGCTCACCCTCGAGTCCGTTGCCGCCGACGGCCTTCCCGGTGCGACGACACGGCCGAGCGCCGTGGTGATCGGCGACGCCGCCTGGGACCGCATCTGCACCGTCGATGTGCTGCCGCAGGCCGGGGACTCGCTGTACGGGGAATTCTCCGAGCACGCCGGAGGCAAAGGACTGAACCGCGCGGTCGCTTTGGCCCGGCTCGGCGTGGACGCGCGTCTGTTCGCCGCCGTCGGCGACGACGACAAAGCCGCACTGATCGTCGACTACCTGCGTGCGCGCGGCGTCGATACCAGCCTGTTGCGTGCGCGGCGCGGACCGACTCCGACCGCGGCGGTGACCGTCGCCCGCGACGGCGGGAACTACTCGGTGGCAGGCAAGGACGACCGGATCCGCTTCGACGCCAGGGATATCGCCGATATCCCGATCACGCGTGCGCTCGTCCACGCCGACGCCGTGCTGCTGACCTTCGAGCAGAACGTCGAAGTGCTCGCGGCGGTGGCCGACGCGATCGCCGACCGGGAGTCGCGGCCGTGGCTGTTCGTCAGCGCCACTCCACCGCCGAAACGATTCCCCGCCCTGTTGCCCGGCTACCTCCGGACGGTCGACTACCTGATCGCCTCGGTCGGCGAGCTCGCCGCGCTGCGACCCGGGGTCGAATCCGCTGATATCGCCAGGCAATTGGTGAAGCACGGGGTCGGGTCGGTCGTGGTGCTGTACGGCGACAGCTGCGCGATGTACTCGGCCGCGGACCCCGCCGCGGAGCCGGTGTGGGCCGACATCCAAACCGACCGCCCGGGAGCGCCCGGAGCCTCATCGGCGTTCGCGTCGGCGTTCATCGCCCGATTGATGACCCAGCCCCGGCCCGCCGACCCGGCCCGCCGCCGACAGGCCGGGCACGCCAACCTGGTGTGGGCCGCCGCGGCGATTCCCGCGCGCGCCAGCAAGGAGACGAGCATCCCCGACTCCATGCCCACCCGCGAGGCGATCGACGCGACCCTGGACGCGTCCTAGAGGTCGGGTGACCACGGCGGGTCGGCGGTCGGAATCCAGTGCCCGTGACGGCGTTTGGCCTGCTGATAGTCGGCTTCCCGGCGAGTCCGCGGCGGGGTGCGCAGCGGGATCACGGTGGCGTGGATCTCGGCGTCGCGCACCGCCTGCAGTTTGTGCGGATTATTCGTCATCAGCCGCACCTCGGTCAGCCCGAGGGCGACCAGCGCCTGCGCGGCGTGGGTGTAGTCGCGCTTATCCTCGCTGTACCCCAAAGTCCGGTAGCTGTCGTAGGTGTCGAGGCGGTTGCGCTCGCTGATCTCGTAGCCGCGCGCCTTCGCCAGCAGCCCGTACCCGCGGCCCTCCTGTTCGAGGTAGACCAGAATGCCCGATCCGGCGGCCTGGATCAGGTCGAGGGAACGTTCCAGCTGCGGCCCGCAGTCACAGTCCTGGAACGACAGCGATTCACCGTAGAGGCACTGCGAGTGGATACGGACCAGGCAGTCGTCGTCGATGGATCCGAAGGCCAGAATGTGCCCGGTTTCGGCGTCGGTCGGCAGGTCGGTGACCCGGACGCGGAGCTCTTGACCCTTGCGGGAGATCCAGTGGCTGGCGTGGTCGAGGCTGGCCCATATCGCTTGTCGGCTAACGTCTTTCGCCGGCCGAGAACCCATCAGTGAATGGTATGTCCCGACGCCGTCCTGATTGTCCGGATCACTGAACAGGGCATAACGGCGCGCGCCGGAATCGGTGGCCGATAATTCTCTCCGGATACGCTCCGCGATCGCCGGGAAAGGGTAGGCTTCGGCACCGTCTGCGTGTGCCGCCTGGCAACTCCGCAGCAACGGTCGGATCGCTGCCCCTGCGCACCGTCCTGACCGGCGGTTACCACACACCAACGGACACTGTCGGGCGGCGGATCGCGGCCCGCGGGGATACGAGGCGGTCACGTGAGCGTTGCGGACGAGTCGATTGCTGTTGCGGGTCCGGTGAATTCACAGAAACCCGCCTGCACCGGTCATCTACTCACCCGCAAGGGCGCCCAGATCCGCGTACGAGTCCACTCGATACCGGGACGCGACGGCGGCCAGGCCCTCATCTTCGGCGATATCGGCCGTTTCCCCGCCCCGCTGGTGCGCATCCACTCCCGCTGCCTCTACGGCGACGCCCTGCACTCCGACGACTGCGACTGCGGCCCCGAACTCGACCAGGCCATGGACATGATCCAGCGCGCCGACGCCGGCGTGCTGCTCTACCTCGAACAGGAAGGCCGAGGCGCGGGCCTCGAAGTCAAAGCCGAAGGCCTGCGCCTCACACAAACCGAGGGCCACAACACCTTCGACGCCTATCGCGCCCTCGGCTTCGATCCCGACTACCGCGAGTTCGACACCGCCGCCCGCTTCCTCACCGACCAGCTCGGCCTGCACTCGGTCAGCCTGCTGACCAACAACCCCGACAAGGTGCACGCCCTGCAACGAAGCGACATCACCGTCACCCGCGTGCCCCTCGTCACCGAACCCCGCAGCCACTGGGCACGGGAGTACATGGAAGCCAAGCGAATCCACCGCGGCCATCGCCTGCCACCCTTCTCCTTCCGCCGAATCGGCCGAAGGATAGAACAAACCTGCGTCGCCTTCGGCGTCGTTGCCACCGCCGCCGCGATCTACTGGGCCCCACGCGAACTCGCCGTCCTCGCCTTCATGACCCTGGCCGCGACCGCGGTGGCCTGGCACCCCGCCCGCACCTCCGTCCGCCTCCGACTGCGGGCGTGGCGCCGTCAACTGACCCAACGCCCGCAGAACCACCCCACGCCGGTGATCTGAGCCCGCCTCCCCCCGTCGCCCGGGTGAATTGACAATTTCGGCCACCACTCTGGCCCATGTAGCCCGCGACACAGTCGGGAAAGTCTGGTTACGATGAGTGAGCCGCGCCACAGGTGACGCGTGGCCATCGCGTGACGGGTTGGTCGTGGTCTCGGACTTCGAAGGTTCGCGCTGGTGGGCGCGCGGGTGGACGGCGAAGCGAGAGGCTATCGGGAAAAGGGCTTATGACGACTGACATCGGGTATGCGCACGCATCGGGCAAGACCGTCCACACGATTCCGGAGGCGTTCCAGGAAACCCTGACGCTGCGGCCGGGGCAGGTGGCGTTGCGGACCGTGGGGGGTACGCGGCAGATCACCTGGCGCGAGTACGGGGAGCGGGTGCGCGCGATCGCCGCCGGGCTGGCGGCGCTCGGGGTGGGGCGCGGGGACGCGGTGGGCATCATGCTGACCAACCGGCCCGAGTTCAATCTGGTCGACACCGCGGCGCTGCACCTGGGTGCGACGCCGTTCTCCATCTACAACACCAGCTCCCCCGAGCAGATCGCGCACCTGTTCACCAATGCCGAGAACCGGGTGGTCATCACCGAACCGGCGTTCCTGGACGTGGTGCGCGGCGCCGGCGTGGAGATGGAACACATTGTGCTGGTGGATGGTTCGGCGGCGGGCACGCTGACGCTGGCGGAGGTGGAGGCCGCCCCGCAGCCCGATTTCGACTTCGACGCCGCCTGGCGGGCCGTGCAGCCCGACGATGTGGCGACGCTGATCTACACCTCCGGCACCACCGGCCCGTCCAAGGGCGTGGAGCTGACCCACCGCAATGTGGTCGCCCAGATCGTGGGCCTGGTCGAGGGCCCGCTGACCGTCGGCCTCGACGACCGTTCGGTGTCCTACCTGCCCGCCGCCCATGTGGCCGACCGGATCTCGGGGCACTGCGCCAACCTGTTCACCGGCGTCCAGATGACGTGCGTGCCCGACCCGCGCGAGATCGCCGCCGCCCTGCCCGACGCCCGCCCGACCGCGTTCTTCGGCGTGCCGCGCGTGTGGCAGAAGATCAAGGCCGGTATCGACGCCAAACTGGCCACCGAGGCCAGCCCGGTGAAGAAGGCGCTCGCGAACTGGGCGCTGGGCGTCGGCGCGCAGGCCGCGCGCGCCGAGCTGGCCGGCACCGGCCGCGGCGCCCTGCTCGACGTGCAGCACAAGCTGGCCGACGCGCTGGTGCTGTCGAAGCTGCGCCACGCCCTGGGTTTCGACGAGCTGCGCGTGGCCGCGTCCGGCGCGGCCGCCATCCCGCCGGAGACCCTGGAATACCTGCTGGGCCTGGGCTTCACGGTGACCGAGGTGTGGGGGATGTCCGAGACCAGCGGTGTCGGCACCTACACCCCGCTGGCCAAGCCGAAGCCGGGCACCGTCGGCATCCCGCTGCGCGGGGTCGAGGTGCGCCTGGCCGAGGACGGGGAGCTGCTGTTGCGCGGCGGCATCGTCACCCACGGCTACCGCAAGATGCCCGACAAGACCGCCGAGGCCATCGACGCCGACGGCTGGCTGCACACCGGCGACGTCGCCACCATCGACGGTGACGGCTACGTCACCATCGTCGACCGCAAGAAGGAACTCATCATCACCGAGGCGGGTAAGAACCTGTCTCCCACCAATATCGAGAACACCGTGAAGGCGGCGTCCTCGCTGGTCGGTCAGGTGGTGGCGATCGGCGACGCCAAGCCTTACATCTCCGCGCTGATCGTGCTCGACCCCGATATCGCGGTGGTGCGGGCCAAGGCGCTGGGTGTGCCCGACGCCGACCTGAAAACCCTTGCCGCGCACCCGGAGATCATCGCCGAGATCAAGGGCGCGATCGCCGAGGCCAACGCCAAGCTGAACCGGGTCGAGTCGATCAAGCGGTTCACCATCCTGGATCTGGGCTGGGAGCCCGGCGGTGACGAACTCACCCCGACCCTCAAGCTCAAGCGCAACCCGATCGCGGCCAAGTACGCGACCGAGATCGCCGCGCTGTACCTGACCCCCGCACCCGAGGGCGTCATCAACCTGAGCTGATCCCGGGGCGCTGCACCCCCGGTATCGATGTGGGCCCGGACGTGATGTCCGGGCCCACAGCCGTTCCCGGCCGCGCACGCCACACTCGACCGCGCGCGGCCGCCCTCAACCGCGCACGGCCACCCGGGTGACCCGTGCGAGCCGATCGCTCATCGCCTCGGCCACCCGGCCCATGCGGGTGTGGCTGTGCTCGGCGGTGTCGTACTCCACCTGCACCGTCAACCGCCCACCCACGGTGAAGATCGTCATCTTCGGCGGCATGCCCGCCGCCATCGCGAACACCTCGTCGCGCACGAACTCCAACCCGGCGGGTATCGGGTGCGCGGGCAGCCGGCCCATATTCGACAACGCGATCGCCGGCGGTTGCGCCAGCATCGCGGCCACCTGCGGCGCGAGCGGGCGCTGCGCGGCGCGCATGAACAATGCCGGGAACCGGCTCTCGCGCAGCACCCGCATGGTGGCGTCGACGACCGCGCCCACCGCCAGCGGATCGGCGTCGCGATCGACCAGCGCCGGAGTCCCCGCGCCCGAAGCGCAATTGAGGACCGTCGACACCGGCACCGGCGGCGACAGCTCCGGTCGCAGATCCGCGGCATGCCCGCACATCAACGGAATCGGCCCGTCCCCGGCGAGTTCCCCGCGTACCGCCGCCAGCGCCGCCCCGGCCAGCACACTGTTGACCGAGATCCCCCGGCTCCGAGCCGCTTCGACCAGCTCCGCGGTCTGACCCGGCGACAACTCGATGCGCCGCAACGCCAATCGACCCCCCGCGTCCCCGACCCCGTCCCCGTCGTGAGGCATCGTGCGCGGCGCATCGGCCGGTGCGGCGGCGGCGATCTCCGCGCCGAGATGCGCCAGGAACCCGTCGACCTCCGCCTCACCGACCACCGCGGCCAGCAACTCGTCGACCCCGCCGGGCAGCGCGTCGTCCGAATCGTGCGGCGGCGGTTGGACACCCGCCACGTGCGCGGCATACCGCCGCCACATCTCCTCGAGCAGCGCGAATGCCGAACGCCCGTCACTGATCCCGTGATGGATGACCAGCACGATCCGGCTCTCGCGCACCCCGCGCAGCAGCACCGCCCGGAACAGTCCCGCCTCCCAGTCCTGCGGACTGTTCACCAGCTCCCAGTACTCGTCCACGCCACCCTCGCGCACGGTCAGCGTCGGCATCACCGCATCCGCGGCCACGAACCGCGCGACCCCGTCGACGGTGATCACGCGACTGCGCAGCAGCACATGCCCGGCGGCGAGCTCGCCCAGCACTCGCCGCAGGATGCGCTCGTCGACCTCGCCGCGCACGGCCGTGCCGATGAACAGCGGCATCCCGCCGACGGGCACGCTGCCCAGCCGGGCGTCCGCCGCGAAATATCCGGATTCGAAGGGAGACAACGGTCGTGCGGTCATATCGGACTCGTCTTCCGTGCGATGGGATCGTGCCACCACCGACCATACACACGTTTCATACGCATGTTCAAAACAGTTGTTTGAAACGTGCGTTACAAACAACCGTTCACCCCGCTGTTAGGCTGACCCCGTGGGAACCCGAGAAGACCTGCTGGCCGCCGCCAAGCACTGCCTGGCCGAACGCGGCTACGCCCGCACCACCGTGCGCGATATCGTCGCCGCGTCCGGGGCCAATCTGGCCGCCATCAACTACCACTTCGGCACTCGCGACCGGCTGCTCAACCAGGCCATGCTCGAGGCCACCGCCGCCGCGGTCTCCCACATCCTCGAGTCCCTGCCCGCCGACGACACCGGCGACTCCCCCGCCCGCCTGAACGCCTTCTGGCACAGGCTGATCGACTCCTTCACCGGCGACCGGGTGATCTGGGCCGCCAATGTCGAATCCATGGCCCAGGCCATGCACTCTCCCACCCTGCGCGCGGAAATCGGTGCCGCCCAGGAACAGGCGCGCGCGGGCCTGTCCCAGGACCTGGGCGGCGGTGACGCCGCGATCGGCGCGGTCCTGCAAACCCTCATCGCGGGCCTGCTGGTCCAATATCTGATCGACCCCGACCACGCGCCCGCGGCGGACGACCTCGCGGCGGGCCTGCGTGGGCTGGCCGAACGCTCTGTTGCCGACCAGGGCTAGATCCGGACGAGCGCTGCCGCGACCGGTGACGCCGCGCGGACACGACTGTGGCCCCGAGCGAATCGCTCAGGGCCACAGTGATTCCGGCGGGATCGCCTACTTCTGCTCGTGCGTGCCGATCAGCGTGGCGCGCCCGATGGCGTTCATGAACAGGTTGAACCCCAGGTAGGCGGGCGAGGCGTGCTCGTCGACCTCGAGCCGCTCCACCCCGACCGCGTGCACCACGACGAAATACCGGTGCGCCCCGTGCCCGGCAGGCGGGAACGCGCCGGTGTACTCGTGCAGGCCCGCGTCATTGCGCAGATGCAGCGCCCCGGCCGGCAGCACGCCGCCCTTACTGGCCTGCCCGGTCTCGAGGCTGGTCGTGGTGGCCGGGACATTGGCGAGCACCCAGTGCCAGAAGCCCGAGGCGGTCGGCGCGTCCGGGTCGTACATGGTGACGGTGAAACTCTTGGTCTCGGCCGGGAATCCGGACCAGCTCAGCTGCGGGGAGATGTCCGAGCCGCCCGCGCCGGCCAGCGCGCTGACCTGATCCAGCGACAGCGGCTTGCCCTCGCTGATATCGGTGGAGGTCAGGGTGAATTCCGGCAGCTGCGGCAACGCGGCGTACGGGTTGTACGAATAGTCGGGCACGAGCAGTCCTTTCGAATCGTCAGCTGTGCAACAGGAAGTGTTCCAGCACCCGGGCGCCGAATTCGAGCGACTCCACCGGAACCCGCTCGTCGACCCCGTGGAAGAGCGCCGAGAAGTCCAGTTCGGGCGGCAGTCGCAGCGGCGCGAACCCGAAGCAGCGAATCCCGAGCTTGGCGAACGCTTTCGCGTCGGTGCCGCCGGAGAGCATGTAGGGCACGGTGCGCCCGGCCGGATCGTGGGCCAGGATGGCGTCGTTCATGGCGTCGACCAGATGCCCGTCGAAGGTGGTCTCGTAGGAGTCGAGCTTGGTGATCCACTCCCGCTCCACATCCGGGCCGATGAGCGCGTCCACTTCCCGTTCGAACTCGGCCTGACGCCCCGGCACCACCCGGCAGTCGACCACGGCCTCGGCGGTCTGGGGAATCACATTGGCCTTGTACCCGGCGCGCAGCATGGTCGGGTTGGCGGTGTCGCGCAGCGTCGCGCCGATGATCCGCGAGATGGTGCCCAGCTTGGCCAGCTGATCCTCGATACCCGGTGCGGCGGGATCGAATTCGAGCCCCGACTCCTCCGACACCGCGGCCAGGAACTCCGCCACCGAATCCGACACCACCAGCGGGAAGGTGTGGGTGCCCAACCGGGCCACCGCCTGCGCCAGGATCGTCACCGCATTGTCCTCGTGCAGGAACGAGCCGTGCCCGGCGCGCGCCTTGGCGCGCAGCCGCATCCAGCCCAGACCCTTCTCCGCGGTCTCCACCAGGTACAGCCGCCGCTCACCGCCGTCGGGCCGCGGCACGGTCAGCGAGAACCCGCCGACCTCCCCGACCGCCTCGGTGACGCCGTCGAACAGGTCGGGGCGGTTCTCGACCAGCCACTGGCAGCCCCAGCGGCCGCCGTTCTCCTCGTCGGCCACGAACGCCCACACGATGTCGCGCGGCGGCACCGTGCCCTCGATCTTGAACTGGCGGGCCACCGCCAGCATCATGCCGACCATGTCCTTCATGTCGATGGCCCCGCGACCCCACACGTAGCCGTCGCGGACCGCGCCGGAGAACGGGTGCACACTCCAGTCGGCGGCCTCGGCGGGCACCACGTCCAGGTGCCCGTGCATCATCAGCGCACCGCGTGAGGAGTCCGCGCCCTTCAGGCGCGCGAACACATTGCCGCGGCCCGGCGCGCCGGACTCGACGTACTCGGTCTCGTACCCGGCATCCTCGAGTTGCTCGGCCACCCACTGCGCGCATTCGCGCTCGCCCTTGGTGGTCTCCAGTTCGCCGGTATTGGAGGTGTCGAACTGGATCAGCTTGCTGACCAGGTTCACCACTTCCGACACGGCACGGGGGGTGTGGGTTTCGGCGGTTTCGGACACGTCACTTTCCTACCACCTCCGCGCGCCCGGGTGTCGGCCCGCCGCCCCCAGCACCGCGGCGCGCCGCAGGTCGGGCCGCGGCCAGGCGGTTGAAATCAGTGATCGCGCAAGGATTCCCGGGTCAGCGCAGCACCCGGATGGTGGTGGTGAGGGTGGCCAGCATCGAATCCAGGCGCTGGTCGGCGATGCGGCGCTCGAGAACGTCGAGGTCGAGGCGGGTCGCGGTGGCCCACAGTTCCCCGATGCGCGACTGCACGTCGACATCGGTGGCGGCCAGCACCCACAGCAGCGGCGGCCACAACCGCGCGGCCTGGGCGAGTGCGGGCAGCGTGAGCAGGGTGGCCGCGTCGAGGCGGGCCAGCCGCAGCCCGGCGCGGCGGCGCACCTCGTTCGGTGTGCGAGCCAGCGGTTCCAGCACCCCGCGCCACACCCCGACATCGCTGCTGCCGTCGACCGCGTCGACCAGGGCGTCGGCGATCTCGGGCAGCACCGGGTTCAACGCCAGCCGGGTCAGCGCGTGCGGGCTGAGCCGCCCGACGAACCGCAGCATGTCGTCGGTGGCGTCGGCGGCGATGAAGGTGGACAGCAGATCGGCCACCGCCGAGGGCGGCGCCACCTCGAACAGGATGTCGCCGACCGCGGCGATCACATCGGGCGTGCAGCGCGCGAACACCGACAGCGCCGCCAGCCGTAACTCCTTGGAACCGTTGATGACCGCGCCCAGCAGCCGCGGCACCCGCCGCGCCTCGCCCGCCAGCAGTTGCCGCATCACGGCGCTGATCGACTCCGAGGAGTAGGCGAAGGCCGCCGACTGGATCAGCCCCTCGTCATCGGGAACGCCCTGTTCGACGGCGCGGATCAACTCCGGTGTGGCATAGGCCAGGAACGGTCCCGCGGTGATGTAGTCGCGGCGCGCGAGCAGCTCGTTCACGATCGCCACCACCGGCTCGGGCGGGGCGTCGTCGGCGAGCTGGCCGACCGTGCGCGGGTCCAGATAGGGCGCGCAGTCCGCGGCGTAGCCGACATCCATGCGCACCAGGGCCTCGATGGCCTTGGCCGGATACTGCACCCCGATCGCGCCGGCCGCGCGACCGGTCATGGTGGGCGGCACCAGTTTCTGCACGATCGGCAGCGAGATGGCCAGCGGAATGATCGGGACCAGCTTCGCGATCCGGTCGAAGACGGGCGCGTGCCGGTCGAAGAGGTTGGCCGCCATGCGCTGCTGCAGTTCGTGCAGCCGGTGCGGGCCGAGGCGTTCGAGGTGGGCGAGCCGCTGCACCGGTACGTGCAGGGTCCGGGCCAGCAGGACGAGCTGGGCTCGCGTCACCAGGTCGGTCATAATCGCGTCCGCTCCGTGTCCGCCCGGCAACCCGCGAATTCGACTGTGGCGGACATGTTTTCCCCGTTTCCTCGAGTGGCGTGGACCCGGCTTCCCGATGTCGAGCGCCCATCATAGAGGTGACTACCCGGCAAAAAGTGCAAAAAGTGCAGAGTCCCTGTACGACGATAGGATTCGGGCCATGAGTCAACCCGCGGGGTGGTACCCCGAGCGTCCCGGATCCCCAGTTCTGCGCTGGTGGGACGGCAGCCAATGGACCAATCACACGCAGCCCCAACAGCAACCCGCACCCCCGGCCCAGCAACCCGGCCGGCCGCAGCAGCCGCAACAGCAGCAGTACGCTCCCCAGCATCACCAGCAGGGCTCCGGCCAGCAGCAATACGCGCAACAGGGCACCGGCCCGCAGCACTTCGCGCAGCAGAGCGCACCCCAGCAGCAGTACGCTCAGCAGAGCGCGCCTCACCAGCAGTTTCTGCAGCAAGGCGCGCCCCAACAACCCCACGCCCAGCAGGGTTACGCCCCGCAGCAACCCCAGCAGTTCGCCCCGCGCAGTGAGGCCAGCCCCTGGGAGATCGAGGTCGGCAGCGCGAACAATCCCGGCGACATCCAGCGCCAGGTGCAGCAGCAGGCCGGGGTCGCGCCGGCCCAGAACGGCGGCGGGACCGTGTTCACCGAGCCCGTGCTCGTGGTGAACCAGAAGGTCAAGTTGATCGAAATGGTCAACGAGTACAGCGTGTTCGACCAGCACGGCCGCCAGATCGGCGCGGTCGCCGAGGTCGGGCAGTCGGCGCTGAAGAAGGCCGTGCGCTTCCTGTCCAGCTACGACCAGTTCATGACCCACAAGCTGGAGATCCGCGACGCCCACGGCCAGCGCCTGATGCGGATCACCCGGCCCGCCAAGGTGTTCAAGTCGAAGTTCCTGCTCGAGCACGGCAATGGCGCGCCGATCGGTGAGATCATCCAGGAGAACATGATCGGCAAGATCAACTTCGCCTTCATGGTCAATGGTCAGCAGATCGGCGGCATTCGCGCCGAGAACTGGCGGGCCTGGAACTTCGCCATCCACGACCACACCGGTCAGGAGGTCGCCCGCATCACCAAGACGTGGGAGGGCCTGCTCAAGACCATGTTCACCTCCGCCGACAACTACGTCGTGCAGATCCACCGCCAGCTGCCACAGCCGCTGCTGTCGATGGTGGTCGCGTCCGGACTGGCCATCGACACCGCCCTCAAGCAGGACCAGCGCGGCTGGAACTGACCGCGTAAGCCGTACGCAAGCCGACGCAAGACTCCGGCAATCGGCCACCACCACAGTGATTCCCATGAACGAGACACGAGATGTGGTGGTGGTCGGGGCCGGACCGGTCGGACTCATGCTGGCGTGCGAACTGCGGCTGGCGGGCGTGGACGTCCTGGTCGTCGAACGACTGGCCGCACCGGATATGACCGTCAAGGCGGGCGCGATCAATGTCCCCACCGCCCAGGCAATGGACCGGCGGGGTCTGCTGCCTCGGATGCGAGAGGTCCAGGAGGCGGCCATGGCGCGCATGGGCCAGATGTTCGGCGGCCGCGACCAGAGCCACATCGCGCCGGTGCGGCGGCCCGCGGGCGCGCATTTCGCCGGAATCATGCTCTGGCAGGACAATATCGACGGCGAGGACCCCGCCTTCGCCGATGTCGGCCCGGCCGGCGAATTCCGCTTCATCGCCCAGCAGTCCATCGAGGCCATGCTCGCCGAGCGCGCCGCCGAACTCGGAGTCCCGGTGCGCCGCGGTGTCGAGGTGACCGGTTTCGCCGACGACGGGATCGGCGTCACCGTCGACTGCGGCGGCCGTACGATCCGCGCGGGCTGGCTGGTCGGCTGCGACGGCGGCCGCAGCACCGTGCGCAAGCTCGCCGGATTCGAATTCCCCGGCCTGGACCCGGAAATCACCGGACGCCAGGCCATGGTCGAGATGACCGGCGCGGAGGAGGTGCCACTGGGCTGGCACACCACCCCCACCGGCATCTTCGTCAACGGCCCGATGCCCGGACGTTTCCTCACCGTCGAACTGGACGGCCCGCCCGCCGACCGCGACGCCCCGATCACCGCCCGCGAGCTCGAGGACAGCTTCGAACGCGTCACCGGGGTGGCAGTGTCGATCACGAAGGTCATCTCGGCGACCCGCTTCACCGACAACACCCGCCAGGTCCCCGACTACCGCAAGGGCCGGGTGCTGCTCGCGGGCGACGCCGCCCACGTGCACTCCCCCTTCGGGGGTCAAGGCCTCAACTTGGGCGTTGGCGACGCGGTCAACCTCGGCTGGAAACTGGCCGCCGTCATCCGCGGCCGATCCCCGGAATCATTGCTGGACACCTACACTCGCGAACGCCACCCGATCGGCGCCTGGGTGCTGGACTGGACCCGCGCGCAGATCGCGCTCATGCGCACCGATCCGCGCAGCCGCGCCCTGCGCGCGGTCACCGCCGAACTGCTCGACACCCGCGCGGCCACCACCCAGGTCCTGGCCAAGATCTCCGGCGTCCTGCACCGCTACGACCTGGGCGGCGCCGATCCCCTGGTCGGCAAGGCCACCCCCGATTTCGAGCTGGCCGACGGCACCCGCGTCGCCGACCACTTCGCCGACGGCCGCGGCGTGCTGCTGGACCTGACCGACTCCCCGGCACTGCGAGAAGCGCTGGCGCCCTGGTCGGATCGCGTCACGATCGTCACCACCAAACCGGCCCAGCCCCGCGACACCACAGCTCTGCTGATTCGCCCCGACGGCATCGTGTGCTGGACCTCGGCCGAACCCCACGACCTGGTCGAGGCCCTCACCACCTGGTTCGGCGCACCCGCCGGATGGGCCGGATAGAACCGGACCGACGGGCGACCGGGCCGCGTGGCGCCGGAGGAAGATCGGGGTACGGCCGCGTCGATGGGCGGCCGGATCCGCCGACCGCACCCTGGGCGCGGCACTCCGGTCTCCCGCGTCGGCACCCGGTGAGTGGGACAGGCGTTTTCGGTCCGCGCGCGGTGCTGGGACCGTTCGCGATGGACGAGACGAGAGGACGGTGCGGTCGTGGTCGACGCGGGAATGTCGTGGGATGTCGAGACCGATGTGGTGGTCGTGGGCTTCGGCGGGGCCGGGTGCGCGGCCGCCATCAGCGCCCACGACGCCGGGGCCCGAGTGCTGGTGCTGGACAAGGAGTCCGGCGCCCGGGCCGGTGGCAGCACCCGGGTCTCGGGCGCGGTGTGGTTCGACAACCAGGACCCCGAGCGGGCCGCCGTCTACCTGCGCAGTCTCAGCGCCGGTCGGCCGATCCCCGAACCGGTGATCGAGGTGTGGGCGCACGAGACCGCCCGCAACAGCGCCTGGATGGAAAGCCTCGGCATCCCGATCGGTCTGGCGGTCGCGCCGCCCGCGGAGTTCCCCGACCTCGAGGGCAGCGACGTCATGCGCGGCTGGATCGGCGTCGAAGGGCGCATGGGCGACGGACTGCTCTGGGCGGCTCTGTCCGACGCGGTCCGCGCCCGCGGCATCGAGGTCCGGCTGGGCACCCCGGCCCGCGAACTCGTCACCGAGGACGGCACGGTCCTGGGCGTGCTGGCCGAAACCGCCGACGGCGCCACCCTGCGGATCCGGGCCGCGCGCGGAGTCGTCCTGGCCACCGGCGGTTTCGAGGCCGACCCCGACCTGGTCCGCGACCACCTGCGCCTGACCGACCCGGTCGTGTGGGGCACCCCCGCCGCCACCGGGGACGGCCTGCGCATGGCCGTCAAGGCCGGAGCCGACCTGTGGCACATGTCCAACATGATGACCCTGCCCGGCCTGCGCGCCCCCGGCTACGAAGCAGGCTTCTACACCGCCTTCCCCGCCACCAACGCCTTCGTCTACCTCGGCTTCGACGGCCGCCGACTGTGCAACGAGCGCGTCGCCCTGGGCCACGGCCACGCTCGCATCAACGGCAGCTACCAGCTGTTCCCGACCACCCCGATGCACATCGTCTTCGACGAGTCCGCCCGCCGCGCAGGCTCGATCGTTCCCGGGCGCGAACGCCTCGCCGTCGGCTGGGCCAGCCTCATCGAAGGCTACGAGTGGAGCTCCGACAACAGCGCCGAGATCGGCAAGGGCTGGATCCACCGCGCCGACACCGTCGAGGAACTGGCCGCGCTGATCCATGTCGACCCGGAGGTCCTGCGCGCCACCCTGGACCGCTACAACGCGGCTTGCGCGGCCGGATCCGACGACCAGTTCGGGCGTCCCGCAAAGACTCTGGCCCCGATCTCGGAGGCGCCCTACTACGCCTTCACCAGCGCCCCCATCCTGGCCTGGAGCAATGGCGGCCCGCGCCGCAACGAGCACGCCGAAGTCCTCGACCCCTTCGGCGCGACCATCCCCGGCCTCTACGCCGCGGGCAATGTCAGCTCCACCTACTCCTGGTGCAAGGACGGCGGCTTCCACATCGCCGACGCGCTCGCCTTCGGTCGTGTCGCCGGATCCCGGGCCGCCGCCCGCACCACCGACAGGCAGTAGCCCACGCCGCGATCGCCTCGCCCGCACGGTATTCGGCAACGACACCGAATTCTGCACTCGGTGCACACATGCGTGCGATGCCGTCGCGCCTGCGAGCTGGACACATACCTTCCGGTCAGTGTCTGAGGAATTAGTGCGTACTTGTCGCCCGGCCCGGAGCCCGGCAACCTCGATACAGCGCGCGCCGAAAGTCCTCGACCCTGCCAGAAGGAGTTGTCCCGCAATGACGAACACCCAGCACAGCCCGGTCACCGTACTGGGGCTCGGGGCGATGGGCCGCGCGCTGGCGACCCGACTCGTGAGCGCCGGAACCCCGGTCACGGTGTGGAACCGGACGCCGGGCCGCGACGCCGACGTGGTCGCCGCGGGTGCGGTGGCAGCCGCGACCACCGGTGCCGCCGTGCGCGACGGCGAGCTGATCATCACGGTCCTGCTCGACCACGCCTCGGTGCACGAGACCCTCGATCCCATCGCCGCGGACCTGACCGGCAAGCAGTGGCTCAATCTGACCAGCACCACACCCGAACAGTCCCGCGAGCTCGCCGCGTGGGCGGCCACGCACGGGATCGAATTCCTCGACGGCGGCATCATGGCCGTCCCCGACATGATCGGCGCCCCCGGGGCGAGCATCCTCTACAGCGGCTCGCACACGGTCTTCGACGCATGGCGCCCGGCCCTCGAATCGCTGGGCGCCGCCGACTATCTCGGAGCCGACCCGGGCGTGGCCGCGCTGTGGGACTTCGCGCTGCTGACCGCCATGTACACCATGTTCGGCGGCTTCTTCCAAGGCGCGGCGCTGGTCGGTTCGGCCGGAGTGACGGCCGCGGAGTTCGCCACCCGCGCCGCCGGATGGCTGACCGCCATGACCAACACCCTGCCCGCCTACGCGAAGATCATCGACGGCGGCGACTACACCGCCGACGTCTTCCAGGACCTGGTATTCACCAAATCCGCCCTGGACGCCTTGCGTGGCGCGGCGGCCGACGCCGGAATCAGCGGCGAACCCCTCAGCGGACTGGCCGCCCTCGTGGACCGGCAGATCGACGCGGGCCACGGCACCGCGGCGTTCGAGCGGACCATCGAGGAACTGCGGGGCGCGCCCGCGCGGCGATAACCGGTGGTGCGGGCCGGAATCCCCGGCCCG
>NZ_JBEXXC010000028.1:0-31972 GCF_040630175.1 Nocardia sp. NPDC005825
GATGGTACTGCACTCGACAGGGTGTGGGAGAGTAGGACACCGCCGGAACATCATTCGCGAAGGCCCCCAGCATCTGCTGGGGGCCTTTGGCGTATTCTGATATGCCCCGGGTATCCCGGGGATATACCCACAGAGAGTTCCCAGCCGAAAACCAGTCCCGGCTGGATGAGAAAGACAATGATCGACAGCATGGTCCTCGCGCCCGCGCCTCAGCGGCCCGTCACCGCCCGCCGCTTCCGGTGGTCGGCTCTCTGGCTCCCCGCCACCTACAGCTACGTGGGTGTGCTGATGGCGGTGGCTTTTGCCCTGACCATGGTGAGCGCTCCCCGTGAGACGCGAATCCTGCTGCACGCCAGCACCAACCTGCACAATCTCACCAACGGCCGTTTCGGCACATTGTTCTCCAGCGCTTTCCTGGTCGGTGAGGGCGCGGCCACGGCCTTCCTGATCGTCCCCATGCTGGCCTGCCTGCTCGCGTTGGCGGAGCGCAGGTTCGGGGCTGTGAAGCTTGTGCACACTTTCTTCGTCGGCCATATCGGTGCGACGGTTCTGGTCGCGCTGGGCCTGTGGGTGGCTGTGCAGTCGCAGCTGATCCCCGGCAGCATCGCCATGGCCCAGGACGTGGGTGTCAGTTATGGCGCGATGACGGTGGTGGGTGCGCTGGTGGCTGTGCTGCCGCCGCATCGCCGGTGGGTGTGGGCGGGCACCTGGCTGTCGTTCGCGCTGGGCGGGGTGGTGCTGTGGCACACCTTCACCAATGTGGGTCATTTCCTGGCGCTGTGCCTCGGTCTGGGTATCGGGCGGCTGACGATTCGCCGGCAGGGCGGCGTGGTGCGGCCCTTGAATGTTCCGGAGTACGTGATGTTGGCGGGCGGCTCGATTTTCGCCTGCCTGATGCTGCTGGGCTGAAGCCCGGTCACTAGACTCGACCGGTGCGCCTTGTGATTGCTCGTTGCCAGGTCGATTACGTTGGCCGTCTGACCGCCCATCTGCCCATGGCTCGTCGTCTGCTGATGATGAAGGCCGACGGCTCGGTGCTGGTCCATTCCGACGGTGGTTCCTACAAGCCGCTCAACTGGATGAGCCCGCCGTGCTGGCTGGAGGAGCGGGAAACCGATTCCGAGACAAGCCAACTGTGGGTGGTGTCCAACAAGGCCGGCGAGGAACTCCGGATCACGGTCGAGGACATCGAGCTGGATTCCAAGCACGAGCTGGGTGTGGACCCGGGTCTGGTGAAGGATGGCGTCGAGGCGCACCTGCAGGAGCTGCTGGCCGAGCACATCGAGACCCTCGGTCCCGGTTACACCCTGATCCGCCGCGAGTACATGACCGCGATCGGCCCGGTGGACATTCTGTGCCGGGACGCCGACGGCTCCACCGTGGCCGTGGAGATCAAGCGCCGCGGTGAGATCGACGGCGTGGAACAGCTCACCCGCTACCTCGAGCTCCTCAATCGCGACCCCCTGCTGGCCCCCGTGGCCGGCGTGTTCGCCGCCCAGCAGATCAAGCCGCAGGCGAAAACCCTTGCCGCCGACCGCGGTATCCGCTGCCTCACCCTGGATTACGATGCCCTGCGCGGCACCGACTCCAGCGAATTCCGGCTCTTCTAGGCCCATGCCCCGGCGCAAGCCCCGCCCCAAGGATTCGGCGCGATCCCACCAGGATTCGCGCCCCCTCGGCGATGTCTTCGGCCGCACCGAGCACGGCCCCGGCACCGACGAATCCTTCATCGTCCGAACGGTTCCCGGCACCCGGGCCACGAAACCCTATCGCTGCCCCGGCTGCGATCAGGTGATCCCACCCGGCACCCCGCACATCGTGGCCTGGGCCGAGTACGGAGGCGAGGACGACCGCCGGCACTGGCACACGGGCTGCTGGAAGGGCCGCAACACCCGCACCATCACCCGCCGCTGGTCCTGACCACCTCTGGGCGCTCAACGCCTTCACAGCCGCTTTCCGCGGCCTGTCCGGATCCCCGGCCGCCTCCGGTCCGCATCACAGTGCCGCGCAACAACATCGGTGGCGCATAAGGAAGGCCGCCTCCCGGTGTGGGAGGCGGCCTTCGTACGGAACGGGTTGTCGCCCGGGTGGTGGAATTAGCCGGAGATGTCGGCGTTCTCGCGGTCGTCGACGAGGTCCTCGTCGTCCTGCGCCTCGGAGATGGCCTTGCGGCCGCCCTTGGCGAGGGAACGCTGTTCCGGTGCGCCGTCGAGGAGTTCGCTTTCACGGTTGACGGCGGCGAGCATGGCCGGGACCGAGTCGAGCTGGCCGCGGATGCCGAGCAGCTGGGCCAGGACGCGGCCGCGGAGGACACGCATTTCCTCGGCGAGTTCCTTGGCGTGCGCGATCTTCCGATCGGCGGTGTTGGTCGCCGAGGTGATGAGGCGGTTGGCCTCGTCGGTGGCGTCCTTGATGCGCTGGGCGGCCTCGGCGCGGGAGGTGGCCTCGAGCTCCTCCATGGCGCGGGTCAGCTTGGTGCGCCGCTCCGCCATGGTGACCTCGAAGTCCTGCTGCGTCGCCTTGCGCTTGGCGTCGGACTCCTTGGTGAGGCGGTCGGCCTCGGCGTTGGCCGCCTCGACGATCTTGGCGGACTCGGAGCGGGCGTTGGCGAGGGTCTGCTCGAATTCGATTTCGAGAGCTTCGCGCTTCTCCTTGGTCTCGGAGAGGAGCGATTCGTACTTCCCACGCATTTCGGTGGCCTGCTGCTCGGCGATCGAGATCATCTCGGCGGCCTCGGCCTGAGCCTGGGCGCGGACCTCGGAGGCCTCGTCGGAGGCCAGGCGCAGCATGCGGGAGATGCGATCGGACATGCCTTCGGCGGTCGTCGGCGGCACGGACAGCCGGTCGACTTCCTTACGGAGCTCGTCGATCTCGTCCCGGGCATCCTCGAGCTGGGCGGCCAGGTTGCGGGCCTGGGCGGCGGCGGCATCGCGGTCGGTGGCGGTGACCCTTAGCTCGGCATCGAAACGGTCGAAGTAGTTACGCACCTCGTCACGGTCATAACCCTTCCGCACAACGGTAAAGGGCAGCGCGACGAAGCGATTGCGATCGGGCTCAGTGGACGACATGCCCCACAAACTACAGCCTGACCGTCGCGGATGGTGACCCGACCGCGAATGTTGTTACGCCCTCTTTAGGAGGGCGGAACACGGTACTAGTGAGTAGTTTTCGCGGCCGGTTCGACGAGTTCGACCAGCACACCGCCAGCATCCTTGGGGTGGATGAAATTGATGCGCGAACCAGCGGTTCCGCCACGCGGCTCTGCGTACAGCAAACGCAAGCCCCGTTCACGAAGTTGCGCGGAAACCGCCTCGACATCGGTGACGCGGTAGGCGAGCTGCTGCAGGCCAGGACCGTTTCGGTCGATGAACTTGGCGATGGTGGACTCCTCGTTGAGCGGAGCCAGCAACTGGAGAGCGACCGAGCCCTCGGGCGTGCCGGGGACCGACAGCATGGCCTCGTGGACGCCCTGCGACTCGTTGATCTCGCGGTGGGTCTCCACCATGCCCAGATTGTCGCGGTACCAGGCGACCGCGGAATCCAGGTCCGGCACGGCGATTCCCACGTGATCGACGGCCACGACGTATTCCGACGGGATGAATGCGGTGTTCTCGGTAGTGCTCACAGGACTGACGGTAGCGCGCACCCGCATACCCCCGCCGAAGTGCCTGGAGTTACCGTGGAGTACGGCTCCGATGGTTGGCGGGGCCGCGACGACACACAGTAAGTGAGGCCCCACGTGACGACTACCTCCGTGATCGTGTCCGGTGCGCGCACCCCGGTGGGTCGCCTGCTCGGGTCGCTGAAGGATTTCAGTGGCTCCGACCTGGGCGGCATCGCCATCAAGGCGGCGCTGGAGAAGGGCGGGGTAGCGCCCGAGCAGGTCGACTACGTGATCATGGGCCAGGTGCTCACCGCCGGCGCGGGCCAGATCCCGGCCCGGCAGGCCGCGGTCGCCGCGGGGATCCCGATGGACGTCCCGGCGCTGACCATCAACAAGGTGTGCCTGTCCGGCATCAACGCAATCGCCCTGGCGGATCAGCTGATTCGCGCCGGTGAGTACGAGATCGTGGTGGCCGGCGGCCAGGAGTCCATGACCAATGCCCCGCACCTGCTCGAGAAGAGCCGTGAGGGCTTCAAGTACGGCGACGTGAACCTGCGCGACAGCATGGCCTACGACGGCCTGTACGACATCTTCACCGACCAGGCCATGGGCGCCCTCACCGAGCAGCGCAACGACACCGACAAGATCAGCCGCGAGGAGCAGGACGCCTTCGCCGCCGCCTCCCACCAGAAGGCGGCCGCGGCCTGGAAGAACGGCCTGTTCGCCGACGAGGTCGCGCCGGTCTCCATCCCGCAGCGCAAGGGCGACCCGATCGTGTTCGCCGAGGACGAGGGCATCCGCGCCGACACCACCGCGGAGTCGCTGGGCAAGCTGCGTCCGGCCTTCCGCAAGGACGGCAGCATCACCGCCGGTTCGGCCTCCCAGATCTCCGACGGCGCGGCCGCCGTGATCGTCATGTCGAAGGCCAAGGCCGAGGCGCTGGGTCTGAGCTGGATCGCCGAGATCGGCGCGGCCGGCGTCGTCGCCGGTCCGGACTCCACCCTGCAGGACCAGCCCGCCAACGCCATCGCGAAAGCCTGTGCCAAGGAAGGCATTTCGCCCGCCGACCTGGACCTGGTCGAGATCAACGAGGCCTTCGCCGCGGTCGGCATCGCGTCCACCCGCGCGCTGGGCATCGACCCGGAGAAGGTGAACGTCAACGGCGGCGCCATCTCCATCGGCCACCCGCTGGGCATGTCCGGCGCCCGCATCGTGCTGCACCTGGCCAACGAGCTGAAGCGCCGCGGCGGCGGCGTCGGCGCGGCCGCCCTGTGTGGCGGTGGCGGCCAGGGCGACGCCCTGATCATCCGCGTGAAGTAGCAACGCTCGTACGGCACGGCCCCGGCTCGTCGAGCCGGGGCCGTGGCCGTTCCCGCGGACCCCGCATCGTCCTTTCGATGGATTTCCCATACCAGTAATCCGGTGCGGCCGTCCAGGATGTGACCAGGTCCACTACAGGGTGTCGTAGTTGTCCGGCAGAATGGTCGGCATGGGTGATCTGTTCGACCTGTCTACGGTCGCAAAGCGCGTGCGGTTCTTCGGCCTGCTGGAGGTTCCCTCCTGGGTGCTGCTGTTCATCGGCTCCGCCCTCAAGCGCGCCGACGCGCTGGGCATCGCCGATCAGCCGATCAAGTGGCCGGTGATGGTGTTCGGCATGCTGCACGGCGTCGTGTTCCTGGCGTACGCGATCAACTGCCTGCTGGCCTCGCGTGAGTTCGAATGGCCGGGCAAGACCACGCTTCTCGCGCTGGCCTCCTCGGTGGTGCCGTTCACCTCCGTGCTCTTCGAGCGGTGGGCGATCAAGACGGGTCAGCTGGGTGAACTGAGCGGAGCCCCGGCGCCCGCCGCCGCCGCTTCGTGACAAACTGGATGGCGTGACTCGACCCGCACGCCGTCCTTCCGCCGCCGCAGCCGCCGCCATGTCGGGCGCTGTGGACCTGTCCGCTCTCAAGCAGCCGGCCGCCCCCGCGGGGGAGGTCCCGGGTGACCACGCCGTCACCGAGGCCAATTTCGAGGATCGAGTGCTGCGGCGCTCCACCCAGGTCCCGGTGGTGGTGGCGCTGTATTCGCAGCGCAGCCCGGGCAGCATCGAGCTGGTGAAGCTGCTCGAGCAGCTGGTCGGCCGCAGCGGCGGCGACTGGGATCTGGCCACCGTCGAGGCCGAGGCCAATATGCGCATCGCGCAGGCCTTCGGCGTGCAGGGCATTCCGACCGTGGTCGCGGTGGCCGCGGGCCAGCCGCTCGCCGACTTCACCGGCAACCAGCCCGAGGAGCAGGTGACGCAGTGGCTGGCCGCCGTGGTGGACGCCGTGCGCGGCAAGCTCCCCGGTGTCGGCGAGGGTGAAGCCGCCGAGCCGGAGGTCCCCGAGGATCCCCGTTTCGTCGCGGCCGAAGAGGCGTTGGAGCGCGGCGAATTCGACAACGCCATCGCCGCCTACCGGGACATCCTGACCGCCGAGCCGAACAATGCCGAGGCCAAGGCCGCGCTGCGGCAGGTCCAGTTCATCTCCCGCGTGCAGGATCTCGACCCGGCCGCGGTGGCCAAGGCCGACGCCGACCCGGCGGACCTGGATGCCGCCATCGCCGCCGCCGACCTCGAGATGTTCAACCAGCAGCCCGACGCCGCGTTCGACCGGCTGATCGCCCAGGTCAAGCGCACCGCCGGGGACGACCGCACCCGGGTCCGCACCCATCTGCTGGAGCTGTTCGAGCTCTTCGACCCGGCTGAGCCGCTGGTCGTCGCCGCCCGCCGCAAGCTGGCCGCCGCGCTGTACTGACGGTTTCGGAGATCAGGGAGTTCTCACCGCGGCGATTCGGAACAGAATCCTGCGGCGGGAGCTCCCTGATCTGTGTTCAGAGCTTGGGCAGCCCGGCGAGGGCCGCCTCGATGCGGGTTTGGGGCAGCTCGAAATCGGGGATGTCGCCCGCCAGATAGCGTTCGTAGGCGGTCATGTCGAAGTGGCCGTGCCCGCACAGCGCCGTGAGCAGGACTTTCTCCTCTCCGGACGCGGTGCAGCGGTTGGCTTCCTCGATGACCGCCGCGAGCGCGTGCGAGGGTTCGGGGGCGGGCAGGATGCCCTCGGTCTTGGCGAAAGTGACCGCCGCGGCGAAGCATTCGCGCTGCTGCTTGGACACCGCCTCGAACAGCCCGAGCTCGTACATGTGCGAGAGCAGCGGCGACATGCCGTGGTAGCGCAGACCGCCCGCGTGCACGGGATCGGGGATGAAGTCGTGGCCGAGGGTGTGCATCTTCATCAGCGGCGTGAAGCCCGCGGTGTCGCCGAAGTCGTAGGCGTAGATGCCGCGGGTGAACGACGGGCAGGCGGCCGGTTCGACGGCGCGGATGACGGGATTCCCTCGGCCCGCGAGCTTTTCGCGCAGGAACGGCAGGAACAGGCCCGCGAAGTTGGAGCCGCCGCCGGTGCAGCCGATGATCACGTCGGGGGCGCGCTCGCCCGCCGCGGCGAACTGCTTCAGCGCCTCCTCGCCGATGACGGTCTGATGCATGAGCACGTGGTTGAGCACGCTGCCCAGCGCGTAGCGGGTGAACGGGTCGGCCGCGGCCACCTCGACCGCCTCGCTGATGGCGATGCCCAGGCTGCCGGGCGAATCCGGGTGGTCGGCAAGGATTTTCGCGCCGGCCGCGGTGACCGGGGAGGGGCTGGCGTGCACGGTCGCGCCCCAGGTCTGCATGAGGGTGCGCCGGTGCGGCTTCTGGTCGTAGGAGGCGCGGACCATCCACACCTCGCAGTCGATGCCGTACTGCGCGCAGGCGAAGGACAGCGCGCTGCCCCACTGGCCCGCGCCGGTCTCGGTGGTCAGGCGGCGGGTGCCTTCGGCGGCGTTGTAGAAGGCCTGCGGCACAGCGGTGTTCGGCTTGTGTGAGCCCGCCGGGGAGACGCCCTCGTACTTGTAATAGATGCGCGCCGGGGTGCCGAGCGCTTTCTCGAGTCGGCGTGCCCGGAACAGCGGTGTCGGCCGCCAGAGCCGGTACACGTCGATGACCTCGTCCGGGATGTCGAGGTAGCGGTCGCCGCTCACTTCCTGCCGGATCAGTTCCATGGGGAACAGCGGGGCCAGGTCCTCGGGGCCGACGGGCTGCCCGGTGCCGGGGTGCAGCGGTGGCGGCGGAGGTTCGGGCAGGTCGGGGATGACGTTGTACCAACGCCGCGGGATCTCGGATTCGTCCAGTGTGATCTTGGTGCGCTCGTCCACGGGGCCCTCCCGGGCTTGATCCGACTGTCCGTCCAGGGTGCGCCCGAAGCGGACCTGTTGGTGTGGAATTCGCCGGATTGTTCCTGGTCATGATCGCTCGAAATTAGTAAGCTGATGCATATGATAAGCACATACGAAGAATTGCTGGCCTCGGGAACGGAACTGCTCGCACTGGACGCCCGCGCGGTGCGCGCGAGCATCGACGTGGTGGCGGGGGTGACCTCGGACGACCTGGACGCGCCCACCCCGTGCGAGGGCTGGACCCTGCGAGATCTGCTGGAGCACATGATCGTTCAGCACTACGGGTTCGCGGCGGCGGCCCGCGGCGAGGGTGATATCGGGTTGTGGAAGCCGCGGCCGCTCGGCGCGGATCCGGTCGGCGAATACCGCGCGGCGGCCGAGCACGTGCTGGCCACCTTCGCCGAGCCGGGTGTTCTGGAACGGCAGTTCCCCTTGCCGGAGGTCCGCGAGGGCATCGTCATCCCGGGGACGCTGGCGGTGAGCTTCCACTTCATCGACTACGTCGTGCACGCCTGGGACGTCGCGCGGGCGCTCGGCCGGACCGTGGACTTCGACGACGACCTGCTGAGCGCGGCGCTGCCGGTGGCCGAGGCCGTCCCGCGGGGCCCGGAGCGGGAGCGGCCGGGCGCGTCGTTCGCGCCGGAAGTGCCCGGTGTCCAGGGGGCGGGGCTGGATCGGGTGCTGGCGGTGCTGGGACGCTCGCCGGGCCGGCCGGAATAGGGACCTGTCAGTCGCGCGCGACCGGTGGCGTGGTCGAGAGCCAGATCGCGCTGTGTGGGGGCAGGGTGAGGGCGGCCGAGACCGGTCGGCCGTGCCACGGCTGCTGTTCGGCCGGGATCGGCCCGCGGGCGCCCGCGCCGCTGCCGCCGTAGGCCACCGCGTCGGTATTGAGCACCTCGTACCACGAATCCTGTTCGCACTCCGGCAATCCGATGCGGTAGCCGCTGAGCTGCCGCCCGGAGAAGTTGTACACGCAGGCGAGGATCGACCCGTCGGTGCCGTACCGCAGGAACGACAGCACATTGTTGTCGCGGTCGTCGGCGTCGATCCAGGCGTACCCGCCCGGCGAGGTGTCCTGACTCCACAGCGCCGGATTCCCGACGTAGAGCTGGTTGAGGTCGCCGACCAGGGCCTGGATGCCGCGGTGCAGCGGGTTCTCCAGCTCGTGCCAGTCCAGTCCGCGATCGTGGTCCCATTCCCGGAACTGGCCGAAGTCCTGGCCCATGAACAGCAGCTGTTTGCCCGGGTGCGCCCACAGGTAGGCGAGCAGCGCCCGCACCCCGCCCGCCTTGGCGTAGTCGTCGCCGGGCATGCGGGTCCACAGCGTGCCCTTGCCGTAGACGACCTCGTCGTGGCTGATCGGCAGCAGGTAGTTCTCGCTCCAGGCGTAGGTGAGGGAGAAGGTGACCTCGTTGTGGTGCCAGCTGCGGTGCACGGGATCGCGGGCCAGGTAGCCGAGGGTGTCGTGCATCCAGCCCATGTTCCATTTCATGGTGAAGCCGAGCCCGTCGACCTCGGTGGGTCGGGTGACGCCGGGCCAGGTGGTCGACTCCTCGGCGATGGTCAGCACGCCCGGATGATGCTTGTGCACGGTGGCGTTCATTTCCTGGAGGAAGGCGACGGCCTCCAGGTTCTCGCGGCCGCCGTGGATGTTCGGTTCCCAGTCCGGGCGCGAATAGTCGAGGTAGAGCATGGAGGCGACGGCGTCCACGCGCAGGCCGTCGAGGTGGAATTCCTCGATCCAGTACAGCGCGTTGGCGACCAGGAAGTTGCGGACCTCGTGGCGGCCGAAGTTGAAAACGTAGGTGCCCCAGTCGAGTTGCTCGCCGCGGCGCGGGTCGGCGTGCTCGTAGAGGGCGGTGCCGTCGAAGCGGGCCAGCGCCCATTCGTCGCGCGGGAAGTGCGCGGGCACCCAGTCCAGGAGCACGCCGATGCCCTTGCGGTGCAGGTGATCCACGAGGAAACGGAAGTCGTCGGGGGAGCCGAAGCGGGCGGTCGGCGCGAAGTAGGAAGTGACCTGGTAGCCCCACGAGCCGCCGAAGGGGTGCTCGGCCACGGGCAGCAGTTCCACATGGGTGAACCCTTGGGCGAGAACGTATTCGGCGAGCTGCTCGGCGAGCTCGCGATAGCCGAGGCCCGGCCGCCAGGAGCCGAGGTGCACCTCGTAGATGCTGATCGGCGCGCGCAGCGGGTCGGTGCGGGCGCGTCCCCGCAGCCATTCCCCGTCGCCCCAGGTGAATTCGCTCTCCGTGATCACCGAGGCGGTGGCGGGCGGCACCTCGGTGGCGAAGGCCATGGGGTCGGCGTGGTCGACCACGCGCCCGTCCGCCCCGTGCACCCGGTACTTGTAGAGCGCCCCCGGCCCGATACCGGGCAGGAACAGCTCCCACACGCCCGAATCGCCGAGTCTGCGCATGGGCGCGGTGTTTCCGCTCCAGCCGTCGAAGTCCCCGATCACGGCGACGCCGCGCGCATTGGGCGCCCACACCGCGAACGCGGTGCCCGTCACCTCGCCGTCGAAGGAGGGGTAGGTCCGGGGATGCGCGCCGAGCACCTCCCACAGCCGCTCGTGGCGGCCCTCCCCGAGCAGGTGCAGGTCGATGTCGCCGAGGGTGGGCAGGAAGCGGTAGCCGTCGGCCTCGACCACGGTGCGCCCACCCGGATAGGAGGCGACGATCCGGTAGTCCCACAGCTCCGGGAACGGCAGGACGGCCTCGAACACCCCATGATCCCGGTGTGTCAGAGGATGATCCACCTCGCCGACGCGGGCCGCGACCGCGTCCGCGTGCGGGCGCAGCACCCGGATGACGGTGCCGTCCGGATGCGGGTGGGCCCCCAGCACGGTGTGCGGATCGGGATGCGTGCCCGCCGCCAGCAGCAGGAGGTCACGCCGGTTCATCGGAACGATCTGCGATAGGCGAGTTCGGTGCGCGCGGCGGCCGGGACCGGCGGCAGGGTGAGGATGTGGGCGGCCGCGCGATGCGGGTCCAGGCGCACGTAATTGCTCTGGCCCCAGTGGTATTCCTCGCCGGTGATCTCGTCGGTCACCACCGGCCGGTCGTGCCATTCGCGCCCGATGGCCGGCAGGTCCAGCGACACCATGCCGTGCTCGGTCCCGAACGGGTTCAGGTTCACCACGACGAGCACCGCGTCACCGGTGGTCGGATCCATCTTCGAGAACGCCAGGATCGCGTCGTTGTCCACCGGGTGGAAGTGGATGCAGCGCACCTGCCGCAGTGCCGGGTGCGCGCGCCGGATCTCGTTGAGCCGGGTCAGCCACGGTTCCAGGGATTCCCCGCGTGCGGCCGCGGCGGCGAAATGCCGTGGGCGCAGCTGGTATTTCTCCGAATCGAGGTATTCCTCGCTACCGGGCCGCACCGCCTGGTGCTCGTACAGTTCGAAGCCGGAGTACACGCCCCAGGTCGCGCCGAGCGTGGCGGCCAGCACGGCCCGGATCGCGAACATGCCGGGCCCGCCGTGCTGCAGGCTCTCGTGCAGGATGTCGGGGGTGTTCACGAACAGGTTGGCGCGCGCCTCGTCGGCCTTGGCGGCGAGCTCCCGCCCGAACTCCTCGAGCTCGTGCTTGTGGGTGCGCCAGGTGAAATACGTGTAGGACTGACTGAATCCGCGGCGGGCGAGCCCGTACATGCGGGCCGGGCGGGTGAACGCCTCGGACAGGAAGATGATCTCCGGGTGCTTCTCGTGCACCGCGGCGATCAGCCATTCCCAGAAGTCGGCGGGCTTGGTGTGCGGATTGTCGACCCGGAAGATGGTGACGCCCAGGCCGATCCAGTGCCGGACCACGCGCAGCACCTCGGCGTAGAGCCCGTCGGGGTCGTCGTCGAAGTTGAGCGGGTAGATGTCCTGGTACTTCTTGGGCGGGTTCTCCGCGTAGGCGATGGTGCCGTCGGGCAGGGTGATGAACCACTCCGGGTGGGCGGTCACCCAGGGGTGGTCGGGCGCGCACTGCAAGGCCAGGTCGAGCGCCACCTCCAGGCCCAATTCCCGGGCGGCCGAGACGAAGTCGGCGAAGTCGGCCTCGGTGCCCAGCCGCGGGTGGATGGCGTCGTGGCCGCCCTCGTCGGAGCCGATGGCCCACGGCGAGCCCACATCCTCGGGGCCCGCGGTCAGGGAGTTGTTGGGCCCCTTGCGGTTCACCTTCCCGATCGGGTGGATCGGCGGCAGGTACACCACGTCGAACCCCATGGCGGCGATGCGCGGCAGATCCTTGGCGGCGGTGGCGAAGGTGCCGTGCACCGGTTTGCCCGCGGCGTCCCAGCCGCCGGTGGAGCGCGGGAAGAATTCGTACCAGGAGCCGTACAGCGCCCGCTGCCGGTCCACCTGCACGGTGTGCAGCGGCCCGTGGGTCACCAACTCCCGCAACGGGGTTGCCCGCAGGATCTCGCCGACCTCGGCGCTGAAGGCGGGCGCCACGCGCGCGGGCAGCTGGGCGTCGCTGCGCAGGGCGGCCGCCGCGGCGCGCAGGATCTGCCACTGCTGCTTGGGCACCGCGAGCGCGGCCTTGTCGAGCAGGCGCGCCCCGAGCTCCAGGTCGTTGGCCAGGTCGACGGCGCTCTGCCCGACGGCCAGCTTGGCCTCGACCCCGTAACGCCAGGTGGCGATGGGATCGCTCCAGCCCTCGACGCGGAAGGTCCAGCGGCCGGGCGTGCTCGGGGTGAACACCGCGTTGAACACGTCCGGCTCGTATTCCGGGCTCATGCGAATGCGTTGCGTGCGTGCCGAACCCGGGCCCTGCACCGCGAGGGTCGCGGCCACGACCTCATGTCCCTCGCGCCAAACCACGGCCCGGACCGGGACCACCTCGCCCACCACGGCCTTCGACGGCCGGCCGCCGGGGATCGCGGGGGCGGTGTCATCGATGGCGATGCGGCCGGTCACGCCTTCGAACTTACCGGAGCGACTACTGCTGGCCCGGCTTGAGGAGCAGGAACAGGCCGTGCGCCTCGGCACACAGCCGGTCGCCGTCGTGCAGGGTGGCGCGCACGAACACCTTGCGGCCCTCCTGCCGCTCCACCCAGCCGTGCACCCTCAGCTCGGTGTTCAGCGGCGTGATGGACCGGTAGTCGACGTGCAGGAAGGCGGTGCGGGTGACCGCGCGCGTGTTCAACGCCACGGTCATGCCGAGCAGGTCGTCGAAGCCCAGCGCGATGTGGCCGCCGTGCGCCGCGGCATTGCCGCCCAGGTGGAAGGTGCGGAAGGTGATGCGCGCGTGCACGCCCTCGGCGCTCGCGTCGTCGATCAGGAACGGCGGCAGGGTGATATTGCCGCGCGCGGGCAGGTCGTTGCGGTGCCAGGCGGGCGCGTCCCACTCGTCGCCGACCGCGGAGTCGAGCTTGGCATTGAGTTCCTTGAGCGTGGCGATGGCCTCGAGGGCGACCTCGTCGGTCGGGGAGGCCAGCCGGACCCGGTCCATCAGCCCGCGCACCTGCTCGATGAACTCCCCGTAGTGCGGCCCACCCCGGCTGGCGTCGCGCCCTAGGGTCTGGATCGGCCGGAACCCGCCCTCATGGTGCTCCTCGGGGGCCAGTGCCTCGACCTGCTGCTCGCTCATGCTGAAACACGTTATCGGTTGCTTACCGGATGCTCCGCGCTGGGATACCGCTGACCAGCATCAGACCAGCCCTGAGGTTCGCGGCCGTCTCGATTCTGGACTGACGGAGCGGGGGAGCGAACGGCTCCATGGACCTGCGCCTTGGAGGAGCGGAGGAGGGAAGAATCGAGACTTAGGGGCCGTGAACCAGCCCGGAGCGAAGCGGAGGGCAGAATAAGCACCGTGAAGGCATTGCGTCGATTCACCGTTCGTGCACATTTGCCGGAGCGGTTGGCTGCTCTTACCGAGTTGGCGACCAATCTGCGCTGGTCCTGGCATGGGCCGACACAGGACGTATTCGCGGAGCTGGATCCCCGGCTGTGGGTCGAGGTCGGGAACGATCCGGTGCGGATGCTGGGTGAGGTGACCGCCGAACGGCTCGACGAGCTGGCGGGGGACGAGGCCTACACGGCGCGTGTCGATGCCGCCGCGGAGGACTTGCGTGACTACCTGGCCCGGCCCCGCTGGTTCCAGAAGCAGCAGAGCGGGCCGCGCGGGATCGCCTACTTCTCGATGGAGTTCGGCGTCACCGAGGTCCTGCCCAATTACTCGGGCGGGCTCGGGATTCTGGCGGGCGACCACCTCAAGGCCGCCTCCGATCTGGGACTGCCGCTGATCGGCGTCGGATTGCTGTACCGCTCCGGCTATTTCCGGCAGTCGCTGACCGCCGACGGCTGGCAGGCCGAGCACTATCCGGCGCTGGACCCCATGGGTCTGCCGCTGCGGCTGCTCACCGACGGCGACTCCGGCGCGCCCGTGCTCATCCACGTGTCCATGCCGGAGGGCCGGGTGCTGCGCGCCCGGGTGTGGATCGCCCAGGTCGGCCGGATCCCGCTGCTGCTGCTCGACTCCGACATCGCCGAGAACGATCCGGAACTGCGGGCCGTCACCGACCGCCTCTACGGCGGCGACCAGGACCACCGCATCAAACAGGAGATCCTGGCCGGGATCGGCGGCGTGCGCGCGGTGCGCGCCTACACCCGCGCCAACGGCCTGCCCGATCCGGACGTCTTCCACATGAACGAGGGCCACGCCGGTTTCCTCGGCATCGAACGCATCCGCGAATTCATGGTCGCCGGAATGGATTTCGACACCGCGCTGACCGCGGTCCGGGCGGGCACCGTCTTCACCACCCACACCCCGGTGCCCGCGGGCATCGACCGTTTCGCGAGCGCGCTGGTGCGCCGCTACTTCGGCGGCGCGCACGGTGAACGCGAATCCCCGGTGCTGCCGGGCGTTTCGGTGGACCGCATCCTCGCCATGGGCCGCGAGGCCGATCCGTCGGTGTTCAACATGGCCCACCTGGGCCTGCGGCTCGCCCAGCGCGCCAACGGCGTGTCGAAGCTGCACGGTGAGGTCAGCCGCGCCATGTTCGCGCCGCTGTGGCCGGGCTTCGACACCGCCGAGGTGCCGATCGGCTCGATCACCAACGGTGTGCACGCCCCCACCTGGGCCGCGCGCGAATGGATCGACAAGGCCCGTGAGTTGATCGGCGACGAACTGGTCGAGGAGGCCCGCGGCTGGGAACGGCTCAACGACGTGGACCTGCGCGAACTGTGGTCCACCCGCAATGCCCTGCGCGGCGTCCTGGTCGACGAGGTGCGCCGCCGGTTGCGGTCCTCCTGGCTCGACCGCGGCGCCGCCCCGGCCGAACTCGGCTGGGTGGACGAGGTTTTCGACCCGCGCGTGCTGACCGTCGGCTTCGCCCGCCGCGTCCCCACCTACAAGCGGCTCACCCTCATGTTGCGCGACCCGGACCGGCTGCGGGCCCTGCTGCTCGACCCGGAACGCCCGGTGCAGCTGGTGGTGGCGGGCAAGTCCCATCCGGCCGACGAGGGCGGCAAGGCGCTGATCCAGCAGATCGTCCGGTTCGCCGACGATCCGGCGGTGCGGCACCGCATCGTCTTCCTGCCCGACTACGACATCTCCATGGCCCGCTACCTGTACTGGGGTTGCGACGTCTGGCTCAACAATCCGCTGCGCCCGCTCGAGGCGTGCGGCACCTCCGGCATGAAGTCCGCCCTCAACGGCGGCCTCAACCTGTCCATCAAGGACGGCTGGTGGGACGAGATGTGCGACGGCGAGAACGGCTGGTCCATCCCGACCGCCGACGGCGTCCGCGACGAGCACCGCCGCGACGACCTCGAGGCGTCCGCGCTCTACGAACTGCTGGAACGCGCTGTGCTGCCGCGCTTCTACGACCGCGACCACGACGACCTGCCGGTGCGCTGGATGGAGATGGTCCGCCACACCCTGCGAACGCTGGGCCCGAAGGTGCTGGCCTCGCGCATGGTCCGCGACTACGCCGTCGACTACTACGCGCCCGCCGCCGCGGCCTTCGGCGCGGTGTCGGCCGACGACTTCAAGGGCGCGCAGGACCTGTCGGTGTACCGCCGCCGCGTCGAATCCGCCTGGCCCACCGTGAAAGTCCTGCAGGTGGACAGCGCCGGGCTGCCCGATATCCCGGTGATCGGCGCGGAACTGGACCTGCGGGCCCGCATCGACCTGGGCGGGCTGACCCCCGCCGACGTCAGCGTGCAGGCGGTGCTGGGGCGGGTCTCACCCAGCGACGACCTCACCGACGTCCACAGCTTCACCATGCTGCACGCCGGAAACGATTCCGGCGCGGACGTTTTCACCATCCGGACACCGGTGCCGATCTCCGGTGCGGTCGGCTACACCATCCGCATCCTGCCGCACCATCCGCTGCTGGCCTCGGACGCGGAACTGGGCCTGATCGCCTCGCCCAGCCCGTAGTCGCGCTCAGGCGGGCGCGATCAGCGTCCGCTTGAGAATCTTCCCGGTCGTATTGCGCGGCAACGCCTCCAGGAAGGTGACGTCGCGCGGCACCGAGAAGCGGCTCACCCGGTGCCGGATGTAGTTGCGCACCATCTCCGAGTCCAGCCCGGAGCCGGGCCGCGGCACCACGAAAGCCGCCAGGCGCTGGCCGAATTCGTGATCCGGCACGCCCACCACCGCCACCTCGCTCACCTGCGGCAGATGCGACAGCGCCTCCTCCACCGCGCGCGGGAAGACGTTCTCGCCACCGGAGATGATCATCTCGTCGTCACGCCCGGCCACGAACAGCCTGCCGGAGGCGTCGAGATAGCCGATATCGCCGGTGTCGAGCATGCCGTCGGCCTCGTCGGGCGGGGTGGCGTCGGTGTAGCCGTCGAAGAGCATGTGATTGCCGACGAAGATGCGGCCCGTCGCGCCCACCGGCACCGGCCGCCGATCCGGGCCCAGCACCGCCAGTTTCGTGCCCAGCGGCGGCCGGCCCGCGGTGGTGGGGGACACCCGCAGATCCGCGGGGTCGGCGATGGACGCCCACGACACCTCGGTGGAGCCGTACACGTTGTAGAGGATGTCGCCGAAGGTGTCGAGGAAACGCAGCACCGTCGCACCGTCGAGCGGCGCACCGCAACTGGCCACGATGCGCAGGCTCGACAGGTCGTAGCGGGCGCGCACCTCTTCGGGCAGATCCAGGATCCGGGTCACCATGATCGGCACCACCACCAGCGCCGTCACCTTGTGCTCGGCCACCCGGCGCAGCGTGTCCTCGGCGTCGAAATGGTCGCCCAGCAGCACCGTCGCCCGTACGGCCGTCGACATCTGCAGCGCCCCCAGCCCCCAGGTGTGGAACAGCGGGGCCGGGATGAACATGGTCTCGTTGGTGCCGAACGGGATGCGCGACAGCAGCGCGGCCACCGTCCCGAATCCCTTGGGGTGCGGGCGCCGCGCGCCCTTGGGCGTCCCGCTGGTGCCGGAGGTGAGCACCACCAGCCGGCCCGGTCGCGGCGCCTTGCGCGGCGGATCCTGACGCATGGCGATCAGGTCCTCGATGCTGGTGCGGCCCGCGTCCGGCGGCGCGTCATCGGCGGTGAAGCGGGGGATGTCGGCGGGCACGTGGCGCACCAGATCCTCGAACTCGCTGTCGGAGAACAGCGCCGAGAGCCGGTGCCGCTGCACGATCTCCTCGATCTGCCGCGCGGGCAGCCCGGTATTGAGCAGCACCGCGTCCGCGCCCGACTTGCCCGCCGCCACCATGCACTCGACCATGCCGGTGTGATTGCGGCACAGCAGCCCGATCGACGTGCCCGGGCCGAAGCCGAGCGAGGTGAACGCGCCCGCGAGTGCGCTACTGCGCGCGTGCAATTGGTCGAAGGTGCTCGAGTACCGGTCGTCGATCACCGCCGCCCGGCGCGGGGAGTGCGCGGCCGCCGCCGCGTATCCGCCGCCCAGACTGAACCCCCACTTGGCCAGGCCGCCGATCTGCCGCAGGCCCACATCGGGGCGATAGGTGCGCACCACGCCGGAGCTCACCATCTGCCGGACCACCCCGGCCTGCAACTTCATTCGCGAATCCTCGGCATTGACGATGCGTGCCGTCGGCGCGCCCTGGATCAGCTCGGCGACCCGTTCGAGCCCCGCCACCGTCCAGGTCACCGCCGCGTGGTTCGGCAACCGGGTGAGCAGCGGATGCACGTGCGTGGCCTTGAAATAGGTGACGTAGACGCGGGTGTGCCCGGTGTCGCCGCGCAGCCGGACCGTCGCGAAGCTGCCGTGCTCGGGGTGATGCAGCTCGAAACCCTCACCGGCGCGAGTGATGTGCAGCTGGACCCGCACCACGCGAATCTCGGTATCCGCGCCGCCGACCCGGAAATTCCACGCGGGGTGCGCATCGACGGTGTCGACGGGTTCGCAGGCGCCGATTCCAGGAAATAGCCGGGGGTAGGTCTGTGGATCGATCAGGACGTCCCAGAGTGCTTGGCGGTCGATCGCGAACTCCGCGACCGCGTCGATGACTTCGGTAACCACTGGCGTACAACTTCTGCCTGGCCGGTTCCCCTGATCAACCCCGGCGGATTACGTATTTGTAACGTCCCAGACAATGGCGGTCAAGGATCTCTAATTACCGGCCGGTAATCAGTTTATTTGCGGACCAATTGCGCTGGTGATGCCCGGAAACCAACGCTCTGGCAGGTGGGATTGCCCACAGTTCGCCGGGGTGGTGAGCGAACCGACCCGTCCGACCAACTAGCGTGACCAGCAGCCTCTGTCCTCCGGCCGACTGGAGATCCCCACCTATGAGCACCGACGTCCTCACGCGCACCAAGGGGCGCGTCGACCGGTACTTCGGCGTCAGCGAACACGGTTCCACCTTCAAGCGCGAGCTGATGGCCGGCACCGTCACCTTCCTGGCCATGTCCTACGTGCTCGCGGTGAACCCGCGCATCCTCGGCGACGGCCCCGGCGGCGATCTCCACGACAAGGGCATGCCGGTCCAGGCCGTGTTCACCGCGACCGCGATCGCCGCCATCTTCGGCACCCTGGTCATGGGCCTGTGGGCCAAGTACCCGGTCGCGCTCGCGCCGGGCATGGGCCTCAACGCCTTCTTCGCCTACACCGTCGTGCTGCACATGGGCATTCCGTGGCAGGAGGCGCTGTCGGGCACCTTCCTGTCCGGCGTCATCTTCTTCATCCTCGCGGTGACCAAGGTGCGCGAGAAGATCATCGAAGCCATCCCCATGCAGATGAAACTCGCGGTCGGCGCGGGCATCGGCATGTTCGTGGCCTTCCTGGGCCTCAAGAGCGCCGGGATCGTCACCTCCGATCCGAACACCTTCGTGCACCTGGGCAACTTCCACCACGGCACCACCCTGCTGGCACTGTTCGGCCTGGTCGCGACGGTCGTCTTCCTGGTGCTCGGCTGGCACGGCGCGGTGCTCTACGGCATCCTCGCCACCACCGTGGTCGGCATGGTGACGGGTCTGGTGAAGCTGCCGGACTCGGTGGCCGCGCTGCCGCACGGACTGGATCAGACCTTCGGCCAGGCCATCATCCACCTGCCGGGCGCGTTCACCGGGCAGATGGTGGTGGTCGTGCTGACCATGCTGTTCGTGGACTTCTTCGACGCCTCCGGGACCCTGATCGGCGTTGCCAACCAGGCCGGGCTGCTGGGCAAGGACGGCAAGCTGGAACGCGCCGGGCAGGCCCTGGCCGCCGACTCGGTCGGCACCGCCGCGGGCGCGGTGATCGGCACCTCGAGCACCACCGCCTATGTGGAATCCACCGCGGGCGTCTCGGCGGGCGGCCGTACCGGCCTGACCGCGGTCGCCACCGCGGGCTGGTTCCTGATCGCGCTGTTCTTCTTCCCGATCTTCGCGGTGTTCGCCGACGTCTCGGCGGTGACCGCGCCCGCGCTCATCGTGGTCGGCGTGCTGATGGCCCGGGCGCTGGGTGAGATCGAGTGGAACAAGCTCGAATTCGCGGTGCCCGCGTTCATCACCGTGATCATCATGCCGCTGACCTACTCCATCGCCAACGGCATCGCGATGGGGCTGCTGTTCTATCCGATCGTCATGATCGCGAAACGGCGTGCGCGCGAGGTGCATCCGATCATGTGGGTGCTGATGGCGGTGTTCCTCTACTACTTCTGGTTCCTGGCCGAGTAGGGGAGCGACTCTCGGACCCGTGGCGGGTACGGATTTCGGGCGCGAGGCGGAATAGCCTCGCGCCCGTTGTGGTTGGGGACCTGCTGTAGGCTTCGAAACGGACCACGGTCCGGATGGAATCGCCGGAGCGACGTAGACCCGAGAGACGAGGACCCAGCCATGACCGCAACCGCGAACGCCACCACCCCCGAGTCCCTGACGGGCGCCGACATCGGCCTGGCCATCGTGCGGGTGAGCGTCGGCGGCCTGCTGGCCGTGCACGGCACCCAGAAGCTGTTCGGCTGGTTCAACGGCTACGGCCTGGACGCCACCGCGGGCGGGTTCGCGAGCATGGGCTACGACCCGGCCAAGTTCTTCGCCACCCTGGCCGGGCTGAGCGAGGTGGCCGGCGGTCTGCTGCTGGCGCTGGGCCTGCTGACGCCCCTGGCCGCGGCCATTGTGCTCGGCACCATGATCAATGCGGTGAACGCCGCCTGGAGCGGCGGCTTCGCGATGTGGGAGCTGCCCGCGGTCTACGCCCTCGTGGCGGTCGCCTTCGCGTTCGCGGGCCCGGGCCGGATCTCGCTCGACGCGGGCCGTCCGTGGCAGCGTCAGGGTCTGGCCTGGAGTGCCGGCGCGATCGCGCTCGGCGTGGTGGCCGCGCTCATCACCCTTGCGGTGAAGTAGCGAAACCCGATCGGGAAGTTTCGGGTCCCCGCGCCGCGTGCAGGGCTTGGCGCGGGGACTACGGACACATCCGATGTGGGAATTGGGGGTTCACCGGAGTATCGAAATCCAATTTACTTCTGCCCGGAAGTAGGAGCTACTCCTGTGAGGGTTCTCACAGGTCATTTCAATTGTGCGACACTATTTGTCAGTCGTTCGAGAGCTTTTGTCACAACTTGGGGATCGGATGTTTCCCAATAGGGTGGTAAAGATGCTCGGAGATAACCGCCATAGCGTGCCGTCGCGAGTCGCGAATCGAGAATTGCGATAACGCCGCGATCGTCCACACTGCGCAGCAGGCGCCCTGTGCCCTGTGCCAGCAGCAGCGCCGCGTGATTCGCCGCGATCGACAGAAATCCATTGCCACCTCGGGATTCGACCGCCCGCTGGCGGGCCACCAGCAGCGGGTCGTCCGGGCGTGGGAACGGAATGCGGTCCAGGATCACCAGACTCAGCGACGGTCCCGGGACATCCACGCCCTGCCAGAGCGAAAGTGTTCCGAACAGTGAGGTTTCCGGGTCGTCGGCGAATTTCCGGACAAGTGCGCCGGTCGCGTCGTCACCTTGGCACAACACGGGCGTATCGAGCCGTTCACGCAGAATCTCGGTGGCCGCCTTGGCCGCTCGCATCGACGAGAAAAGCCCGAGCGTGCGCCCGCCCGCCGCGCGAATGAGACGTTCGATCTCGTCCAGGTAGGACTGTGGCAGCCCGTCCCGGCCCGGCGCGGGCAGATGCTTTGCCACATACAGGATTCCGGACTTGGCGTGATCGAACGGTGAACCCACGTCCACCGAATTCCACCGCAGCGCTTTCTCGTCCGAGGGGGCCTCGGCGCCGTTGGCCAGCGCCGGATCCACCACCGCCGACGACTGCGGCGGCAGCCCCCAGGTCACCGCCAGATTGTCGAAGGAACCACCGATCTGCAGCGTCGCCGAGGCCAGCACCACGGTGGCGGTGCCGAACAGGCGGCTACGCAGCAGACCGCCCACCGACAGCGGGGCCATCTGCAGGGTCCGGCGCGGCACCCCGCGCAGCTCCTCCGAGGACAGCCAGACCACATCGCGGTGTGCGGCAGGATCGGCTTCCTCGAAGGTGGTGAGCACCCGGACCGCGGCGTCGTGCACCTCCTCCACCGCCGCCAGCGCCTGATTGCGGGCCGCCGCCGACTCCGGATCGGCGGCCTGGCCGCCCTGCGGGGCCAGCGCGGTGCGGGCGTTCCAGGCCGCGTCGCGGATCAGCGCCAGCACCGGGGCCGCGCCGTCGGGCATCCGGTCCCAGCGGCCGGGCTGCAGGTCGTCGAGCAGGCCGTGCCAGGCCTCGGCCGCGCCCTCGAGCCGGTCCACTTCCTGTTCGTCGATGAGCTTGGAGCAGCGTTTGGCGGCGGCGCTGATGCCGCCGGTGGACAGTTCGGCGGTGGCCACGCCGGTCACCCGGTCCACCAGTTCGTGCGCCTCGTCCACGACCACCACGTCGTGTTCGGGCAGCACCTGGATGCCGCTGATGGCGTCGATGGCCAGCAGTGCGTGATTGGTCACCACCACATCGGCCTGGGCGGATTCGGCGCGCGCCTTCTCCGCGAAGCAGTCCTGGCCGAACGCGCAGCGGGACTTGCCCACGCATTCGCGGGAGCTGACGCTCACCTGCCGCCATGCGCGATCGGTCACGCCCGGGGTCAGCTCGTCGCGGTCGCCGTTCTCGGTGTCGGAGACCCATTCGTTGAGGCGCTGGACCTCGCGGCCCAGCTTCGAGATGGCGAAAGCGTCGAACAGTTCCTGCTCCGGCTCGTCCGGAATCGCGCTGTTGATCTTGTTCAGGCACAGATAGTTGTTGCGGCCCTTGAGGATCGCGAACTGCGGCACACGACCCAGATCCGACGCGAGCGCGTCGGCCAGGCGCGGGAGGTCGCGATCCACCAGCTGACGCTGCAGGGCAATGGTCGCCGTCGACACCACGACGGTCCGGCCCGTCCGCACCGCGTGGCGCAGACTCGGCACCAGATAGGCGAGGGACTTTCCGGTACCCGTGCCGGCCTGGACAGCGAGGTGCTCACCGGTGTCGATGGCGTGCGCGACCGCCGCGGCCATGGTCTGCTGCCCCTTGCGTTCCTTACCTCCCAACGCCTGTACAGCGGTGGCCAGGAGCTTGGGAACGGCAGGCAGTTCGGGCACGCGACGAGATTACTGCGCCGTCCCGACAACCCTCGCGCAAACCTCGGCGGGCCGTCCGGCAGGACCGATTTCCGCCGACGACCAGGCGGGTCACTCCAGCGTCCCGGCCAGTTCCACGCCCGACTCGCGCAAAGTGTTCAGGGCGGTGGCCAGGGTGTCCGGGGAGACGGCGGCGGTGAGGCCGAGCAGGACCCGGGTGTCGAAGCCGGCCGCGCGGGCGTCCAGGGCGGTGGCCCGGACGCAGTGGTCGGTGGCGATGCCGCAGACGTCCACCGCGTCGATGCCGCGGTCGCGCAGCCAGGCGTCCAGGGCGGTGTCGCCGTCGGTGGCCGTGCCCTCGAACCCGGAGTAGGCGGCGGTGTAGGCGCCCTTGGAGAAGATCTCCTGGATCGCGCTGGTGTCGAAGGCGGGGTGGAAGTCCGCGCCGGGGGTGCCGACGCGGCAGTGCGGCGGCCAGGTGTCGACGTAGTCGGGCTGCGCGGAGAAGTGGGCGCCCGGGTCGATGTGGAAGTCGCGGGTGGCGACGATCGCGGTGTAATCGGAGACGCCCAGATATTCGGTGATGCGTTCGGCCACGGCCGCGCCGCCCGCCACGGCCAGCGAGCCGCCCTCGCAGAAGTCGTTCTGGACGTCGACGACGATCAGGGCTCGGCTCATGAGCTGCCTCCCGGGGCCTGGGTGAACCACAGCGGTTCGGGTCTCGTAGTGCATTGTGCCGCTCGGGGGTCAACCCTGGAAGGTCGTCGGGATCGCCGGTTCGCCCGCCGACAGCTTCAGGCCCTCCCACGGAAGACTGATCAGGCCCTTCGCGACCAGTTCGCGGCTCTGGGCCAGGGTGGGCAGGCCGGGGACCAGCTCGCCGTCGCGGACCAGGGGGACCTGGAGGTCGCGGACCTCGAAGCGGTCGGACTCGGGGCGGTCCGAGACGGCCGGGTAGACGATCTCCTCGACCACGGTGCCGGTGTCGCGGGACAGCCGCACGGCCTGCTTGGTGCCGCCGCGAGACTCCTTGTGGGAGCTGCGTTTCGCGACCGGGACACCCTCCACCTCGACCAGTTTGTAGACCATGCCCGCGGTGGGCGCGCCGGAGCCGGTGACCAGTGAGGTGCCGACGCCGTAGACGTCGACCGGTTCGGCGCGCAGCGCGGCGATGGCGTATTCGTCCAGGTCGCCGGACACCACGATGCGGGTGCGGATGGCGCCCAGGGCGTCCAGCTGTTCGCGCACCTGCCGGGCGAGCACGCCCAGATCGCCGGAATCGATACGCACCCCGCCCAATTCGGGTCCCGCTACCTCGATGGCGGTGGCCACGCCGCGGGTGATGTCGAAGGTGTCCACCAGCAGCGTGGTGCCCACGCCCAGGGCCTCGACCTGGCTGCGGAACGCCGCCGCCTCGTGCGCGCCGTCGCGGCCGCTGTGCAGCAGGGTGAAGGCGTGCGCGCTGGTCCCGGCGCTGGGCACCCCGAAGCTGCGGGCGGCCTCCAGGTTGGAGGTGGCGTCGAAGCCGGCCAGGTAGGCGGCGCGGGCGCTGGCGGGGGCGGCGAGTTCGTGGGTTCGGCGCGAACCCATTTCGATCATGCGGCGGCCCCCGGCGGCGCTGACCATGCGGGCGGCCGCTGCGGCGATGGCGCTGTCGTGGTTGTAGATGGACAGGATCAGGGTTTCCAGCAGTACGCATTCGGCGAAGGTGCCGCGCACGGTGACGATGGGGGAGCCGGGGAAGAACAGCTCGCCCTCGCGATAGCCGTCGATCTGGCCGCCGAAGCGGTAGTCGCGCAACCACTCCAGGGTGCGATCGTCGAGGAACTTGGCGGCGACCGCGAGTTCGGGCTCCCCGAAACGGAATTCGCGCAGGGCGGCCAGCAAACGCCCGGTCCCCGCGACCACACCATAACGACGACCGTTCGGCAATCGCCGAGCGAACACTTCGAAGGTGCACTGCCGCTGCGCCGAATCGTCGGCCAGCGCCGCCGCCAGCATGGTGAGCTCGTACTGGTCGGTCAGCAAGGCGGTACTGGTCAGTCCGTCAGCGATCATCACGATCCCCACTGTAGGCACACCGGGGCGCGCCTCCCGGGCTCCGCGCCGCGCCGGGGGGATGCCACGCCCCGGCCGGAGCGGCGTGTCGGCTGGGCTGTTGTTTCATCGGCGTCGAGTCGTACCCTGGTTGATATGGGTCTGTGTAGAGAAGACGTTGTCGAGATGACCGCCGGTTCGGTGGGCGTCGGCGCGACACTGTCGTCGGCACAGGCGACACCGGAGGCCATTGAACATTCCGAGATTCTGGAAGCAGAGGATCGGCCCTGGGTCACCGTCGTATGGGACGATCCGGTCAATCTCATGCACTACGTGACCTACATTTTCCAGAAGCTCTTCGGCTACAGCAAAGGTAAGGCAACCGAGCTGATGCTGAAGGTCCACAACGATGGCAAGGCCGTGGTGTCCGCCGGTTCGCGCGACAAGATGGAGCACGACGTCCAACGGCTGCACGCCGCCGGGCTGTGGGCGACCATGCAACGTGACGAGTGAACAAGGCGACTACGGTGAACCCGTGCGGAAGTGGAGCAGAAAGAACTCCCTGGGCGGGCTGAAGCTGCGTTCGGAAATGGACGCCCACGAGGCGGACGTCCTGCGTTCCCTGGTCGGGGCGGTCACCGGACTGCTGGTCGACCGGGCCGAATCGGCCCCCGAGGACGATCTCGCGGCGCTCACCGGGCTACAGCTGGGCAACTCGACCCCGCCCGCCGACCCGCGGCTGGCCCGGCTGCTGCCGGACTTCCACCGCCCCGAACCCGGTTCGCCCGACGCCGAGCGCGCCGACCTGAACAGCGCCCTGCGCAGCCTGCACGAGCCGGAGATCATCGAATCCAAGCTGGCCGCGGGCCGGGTCGTCCTGGACACGCTGCCCCCGCAGGGCGGCCGCATCGTCATCAACCCCGAACAGGCCGACGCCTGGCTCACCGCCCTCAACGACGTCCGCCTGGCCCTGGGCACGGCCCTCGACATCGACGCCGACACGCCCGAGCATTTCCCGGATGACGACCCGCGCGGCCCGAGCCTCGAGGTCTACCACTGGCTCACCTGGATGCAGGACTCGCTGATCCAGGCGCTGGCCCCGTAGCGCGCCCGCCGGCGCTAGCGTGGGCACCGAGCCGGATCCGGTCACCGAGGAGGAGCTGCCGTGAACAGTATTGCGGGACCACGTAATTCGATCACGGATGTCGGCGGGGTGCTGGTCGGGCATTACAGCCTCCTCGATCCGAACGCCACCCTGGGCGCGGGCGCGGCCACCGGCTGCACCGTGGTGCGCGTCCCCGGCGGCGCGGTCGCCGCGGTGGACGTGCGCGGCGGCGGCCCCGGCACCCGCGAGACCGACCTGCTGGATCCGGGAAACACTGTGCGGCAGGCGAATGCGATCCTGCTCACCGGCGGCAGCGCCTACGGCCTGGCCGCGGCCGACGGCGTCATGCGCTGGCTGGAGGAGCATCGGGAGGGCATTCCGATGGATCCCGCCGACCCCTCGCGGGTGGTGCCGATCGTGCCCGGGGCGGTCATCTTCGATCTGCCGGTGGGCGCGTGGAACATCCGGCCCGACGCCGACGCCGGATTCCTCGCCGCCGACGCCGCGGGCCAAGAGTTCGCGCGCGGTACGGCCGGTGCGGGCGTGGGCGCGCGGGCGGGGTCGATCAAGGGCGGAATCGGCACGGCCAGTGTGCGTTTCGCGGAAGGCCCGGCCGCGGGCATCACGGTGGGCGCGGTGATCGTGGCCAATCCGGTCGGCTCGGTGTTCGATCCGCGCACCGGGTTCCCGTGGGGTGCGGGCACCGACGGTCCCGAGTTCTTCGGGCTGCGCCCGCCCACCGCCGCGCAGCTGACCGCCGCCAACGCGCTGGCGGTGAAGGGCACCGTGCTCAACACCACGATCGGCGTGGTCGCCACCGACGCGGCGCTGGATCCGGCGGCCTGCCGCCGTCTGGCCACCACCGCGCACGACGGCCTGGCCCGGGCCATCCGGCCCGCGCATTCTCCGCTGGACGGCGACACCCTGTTCGCGCTGGCCACCGGGACCGCCGAGCCGCAGCCGAATGTCCCTCTGCCCCCGGCGTTTCCCGCGGATCTGCTGATCCTGGACCAGCTGTGCACGGCGGCCGCGGTGTGCGTGGAGCGGGCGATCGTGGACGCGATCCTGTCCGCGACGGCGGTGGCGGGCATCCCGACCTACCGCGACCTGTTCGGCGACTGAGGTGACCCGGGCGCGAGGGTGACCGGCCGCCCCGGGAATACCGGCATATTCTCACATGTTGACGGGAGCGTTTCGGCCGTTCGGCCGGGTGCTTCGGGCGTGGACGGAAGGATGCGACGGTGCTGGTGATCAGGGCGGACCTGGTGGAGGCGATGGTCGCGCACGCGCGCGCCGACCACCCCGACGAGGCCTGCGGCATCCTGGCCGGTCCCGAGGGCTCCGATCGCCCCGAGCGGTTCGTGCCGATGATCAACGCCGCCCGCTCGCCCACCTTCTACGAGTTCGATTCCGACGAGCACCTGCGCCTGTGGCGGGAGCTGGACGCGGCCGACGAGGAGCCGGTGGTGATCTACCACTCGCACACCGCGACCGAGGCCTACCCGAGCCGCACCGACGTGTCCTTCGCCTCCGAACCCCATGCCCACTACGTGCTGGTCTCCACCCGGGATCCGCACGAGCACGAGCTGCGCAGCTACCGGATCCTCGACGGTGTCGTCACCGAGGAGCCGGTCGAGATCGTCGCCGCCTACCCCGCCTAGCGTCCACCCAGAAAAAGAGGAGTCCCCCGATGCCGGTCACCGTGTCCATCCCGACCATCATGCGCCCGATCACCAAGGGCGAGAAGCGAGTTCAGGCACAGGGCGCGACCCTGGCCGCCGTCATCGCCGACCTGGAGGCCAACTACCCGGGCCTGGCGGCGAAGCTGCTCGAGGACGGCAAGCTCAAGCGCTACGTCAATATCTACGTCGACGACGAGGACGTGCGTTTCACCGGCGGCCTGGACGCCGAGGTGCCCGAGGGCGGCTCGGTCACCATCCTGCCCGCGGTCGCCGGCGGGGCCCGCTGACCGTGGCCCGCTACGAGTCGCTGATCGCGACCCTCGGCAACACTCCGCTGGTGGGTCTCAAGAACCTGTCCCCACGCTGGGACGGTGACGAGCACGTGCGCCTGTGGGCCAAGCTCGAGGACCGCAATCCGACCGGTTCCATCAAGGACCGTCCGGCGCTGCGCATGATCGAGGCGGCCGAGGCAGAGGGGCGGCTCACGCCCGGCTGCACGATCCTGGAGCCGACCAGCGGCAATACCGGCATCTCGCTGGCCATGGCGGCCAAGCTCAAGGGGTACCGGCTGGTGTGCGTGATGCCGGAGAACACCTCGGTGGAGCGGCGGCAGCTGCTCACCATGTTCGGCGCGGAGATCATCGACTCCCCGGCCGCGGGCGGCTCCAATCAGGCCGTGGCGCTGGCCAAGCAGATCGCGGCCGAGAATCCGGACTGGGTGATGCTCTACCAGTACGGCAATCCGGCCAACGCGCTCGCGCACTACGAGGCCACCGGCCCGGAGATCCTGGCCGACCTGCCCGAGATCACCCATTTCGTGGCCGGTCTCGGCACCACCGGCACGCTCATGGGCACCGGGCGTTTCCTGCGCGAGAAGGTGCCGGGCATCGACATCGTCGCCGCCGAGCCCCGCTACGGCGAACTGGTCTACGGCCTGCGCAATCTCGACGAGGGCTTCGTCCCGGAGCTCTACGACGAGTCGGTGCTGACCTCCCGCTTCTCGGTCGGCCCCTACGACGCGGTCCGGCGCACCCGTGAATTGGTGCTGGAAGAGGGCATTTTCGCGGGCATCTCGACGGGTGCGATCCTGCACGCCGCGCTCGGGGTCGCCAAGAAGGCCGAGAAGGCCGGGCGGCGTGCCGATATCGCGTTCGTGGTCGCCGACGGCGGCTGGAAGTACCTGTCCACCGGCGCCTACGACGGCACGCTGGAGGAGGCGGAGGAGAGGCTCGACGGCCAGCTCTGGGCCTGATCCGGCGGTACGCTCGGGGCAGGGCTAGGAGGTCTTGCCATGAGCGGTGGCAGCGGCATGGGCGCGTCGTTCGATCCGGAGCGGATCGCGCGGCTGCGCAGGGAATTGGCCGAACCGGGGGCGGGGCGCACACCGGTCCCGACCGGTGACACCGGTCCGTCCGGGCCGGGGGCCCTGAAATCGCTGTGGCAGCGCGCCATTGCGCTGACGCTGGGCTTCACCGCGCTGCTGTACGGCGTGGAAGCCGTCGACAGCCTGTCCGGCGGCCGCCTCGAACAGAACGGGGTGCGGCCGCGGTCCGGCGAGGGCCTGACCGGCATCCTGTTCGCGCCTGTCCTGCATGCCAATTGGGGGCACCTGCTGGCGAACACGCTGCCGGTGCTGGTGCTCGGCCTGCTCACCTTGCTGACCGGGATCGGGCGCGGGCTGGTGGCGACCGCCGTCATCTGGGTGATCGCCGGTGCCGGGGTGTGGCTGACGGCCATGCCGCACACCGTGTCGGTGGGAGCCTCGGGGCTGGTGTTCGGCTGGCTCACATATCTGATCTGCTGGGGCTGGTTCTCGCGGAATGTGGTGCAGATCGCGGTCGGATTGGGGGTGCTGGCCGTCTACGGGTCGATCCTGTGGGGCGTGCTGCCGAGCAACCCGGAAATCTCTTGGCAAGGACATCTTTTCGGGGCGGTGGGTGGAGTGGTTGCCGGATGGGTACTCTCTGCTCATGAACGTCGTCATCGTCGCGGGGCTGACGCCGGCCGTCCCGCGTCGTAGGGGTGACGCTGGTCGCGGTCGGCGATTTGGGGGATCCCTCCGTTGAGTGAGAATGCAGCGTGGCAGCATGGGGGAATGCGCCTCACCGTCCTCGGGTGCTCGGGCAGCGTGTCCGGCCCGGATTCCCCGGCGTCGGGTTACCTGCTGACCGGCCCGGATATGACACCGACCGTCATCGATTTCGGACCCGGCGTGCTCGGCGCGTTGCAGCGTCACCTGGATCCGGGCGAGGTCGACATCTTCCTCACCCACCTGCACGCCGATCACTGCCTGGATTTGCCGGGCCTGCTGGTGTGGCGTCGCTACCACCCGAACCCGCCGACCGGTAAGGCTGTCGTCTACGGCCCGGCCGACACCTCGCTGCGGATCGGCAACGCCTCCGCGGAGATCGGCGGCGAGACCGACGACTGGTCCGACGTCATCGACATGCGGCCCTGGCAGGCGGGCGTCCCGATCCCGTTCGGCACCGGCCACACCGTCGAGGCGCGGCGCATGTTCCACCCGCCGGAGTCCTACGGCCTGCGCGTCACCACCGCGGCGGGCCGCACCCTGGTCTACACCGGCGACACCGCCCTGTGCGACGAGGTCTTCGAGTTGGCCAGCGGCGCAGACGTTCTGCTGTCGGAGGCGTCGTGGACCCACGACCCGGCCAACCGCCCGCCGGGCATCCACCTCTCCGGCCACGAGGCGGGCCTGATCGCGGCCCGCGCGGGCGTCGGCGAGCTGCTGCTCACCCACATCCCGCCGTGGACCTCCCGCGAGGACGTCATCGCCGAGGCGAAGGCCGTGTTCAGCGGTCCCGTACACGCCGTGTCCCCGGGCGAGGTCTTCGACATCTGATCGTCCCGTTACGCTGAGCGTCGTGTCGAAACGAGCCGATGGCAGGGCGGATGACCAACTCCGCGACGTAAAGATCACTCGGGGTTTCACTTCGCACCCGGCCGGGTCGGTGCTGGTGGAGTTCGGGCAGACGCGGGTGATGTGCACCGCCAGCGTGAACGACGGCGTCCCGCCGTGGCGGCGTGATTCCGGATTGGGCTGGCTGACGGCCGAATACGCCATGCTGCCCGCCGCCACCCACACCCGTTCGGGCCGAGAGTCGGTGAAGGGCAAGGTCGGTGGCCGCACCCAGGAGATCTCCCGGCTGATCGGCCGTTCGCTGCGCGCCTGCATCGACCTGGCCGCGATCGGTGAGAACACCATCGCCCTGGACTGCGACGTGCTGCAGGCCGACGGCGGCACCCGCACCGCCGCCATCACCGGCGCGTACGTGGCGCTCTCGGACGCCATCACCTACCTGGGCGCGGCCGGCAAACTGGCCGACCCGCAACCGATCTCCTGCGCCATCGCCGCGGTGAGCGTCGGCGTGGTGGACGGCCGGGTGCGCCTGGACCTGCCCTACGAGGAGGACTCGCGCGCCGAGGTCGACATGAACGTGGTCGCCACCGACACCGGCACCCTGGTCGAGATCCAGGGCACCGGCGAGGGCGCCACCTTCCCGCGCTCCACCCTGGACAAGCTGCTCGATTCCGCGCTGGCGGGCTGTGAGCAGCTGTTCGTGGTGCAGAAGGAAGCCCTCGCGCTGCCGTACCCGGGCGTGCTGCCCGAGCCCGAGGAGTCCAAGAAGCGATGACCCGCGTCCTGGTCGCCAGCCGCAATGCCAAGAAGCTCACCGAGCTGCGCCGCATCCTGGACGAGGCCGGCATCGCGGGCATCGAGCTCGTCGGCCTGAACGACGTCGAGCCCTACGACGAGGCTCCCGAGACCGAGCCGACCTTCGAGGGCAATGCCCTGCTCAAGGCCCGCGACGGTTTCGCCGCCACCGGAATGCCCTGTGTCGCGGACGATTCCGGTCTCGAGGTGGATGCCCTCAACGGCATGCCCGGGGTGCTCTCGGCCCGCTGGTCGGGCACCCACGGCAAGGACGAGGCCAACAACACCCTGCTGCTGGCCCAGCTCGGCGACGTCCCCGACGAGCGTCGCGGGGCCCGCTTCGTCTCGGCCTGTGCCCTGGTCGGCGCCGGTGTGGAGGAAGTCGTGCGCGGCGAATGGCCGGGTGTCATCGGCCGGAAGCCGGTGGGCGACGGCGGTTTCGGCTACGACCCGCTGTTCTTCCCGGACGGCGGCGAGCTCTCCTCCGCCCAGCTCACCCCGGCCGAGAAGGACGCCGCCTCGCACCGCGGCCGCGCCCTGCGGCAGCTGCTGCCGGCACTGGCGGCCCTGGCCGAAGGCTGAGATCGGCTGACGAGAAGGGGTTCGGAGACATGTCTCCGAACCCCTTCTCACTGTTCACGGTTGACGCGGTGGGGGGAAGGCAACTGATTTGGTTGGGATTTGGGGTACTAGGCGGGTGCGCCCGGGGTGGGTTGG
>NZ_JBEXXC010000029.1:0-29929 GCF_040630175.1 Nocardia sp. NPDC005825
CCGGATCGTGCACGCCCGGATGCTCGTCGCTCAGATGCACTGTCACATCGCCGTCGGCCGCCGTTCGTTGTCTAGATCACCGGGCGGTGCTTGCATCGAAGTATGTTCACCGAGGCCCAGCTGTACTCGCCGGTCACGAAGGGGGCCGACGGCGATGTGACAGTGCATCTGAGCGACGAGCATCCGGGCGTGCACGATCCGGCGTACCGGACCCGCCGCAATGCCATCGCGGCCATGGCCCTCGAGTACCGGCCGGGCGATCCGGTGCCGCACGTCGAGTACACCGCCGAGGAGCAGGAAGTGTGGCGGATCGTGTCCGCCGAGCTGGCCCGCAAGCGGGCGAAGTACGCGTGCGCGGAGGTCATCGACGCGGCCGAACGGCTGGGGCTGCCGTCCGACCACATTCCGCAATTGGACGAGGTGTCCGCGAAGCTGGTGCCGCTCACCGGATTCCGGTACGCGCCCGCCGCCGGACTGGTGCCGTTGCGGCAGTTCTTCGGGTCCTTCGCGGATCGGACCTTCCACTCCACCCAGTACATTCGCCATCACTCGGCGCCGCTGTACACCCCCGAGCCGGACGCCATCCACGAAATCATCGGCCACGCCAATCAATTGGCGAGCCCGCGCTTCGCGGCCCTGTACGAGACGGTCGGCGCGGCGGTGGCCCGGCTGGAGACCGAGCGGGCGCTGAAGTTCCTGGCCGACGTGTTCTGGTTCTCGCTCGAGTTCGGGGTGCTGCGCGAACACGGCGAAGTGCGTTGCTACGGTGCGGGGCTGCTGTCCTCGTACGGGGAGATCGAGGAGTTCCGCGACGCCGACCTGCGGCCGCTGGACATCCACGCCATGGGCACCATCGTCTACGACATCACGCACTATCAGCCGGTGCTGTACTGCGCCGAGTCGGTCACCGAGATCGAGGACGTGGTGGGCGGGTTCTTCGAGACGATGACCGACGAGACGGTGGCGCGGCTGGTGGGTGTGAAACCGGTCTAGAGCGAGGTGATTCCGCCCTCGAGGAAGTCGATGACCCGCACGATCTGGTCCGGCGAGAACGGATCCCGGTCGATGAACGCCATCATGGCCCCGGTGAGCGCGCCCGCGAAGGCCACCACCTCGAAGTCGTCGGAGGCGCGGCCGGTCCACCTGGCCGCGATCTCGGCGACCATCAGCATATTGCGCTGGATCTCCTGGGCGACCGCGCCGCGTAGCTCCGGCACCGAGTAGAGCAGCTCGATCCGTTCCTTCTCGAACGCGTATTCCTCGGGGGTGAGCGAGGAGAAGGCGTCCAGGGTGGCCTGTTTGAACGCGGCCAGCAGGGTGATGTCGCGGGGCTGGGACTCGATGGACGCGATCATCAGCGGGTCCAGGTCGTCGGCGAGGGCGACCTGCTCCTTGGACGGGAAGTACCGGAAGAAGGTGCTCGGCGAGATGTCGGCGGCGGCCGCGATCTGCTCGACCGTGGTCTCGGTGTAGCCCTGCTCCCGGAAGAGCCGGAACGCCTCGGTGCGAATGGTGCGGCGGGTGCGTTCCTTCTTCCGTTCACGCAGGCCGCCCCCGGCCGCGGCTTTCGCCGGGGCCGGGGGCGTCGCGGAGGCAGTCTCAGCCGACATGGACCGATTGTCCCGCATCGAGTTCGTCGATCACGACCGGATCCTTGCGGCGGATCACCAGGGCGGCCAGCACCGCGGCGGCCGCGCAGATGGCGGTGCACACCCACAGCATGGCGCTCATGCCGTCGACGAACGCGCTCTGCACATGCGCCAGCAGCGCGGGATCGCCGAGCTTGCGGGCCACGCCGACCCCGGCGTTCACGCCGTCGGAGATCGGTTCGCGGTCGAAATCGCCCAGCCCCGAACGGTATTGCGTGGACAGCACGGTGCCGAGGATGGCGACGCCGATGGTGCCGCCGGCCTGCCGCAGCGCCTGCAGCAGCGCCGACCCGGACCCGGCCCGCTCGGGGCTCAGGTCGTCGGTGGCCGCGCCCATGGCGGCGGGCATCACGAACCCCATGCCGACGCCCAGCAGCACCAGCCCGGTGGCCGCGAACCCGTACCCGCTGTCCACGGTGATCAGCGCCGCCAGTCCGAGACCGGCTGCCAGCAGCGCGAATCCGGTGACCAGTACCGCCCGCACACCCACCCTGGGCAGCAGCCGGTCCACCAATCGGGAGCCGACGGCCAGGCCGCCGATCAGCGGCAGCAGGCGCAGGCCGCTCCCCAGGGTGTCCGCGCCCAGCACCGCCTGGAAGTACTGCGGCATGGTGAAGAACAGCCCGAACATGGCGAAGTTGACCAGGATCATGAACACGGTGCCCCACCGGAATCCGGGCTCGGCGAACAGGCCCAGATCGACCAGCGGGTGCGCGGTACGGCGCTGCCACAGGACGAACGCCCCGCCCAGCGCGGCGCCCGCCGCGATGGCGGTCCAGGCCACGGCGTCGCCCCAGCCCTCTTGACCACAGCGGATGAAACCGTATGTGACACCGAGCATTCCGGCCGCCGACAGCAGTGCGCCGGGAAGGTCGATGCGGAATCGGTTGCCGCTGCCGGATTCCGGCACCAGCAGGGCGACGGCGAGCGCGCCGACGATCACCAGCGGCACATTGAGCAGGAACGCCGAACCCCACCAGTAGTGCTGCAGCAGCCAGCCGCCGACGATCGGACCCAGCGGCAGGCCGATGGCGGTGGAGGTGATCCAGATGGTGATGGCCCGCTGCCGCTCCCCCGGTTCCGGGAACAACGTGGGCAGTACCGCCATGGACAGCGGCATCATGACCGCGGCCGCCAGCCCGAGCACCACGCGTCCGGCGATGAGCTGGCCGGAGGTGGTGGCGAAGGCGCAGGCGACGGCGGCGACGCCGAACAGCACCAGCGCGCCGAGCAGGAACTTCTTGCGGCCGTAGCGGTCGCCGAGGGCGCCCGCCGGGAGCATGAAGGCGGCCAGGGCCAGGGTGTACGCGCTGCTGAACCACTGCAGCGCGGAGGTGTCGGCGTGCAGGTCGGTCGCCAGGGTGGGCAGGGCGACGGTGAGGACGGTGACATCGAGCCCGATGGTCAGCATGGCGATGGCCAGGGCTCCGAGCGCCAGCCAGCGGCGCACTCCCTCAGCTTTCATGACAGTTCCAATCATTTGAGTGCCTCTCAATAATGAGAGCGTCTCTCATTTTGGAGAGACTGTCAATTCTTGTCGTGTCATGAGTTCAGCGAGGCTGCAATGGGGTGTGTCACCATTCCGCCCTTTGGTACCGGTGTCTCAAATGCTCGTCGCGACACGGCATCTCCCTGCTGTTACCGTCATGCGGTCCGTTTTCGAGATCGACGACCCCGCAAAGGGTCTGGACACGTGAGGCACGAAATGACCGACCAAGCAACCGAATCCGTCGAGACCCCCCTGCACCTGCAGGGCCGCGACGCCGTGATCGCCGCGGCCGCGCCGGAGGACTGGCGTGAGGGCGCGCCCGACTACCACCTCAGCAAGGAAGTCATCCCGGTCGAGCGCACCACCCAGCACGCGCCGGATTCGTTGGAGCACATCGTCGAAGAGCTCGTGAAGGTCTTCGAGATGGAGGTCTCGCACAAGAAGGACCCCGCCAAGTGGGTCTCCCTGGTGGCCGAGCACTACCGCGGCCGCGTCAACGGCGGCCAGTGGCAGGACGCCGAGGAGTTCGCGCGCATCGGGTCCTACAACATCCTGATCGGCGAGAACCCCTTCTACGACGTCGCCGGTGAGGACTTCGAGTCCTCGCACAAGATCTTCCACACCGCCTTCCCCGGCGGCTTCTTCTGGGAGGTCGTCGAGGTGCTGTCCGGCCCGCCGACCGTCACCTTCAAGTGGCGCCACTGGGGTCGCTACGAGGGCGAGTACAAGGGCCACCAGCCCACCGGCGAGCTCATCGAGATGACCGGCGTGACCATCGCCAAGGTCTCCGAGGACCTGCGCATCGTCGAACTCGAGCACTTCTACGACAACAACAAGCTGCTCGGCCCACTCGCCCACGGCTGCCCTGTCAACCACTCCGCCAACTAGGCGATAAAGTCGGGCGCGATGAGTAACCGCAGGTATTCGCGCCTTCTCGCCGCCGCGACGCTCGCGACGGGCCTCACCGCGTTCTCGGGCACCGCCTTCGGGCCGGTGCTACCGGGAACCGCGGGAGCCGAGCCGTCGACCACCACGACGCCGTTCACCACCCCCAATACCGACGGCTGCCCGAACAAGACCACGCCGCCGTCCCCCATCGACTCCTCCGAGGTGCCCGAGCCCGGGCAGAAGGCGCCGGCGGCCCTGCCGATCCCGGATCCGCCCATCGGGGGCAAACGGCTGGGCGGTTGCGGGGTGATCCTGCCGACGGGGGCCGCGCCACTGCCGGAAGGGATTTCGGCGACGGCGTGGGAGGTGGCGGACCTGGACTCCGGCGCGGTCCTCGCGGCCAAGGATCCCCACGGCCGGTATCGCCCCGCCTCCACCATCAAGGTGCTGCTGGCGGCGGTGGCGATCCCGGCCCTGGACCTGAACACCGTGGTCACCGGCACCCAGGACGACGCGAACGCCGACGGCACCCGGGTCGGCATCGGCCCGGGCGGCACGTACACCAACAAGCAGCTGTTCCAGGCGCTCATCATGGCGTCGGGAAACGATGCGGCGCATGCCATCTCGACCCAGCTGGGCGGGGACGACGCCACCGTCGCGAAGATGAACGCGATGGCGAAACAGTTGCAGGCGTTCGACACTCGCGCCGCCACCCCGTCCGGGCTGGACGGGCCGGGCATGAGCACCTCGGCCTACGACCTGGCCATGCTGTTCCGGCATTCCATGACGCTGCCGCTGTTCGCGGAACTGATCCACACCGAGCAGGTGGACTTCCCCGGCTTCCCCGCCGACCCGAAGATCCCCGGCGACAAGGATCATCCCGGCTTTCCCATCGCCAACGACAACCATCTGCTCTTCGAGTACGACGGCGCGATCGGCGGCAAGACCGGCTACACCGACGACGCCCGGCAGACCTTCGTGGCGGCCGCCGAACGCAATGGCCGCCGCTATGTGGTGAGCCTGCTCAAGGCGGACGTGCGGCCGTTCCGGCCGTGGGAGCAGGCGGCCAAACTGCTCGACTGGGCCTACACGCTCCCGGCCGGGGCGAGTATCGGCACCATGCCCGACGGGTCCGCCGCGGCGAATCCCTCGGTGGCACTGGCCAGTCCGCCCGCGCAGCAGCCGGAGGCCGCCCCGGAGCCGGACACCGGTTCGGGTGACCACCAGGATCTGCGCACCGCGCTCATCGTCGGCGGCGTCTTCCTGGTCGTGGCGCTGCTGCTGGCCGCGCGGAGGCTGAGCCGCCGCCGCTGATCGGCCATTGGTCCGTCATTGGTACCCCGTTGGTGGGTCCTCGCACAGTGGTCACACGCCGGAATCCCGGTCACGACTCTGGAGGGGACCCCACCATGAAAACCACCCGCAGCTCCCGCCTGCGCCGCCTGGCCCCGCTGGCCGCCGCGGTGCTCGCCCTCGGCGTCTTCGGCGCCACCACCTCCGCCGGGCCCGCGTCCGCGGCGTCCCAGAAGTGGTACTCCTGGGACCACGACCTGCACAGCGGCGACTGCACCCTGTTCGGCGGCGCCAAGTGGACCATCGACTCCGACGGGCACGCCTGGTTCGACGGCACCGTCACCTCGTCGAGCAACAACGACGCCTGGCTGATGTGGGCCGAACTGCGCGACAGCAATGGCGCGGTGCTCACCGCGCTGCGCAATGTGCACTTCTACGACGCGCAGGACCAGGCGAAGTTCGCGCAGAACCTGCCCGACAAGCACAAGCAGTACCGCTGGTTCGCGGAGGGCTCGTTCAACAAGAACTTCTACCCGCTCGTCGCCAAGATGAACCTGCGCAGCCACTGCTGAGTCAGCGGCGGCGCAGCATCGAAAGCAGCACTCCCGCAAACGCTCCCGCCCCGAAGAACGCCGCACCCGCTCCCGCCGGGAAGCCCGCCGCCGTCACCCGCGGCCGGATGACCGCCGGGGCGGGCGCCGGAATGTCCTCGGCCACTTCGTTGTCCGAGGCGGTGGCGGCCCAGGCGGTGGCGAACAGGATGATCCGCGCGGTGAAGTAGCTGAACACCATGAGCCCGATGATCGGGCCGAACACCACGCCCGCCGGGCCGTTCACCACCGAGCGCAGGATGATCGTGGCCAGCTGCTTGAACGCCTCGAACACCACCGCGGCCATCAGCGCCGCCCGGGCCGCGCTGCGGAAGGTGACCGGGTGCAGCGGCAGCCGGGCGATCATCCACGCGAAGACCGCCCAGTTGGCGAGTATCGCGAGCAGCAGCGACACCACGGTGAGCAGCGCTGTCATCCATGCCGTCTGATGAATGTGCAGGCGATCCAGCAGGCTGCTGATCAACCCGCTCGACGCCAGCACGGACAGGCCCAGCGAGACGAGGATGGCCAGGAACAACCCGATCAGCGCCAGCAGGTCGGACGCCTTGGATACGAACCAGTTCCGCTTCTTACTGGGCTGATCCCACTGCTCGGTGAGCGCCGCCCGCAGGTTGGCGATCCAGCCGAGCCCGGCGTACGCACCGGCCAGCAGACCGATGGTGCCCACGCTCGCCCGCGAATTCACGGCCTGGTGGATCAGATCGTTGATGGAGCTGCCCGCGGCGCCCGGAATGTTCTCGACGATCTTGTCCTGGATATCGGTGAGCCACTGCGGATTCCGCGACAGCACGAAGCCCGCCACCGCGAATCCCACCATCAGCAGCGGGAACAGCGACAGCACCGTGAAATAGGTGATGCCCGCGGCGTAGTAGTCGCCGCGCTGCCGCTGATACCGGCCGCCAGCCCGGACCATATGGTCGAGCCAGGGCCGTCGCCGGATCTGCGTCCTGATCCACGTCTCGACATTGTCGACGAGATTCCCGAACACGCCACCTCCGCACACCTGGGCGCGCGGCGGCCGGGTCAGCGGGCGAGGAACCCCACCCGGTCGTACACCTGCGCGAGAGTCCGCCCGGCGACCTCCCGTGCCCGCTCGGCTCCGGCAGCGAGGACACGATCGAGTTCACCCTGGTCAGACATGTATTCTTGCACCTTCGCGCGCAGCGGTGTCACGAACTCGATGAGCGCGTCGGCGGTATCCGATTTCAGGTCACCGTAGCCCTTGCCCGCGTAGTCCTGTTCGAGCGTGACGATCGGAGTGTCGGTGAGCGAGCTCAGGATGACCAGCAGATTGCTGACGCCCGCCTTGGCCTCCGGGTCGTAGCGGATCTCGCGTTCGGTGTCGGTGACCGCGGAGCGGATCTTCTTGGCCGAGACCTTCGGGTCGTCGAGCAGGCTCAGCAGGCCCGAGTCCGAGGCCGCCGACTTGCTCATCTTCGAGGTCGGGTCCTGCAGGTCGTAGATCTTGGCGGTGCCGGTCACGATGTGCGCCTCGGGCACCACGAAGGTCTTCTTGAAGCGAGTGTTGAAGCGCTGCGCCAGGTTTCGCGACAGCTCCAGGTGCTGCCGCTGATCCTCGCCGACCGGCACCAGCTGCGGCCGGTAGAGCAGGATGTCGGCGGCCATCAGCACCGGGTAGGTGAACAACCCGACGGTGGCGTTGTCCGCCCCCTGCTTGACCGACTTGTCCTTGAACTGGGTCATCCGGCTGGCCTCGCCGAAGCCGGTGATGCAGTTCAGCACCCACGCCAGTTCGGCGTGCTCGGGCACCTGCGACTGCACGAACAGCGTCGACTTCTTGGGGTCGACGCCCAGCGCCAGCAGCTGCGCGGCCGACACCTTCGTGCGGCGGCGCAACTCCTTGGGATCCTGCGGCACCGTGATGGCGTGCAGGTCAGGAATGAAGTAGAAGGCGTCGAAATCGTCCTGCAGCCGCACCCAATACTGCAGCGCGCCAAGGTAGTTGCCGAGGTGGAAGGAATCGCTGGTGGGCTGGATTCCGGACAGTACCCGCTGCTTACGCTCAGCGGTCGGCTCAGGACTCGACATGCACCGATCTTCGCATGGCCGCTAGGCCGTATTTCTGGCCACCCAGGACCGCGGATCCACCCCCGGCATGCTGGCCCGGCCCGAGCCGATCAGGCGCTGTTCGCGTCGGGTGACCAGCTTGTACAGGGGGTAGCTGGGGCCGGTCATGGGGGCGGTGAGGGGGTTGCCGAGGAGGGGTGGGGTGATGTGGGCGGTGCGGACGGCTCGGGCCAGGGTGCGGAAGGCGACTTCTTCGCGGAGGCCCCAGGGGAGGTCGTACATGTCGCGGATGCGGGCGGGGAGGCTGCCCTGGACCAGGAGGGAGAAGCCGGTGAGTGCCTGTTGGGCGGGCATCGGAAGGGGGTGGGGGACGCGCTGGCCCATCAGGTAGGAGCCGACCAGTTTGGCCTCGTCGGTGAGGTGGGGTTCGGCGGAGGCCAGGTAGCCGTCGAAGTAGTCGCGGAATTCGCGGTAGGTGTAGGGCGCGGCGGTGCGCGGCATGCCGAACAGTTCGCCCCAGCGCACGTAGTCCTGGTAGAGGCCCTCGCGCTCGGTCGGGGTGAGGCGGCGGACCAGCAGATCGTGCATGACCTCGGCGGAGTCGAAGGTGAAGGCCATGGTCATGAACATCAGGTGCGGGTCGTTGGCGGAGTAGCGGGTGCCCGCCGGGTTGGCTGTGCCCGCGGACTCGGGCAGCGCGCCCTCGACCGGGGCGTGGCGCTTGCGGGTGAATTCCCGTGCGCGGTCGGCTTCGTCGCGGGTGCCCAGGGAGACGGCCTCGAACAGGCGGCCCGTCAGCGCGAGCCGGGTGTACGGGGTGGTCCGGTGCTGGGTGTTCTCGGCGGTCCCGACGTAGAGCAGCGGATGCACCGCGCCGATGACCAGCGCCCGCTGGCCGTAGGTGACTCCGACCGCGCGTTTGCGCATGACCCGCCGGATCATCGAGTCGTCGGAGAAGTAGCCACTCTGTGCAGGCATCGTTGCCTCCCGGTCCGGTGTGATGGCCGCCACCACATCTGGAAACAGAGTCCCCCAGATGACAGATTCTGGCAAGACCTTCTGCCAGAATCGCGCCCGTGCCAGAATCGGTTCGTGACCGGGCAACGGACCTACGGCGGCGTCTCCGCCGACGAGCGGCGCACCCAGCGCCGCGCCGCCCTGATCGGCGCGGCCCTCGACATCCTCGGCACCCAGGGCCTCGACAAACTCACCGTCTCCGCGCTGTGCACCGGCGCGGGCCTCAACGAGCGCTACTACTACGAGAACTTCGACGGCCGCGACGCCGTGCTGTCGGCCCTGTTCGACACCATCGCCGAGGAACTGGCCGCCGCCCTGATCGCGGGCCTGCACGCCGCCCCCGACGACACCCGCGCCAAGGCGCACGCCGCCATCACCGCCGGCATCGGCGTCCTCACCGACGACCCCCGCAAGGCCCGGGTGGCCTTGGTCGTCAGCACCGCCACCCCCGAATTGCGCACCCGCACAACCCACACCATCAAGGCGTTCGCGAATCTGGTGGCCGCCGAGGGCATCGACTTCTACGGCATCGCCGAGGCCGAACCCGACGCCCTGATCGGCTTCCGCGCCAACTACCTGGTCGGCGGCCTGGTCCACACCCTCTCCGCCTGGCTCCAGGGCGATCTCCCCATGACCCGCGAAGACCTCGTCGACGCCACCACCGACATCTTCGTCCTGCTCGGCGAGGACCTGGCCCGCGGACTGCGGCGCTGATCAGCGCGCGATGGCGGTGACCGTCGCGGGATCGGCGGTGGATTCCACGTAGCAGTGGGTGTCGCCGACGGCGAAGTGGACCTCTTGGCCCGGCTTGTCCGGAATCGACTGCATCCAGCGGATTTTGCTGGTGCGGGCGTCGATGGCGCGCAGGGAGCGGGCGGCCAGCAGGTAGAAGGAGCCCGCGGAACCGTAACCGGCCGCGTCGACGGCGTCGCCCTTGTCGGAGACGGTGAGGCTCCACAGCGGGGAGGTGTCGCCGCCGGGGCTCATGGCGTGCAGTTTCGAACCGTCGCAGAGGAAGTAGGCGTCGCCGGAGCCGAAGACCGTGCCGGCCACGTAAGGCAGGGCGGGTGTGGTCCACAGCGCCGCACCGGTTTTCGGGTCGAGGCCGGAGACGGTGTGTGCGCCGTCGCTGGCCAGGACCGCGCCCTTGACCAGTCCGGACGCGATGGTGCTCGCCGAGACCGCGCTGTCGCCCGCGCGCGACCAGGCCGTCTCGCCGGTCTCCCGGTCGAGCGCGACGATATCGCCGCCGCTGCCCGGCTTCTGGTTGTACAGCAGCGAACCGCTCTCGGGCACGGTCAGCCCGTCGCTCTCGCAGGGCACCCGCCAGCGGACCGTCTTGCTCGCCATATCCACGGCCCACGCTTCGCGCCCCTTGCCGCCATGTTCGGTGGCGATCAGGTACAGCACCTGGTCCCGAACCCCGTACACCCCGGCGACCGTCACGCCCTCGGGCGCGTCGAAGACCCATTTCCGTTGCCCGGACGCCAGATCCACGGCGACCACCCGGTCCCCGGCGGCGTCGGGCTCCATGCCGGGCACCACCAGCGTCCCGTTCCACAGGCAGGACCGCTGTCCGATCCCGGGCGTGGTGATCGGCAGCCGCCACAACTCCCGCCCGGCCTTGGCGTCGATCCCCGTCAGCGTCGAGTCGGATTCGGCCACGACCGTCCCCGCCCCGTACCGCACCCCTTTGACCGCGCTGTCGGCCTTGTATTCCCAGGCCACGCTGCCCGACGCCGCGGTCGCGCGCTCCCGCCGCGGTGTCCCGCACGCGGCCAGCACCCCCGCGGTCGCCAGAATCACCCCGCCCCGCAACACATTCCGACGATCGATCACACCTGTTCCCTACTCGCTCGACACACTGTCAGCGACTATAGGTCCAACCGGCCCCGCCCGAATACGAAACCGCCCGGCCTATTCGAAGTGAACAGGCCGGGCGGTCGGGCGGATTCGGGTCAGCTCGCCGCGCCGGTCGCCGGGTCCAGGCGCAGCACCGGCCGGGCGGGCGCCTGGAAGTCGAACAGGGCGTCCAGGGTTCCGGCCTTCGCGTCGTAGGAGTCGTCGCCGATGCGGCCGGTCTTCCAGTTGTCCTCGATGAACTTCAGGATCGAGGTCTGGTCGGTGACGCCGTGGTCGACGAAGTTGGCCTTGGCGTAGGGCGAGACGACCAGCAGCGGGACCCGCTGGCCGTAACCGCAACGACCCTGGTACTTCGCGGGATTCGCCGTGGCGTCACCGCACACGCCGGGACCCGAGTAGCCGTCCTGCTCGGAGGCGGAGTTCATGACCAGTTTCGGGGCCGCGTGGTCGTACCAGCCGTCGGAGTCGTCGTAGGCGAGCACGACCGCGGTGTCCTTCCATTCCGGCAGCTGCTGCAGGTGGTTGACGGTCGCTACCAGGAACTGCTGCTCGTCGATCGGATCGGAGTACGCGGCGTGGCCGTCCTGGTAGCCCGCGGCCTTCAGGTAGCTGACGGCGGGCATCCTGCCCGTGTCCGCGGCGGCCCAGAAGTCGGTCAGGTCGTACTGGTGGTTGGCCTGATCGGTCTGCCCGATCTTGTCGACCGAGCTCGGCGGCAGGTGGTGCGGGTTGGCCGTCGACGGGTAGTACTGGAACGGCTCGTGGTGCGGGATGTAGTCGCCCTTGGTGTCCCATGCCTTGTCGCCGGTCTTACCGGTACCGCCCAGTGCCACACCGACATTGTGGGTGGCGCCGCAGACGGCCTTGCCGTCCTTGGTCTCGGTCGGCTTGAAGCCGCCCTCGAAGAACCCCCAGGTGATGTTCTTCTTGTTGAGCAGGTCGCCGATGTTCGTGCCGGTCATCTGGACGGTGTCACGGCTGGAGCAGTCGTCGCCGAAGGGCTGCGGGTCGCCGACCACGGTGCCCTGGCCGTTGCCCGCGTTCTCCAGCACGGTGTCCTCGGGGAAGGGCTGGCCCGGCTTCGGCGGCTCCATCCGGGTGACGCCGTGGGTCTGGCCCGCGACCAGGTTCAGCGCGCCGACGGTGGACGGGCCGAAGGTGGTGGTCCAGGAGTTGTCGCTCATGGCGTAGTGCTGCGCGTAATTCCACAGCGCGGTCACCGAATTGCCGTCGTAGTAGTCCATGACCAGGCCCTGGGGACCGTAGGTCGGCTGCTTACAGGACTTGCCCTCCGACACATTGGTGTGTTCGACGAACCGGTCCATCCTGCCGCCGTCCAGCGCGAGCTGCTCGTCCTTGTACTCATGGTCCTGGTCGCAGGTGATCTGCTGGCCGGGGCCGCCGAGCCGCACGGGTTGCGCCTGGTTGGGGTTCTTGGTGAGCAGATCGGGAGTGAGGCCGTCCACCTTCGGAGTGTTCGGCAGGGCCGTGAACGACGTGCCGTCGGTGTTGGCCGCGGCCGGGTAGGTGCCGAAGTAGTGATCGAAGGAGACGTTCTCCTGGAAGATCACCACCACGTGCTTGATCGGGGTCGCGGTGGCGGCGTCCGAGCCGGCCTGATCGGAGGACGAGGAACACGAGGTGGCGGTCAACGCGACCAGCGCGGCGAACGCGGCGGCGGCGCGGCCGCGACGGCCGAGCCGCCGACGAACCGAGGCGGACATGGAAACCTCCCGGGCTATCCGGATCGCGCGAATCCGCGATCGCACAGCGTGACCATTGCAGCGTCGGAGTCAGTTTGGCTCGACCGCAGGTGAATCGGAGGCGAAACTCCGGTGAATCACGCGGTCGACGGTTCCGGATCCAACGCCAGGGGGATCACCGGCAATCCGGGCGGGGTGGCGTCCTGGAGAACCACCCGGAACGGGATGCCACGCGAGGCCCAGATGGCGGCGCAGTCGGTCATGGCCTCGGCGAACCAGTCGCGTTCGTCCGGCTGGTGGTCGAGCATGAGGGCCGCGTTGCGGATGACCACCACGTATCCCGGTGCGGCGCCGACGAAGTCGTCGATGTCGCGCAGGCACTCGTCGAAGGCGTCCTTGTTCTCCCCGAAGTAGTACGGGAACTGGAAGGCCGCGGCGAACTCGTCGAAGACCTCGGTGACCGTGCGCATCTTGCGGCCGCGCAGTTCCCGGCAGAGATAGCCGTCCGGCATCCGGTAGCGGACGCCGGAGAACTCGGCCGCGCCGACGGGCAGCACACCCAGGACGGGAACGTGGGCGGCCGTGCGCGCGGCGCTATCGGAGATCTCGGTGGCGGTGGGGGCGGAGAGGAACTGCGATAACGGCGTGGGCTCGGTCATTCAGCGCATCCTCGTGAAGGTTTTGTAGTGGTCCCCCGTGTAATAGGCCGAACCGTCGCTGCCGGTGATGATGCGTTCGGCATCGCGGGTCTGGCCGCGCTGCTTGGGATTCACATCCCATTCCTGATAGGTGATGGCCTTGCCGGCGGCGTCCTTGCGGGCAAGGCTGCCGTCCCTGTTCTGCCAGGTGTCGCCGCCTTTGGTGCCAGGCGAGTTGGCCGAATCCGGCCAGCGTCCGGCGTCGATCTCCACCAGGGTCGCGTAGGCGCGGTCGGGCACGCCCGCGACCTTGGACGGCGGCGCGGCCTGATCGGCCGGAGCCGGGGTCGCGCCGCCGGGCTTGGCGGTGGTCCGGACCGTCGAGGTGGCGACCGGCTTTGCGCTGCTCGTGTCCGCCGGATGATCATTGTTGGCGCGATTGGCGATGAAGGCCACGAGCAACAGCAGGATCGCGACGCCCAGCGTCAGCCAGGCGCTCGACTTCTTCGACAGCTTCTTCATCGGTACTGCACCGTCACCGGCGCGTGGTCCGACCAGCGTTCGGCGTAGGTGGCGGCGCGTTCCACGACAGCCTGCTTGGCGCGCGTGGCGATGTCGCCGCGGGCCAGCTGGTAGTCGATGCGCCACCGGATCGATTCGGTTCTACAAATAGAATCAGCCCTGAACTGGGAAGGAACCGAAGTGCAGCAGACCCCGTTACGCGCCTTGCTGGTAGCGCGGCTATCCGTCATGACTGACGAATCTACGTCACCAAGCCGCCAGCTTGAGCACGGCCGAAACGTCGTCCAGCTCAGAAAGTGGACCGAGGCGGGTGTGGCCACCGACCTGGATGTGTCGGCCACCAAGTACTCACCGTTCGACCGGCCGGAGCTGGGCAACTGGTTGAAGAACCGGCACCACGAGTTCGACGTGATCGTGGTGTGGAGACTCGATCGGCTGGTGCGGTCGTCCAAGGATCTCGCCGACCTCATCACCTGGTGCGAGGAGAACGGCAAGAGCCTGGTTTCAGCAACCGAGGGTTTCGACCTCGGAACCCCGTTCGGCAAAGCCATGGTGGCGATCATTGCCGCCTTGGCGGAGCTGGAGGCAGGGACACTCTCCACACGCGTCAAAGACTCACACACCGCCCTGCGGAAGATGGACCGGTGGCCGGGTGGGCAGCCGCCCTACGGCTACATGATCGTTGATCACCCCCGAGCCGGTAAGACGCTGGCGATTGACCCCGTCACGTCTGAGGCGGTTCGGATCATGGGAGAGATGACCATCGCCGGAAAGTCTCAGTGGGAGATCGCCGCGAAGCTCACGGCGGATGGGTTCCCAACCCCGGCAAGGTACTACTTCAAAGAGGGCACGAGCCGTAAGACTGAAGTGTCCGACGTTTGGAATCAATCGAGCGTCGGGAAGATCCTGAAGTCCCCTGCTACCCAGGGCTACAAGCTCATCGGCCGATCCGTCAAAGAACGTCGGCTTGCTCGTGGCGCGGATGGGATGCCGATTCGGTACACACCCGCCGGGGTATTCACCGAGGCGGAGTGGACCCAGATCCAGGAAGTCCTCCGGGACCGATCGCGCACCCGCGAGCGTTCACACGGTGCCGCTCCGCTGCTCGGAATCGTGTACTGCGATCAGTGCGAGGACCGGCTGTATCGCGTGGTGAACTCGGCGGCCAACGGCAAGAAATACTCGTACTACCGGTGCGTGCCGAAGACCGGAAAGCCCAAGTGCCCGGGCGCAACGTTCCTCGAATCGTGGGTCCAAGAACTCCTGGACGAGACCGTTTTCGAGGAGTTGGCGACGCTGCCGGTGACCGAAACCAAGTTCATCCCCGGCGAGGATCACACCGACGAACTCGAAGCGGTTGACCGGGCAATGAACGGGATCCGCGACGAGAGGGACGTGGGTCTGTACGACTACGACGGCGGACACGACGACTACCTAGAGCGTCTTACCGCCCTGGTGGAAAAGCGGAAGCTACTCCAGTCGCTGCCGCACCGTGAAGCCCAGTACGTGAAGGAACCGACCGGCGAGACCTACGCCGAGGCGTACGGCCGGATGAACACCGAGGAACGCCGAACCCTGCTGCTGAAGGCAGGAATCAAGCTGTTTATCCGGTCGATGAAACCGACCGCCGAGTTCCGGATACATGTTCCGGTCGACCAACTACATGAGGCACTCGACATCCCGCGAGCCGCCGCAGAGAAGATCCAGACCGACCGCATGGAGTCAGCGGCAGCACGCCGCACCGAACTGGAGATCTCCGCCCCCGCCTGAGAAATCCGGTACGTGTTTTCAAGTCCACCAGGCAGAAAGAACCCCTCGGTCCGTAGCCGAGGGGTTCCGGGTATCAGCGTATCCCGGATGCCGCCTACGGTCGGCGATCCGTCCCCGGCCTTGCTGGCCCGGTGATCTCATCCATGAGCATTCGGAGAGTGAGCGAGTGCTTCTCGGGTGGCAGCGCATCCAGCGCGGCCCTGGCATACCCGGTGCCGCCATCTCGATCCCCGGCGCGGACCAGCATGAGGCCACGGTGCATCTCCAGATGCGTTGCGAACCTAGGGAGGGTCGGCGGCAGGTACCGGCGCGCTTCGTCTTGTGCGTCGACCGCTTCGGACTCATCCCCGAGCCGGGCTCGGAGCAGGGATCGGAACACCCCGAGCCGCCAGTACGGTACCGCGTAGTCGGATGCCTCCGCGTCTTCCGAGCCCACCTGATCGAACACGCGGCGGCCCTCCAGATCCAGAGCCCGCGCGGTGCCATGGTCCCCGGTGATCGCTGCGGCATGAGCCTTGCCGTAGATCGCATTCAGGCGGCCGAGGGACGGCCGGTCGGAGATCGCTAGAGCCTGATCGGCGAACATCCGCGCCACGGGCAGCGAGGCACCTTCGTAGCCAAGTGCGATAGCTGCCCGGCCGCGTACCCAGACCCGTGTAGCTACGTCACCGGAACGATCGGCGGACTCAGCTGCCATCCGGTACCACGTCACGGCCTTGGAGCCGTCAGAACCCGGAAACGTCTTGGCATACAAAGTCATTAGCCGTGCGGCGTGCGTCCACATCTTCGGTGTATCGCACTGTTGTTGAATCACCGCAAGGTCAATCGCTAGCCGCTGCTGGATCTCAGCGGCCCCGGAAGTCATGTAGTCGGCCCCGTAGCCGGTGAGCGTGTGGGCCCACTCCTCGACGGACGGGCCCTTGCCCTTCAGACGAGCCGAAAACCCTTCAGCGAGTAAGTCAGACGCCACAACGGGGGCTACTGTGGTCGCCGCCATCGTGGATAGGAACTGTCGGCGTTGCACGGTGTCGGACTCCATCACAGCAAGGGGCACATCTAGGACGGCGGCAAGGTGCCTGAGCCAGAACGGCGACGGCACCGACTTACACGACTCCCAGCGACGCGAGATGTACTCGCGCGAGATCGGTTGCCCCGAGTGCTTCCCGAGTTCGTACGCAAGCCGACTTTGTGACCACCCGCGCGCGTCTCGCAAATCGCGAATGAGCTTGCCCGTGTGCATCTGCTCATGATGCTCCGATACGGACGGGTTTGCTTGTGTGCCACTAGGAATGCCACCCCGTGGCACTAGGTGTGCCACTGCCGCACAGCGTCGGTCGGTTGAACGATTGGCACCACGGGCCGCCCGGCCGCCTACGGCCGGTCGGGCGGAGTCCGCCAACAGGAGGCCGAAATGGGCAGGCGTACACGAATCGTCGTATTCGATGGCGGGTGGTTGGAGGTTGCCGACTCGGGCGAAGACACCGAGTCCAGCTTCGGGGTGTACCTGGAGTTGTTCCGCAGCGATAAGGACGAGGCTCCGTCGTGATTGCCCTCGGCTGGATTCTGGTAGTCGGCCTACCACTGGCCGTACTGGTCGGGGTGATCGTGTGGCCTGAACGGGTTCCAAAGGATCGAACCGTGGAGGCGATCCGAGACAGGATCACCCGCGAGGGGCGCGGTCCGTTTAGCGACCGCTGAGAAACCGCTTCCGAACTCGAGTGATCCGGCAGCCGGCAAAGCTCCGCGGAAAGCGCACGGTCCGTTTCCGATGGAGGCATGACTCACCCGGGCGAACCGTCGGTGCACACCGAGAAAGGCCCCCGACTCCAAGGTCTGGGGCCTACTTCCGTCACAGTGGCGTAGCTAGTCAGACTCCGCACCCGGCTCGCTCAGGATCTCTAGGGCCCGAGGGGTCAACTCACCCCCGGCACGCCCAGGTATCGACGTCAACAGATCCGCTTTGCGTGCTCGCTTCAAGTGCTGGAGCACCCCCGATGGCGTGCGGTCGACCATCACCGCGAGCCTGCCCGCAACATTCTTCTCCCCGAGCCGGATGAGCAATAGGTACGCCTCGGACAGGTGCGCCAGGTACCAGTCCGTCACGCCATCAGCCAGCATGGCGCGGAGTTCTTCGGCGAACCCGTCGACGACCTCGACAAAATGCTTGTTGAGTCCCGAGGACTGGCGAATCATCGCGTTGAACGCGTCCTTGAAGTTGATTTGGCGTAGCACGGTCTGAGAGATGCCCCCGGCGAGATCCTTCGGTGACACCCCATGGCGGGGAACGATTTCCAACTGCATCGGCCCGCCCTGAGCAGCCCCCTCCGCCCAGATGAATCGAACTTCCCACGGGCCGATCGGCTGAGTTGTCACCACATGTTCCATGCCCACAACCTTACTTCGCCATCCCAGGTATGACCAAGGTGGTGTGAAGTGGACCACTCTTTGCTAACCATGCTTGACGTACCAGGTGTGCCAAGCCAAGTATGTAGATACAACTTCACATCGAGAAACGATCCGGCCTCCGGCCGGTGAAGGCGAGGACCAGGGGTCTTTGTGGGCGGTTACCGGCGTCCATGTCAGCGAGAGCACCGGATTTCAGATCAATCAACAGAGAGGAGCAACCATGAGCGCGACCGTTGCTATCGAGCGAGCCACTACCGCCGAGGATGTATCGCCCGAACGGTTCCGGAACGTCTACAGAGCCAGTGCAATAGGCCGCACGGGTGATCAGTTCGCGGCTCTTTGCGAGTACGACGAAGACGGATTGAGCATCGCCACGCGGCAGGCGAACGGGTCGGCATCGGCACATCGAAGGATTGCCCGCGAGTACTTCGGGGTTCCTGTCGAACGAGTCCTAGACACGTCATACATGTCATCGGTCGGTGAGGTCATGGCGCTTACAACCTGGGTGCCGAAGCCAGGTCGAACGCCCGTCAATCGAGATTGACAATCATCTGAGATCCCCGGCGTCCGTAGCGCCGGGGGCTTGGTTTAGACAACGAACAGAATGAGATTCACGATTAACTTAATAACCGTTTCCCCAGTTCGCAGGGTTATCGGCTTCTCCTTATAGTACGTATCGCAACCTTCGATCTGATTGAATATTGACAATTCAGATCGCGAAGAGTATAAGCGAATCGATCAAACTCCAGAGGCCCGTAGAGCCCTCTGATTGTCCGCCTGGGCGACTAACACTCTTCCGCACGATAAGTTGTGTGGATTTTGGGACCAAATGGCTCAGCGTGGACGCCAGGGTGCCGTATCAAGTTTTGCCAGTTCAGAGCGGTTTGGGCCACCCTCGCGGGCGCGGGAGACCAGGAATCTTTGAACTTCCCGACCGTAGGGAGGGAAGAAATACCTCCCCGTAGGGGAGGTTTACTAACCAACCCCCTTCAGGGGGTTGGTATTAACTCTTATCCAGGGCCCTAAAGGCCCTGGTAGAAGTATCTTTTACTAGATCATTCCAGGCCCTTCGGGGCCTGGTGACTAACTATCATTCCGGGCCCGTAGGCCCAGGTGGGTGCATGTTTCCAGGCTTGTCGGGCCTGGGGTGATCTCCACATTGGGAGCCCTGGGTAAACCAGGGCGCTAGAACTCCAGTTAACAAGACGATTCGAATCGTCGTTAACTTACGTGGTATCGAGCCTGCGGCGCTGTTCTTGTAGATGTCTGGCCTATGCCGTCCTCCGGGGCCACACGATTTTCCCCCGGCAGGTGTGAGGGGGATAAATCCTGACCCCGTCGCACTTGGCATAGATCCAGCCATGGCGGCCGATTTCAGGATCGGCAACAGCCTCCCAGCGACTCTACATAGTCGCATTCACCTATGAGGTTGGTCACACAACCGACCGGCGAACCTGCCGGATCTCGCTGTGCCCGCGAAACGGACCGATGGCCTTGCGGCGGGACCACGCCGGCATAGCCATTCCCACTGATCACAGCGATTCATCGCCGGGCCCCTAAGCGGACCGGACACCCCAGGGTCACACCGCCCTGGGTTCACCCACCCAGAAAGAAGAACAACCGTGAGCGAAGATTTCATGATGTCCCTTGGTCGGGACGACGAGGACCTATTCTCTGGCCTCCGCCAGGTGCAGGCCGAAGACGACTACTCCGGCGAAGTAGCCGAAGAACCCGTGTGGGTCGAACGACAACGGCTCGACACCGACCTCGATCCTGTGCGACTCCGTAGGCCACGCCAGGACATCCAAGAGTCTGCCCAGGGCGCTGCGGATCTCCTCGGCGCCGGTCACGGGTTCCTGGTGCGTACCGTCACCCGAGACGAGTCCGGATACGTCCAGACCACCTGCAAGGTCTGCGACAGACCTCTACCGCTTCCCCAATCTGAGTGGCTATGCGAACTCGAATACAACAACGGAGCGGCACCAGCCGCGTACTGCGGATGCAATTGGTGCGTGTGCCGACGCCAGTGGGAGGCCCGACAGTTCCGGAACGTGGGCCGTCCTCGGGTTCTGTGTGACGACCCCGAGTGCAAGAAGGCAGATGCCCGAGCGCGCCAGCGTCAGAGCCGCACCCGGAAGAAGCTCGCTGCCGTCTGAGTGTCACAACAATTCACAACTAGTGAGAGGTTCGGTCCGTTCTCTCTGGGTGATTCAGTCGAGGTGCCCCGGTCGTTGTGGCCGGGGCATTCTCTTGGGTGCCCAAAGACAAGCCCTATTCAATGAAAGGAGTAGCGCGTGCCGCGACCACCGTGCTCGCGCCGGGACCATACCGAACGCCGCTATGACGGTCGGTGTATTCAGTGCCAGCGCGATGCACAAGCCAGATACCGTGCCCAGCTACGAGACGCGCGTAAGCGCCTCCGCGAGCTAGAGGGCTGACCAACACAACCCTCGCCTATCAACTTCTTGGCCCTCAGGAATGAACCTGGGGGCCTTTGTCATGTCCGGGGCACAGTTCCCCGATCACCCGAGAGGAAACAACCCAAGTGTTCGCATCCCCGATGGAAACCGCCAACTCTGTGTCCCGCTGGACCTCGCTCGGCGTGGAGCTCCCAAAGTCGCTCGCAGGGGCAATCGACGTGTTCGATGCCTTGCAGTACGTCGAGATCGGTCACCGGCCTGTGTTCGATCTGTCAAAGGTCACCGCGGCCAACGCTGAGGCGGAGCTCAAGAAGTATGCCGCTGAGTACATCTTCACGATCGAAACCACCAACCCGCTCGGCGGTCGTGTCAGCCCTCTCAGCGAAGCGAAGCGCGACGCCGTCGACACTGCCGCTGGTGCGGTTGTGCGTGCTGCTGTCGATGCCGTGCCGGGGATTGTCTCGGCGCTGGAGCCTGCACTATCCGACGCTGCCCATGACTACGCCGACGCTGTAGCCAAGCTGCCGGATGAGATCACTTCCGAAAACCTGGTGGCCGCTGGCGCTTTCGCCGTGGCCGCCTACTCGGATGCACTGGAGGCGCTCCGGCGGATCTCGGTTGCAGAGAGCTGGGTCGCGTCTATCGCCAATCTGCCCGGCCACGGTGGCAGGCCAGACCGTGCGCTGTCGGTGTTCAAGCCAGAGACGTTCATCCAGCTTTCCCGGCTGGATTCCGCGCACGTTCGGGATGTCGACCAAGCACACAAGGCGCTGAACCCGGTCATGGTCGCCGGTGTTCGGAACAGCGTGCCGTTTGGGCTGAACACCCCGGCCGATGCTGCGCGGCTCCGTCGTGAGCTCGAAACCGTCCGCATGTGATCGCGCGGTCTAGGTCCGCCAGGCCAGGCCGATGTACCAAACCATATGAAAGGCCCCCAGCGTGCCAGCTGGGGGCCTTTCCTGTACCTGAGAGAACAAATTTGAATTGGTTCCAGGACCACCGAGGTGCAATGACTCCTCAGGACCGAGAAGCGGCATACGTCGCATGGGCGGCGTATACGCCCGAATGGATCACACCTAGTCGAGATCTCTGGGGGCAGAGATACCAGCGGCCAGCGCCGCCCGCATCTGTAACCCTCAAGACTCTCGCCGAGATTCGCGGCGAACACAACGAATGGAAGTACTGATATGAGCCATACCCCTAATCGTCGCCCCGGCGGCTCTGCCGCAAGCCTGCTACGTGGCGCAATCACGCGCCAGGACCAACCACACGCTGTTACGGGATCGGCGGCCGAAATGCTCCGAGCGTCCATCGCTCCGGCACCGGTCGATGACACGGACGACGAATTGGCGAAACTGCGGGCCCGCGTCGAGGAAATCAACCGTCGGCATACGGCTCCGGCCAAGCCCGCCGCCGATATTCTCAGGGAGGCGATCCAGGGCGGCGACGGGAAGCACATTCCTTTGAATGGTGCGGGTGTGCTTCACGCGATGCTGCGTGGTATCGGCGGGAACGGGACTATCAATGGATCATGAGTGATGCCTAGTCGAGCAATGCAAGAGCAAGGTAATACATGATGACGGATTATTCTGTTCGAAAGTCGGTCGGGCGTTGCATCTCGAACTGTTGCGTATTCAGGACTGGATGATTCGATCGGACTCGGATTGGAAAACGGAGGCCAAAGGGTGGGCAGATGCAGCCGAAGCAGTGGACACAATCCACGCCGTACGTCGCAAAATATCGAATCGCCGCAAGACGCGGGCCCGACGCAATTGCGTCAGACCTGCAGATCAGCCCATAGAAATTCGTCAGGGATATTCGCGCCCTGTCGAGGTGCATGAAGCTGAGATGCCTGGGTCTGTGGGCACCTGGGGACGCTGCCGCGCTGGGTGCCCAGGTGCAGGGAGTGGGCAGGCCCGGGGATAGACGGACATGCAGCGGGTGCACCCTGCCGGGGTGAGGCAGTCAGGGACAGGACCTGGGTATATGCACCGGGGCAGTCCCGGGAGGGTGGCGCGCCACCCCCTTGTCCGGGAATAGGAGGCGGGCCTTCCGAGTAGTGCGCTGGGCACTGGGGATGCCCGGTCTGGGTGAGTGCCGGATCGCCCGTCGAGGGGCATGTGGGGCAGTGCGGCGCGAAGCCCCAGGAGTGTTCTACCAGCGGGTAACTAGGCCTGAGCTGGGATTACCCCTCCGCCGGCATGGGTCCGAGTGCCCCCAGGGGGGGCATACCCTCGCCCCCGCGCGCTTGACCGGCTCGTAATACGGGTTCCCCTACTTGTACGAGTTAATTAGTCGTTTTGACCAAAAGTTCACAGGAAAGGCCCCCGGCTCGAATTGGTTGCCGGGGGTGCTCAAGAAATTTTCAGCATCATCTACAAGTCGATTGGAGATCGAACGATGGGTGTCAGCCGACAAGAAATGCAGCGCCGTACTTCGCTGGAGACGCCGGGAGTTACGCATTACTGCGCCAAGTGCCGCGACGTACGGCCGATCGAGGAATTCTCGAAGTCCAAGAGCTGCCGAGATGGATTGATGACGAACTGCAAGGCGTGCGAGAAGCAGCGCGTTCGCGGCTGGCGTGATGACAACCCGGAACGTACGCGCGAATACGATCGGGAGCGGTACTCCGAGATCCGCGAGCGGAAGGCTGCGTACCTCGCGGAGTACATGTCCAACTATCGCCGTGAGCGGATCGCCAACGATCCTTGGTTTTGGCGGCTGGAGGATGGGATTGCCCGGGCCCGTAAAGCGGGCCGCCCATGGAAGCGGTTCACCACTGAGCAGGTTCTAGCCGACTGGGAACGCCGAGGGGTCGACCCGGAGGCGTGCGCCTACTGCGGCGGGGAGTTCGAACATATCGAGCACATGGTGCCGCTGTCTCGTGACGGCTCACCGGGACACGTCTTGGGGAACCTGGCCCCGTCGTGCGCCCGGTGCAATCTTGGCAAGGACCGTAAGCATTGGGTTGAGTTCCTGGCCGACCGAGCGAATACCCCTTGATCGAGGCCCGATCATTCAGCGCCGGTCACATTCAACGGCGATCGCAAATCTACAAGGAACCAATCCGATAGTCAGAACGCCATCTCAATCGCGGCTTCAACCCTGGATCGCAGGTTAGCATTCGCAATAACAAGGCCAATGGTTGAGAGCTCAATATCGCTAATATTTGTGGATCTCCACACCTCAAACAGCTTCGCCAACTCGGGCACATTGCCGACAAGATCAGTCTCGACTTCTGCCTCGGTGAGCAGGTTGGCAATCATCAGGTCGTTGAGCGCCTTTATCTCAATTTCCGAAAACTTGCCACTTTCAAGTGTGATCTTCCAATTAGTAGAAGCCAATGTGGCGATTTGCTTTCGCCCTGGGGTTCTCACCGAGTCGACAATTGCGCCATCAATATCGAAAATCTCGTTCGGCACATTATCCACAGGCACCCCGTACGTGAAGAGACCAGGGTACCGGTCTACCAGAATCGACGCGAGGGATGGCCGATCGACAAGTTCGAGCCAACCAACACCTAAGCCCTGCATATGCCGGTAGTCCACAGCTCCTGCGGGTAGTTCATGTAGGAACGGGAGAATCCACTCCCGAAATCCGTGGTACATCTTTTCAGGGGTACTCCAATTGAACGGAAAAAGTTTCAGGCAGAATATTACACTCAGCGCGTTCATTTGAGCTTCAGTAAGCTTAGGCGCTACATTAATCGCCTCTGCGACACTGATCGCATAAGATGTCCTGCCGCTTTGCATGGAGAGGTCCACTACTAAGTCGACCAGTACGCTTCCCAGGTCAGCGTCCCCACTGGTGGCATACTCAATCTGAGCAGATTGCAGCGCACGCTGCATTCGTGGCTGCTTCAATGAGTCCGCGAATTCTGGAGCCCTGTCCATCTGGCGAAACATGTAGTTCTCAAGCAGCTCGAATGCGCGTTGTTCGACCACCCCTCTCGCCGTGGACTGAAATTTTTCGAATTCTGGACGCATAACCTCAGTGCAAATACGAACAACTTCCGACGCTGTCACGCCGTCGGTGTAGTAGACGTTGCCGGCCGCCTGTATTTGACGCGAATTACTGCCTCCAGCTTGCCGCTGTCCCCACCACCCCATCATTTGGTGTCGCCCATGCCGCCTTCGACTGTCACATCTCCGGCGGACTGAATCGATCGCGAATGGTTACCTGTCGTAAGCGTCTGGCGGACGCTGTTCGTCTGATCAGGCTTCTTCGCGCCGCTCCTCGCGCCCCAGGGAAACATGAAGAAGCAAGCGACCACGGCGGCCACACCGATGGCGACGAACACCCAGCGGGGCCAGCTGTGAACGAACGGTACGAGCCCGACGACTAGAGACAGGACGGCGAGGAAGGCTGTTCCGAACCACTTGAAGTACACCATGATCGCCACCCCGGATCTGTTGGTTGTCGAGCGAAGTCCGCCGAATCATACTCTCGCGCTCGGAGTCTCAGGGCCCACGCAGCAGGTATGTCCGGATCGTTCCAGCGCAACTCCGGCACGCTTGTCACACCAGCCCGCCAGGATCAATCAGCGTGTTCGGCCTTGGCCAACGCCGCTTTTAGTTCGGCTACAGCCGTTTTGATCGCGTTCGCAAACTTGTCAGCTGCATCGTTGGCGCTCGCTGGGTCATCGTGAAGGACAGCGTCCGCGGATCCGATCACCACTCTCGCTGCCGCAGCGGCTTTCTCGAATCCGAGCACCTCAAGCTTGGTCAATGTGGCTTGGGCCTGGTAAGCGAGCTTTTTACGCTCAGCTCGGTTCGTGGAATCTGCGAGGACGCTGTTCACGGCGAGGTGCATCTCAGAGGCAGCTTCCAAGATGAGGTCCGACCGCCTTTTGCGCCGCTCTGCCTTCCGCTGCTCCCCGAGGTTCTTGAGCACGCCGAGATAGGCGATCGACGCGGCGACTACGGCGAGAGCGCCAGCGCCGAGTGTGGCCCGGGGCTGAGTCAGGGTGAAGTCCAGAGCCTCACAGATCATGGGGCACAACAGTATCCGCGCATGCGGGATCTTGCTCGCTGCTAGCCCTGAAGTACCGTCTTTGGCGCAAATCGGCCCATGGAGGTACAGCCCCCAGCCCCGAAGGGGTGCGGATACAGCAACACCCTCGGTAGTCCACCGAGGGTGTCACATGCATCTCTAGGCTTCTGCCATCGCCATCAGGGGCTCATCGACCGGGTACCCCGGAAGCTGACTGAACGTGACGGTAACCGGGGCATGGTCCGACCAACGCTCGGCATATGTCGCTGCTCGCTCAACCTGCGCGGCGATCGCGAACTGTGCGATAGAGTGTTTTGCGTAAACCGTGTCGATCCGCCATCCGGCGTCGTTGTCGAACGCGCGGCCGCGGTAGGAGTGCCAGCTGTACGGTCCCGGCACGCCCGGGTGCAGGTCTCGCACCACGTCGGCGTATCCGGCGGCCAGCATGGACGACACCCACGCGCGTTCCTGCGGCAGGAAGCCCGCGTTCTTGACGTTGCCCTTCCAGTTCTTGATATCGAGTTCGGTGTGCGCGACGTTCCAGTCGCCCATGATCACGAACTCGCCGGGGTGGGCCAGCATGCGCGCGCCGATGGCGTCGAGGAAGCGGTACTTCTCGTCCTGCATCGGGGTGTCGGCCTCGCCGGTGTGGACATAGACGCTGGCGACGGTGAGGTCCTCGAAATCGGCCTCGACATAGCGGCCCAGGGTGGCGAATTCCTCGACGGGCGACCAGGTTCCGTCGGTGAGCAGGCCGACCCCGATCCGCACCGCCTCCGGCTGGTGCCGGGACAGGATAGCCACGCCCGCCCGGCCCTTCAGACCGGGTTCGGCATGGCTGAGGAACCATCCGGCGTCCAGCGCGGGCGCTAGTGCGCTACGGGTTTGCTCATCGGTCGCTCGGGTCTCCTGCAGGCAGACGATATCGGCCTCGGTAGCGGCCAGCCACTCGAGCAGTCCCTTGCCCGAGGCGGCACGCACTCCGTTCACGTTGCACGTACTGATGATTTTCGCCACTTCACGACCGTACAATGCCCCTTACCGACTCTCTTCACGGACATCGAGGTCCAGGAAGGGGTGACGACGATGACGTCAGGCACCGCCAAGCCCTCCACCCCGCGCGCGCCCGTTCGGGCCCTTCACACCGGCTCCGGTGAACCACTGCTCCTCCTGCACGGATTCATGCTGTCCCCGCACTGCTGGGAGCAGGTGGCGCAACGTATGGCCGGCCATTGCGAAGTGTTCGCTCCCGCCTTCACCGGACATTGGGGCGGGCCCGAGCTCGAGGGCTGGTTCATCGATATCAGCGCCCTTGCCGACAAGGTCGAGGACCAGCTCGACGAGATGGGCTGGCGCACCTGCCATATCGCGGGCAATTCGCTCGGCGGCTGGGTCGGCTTCGAACTCGCCCGCCGCGGCCGGGCCCGCACCCTCACGGCGATCGCGCCCGCAGGCGGCTGGCAAACCCCGTCGCTGCTGCAACTGCGGGTGGGGGTGAAATTCGCTGCGATGGTGCCGTTCGTGGAGATCGGCAAGCATCTCCCCGACGCGATCACCTACAGCGGCCTCATCCGGCAGGCGGTGGCCCTGCTGCTCACCAAGAACACCCAGGCGGCCTCGCGGGCCGGGCTCGAGGCGGTCATCACCGCGGGCCTGCACTGCCAGGCCATGCTGCCGATGCTGGTGAGCGGCTTGCGTTTCCCCGCCCTCGAGCAGCTGTCCACGCTGAGCACGCCGGTGCGGCTGCTGCTGTGCGAGAACGACCGGATCATCCCGAATCGCGTGTACGCGAAGCGTTTTCTCGAGGAACTCCCCGAATCCACGGACCGCATCCTGGTCCACAATGTCGGGCATGTCCCGATGCTGGAAGCCCCGGACCGGATAGCGACCCTGATCGCGGAACACGTGTACGCCAGCCGCACCCGCCTGCGCGCGGTCTAGTAACCGGTAACTGCGCGCCGGAAAGCGTTCAGTTACATACGATTACCACGGATCCACATCGCTGGTTCGCGGCCCGTCTCGTTCTGGACTGAGCGGAGCGGGGGAGCGAAGCGGAGGAGCGGAGGGAGGGAAGAACGAGACCTCCAGGGCCGCGAACCCGCCCGTAGCGAAGCGGAGGGCAAATCAGGCACGGAACGGGGTAAGAGGATGATGGAACAACCGCAGATCGATCAGTCCAAGCCCAGCATCGCCCGGGTGTACGACTACCTGTTGGGCGGCAAGGACAATTACGCCGCCGACCGGGCGATCGGGGACTTCTTCATCAAGGATCTGCCGGGGTCGGTGGATATCGCGTACGCCAATCGCAATTGCCTGGTGCGCGCGATCGGCGAGATCTCCCGCGCGGGCATCACCCAGTTCATCGACATCGGCAGCGGGCTGCCCACCGCCGACAATGTGCACCAGGTGGCGCAGCGGCACCAGACCGATCCACACGTGGTCTACGTCGACAACGACCCGATCGTGCTGGCGCACGGCCGCGCGCTGCTGGAGACCGACGAGTACACCACCGTGCTGCACTCGGACCTGCGCGACTCCGAGGAGATCCGCCACCATTCGGAAGTGGAGCGGCTCATCGACTTCGACCGTCCGGTGGCGGTGATCTTCAGCGCGATCCTGCACCACCTCAACAATGACGAGAAGCCGGAACAGATCGTCCGTTACTGGGCGGACCAGATCCCGTCCGGCAGCATGCTCTACATCTCCCACTTCCGTTCCGGCTTCAACGAGGAGACCCGCCTCGCCGAGCAGAAGCTGCAGGCCAGTTTCGGCCGCGGCCGCTGGCGCTCCGACGAGGAGATCCTCGCCCTTTTCGGCAACCTCGAGATCCTCGAGCCCGGCCTGGTCCCCTGCCCCCTGTGGCGCCCCGAACCCACCGCCGAGGGCGTCTCCCGTATCGGCGGCGACCACCATGACCTGAGCGTCTGGGAGCAGCTGATCTCCGCTGCCCTGGCCCGCAAGCCCTGATCGCGCCCGAATCCTTCCCGAAATCCGATCTGAAATGAGTTCTAGTCGAAAGGGTCCCATTCTGGACGATTGACCAGTAGAGTCTGGGCGGCCAGCCCAGCGGCGACACGCCGCGCCCGCACCAGTTCTGGGAGATTCCGTCGCGATGAGAGCTACGCGCGTCCTGTGTTCGATCCTGTCGGCCGTGGCCATCGTGGCGGGTGGGTCCGCCGTGGCCGGATCGGCGCCGGACACCGGCAGCGCCGGGACGGGGTCCGCGGGGTCGGGCAGTTCCAGCGGGTCGGGGTCGGGGAGCGCCAGCGGGTCGGGAACCGGCAGCTCCGGCGCGCCGACCACCGTGAATCCGTTCGGGCCCGACTTCCTGTGGGGCGTCGCCATTTCCGGCTTCCAGTCCGAGGGGCACGCACCCGACAGCAACTGGAGCCGGTACGCGAACTCCGGGAAAGCGCACGACCCCTATCTGAACTCGGTCAACTTCTACGACCGGTACGCCGAGGACATCGACCTCGCCGCGGGCATGGGCCTGAAGGTCTACCGGCTCAGCATCGAATGGGCGCGGGTGCAGCCCAAGGCCGGGGTGTGGGACGACCGGGACTTCCAGTTCTACGACTCGGTCGTGCAGAAGATCCGGTCGGCGGGCATGCGGCCCATGCTGACCCTCGACCACTGGGTGATTCCGGGCTGGGCCGCGGACCGCGGCGGGTGGAAGAAGCAGGACATGGTCACCGACTGGCTCGCGAATATGCGCCGCGTCGTCGACCGGTACTCGAGCTACGACCCGATGTGGGTCACCATCAACGAGCCGATGGGCTATGTCGCGCAATCCATCAAGATCGGTGACATCGGGGTGCTCGACGCACCGGCCATGTTCGACCGGATGGTGCAGGCGCACAACAGCATCTACGACTACATCCACACCCGCCAGCCCGGCGCGAAGGTGACCAGCAATATCGCGCAGTACCCGATCGTGCAGGACCTGACCGACCTGCTGTTCGCCGACCGCATCAAGGGCAAGATGGACTTCATCGGCGTCGACTTCTATTACGGCGCTTCGCTCACCCACCTGCCCAGCCCCGCGCTGCTCGGTGACGAACTGTGGAAGAACGCCATCGAACCCGAGGGCATCTACTACAACCTGCGCAACTACACCGAGAAGTTCCCCGGCCTGCCGATCTACGTGGTGGAGAACGGCCTGCCCACCGAGAACGCCGCCCCACGCGCCGACGGCTACGACCGCGCCGACCACCTGCGCGACACCGTCTACTGGCTGCAGCGCGCCAAGGCCGACGGCATGAACGTCATCGGCTACAACTACTGGAGCCTCACCGACAACTACGAATGGGGCAGCTTCTCACCGCGTTTCGGCCTCTACACCGTCGACGCCAAGACCGACCCCACCCTGACCCGCCGCCCCACCGACGCCGTGGCCGCGTTCAAGGACATCACCGCGCGCGGCGGCGTCGCCCCCGACTACCGCCCCACCCGTAAGCCGTCCTTCTGCTCGGTCGCGATCCCGATCGGCGACTGCCTGCGGCCCGTCTCCGTGCCGTAAACCCTTGTCGCACAGAGCGGTGGGGGCCGGGCCACCGGGGCGGGGGCCCCGCCCCCGGGCGGGGGCAGCCCCGCCGCGACGGCGCCCCGGGGGAGGCGGCGCGGCGCAAGAGGAGGGGGAG
>NZ_JBEXXC010000030.1:0-27768 GCF_040630175.1 Nocardia sp. NPDC005825
GGTTCGCGGCGCGTCTCGTTCTGGACTGAGTGGAGCGGGGGAGCGAAGCGGAGGAGCGGAGGGAGGGAAGAACGAGACCTCCAGCGCCGCGAACCCGCCCCGGAGCGAAGCGGAGGGGCAAATCGAACACAGTGTGATGCGATGGGTGTATGACGCAGGCGGGATACGACGTGATCGTGGTCGGCGGCGGCCACAACGGGTTGGTGGCCGCCGCCTACCTGGCCCGGGCCGGGAAGTCGGTGCTGGTACTCGAACGCGCGGACCATACCGGCGGCGCGGCCGTCTCCGAGCGGGTGTTCCCCGGCTTCGACGCGCGGCTGTCGCGGTACTCGTATCTGGTGAGCCTGCTGCCCGAACGCATCGTCCGGGACCTGGATCTGAGTTTCGAGACCCGCAAGCGCCGCGTCTCCTCGTACACGCCGATCGGCGATGCGGGGCTGCTGGTGGACAACGGCTCCGAGTCGGCGACCCGCGCGAGTTTCGCGCAGGTCACCGGTTCGGAGCGGGATTACGAAGCATGGCAGCGGTTCTACGCCACGACCGGGCGGCTGGCCGAGCGGGTGTTCCCGACGCTCACCCAGCCACTGCCCACCCGCGCCGAATTGCAGCGCACGGTCGATGATTCCGCCGCCTGGGAGGCGATCTTCGAACGGCCCCTGGGGGAGTCGGTGGAGGCCGCCTTCACCGACGACACCGTGCGCGGCGTGGTGCTCACCGACGCGTTGATCGGCACCTTCACCCACGCCCATGATCCGTCGCTGCTGCAGAACCGCTGCTTCCTCTATCACGTGATCGGCGGCGGCACCGGCGACTGGAACGTGCCGGTCGGCGGTATGGGCGCGCTCACCGACGCGCTCGCGGCGGCGGCCCGCCGGGCGGGGGCGGAGATCCGGACCGGCCGCACCGTCATCGGCATCGACACCGACGGCGACACCGCGGAAGTCCGCTTCACCCTGGGCGATCGCACCGGCACGGCCAGTGCCCGGCACGTGCTGGTGAACGCCGCGCCGTACACGCTGGCGGGCCTGCTGGGCGAGTCGGCCGACAAACCCGAAGGCGCGCAGCTGAAGATCAATATGCTGCTGCGTCGGCTGCCGAAACTCCGTGACCCACGGGTGGATCCGCGCACCGCCTTCGCCGGAACCTTCCACGTCTCCGAATCCGCGGCCCAGCTCGATCGCGCCTACCGGGAGGCCGCGGCCGGTGAGCTGCCCTCGGCCCCGCCGTCGGAGATCTACTGCCACACCCTCACCGACCCGTCGATCCTGGCGCCGGAGCTGATCGAGAACGGCTTCCACACCCTCACCCTGTTCGGTCTCCACACGCCCGCAAGGCTTTTCGCCGACGACCCGCGCGGCGCGAAGCGGCGCCTGGTGGACGCCACGCTGGCGCAGCTGGATTCGGTGCTGGCCGAACCCATCGGTGACTGCCTGGCCCTGGACGGTGAGGGCAACCCGTGCATCGAGGCCCGTACCCCCGTCGAACTCGAACGCGAGGTGGGCCTGCCCGGCGGGCACATCTTCCACGCGGACTTGGCTTTTCCCTATCGCACCGGCGCCGCCGACAGCCCGGCGCAGCGCTGGGGCGTCGCGACCGGGCATCGGAATGTCCTGCTGTGCGGGGCGGGCGCGGTGCGCGGCGGCGGGGTCAGCGGCATCGGCGGGCACAATGCCGCCATGGCCGTCCTGGAACAGGACTGAGCGGGTCCGGTCAGCGGGAGGGCAGCAGCTGGGTGACCCGCCACAGTCGCCGCGGCAGCTCGCCTTCCTCGAACGAGTGCCGGTCGCGCAGTTCCCAGCCCGCGGCCAGGCTGTCCACCAGCGCCTCGGAGAAGAAGTGCACGGCGAACCCGCCGTGCTCGTAGATGTCGTCGCCCAGTGCCTTACCGGTGCCGAAGTGCGCGTCGTCGGTATTGCGGACGGTGTAGACGAACGCCCCGCCGGGCTTGAGCACCCGGCGGATCTCCGCGACCAGGTCCCGCAGCTCCTGGGTGCTGAGGTTCATGCACAGCAGCATGTGCGCGTAGACCGCGTCCACGCTGCGATACGGCAGCGGAATCGGCTGGCGGACATCGTGTTCCAGGGTGGTCACCCGCGCGCTCAGCCCGGCCTCGTCCGCCCACTCCCGCAACTGGGCCAGCCCGACGGCGCTGAAATCGGTGGCCGTCACCCGAAAACCACGGCGCGCCAAGTAGATCGCGTCGCGGCCGTGGCCCGCGCCCAGTTCCAGCACCTCGACGGCGCCCTGCTCGCGGAACAGGTCGGCCGCGTACACCGCGGCCTCCGACGGCTGCTCGCCGTACATGCCCGGATGCGTGCGATAGGTGCGCTGCCAGTGTTCGTGCTGGTCGCTCATGTCTCCATCATGTCCGACCGGCGGCTCCCCCGGGGCTAGGACGTGCGGCGGCCGTCCGCGCCGTGCTGGCCGCCCATGATGTCGGAGCAGCAGCGAATGAAGTAGCGCACCACCGGATCGGCCTCGGAGGCGTCCGGCCACACCACGGCGACGCGGGTGGGGCCGATGCCGTGCACGGGCCGGAACACCACGCCCGGGAATTCGGTGCGGGAGGTGGAGGCGGGGGTGAAGCTCACCCCGAAGCCATTGGCGATGGCGCGCAGCCATTCGTCGGTATTGCGGGCGATGGCGCCGATGATGGCGGTGTCCGCGGGCCGCGAGTCCAGGCCCATCCAATAGTCGCGCCACCAACCGGTTTCGGCGGGGGAGGCGACGTAGGGCTCGTCCCACAGTTCCCGGAACGCGATGTCGTGGCGGTCGGCGAGCGGATGGTCCTCGGGCAACGCGATCCAGCGCGGTTCGGCGAACAGTTCCCGCAGGTGGTATTCGTCCTGGCCGGGAAAGGGCAAGCGCAGCAGGGCGACATCCACATCGCCCTCGTCGAGTCCGGCGGTCGGGTCGGTCCAGCCGCCCTGGTGCAGATCGACCTGCCAGTCCGGGTGCAGCCGGTGGAAGACCCGGATGATCTCCGGGATGTGGCCGTCGGCCGCACTGTTCACACAGCCCAGCCGCAGCACCCGGGAGGCGCGGCTGGAGTCGCTCTTGGTGTCGCGCAGGATCCGGTCCCAGGACGCCAGCAGCGCGGGCAGCCGCTCGGCGAGCACCTTGCCGGCCGCGGTCAGGGTCCAGCCCGCCCGGGACCGGATGAACAGCTCCACACCCAGCTGCTGTTCGAGCTGTTTGATCTGGGTCGCCAGCGCGGGCTGCGCGACATGCAGTCGCTGCGCCGCCCGCGGCAGGTTCTCCGCATCCGCGACTGCCAGGAAGTAACGCAGCAGTCGCGTGTCGATATCCATGCCACCAGGTTAGGAACAGGGCAACCGGTAGGCATACCCCCTGGCTTGGAAGGTGGGATTCGGGCGGCATGCTACCGGCCGTTCCGCGTCGGGAGGGGCGGCGCGCAGGGAGTGACGGTGCTCGCGTCCGGCGATTCGGGCGTTCGCGCGCGCTAGATTCAAATTGCTACGAAGTTGCCCAACTCGAAAGGCGAGGACGACGAGTCAGCCCCGGCACCATCCCCAGCACCGGCGCGCCACCCGCGGGCAGGCCGCCGTATCGCGCGGCCTGTACGGGGTCACCCGCCGGGCCGCCGGATCGATGGACCGCTGGCTGCGCCGGGTCAGCGCCGACGCCTCCGCGCCCGCCGATCAGGCGCCGCCGCCGGAGGAACCGCCGATCTCCGCCGAGCTGCTGGATCTGCTGCGGCACATGGGCGTCGCGCTCATCCGCTCCGGCGAGACCACCACCATGGTGCAGGACATCCTCGACGATCTGGCCCACCGCTACGACGCCACCGAGGTGCACTTCTTCGTGCTCCCCACGGGAGTGTTCGTGCGCGTGCAGGATTCGCGCGGCTCGGCGGTGGACCTGCTCGAGGCCGGCTCCGACACCCTGCGCCTGGATCAGATCGCGGAGCTCTACCGGCTCATCGACCGGATCAAACGGGAGGTGCCGCCGCCCGCCGAGGCCACCGCGGACCTCGCGGAGATCCTCGCCTCCCCGCAGCCGACGCCGGTGTGGCGGCTGCTGCTCGGCAATGTGGTGCTCACCGTGGGACTGGGTCTGATGCTCAACCCGACCTCGACCGCGCTGCTCGGCTATGTCGTGCTCGGGCTCATGGTGCAGCTGCTGATCATGGGGGCCGACCGGTTCCGGCTGGTGTCGACGGGCCTGCCGGTGCTGGCGGGCGCGGTGGTCACCTTGCTGTCCTTCGGTTTTCCGAACGCGCTGGGCGGCGGCAATCCCTCCCAGCTGCTGGTGCCCTCGGTGTCGAGCCTGCTGCCGGGCGCCATGCTGACCACCGGCTCGATCGAGCTGGCCACCGGTTCCATGATCGCGGGGGCCAGTCGCACCATCTACAGCTTCAACAAACTGATCCTGCTCGCCTTCGGGGTGCTGGTCGGTCTGCAGCTGCTGGGCGACCGGGCCACCACGGTCGCGCCGCAGCCCGGGCACGGATTGGGTTGGTGGGCACCGGCGCTCGGTGTGCTGCTGATCGGGCTGGGGCACAGCTGGCGGGCCAGCGCACCGCCCAAATCCCTGCCCTGGCTGTTGATCGTGCTGTACGCGGCGTTCGCGGGCCAGCAGCTGGGCACGCATCTCGGCGGCGGGCTGCTCGGCTCGTTCCTGGGCGGCATGATCGCGGTGCCGGTCGCCTACCTGGTGCAGCGATACCGGAACGCGCCGCCGACGCAGGCGGTGTTCCTGCCCGCCTTCTGGATGCTGGTGCCCGGCGGCATGAGCTTGAGCGGGGTGTCGGATCTGATCACCCGCAACGATCCCAACAGCCTGCACATCCTGGTCACCGCGGTGCTCACGGTGCTGGCCATCGCGCTCGGGGTGCTGGTCGGCTCCGGGCTGGTGGCCTCCACCCGGCAGCCGCGGCTGGAGGGCATGGTGGACCAGTGGCTGGGTCCCGGCGAGAATCAGCGCACGACAGGCAGTTCCGAGCCCGGATCGGCGAGCCAGAGCAGCCAGTGAGGGGCGAGCAGGGCGGCGAATTCGTCGTAGCCGATCGCGCTCGGGTGGAAGCCGTCACCGGCGGCGATATCGCGCATCCAGATCCGGTTCTCGCGTAAGGGCTGATGGGCCCGCAGGTAGGGCGCGCGCTCCTGCTCGCACAGCTCGGCGTAGCGGACGTCGAGGTCCAGCAGCCGGGCATTGTGCTCGTCGTCGACGTTCGGCGGCGGCGCGACCACCATTGCCTGCCAACCCTTTTCCCGCGCCCGGCGCAGGATCTCGGCCAGATTGCGCACCGACTCCGCGGAATCGACTCGGGGACGCCCGTTCTCGAACTGGGTGTCGTTGACGCCGGTGGAGATCACCACCCGGCAGTCCGCGCCCGCGGGCAGCCGGGGCGCGCATTCGGCCTCCCACCGCCCTCGTAGCTCGGTGCTGTTCTCCCGGCGGATCCCCAGGTTGTAGTAGGTCAGGGGCTGCCCGGCCGCGGTGGCCCGGGCCGCCAGCCGCCCCGCCCAACCCAGGCATTTCTGATCACCGACCCCGGCGACGAAGGACTCCCCCAGAAAGCAGACACGCAGATCGAGCACCACGGGCAGATCCTCGCATGCCGGTCGAACCGACGATCCACGCTCCGATTAAGCCGGAAAAACCGAGACCCGAACCGGGCGCGGCGGCTGCTTCGGGCCGGGCTTGTCGGGCAGTGTCCGACGCACGGGTTACGGTTAGCGGCGTCAGCCGACCCTGGGACCACAGCCGTTCCCACGATCCGAAAGCGCGAATAGGACATGCGAGTCGACGGGCGGGAGATTCCCGTCTCCGGCAGCCTGCTGCAGCCGCGGATCCGCCGGACCAGTGACATTCTGCGCGTCGTGCTGTCCGCGCTGTCGGTGGCCGTGGTCATCGCGGGATCGCTGATCAGCAGGCCGCAATGGGAGGCGCTGGAACGGTCGGTATCCAAGATCGTGGGATTCCTGACCCCGGAGCAGTCCAACCTGGTCTACATCGTCTACGGCGTCGCCGTCCTGGTGCTGCCCTTCGCCATCCTGGTGCGGCTGGTCCTGCGCCGGCAGTGGAAGCTGCTGGCGGGGTTCGTCTCCGCGGGCCTGATCGCGGTGGCGTTGTTCTCCATCACCGACAGCGGCTTCTCCGCGCCCCGCTGGCACCTGTCCGAGGCCGGGCAGGTCAACACCTTCCTGTCGCAGTTCCTCGACGATCCGCGCTGGATCGCCATGCTGGCCGCGACGCTCACCGTGGCCAGCCCGTGGCTGCCCGCCCGGGCCCGGCGCTGGTGGTGGACGCTGCTGCTGGCGTTCGTGCCGATCCACCTGTTCGTCTCGCTGGTGGTGCCCGCCCGCGCGGCCCTGGGCCTGGTGGTGGGCTGGCTGGTGGGTGCGGTGATCGTGCTGGTGGTCGGCACCCCCGCGCTGGAGGTGCCGCTGGCCGCGGCGGTGCGGGTGCTGGCCCAGCGCGGCTTCCGGGTCACCGCGTTCACGGTGCTGCGCCCGGCCGCCCGTGGGCCGCTGGTGCTTTCGGCGTCGACGACGCCGCAGCCCGAGCTGAGCGCCTCGCCCAACGGCCCGTCCGCGGCCGAGACCGGCGAATCCCATTCGCCGGACGACGAATTGATCATCGAACTGTACGGCGCGAACCAGCGCAGCCGCGGCATGCTGCAACAGTTGCGGCGCTGGCTGACCATTCGCAGCGGCGAGTACCCGGCCCCGTTCGCGTCCATGCGGCGCGCGGTCGAGCACAAGGCGCTGATGGGTTTCGCCATCGCGGATCTGGGCCTGGCCAGCTACAAACCGCTCACCGTCGCGGCGCTGGACCGCGGCTGGACCCTGTACGCGCACACCGTGCCCCAGGGCCGTCCGCTCGCGGCCGCCGACGGGGAACCGGCGCTGACCCGGGTGTGGCAGGCGCTGCACCGCATGCACCAGGCTCAGATGTCGCACGGCGATCTGCGCACCGACGAGATCCGCATCCTCGACGACGCCGTGTTGTTCGGCGGCTTCGTGCAATCGGAATTCGGCGCCTACCAGGTGCGTTTCGACTCCGACGTGGCCCAGCTGCTGCTCGGCTCGTCCGCGTTGTTCGGCACCGGCCCGGCGGTGCGGACCGCGCTGGAGGTGCTGGACAAGCAGGCCGTGCTCGACGCCTCGGCGCGACTCACCAAGACCGCCATGCCCACGCACGTCCGCAAGGCGGTGCCCGACGCGGGCGAGCTGATGAAGTCCATCCGCGCGGAGGTGGCCGCGCAGACCGGGCAGGACAAGATCGAGGCCGCGCAGATCAACCGCTTCTCGCGCAACCAGATCATCCAGCTGGTCCTGCTGATCGGCCTGGTGTACGTGGCCTACCCGTACATCAGCGCGGTGCCGACCTTCGCCTCCGAACTGGGCAACCTGAACTGGGGATGGGCACTGCTCGGCCTGACCGTGTCCGCGCTGACCTACGTGGGCGCCGCGATGGCGTTGTGGGCGTGCGCCTCCGAGGCCGTCAAGTTCGGCAACCTGCTGCTCATGCAGATCGCCAACACCTTCGCCGCGACCACCACCCCGGCCGGCGTGGGCGGTCTGGCATTGAGCGTGCGCTTCCTGCAGAAGGGCGGGCTGGGCGCGGTGCGCGCCACCGCCGCGGTCGCGCTGCAGCAGACCGTGCAGGTGGTGACCCACCTGGTGCTGCTGCTGATCTTCGGCGCGCTCGCCGGAACTTCCACCGACCTCTCGCATTTCGTGCCCAGCGCCACCGTGCTGTACCTGGTGGCGGGCGCTCTGCTGGGTCTGCTGGGCGTGACCACGTTCGTGCCGAAGGTGCGCAAGTGGCTGGTCAACGAGGTGCGCCCGCAGCTGGCGGACGTGCTGGGCCAGTTGAAGGATCTGGCCCGGCGGCCGGGACGGCTGGCCATGATCGTGGGCGGCTGCGCCACCACCACCCTCGGCATGGCGCTGGCGCTGTGGGCCAGTATCGAAGCCTTCGGCGGCAGTACGACTTTCGTGACCGTCACCATCGTCACCATGATCGGCGGCACGCTGGCCTCGGCCGCGCCGACGCCCGGCGGTGTGGGCGCGGTGGAGGCCGCGCTCATCGGTGGTCTGGCCGCGTTCGGAGTGTCGGCGGGGATCGCGGTCCCCGCCGTGCTCCTCTACCGCGTGCTGACCTGCTGGCTGCCGGTGTTCTGCGGCTGGCCGATCATGCGCTGGCTCACCGCGAAGGACATGATCTGAGCGACCGGCGGTAGCCGGTCAGGCCGAATACTGGTCGCGCAGTGCGACCTTCACGACCTTGCCGCTGGCATTGCGGGGCAGTTCGGGCACCACCACCAGGTGCTTGGGGTGCTTGTAGCGGGCCAGGGACTCGTTCAGGAACGGCTCCAGCTCCTCGAGGGTCAGCTCGTCGATGCCCGCGGCCAGCGCCACCACCGCCACCGGCACCTCGCCCCACTTCTCGTGGGCGCGGCCGACCACGGCGGCCTCGTGGATCTTGGGGTGCGCGAAGAGCACGTTCTCGACCTCGGCGCAGTAGATGTTCTCGCCGCCGGAGATGATCATGTCCTTCTTGCGGTCCACCACGTAGACGAAGCCCTCCTCGTCGCGGCGCACCAGATCACCGGAGTGGAACCAGCCGCCGTGGAAGGCCTCCGCGGTGGCTTCGGGCTTGTTCCAGTAGCGCTGCATGAGAGTCGGTCCGCGGTAGACGATCTCGCCGATCTCGCCCGGGGCGACATCGTTCATCGCGTCGTCGACGACCCGGACCTGCAGGGTCGGGATGGGCAGGCCGACCGAGCCGAGCTTGCGCAACGCGTCCTTGCCCTCGAGCACGCAGGTGATGGGCGAGAGCTCGGTCTGACCGAAGACCGCCACGTTGAAGGCGTCCGGGAAGCAGTCGGCCATGGCCCGCAGCACCGTGTCCGAGGCGGGGGCCGCGCCCCACGACAGTGCCCGCAGCGCCAGCTTGCGCTGCTTGACGGTGGGCTCCTCACAGATGAGCTGCCACTGCGCCGGAACGCAGAACGCGGTGGTGGCCTGCTCGGCCTCGAGGGCGTCCAGGAATTCGGTGGCGTCGAACGCGCCCAGCGGGTGCAGCACGGTGGTGCCGCCGAGCATGAAATACGGGGCGAGACTGCCCAATCCGGCGATGTGGAACAGCGGGGAGGTGCAGAAGCCGATGGAATCGGGGCTGATCTCCAGGGCCCGGATACAGGTCAGGGCCTGCGCGTTCATGTTCGCGTGGGTGAGCACCGCGCCCTTGGGGCTGCCGGTGGTGCCCGAGGTGTACATGATCAGGCAGGGCGTGTCCTCCGGAATATCCAGCGGCGCATGGGGTTCGCCCGGTTCGGCGAGCAGCTCGTCGTAGCCGAGCACGCCCTCCCCGGTCTGCCCGTTGATCACGACCACGGTGGACAGCTCCGCGGCCTGCCCGGCCACGCCCACCGCGAGCGGCCGCAGCACCGAGTCGGTGACGATCGCCTTCGCGCCGGAGTCGGCCACGATGTAGGCGACCTCGGGCGGGGTGAGCCGGAAGTTCACCGGTACCGCGATGGCGCCGAGGGCATTGATGCCCATGACCGCCTCGATGTACTCGGTGTAGTTCAGCGCCAGGATGAGCACGCGATCGCCGGACCCGACCCCTCGACGGGACAGCGCGTCGGCGAACTTCTCCGACCGCTCGTGCAGCTGCTTCCAGGTGGTCTCCGCGCCCTTGAACTTGAAGGCCACGTGCCCGGGCCGCATGGCCGCGTGCGTGGCGATCTGGTTCACCCAGTGGTTGCGAACCGATCGGATCGGCTCGTCTAGCGGCTGGAAGGTCATACGGTGTCCTTTCACGCTGATCGACCGTGAGAATACCGCTTAACTTTCTGACGTGACAAGGGTTACAGAGAAGGATTCATCGATAAGTTCTCACCCAGTCATCCAGCAGTTCAGAGGCCGTATTCGGGGGTGCGCCACCCTGTTGCCCACAGGCGCCCAACCACAGACCCACAGGTGACGGCACTGTGTTTATGCAAACTCTGACTCACATCTGGGTTGTCGCCCCATATGCAACTATGCGAGTATCGGGGCAGTTGCGAGAGGCAGGGAGAGGACAGCGCCCATGGCACTGAAGACCAGATTCACCGAGACCTTCGGGGTGGAGCACCCCATCGTGCAGGGCGGCATGATGTGGGTCGGCCGCGCCGAGCTCGCCGCGGCCGTCTCCGAAGCGGGCGGCCTCGGCATCATCACCGCGCTGACCCAGCCCACCCCCGATGACCTGCGCCGCGAGATCGACCGCGCGCGGGAGCTGACCGACAAGCCCTTCGGCGTGAACGTCACCATCCTGCCGTCGATCAACCCGCCGCCGTACCAGGAGTACGCGCAGGCCATCATCGACTCCGGCGTGAAGATCGTGGAGACCGCCGGCTCCAACCCCGAGCCGTTCCTGCCGTACTACAAGGAAGCCGGGATCAAGGTGCTGCACAAGTGCACCAGCGTCCGGCACGCGCTCAAGGCCCAGAAGATCGGCGTCGACGGCGTGTCCATCGACGGCTTCGAATGCGCCGGCCACCCCGGCGAGGACGACGTGCCCGGTCTGATCCTGATCCCGGCCGCCACCCAGGCGCTCGACATCCCGGTCATCGCCTCGGGCGGTATCGCCGACGCGCGCGGCCTGGTCGCGGCGCTGGCGCTGGGCGCGGACGGCGTGAACATGGGCACCCGCTTCATGTGCACCCAGGAGTCGGCCATCCATCAGACGGTCAAGGAGCAGATCGTCGCCAACTCCGAGCGGGCCACCCAGCTCATCTTCCGCACCATGCACAACACCGCGCGGGTGGCGGACAACGAGATCAGCCGCAAGGTCGTCGAGATCGAGAAGGCGGGCGGCAAGTTCGAGGACGTCCGGGACCTGGTCGCGGGCGCCCGCGGTCGCCGGGTGTTCGAGGAGGGCGACCTGGACGCCGGCATCTGGTCGGCCGGTCAGGTGCAGGGCCTCATCGACGACATCCCGACCTGCGGCGAGCTGGTGTCGCGCATGGTCGCCGAGGCCGAGGCGCTGATCGGGCAGCGACTGGCGGGCATGCTCGGCTGAGACCCTGCGGGATGATTCCGGCGAAAGTCGGTACGTCCCAGACAATTACGACAAGAGCCCTTGGCACTCGTGCCGAGGGCTCTCGTCATTCGGGGTATCCCCGGACGCTGGATCCGTCATGCTTTTCGGTAACGACGGATGCGGCGGAGGTGCCTGAAATGGCAATCACTCGAATCTATCTCGACGACGACGCGCTGCGCCGGACCATGGCCATCTCCGGTGTGTACACCGAACAGGACGCGGTGAACCTAGCACTGCGGTTCTTCAGTACCCACGCCACGGCCGAGGATTTCGACCAGCCCTTTCACTCTCGCACCGCCTCGTAATCCCAGGCGGCGGTGAGCCTCGCGCCGGTCGCGGGGCCGTGCCTGCACGAAAGGTCTTCAGACCGCGAGGAAATCTTGGCAGAATCGCCGGAGTACCTCGACGGCCGACAGCGCGCGGACACGGGAGGGCATTCCTGTGCACCACAGTACGAGAGCGACCACCGACCCCACCCCGGCGACGAGGGTGTCGATCGTCGGTGTCGGCTGCCGGGCCACCGGCACCGACTTCGACCACGCGTGGTTCGGGCTGGACCGGCTCGCCGCCGTCGGCCTGACCCCGCACCAACGAACGACCCTCGAAGCGGCCGTCGAAGCCCTCGACGACTCCGGATTGGGTTGCCTGGCAACGGGTTCCCAGGCGGCGGTGGTGTTCGGGGCGATCGGCGGCACCAATACGGCACACCACCTGTCGCGTGCGCTCGACCTGCGCGGACCCAGTCTGACGGTGGACAGTCAGCGGGCCTCACCGCTGGTGGCGGTGGACATGGGCGTCCGGCTGCTGGCCGACGAATCCGTGCCGTTCGTCCTCGCCGGGGGCGTGGATCTCACCCTGCTCCCGGACATCTCGGACCTGCGCCTGCCGCTGCCGCGCGGCGCGGGACTCGAGAGCGGCGACCGCGCGGGCGGTGGCGCCGGGGTGTGCACCGTCCTGGTACTGCAACGCACCGGCGACGCCTTGCGCACCCGGACCCGCCGGTACGCCGAAATCGGCGGCCCCGGAATCGGTTTCCGCGAGGCGCGCGGCGTGGACGCGCATATCGCCCTCGACGATCCGCGCCGGGGCGGATCGTCCGACACCGACCGCGGCGAGGAACCACCGGTCCTCATCCCGGTCTCCGGACCCGATGCCGTCACCGTCCACCACCTGGCCCTGCGCTGGGCCGTCGCACTCGGCTCGTATCGATCCCTGCGCGAATTCGCCGCCGCCACGGCCAGACTCGTGCCCGAACCGGCCCGCGCCGCCGTCATCGCGCGCGACGGCATCGAAGCCGCCGCCCAGTTGCGCGCGCTCGCCCGCCGGATCGAGGCGAGCACCGCGACGGGTCGGGCCCCGGATCACGCCCGGGCACCGCTGGCGACACCCGGCGCCGGCTCCGTGACCGCCGCTCCCTTCGCGACGGTCTCCGGGCCCGACGTCTTCACCCCGGTCCGCGAACGTGCCGGCGGCGGCGTACTCTTCCTGTTCCCCGGCACGGGAGACCATCCGCGCATGGGCCGCGCCCTCGCCGCGCGCTACCCGGTCTTCGCGGCGGCCCTCACCAGGGCTGTCGACGCGGTCGTCACGGTGGGCGGGCCGCGAGTGTGGACGCCACGCTACGGATTCGGCTACTCCGGTAGCCACGACGGGGGAGCCGCCGGCATCCCGGGTGACCGCGATGGGATCGTTTCCGGCCAGATCTCGCTGTTCGTCTTCCAGTACGCGCTGGCGGAATTGCTGGAGTCGTGGGGGATTCACCCGGACGGGGTCGCCGGACACGGTGCGGGCGAGATCGCGGCGGCGGTAGTGTGCGGCGCGCTGTCGCTCGAGGACGGGGCGCGGGTCGCCGTGGCGCGAGCGCGGTTGGTGGCCCGGGCCGGTGGAGGCGGGACCGCGGCGGTGCTGGAAGCGACCCCCGCCGAGGTGAATCAACTGGTCACGCCGATGAGCGCGGAAGTCGCGGTGGCCGCGGTGGACGGCCTCGCGATCACCGTGGCGGGCGAGCCGCGGTACGTCGATGTGCTGGTCCGGCGAGCCCATCGGCGCGCCATCTTCGCACAGCGGGTACCCGCCGGATCTGACCACGAACCGCCGCACCTGCCGATGATCCGCGGCCGGGCCCACGAATTGCGCAGCGAACTCACCGATCTCGCACCCCGGCACCCATGGTGGCCGCTCTATTCGACCACCCGCCGTGGCGGCGTACTGCGCCCCAACGATCCGGACAGGTCGGTCCACGACACAGGCACGGGCGCGGCGCGCACTGCTCCGGGGACGGGTCTACCGGGCGACCCGATGGGCGTCGGCCCGTCCGCCACGCCCGACCCGAACAGCGCGCTCCGGATGGACGGCGGGTACTGGGCCGAGAACGTCTCGCTGGCCGTCGAGCTCGCGGCGGCCTTGGACGGTGTTGTCGCGGACGGCTTTTCGACCGTGGTCGAGGTCGGGCCCACCTCGGTGCTGACCTCCGCGGTGCGCGAGCGGATCGCGCTGCGGGACGGGGCGTGGCCCGTGCTGGCGGCCGATGACGAGGCGGGGAGCCTGTTGCGCACGATCGCGCGGCTGTATCTGGAAGGGCGGACCGTGGATTGGACCGCGCTGGGTCCGCACACGATCGCACCGCCGCAACGGCAATGGCGGCGACCGGATTCCGGTGATTCGGGCAGTTGGCCTCGGCCCGGGTTCGCCGCGGACGGACATCCACCCGGTCCGGTGTTCCCGGAGGTCGAGATCCGCCCGGAGGGGACGTACGTGGTCGCGGGCGGCCTGGGGCCGCAAGGCGAAGCCGCGGTGCGGTGGCTGCTGGCGGCCGGTGCGCGGGACGTGGTGGTGCTGACCCGCACGCCGCGGCCGCTGCCCGCCCGATTGACCGGCATGGAGGACCGGATCGTCATGATGCGGTGCGACTGCGCCGACCGCGCCGACCTCGCGACGGCCCTGCAGGACATTCGCGAATGCGGGTCGGCGGTGCGGGGCGTGGTGCACGCGTCCGGCGCGACGCGACTGGTCGCGGCGACCAATCTGCTGGAGCTGACCGCGGCCGATCCCACGGATTTCACCGTGCTGCTGACCTCGGCGCCCGGTGCGGGCGGGCCGGAGGCGGTGCGGGAACTCGCGGACGCGCACGTGGATCGGCGGGTCATCTGCGTGGAGTGGGAGGTCGGGCCCGCAGCCTGAACCAGGATCGGCGCAGCCTGAGGCATGATGACTGGATGACGGATCCCGAGATCACGGTCAAGTGGAAGAAGGAGCCGGACGAGCACGATTACCCGGCCGCCGCGGACTACCTCGAGATGCTGGCGGAGCCGGACGTGATCGAGCGGGTCGTCCAGTCACTGCGCGACGCGCCGGTGACCCACAAGAAGGCCAAGGACCTGCTGCGGGCGTCGCATCTGGAGATCCTGCCGAGCTACAACCCCTATGTGCGGCGTGACCTGGCCAAGATCATGGCCGGGAAGGCGTTGTCGCCGATCCTGGTGGTGCGCGGCGACTTCCGCAAGGGGGTGCCCATGCAGATCGTGGACGGCTACCACCGGGTGTGCGCCATCTACTACACCGACGAGAACATCGCGATCCCGGTGAAGATCGCCCCGATGCCGTGAGCTCGGCGTGAACTTCCAGACCCTCACCCTGATCACCCTGCTCGGACTGGCCGGACCCTGGCTGGCCTGGCGGCAGTCCTGGCATCTACCGGTGATCCTGGGCGAGCTGCTGGCCGGAATCGTCTTCGGCACCACCGGCTTCGGCCTGCTGCACCCGTCCGATCCGACCTTCACCTTCCTGGCCGACGTCGGCTTCGCGGTAGTCATGTTCGTGGCGGGCACCCACGTGCCGGTGCGCGACGCGGCGATCCGCTCGGCGCTGGGGCGCGGCGCGGTGCGCGCGGTGGCGGTGGGCGTGCTGGCCATGATCGCGGGACAGGGCATCGCGGCCGGGTTCAACACCGGGCACGGGCTGCTCTACGCGGTGCTGATCGCCTCGTCGTCGGCGGCCATCGTGCTGCCGATCATCGATTCCCAGGGCCTGGGCGGAAAGCCGGTCCTGGAGTTGACCGCTCAGGTCGCCCTCGCCGACGCGGCCGCGGTGGTCGCGTTGCCGCTGGTGATCGATCCGGGCAATGCGGGCCGGGCCGCGGTCGGCGCGCTGCTGGTCGCCGCGGCCGCCGTGGTCGTCTATTTCTTCCTGCGCTGGCTCGAGGAATCCGGTATCCGGCACCGGCTGCACAAGGTGTCCGAGGACCGGAAGTTCGCTCTCGAATTACGGGTCAGCCTGGCTCTGCTGTTCGCCCTCGGCGCGCTGGCCACCCGCAGCCACGTGTCGATCATGTTGGCGGGCTTCGCCCTCGGCCTGGCGGTGGCGGCGGTCGGCGAACCGCGCCGGGTGGCCCGGCAGCTGTTCGCCCTGAGCGACGGCTTCCTCGCGCCCTTGTTCTTCGTCTGGCTGGGCGCGCGACTGAACCTGCGCGAGTTCGGCGACCACCCGTACCTGATCCTGCTCGGCCTGGCCCTCGGGGCGGGCGCGGTACTCGCCCACGCGCTCATGCGGGTACTGGGTCAACCGGTTCCGCTGGGCGCCATCGCCTCGGCGCAGATCGGGGTCCCGGTCGCGGCGGTCACGGTGGGCACCCAGCTGCATGTGCTGAAGCCGGGCGAACCGGCCGCTCTCATGCTGGGCGCACTGGTGACCATTGCCGCGGCCGCGTGGGGAGCCCGGCGGGCCGCGACCACGCAATCAGGGAGTTCGGCTCCGGCGCAGGGCGATAAGCAGCCCGGATAGTCCTGGTCAGTCGGAGTCGCCGCGGCCCAGCAGTTTGTCGGTCTCGCGACGCTCACGCTTGGTGGGCCGTCCCGCGCCGCGATCGCGGCGCGGGATCAGCGCGGTCAGTTGCGGATCGGGCGGGGGCGGGCTCTTGTCGATCATGCACTGCACGGCCACGGCCGCGCCCACCCGTTTGGTGATGAGCTGCTCGACGATGACGATGCGTTCGATCCCGTTGACGCGCACCCGGATCTCGTCACCGGGTTTCAGCGAGTGCGCGGGTTTCACCGGCACGCCGTTCACCCGGACATGCCCGGAGCGGCAGGCCGCGGCGGCCGCCGAGCGGGTTTTGAAAATGCGGACGGCCCAGGTCCAAGAATCAACTCGGGCCTGGGCCGTAGTGCTCAGTGGAGCAGGGGTCACGCTCTAGACGATACGGGTCACGCGACGACGCGACGCGCGGTGACCACCTGGCCGGAGTGCAGCGGGGTGTAGGAGACCGGGGTGCCGGACTGGACCGCGTTCAGCAGCTTGCCGTCGCCGGCGTAGATGCCGACGTGGCCGCCGCCATTGGTGATGACGATGTCGCCGGGCTGCAGGTCCTCGAAGGCGACCGGGGCGCCGACATTGGACTGCTCGAAGCTGGTGCGGGGCAGCTCGATTCCGGCCTGCTTGTAGGCCCACTGGACCAGGCCGGAGCAGTCGAAGCTGTAGGGACCGGTGGCGCCCCAGGAGTACTGGGCGCCGACCTTGGTCTCGGCCGCGTGCAGGGCGATGTCACCCACGGAGCTCGGCTTGTTGAAGATGGTCGGCAGCTGGAACTGCGGAGCGGGCGCGACCGCCGGGGCGCCGACCTGGGCGCCGCCGCCCAGAGCGCCGGGGGTCTGCAGCGCCGTCGCGGCGTCCTTGACCGTCTGGTTGAACTGCTGCACCTGAGGCGTGAATTCGTCCGGCACATCGAAGTTTCCGATGCCGGGGATCTCGACGGTGGCGGCCGTGGCGGTGATCGCCGGGAAGACACCAGTAGTCGTCGCCGCCATCGCACCCATGACGATGGCACCCTTCACGGAAGCCGGAAGCTTCGATTCCTGCTGCAAGCTGTGCTTACCCACTGAGACGCATCTCCGATCGTGCTGCTTGTAACTTCGCGGGCTGCCTCTCCGATGAAGCAACAGACTCCGCTAAGTCACGAGAAGATTACGACTCGGTCGCCCCGTTGTCCACCCGACACGGGCGGCGTGTCCGATGTTTCCGAAAACGTCCCGCTAAGCGGTCATTTCGGTGTAAAGAGCCGTGGATCACGAGACGATATAGGTGATCGTTCCGGCCGTTATCAACCCTTCGCCTGAGCGCCCCGCTCCAGTTCGGCAATCCGCCGACGCGCGTCGGCGAGGTCCACTTCCAACTGGCCCAGGGCCATCACCAGCGGTCCCACCGCGAGGTCGGCCACCAGCTGCGGATCGTCGTACCCGCGCTCGATGGCGACCAGGATGTTGTTGCGGATGCGCGCGGCGACCACCGCCTCGGCGGGGACGTTCCAGGACTCGACCACCTCCGCGACGGTGGGGGGTACGACTTCTTCCGACATGAACCCTCCTGCCCTGGATCCCAACGAATCAGGCATAAGGGTAGAGACCCCCGGCGACACCGCGGGCACATGTGCCGCATGCCGGTCGATAGCTGCGTCTAGGGCCCGCCATAGATACCCGGATATTCCGTGATTCCCGCGCTACGGTTGGGCCGCATGGACCCCGTCAAGAATCCGTACGCACCCGGCGCGGGGCAGCGGCCACCGGAACTCGCGGGCCGGGACCGGCAGCTCGCGGCCTTCGACATCGTGCTGGAACGGGTGGCGAAGGGCCGGCCGGAGCGCAGCGTCATGCTCACCGGACTGCGCGGGGTCGGAAAGACGGTGCTGCTCAACCAGCTTCGCTCCGCGGCCCGCACCCGCGGCTGGGGCACCGGCAAGCTGGAGGCGCGACCGGATCAGGAACTGCGGCGGCCGCTGGCCTCGGCGCTGCACATGGCGGTGCGTTCCCTGGCTGTGGGACACCGTAATCCGGAGCAGGTGGACGATTTCCTGGGGATTCTCAAGGCTTTCGCGCTGCGCTCCACCGCCGACAAGGGCATGCGGGACCGCTGGAACCCGGGCATCGACGTGCCCGCGGTGACCGGGCGCGCCGACTCCGGCGACATCGAGATCGACCTCGTCGAGCTGCTCGGGGAGGCGGCGGCGCTGGTGCGCGATCACGGCGTCGGCATCGCGGTGTTCATCGACGAGATGCAGGATCTCGGGGCCGCCGACATCTCCGCCATCTGCGGGGCCTGCCACGAATTGAGCCAGGATGCCGCGCCTTTGATCGTGGTCGGGGCGGGGCTGCCGCATCTGCCCGCGGTGCTGACCGCGTCCAAGAGCTACTCCGAGCGGTTGTTCTCCTATCACCGGATCGATCGGCTGGATCGGGAGTCGGCGGATCAGGCGTTGATCGCGCCCGCCGAGCGGGAGAGCGTGGAGTACTCGGCGGAGGCGCTGGACGCGCTCTACAAGAAGGCCGACGGCTACCCGTACTTCGTCCAGGCGTACGGCAAGGCGGCGTGGGACGCGGCGGCGCGCAGTCCGATCTCGGCCGAGGACGTGGCGGTGGCGTCACCCGCCGCCGAAGAAGAATTGGCGGTCGGTTTCTTCGGTTCCCGCTACGAACGCGCAACCCCCGCCGAGCGTGAGTACATGCGTGCGATGGCGGATCTGTCCGGGGACGACGGACCGGTCGCGACCTCGGCGGTCGCCAACGAATTGGGACGAAAACCCGCATCACTGTCCCCGGCCCGGGACGGGCTGATCAAGAAGGGACTCATCTATTCGGCCGAGCGCGGCACCATCGGATTCACGGTTCCGCATTTCGGCCGCTATCTCCGTGGCGTGCAATAGGAATGCGGGAACGGCAGATCTACCCCTACCGGTGAGTAACAAAGGCTCCTACACTCGAATGTGATTCTCATCACGGTCGAGGAGGACATCATGGCGACTGTCGCCAAAGTTGACGCCACCGAAGAACAGGCCCGGGCACTCGTCGAGGAATCCCGCGAAACCACCTGGGCCAAGCCATCCTTCGCCAAGGAGATGTTCCTCGGCCGCTTCCGGCTCGACCTCATCCATCCCTTCCCCCGCCCCAGCGCCGACGACGAGGCCAAGATCGAGGCCTACCTGACCCGGCTGGGCGCGTTCTGCGAGACCATCGACGGCCTCCGCATCGAGGCCGAGGGCCGCATCCCCGACGAGTACGTGCGCGGGCTGGCCGAGCTCGGCTGCTTCGGGCTCAAGATTCCCGAGGAGTACGGCGGCGTCGGCCTCTCACAGGTCGGCTACAACCGCGCGCTCATGCTGGTCGGTTCCGCGCACGCCAGCCTCGGCGTGCTGCTCTCGGCGCACCAGTCCATCGGCGTGCCGGAACCGCTGAAGCTGGCGGGCACCCCGGAGCAGAAGCGTGAGTTCCTGCCGCGCTGCGCCAAGGGCGCGGTCAGCGCGTTCCTGCTCACCGAACCCGATGTCGGCTCCGATCCGGCGCGCATGGCCTCGACCGCCACCCCGACCGCCGACGGCGAGGCCTACGAACTCAACGGCGTGAAGTTGTGGACCACCAATGGCGTGGTCGCCGAACTGCTGGTGGTGATGGCGCGGGTGCCCAAGAGCGAGGGGCACCGCGGCGGCATCTCCGCGTTCATCGTGGAGGCCGACAGCCCCGGTATCACCGTGGAGCGGCGCAACGGGTTCATGGGTCTGCGCGGCATCGAGAACGGCGTCACCCGCATGCACGATGTGCGGGTTCCCAAGCGAAACCTGGTGGGGCGTGAGGGCGACGGGCTGAAGATCGCGCTCACCACCCTCAACGCGGGCCGCCTGGCGATTCCGGCCATGTGCACCGCGGCGGCCAAGTGGTCGTTGAAGATCACGCGGGAATGGTCGGCCACCCGCGTGCAGTGGGGCCGCCCGGTCGGCGAGCACGGCGCGGTCGGCACCAAGCTGTCCTTCATAGCCGCAACGACTTTCGCGTTGGAATCGGTGCTCGACCTGTCCGCCACGATGTGCGACGAGAACCGCAACGACATCCGCATCGAGGCCGCGCTGGCCAAACTGTGGGCCTCGGAGATGGCCTGTCAGATCGCCGACGAACTGGTGCAGATCCGCGGCGGCCGCGGCTACGAGACCGCCGCATCGCTGCGGGCCCGCGGCGAAAGAGCGGTCGCCGCCGAGCAATTGGTGCGGGATCTCCGGATCAACCGCATCTTCGAGGGCTCCAGCGAGATCATGCGCCTGCTCATCGCCCGTGAGATGGCCGACGCCCACATGGCCGCCGCCGGCGCTCTGGTCGACCGCAATGCCGAGCTCAAGGACAAGGCCAAGGCGGCGGTGGGCGCGAGCGGCTTCTACGCCAAGTGGTTCCCGCAACTGGCCGTCGGCGCGGGCACCGCCCCGGTGAGCTACGGCGAATTCGGCCCCCTCGCCCGCCACATGCGCTACGTCGAACGCATGTCCCGCAAGCAGGCCCGCGCCCTCATGTACGGCATGGCCCGCTGGCAGGCCAAGCTCGAATACAAGCAGGGCTTCCTCGGCCGCATCGTCGACATCGGGGCCGAACTGTTCGCCATGGCCGCCGCCTGCGTCCGCGCCCAGTCCCTCCGTGTCGCGGGCGGCCCCGACGGCGAAGCCGCCGAGGAACTGGCCGAAGTCTTCTGCCGCCAGTCCCGCCTCCGCGTCGAGCGCCTCTTCGACGCCCTCTGGTCCAACACCGACGACGCCGACGCCGACCTGACCCGCGGCATCCTCGACGGCCGCTACAGCTTCGTCGAAGGCGGCGCGCTCGACCCGAGCGAAGGCACCGGCCCCTGGATCGCCGAATGGCAGTTCGGCCCGTCGACGGAGCCGAACCTGATCCGCCCGTTCCTGCCGTCCACCAAGACGGGGGCCGTGACCTAGCCGGAGGCGCGCGATAGAAGTCTGCCGCTATCTAGCGAAATGCATAGATAGCGGCAGATTCTCAGGACGAGGGGTGGGGTGCGAAGGCTCGGGCCCAGACCTCGCGGAGCGCTATGGCGAGCAGGACGATCGGCAGGGCGGGGAAGACGGCGGAGTCGCCGTGGCCGCCGCAGGTGCTGGGATTCACGGTCCAGATGACGATGGCCGCGACGAACGGGGTGCCGACGGTCATCAGGCCCGGGATCAGGCGGCCCACCGAGGCCGCTTCCACCGCCGCGGCGATGATCAGGACGAGGAAGGCTACGGCCGCGATCGGGCTCGCCGTGCAGAAGCCGTCGGACGGGACGTAGTCGGCGTATCGGCGTGGCATGTCGCCATAGCTGGTCCAGCCGACATCGGTACTGCCCGGCCAGAGGGTCGCGACGACGAAGACCCACCAGCACACATGGCCGGTGACATGGACGAACCGAAACAAGCGGTCTCGTGTCACCGGGTCAACTTTAGTCGTGGCTTATCTACAAGTTTCTATTGTTTTTGCTAGATCTACGTAGATATTCATGACATGCAAGTTGCCGAGGGCGGGGAGGATCCGTCGGCAGGCTGTATAGATCAGCGGAGACAGTTGGACAACTTGTGCATAACGCCTGGTGTGGGGGGTTAACGCCGGGGGCATCCATTCCGACAACCGGGCAAGAAGGCGCACTCTTCAGGAGGACGTCATGTCCATGCACACTCCTCGCGCGGCTGATTTCGACGGCCGCCACATCACCGTCACGGCCGATGACGGCGTGCCGCTCGCGGTCCGCGAGTTCGGCGCGACCGACGCTCCGGTCACCGTGGTGTTCGTCCACGGTCACTGCCTACGGGCCGAATCGTGGGCGTTCATGCGCGGGCATCTGCTGGAGACCTGGGGCGAGGACACCCACATGGTGTTCTACGACCATCGCGGACACGGGGATTCGGGCAATGCGGACCCCTCCACCTACACCATCGAACAGCTGGCCAAGGACCTGGACGTGGTTCTTCGGACCGTGGTGCCGACCGGACCCGTTGTGCTGGTGGGGCATTCGATGGGCGCGATGACGGTGCTCGCGTACGCGCGGCTGCACCCGCAGGCGATCGGCACCCGCATCGTGGGCGTCGGCCTGATCTCCAGCGCCGCCAACGGGGTGACCCGGGTGGGGCTGGGGCGGCTGCTGAGCCCGCCCGCCGTCAGCTCGCTGCGGGCCGCGGTGAAGCGTGCGCCGCGCGCCATGCAGGCTTCGAAGCACCTGAGCCGCCGCATCTTCGAGCCGATCATGCGCGACGCGACCCTGGGCACCCGGAAGGTGAACCCGCGCATGCTGGCGGTGGCGACGGCCATGCTCAACGACACCTCGCTGCTGACCATGGCCAGCTTCCTGGAGTCGCTGATCCAGTTCGACGAGTCCGCGACCCTGCACCGGCTGGGCACGATTCCGGTGCTGGTGCTGGCCGGGTCCGCGGACATCATGATCCCGTTCGCGCATTCGGTGGTGCTGGCCTCCCAGGTCGACGACGCCGAGCTGGTGCGCCTGGACGGGGCCGGACACAGCGTGATCCTGGAGCGGGCCGAGGAGGTGGCCGCGGCGGTGGTCGGGCTGGTGGCGCGGGCGACCGCGGCGATGCGCGCCGGGGACCCGGATTTCGGCCCCGACGGCGGGCCCGAGTACGCGATCGCGGGGTAGCTGGAAGCCACTCGGCGACGGCCCGATTCGTGGATCTGAAACGTGTCAGACCCCAATTTGAGCCCCCTCGACAGGCCCTCGACCAGCGAATATCCATCGCGGACGAGACGAATCCCACATGATCACGTACTGTGTTGTAGATCACGATGTGTGGTCTGTCACACGGGTCGAGGAGGTTTTCGATGACACGCAGCGAGATTGCGGAACTCCGCTACGCGGTTGGCCAGCTCCGCCAGTGCGTGGGCGCGTTGCGCTCGCACTACGGAGACGCGGGCACTGTCCGCCGGCTGGAGAACGATCTGGAGCGGCTCAGCATCGATGCCGACGAGTTCGAGCAGACCCCGCCCCCGGAGTCCCCGGCCGCGAAGCAGGAGACGATCTACGTCCCGGACGCCAAGCACGACGAGGCGGCCTGGATGGGCGCGCAGGACGAGGGCCTCGGCTTCCACTCCCGTCCCCGCACCAAGTAGCACCGGGCTTCCCCCTTTCCACAAGCCGTGCCGACCGGGAACAGGGTCGGCACGGGTAGATCCACGTCCTCGAGGCCGGTGTCGCCCTCGAGGATGATCCGCTCGTTCCGGCCCGCTCGAGGCCGATGCCGGCCCCTCCGCGAGCGCCTGCCGCCCGCACCGCGAAAGCGAGCACCACGCGGAGCCCCGGAAACCGGCGTGAGATCGGGCGATTCGAAGACCACGGCCAGAGCGCGCCCGGCGCCCGCCGGGGTGACGGCGAGTCCGAGGCGGACGGCACGCTGGCCGATTGCGCATCGAATGCCTCTGCGGCGCAGTGGTATTCGGACACCAGCGCGGGCACGACGTCGGCCGCGCCGGAGCGCACCACTCCACCTGGTAGGCCCACGGGCGTGCGCATCGGCATCACGATGACGGCTCGTCTCATCAGCGGCTCCCTTCAACCCTCATCAGGGGCACAGGCCACCACACCGTTGCCGCTGCCGTGTGACGGTATGTAACCAGCGGAAACGAGGCCCGGGGGCGGCGAAATCCCCACTCGCCCAATCCCGGTGACAGGCCGCCGAGTTCGCGAGATTGCCGTTAGTTCACTACTCGAACGAAACACTCATCCGCGCAGGAAATGTGGCGTAAATCACGGGATCACGAAATAGCTGATGCGAGCTCGAGTGATAGCACTCCTGTCGTAGGGTGCTCACCATCACATTCGATGCCGGAGGTAACGATGACGTTCCACGGGGTAGAGCAGCGAGGCAGGCCGCAGTGAGCGCCGCACCAGTCAAGGCTTCTGAATCGAGTACCGGGGTTTTCGGCAGGGGTCGGGCCGCCATCGCGGCACGCACGCTGCGCACCGACCGGTGGTGGTTGCCGCCGGCATTGACGGTGCTCGGGCTAGGGGCGTTCGTCGTCTACGCGACCGTCAGATCCTTTGTGCGGACCGCGTATTGGGTGAACGACTTCCACTATCTGACACCGTTCTATTCGCCCTGTCTGAGCGCTTCGTGCGTCGAGGGCTCCAGCCACTTCGGGACGCCGATCGGCGAGCTGCCGATGTGGATTCCGCTGGGCTTCCTGGTGCTGCCGTTCCTGTTGCTGTTCCGGCTCACCTGTTACTACTACCGCAAGGCCTACTACCGGTCGGTGTGGATGTCACCGCCGGCCTGCGCGGTGGCCGAGCCGCACGCCAAATATTCTGGGGAGACCAAGCTTCCGCTGATCATCCAGAACGCGCACCGCTACTTCTTCTATATCGCGGTGATCATCTCGGTGATCAACACCTATGACGCGGTGATCTCCTTCCACGCCAAGGACGGTGGCTTCGGCATCGGCCTGGGCACGGCGATCATCACCGGAAACGCCCTGCTGCTGTGGGCGTACACGCTGTCGTGCCACTCCTGCCGGCACATCGCGGGCGGGCGGCTCAAGCACTTCTCGCAGCACCCGGTGCGTTATCGCTTCTGGACGGTGGTGTCGAAGCTGAATACCCGGCACATGCAGTTGGCCTGGACCACGCTGGGCACGCTGGTCCTCACCGATTTCTACGTCATGCTGGTCGCGAGCGGAACCATCTCCGATCCTCGCCTCATCGGCTGACAGTCCTCTATTCCTCAGTCTCCCAGGAGTATTCGGTTCCATGCCTGAAGTCGAGCGGCACAAGTACGACGTCGTCGTGATCGGTGCCGGCGGTGCCGGCCTGCGTGCGGTGATCGAGGCCCGCGAACACGGGTTGTCGGTGGCGGTGGTCTGCAAGTCCCTGTTCGGCAAGGCGCACACCGTCATGGCCGAGGGCGGCTGCGCGGCCGCCATGGGCAATGCCAATGAGAAGGACAACTGGCAGGTCCATTTCAAGGACACCATGCGCGGTGGGAAGTTCCTCAACAACTGGCGCATGGCCGAACTCCATGCCCAGGAGGCCCCCGACCGGGTGTGGGAGCTGGAAACCTATGGGGCGCTGTTCGACCGGACCCCGGACGGGCGGATCAGCCAGCGCAACTTCGGCGGCCACACCTATCCGCGGCTGGCGCACGTCGGTGACCGCACCGGCCTGGAGATCATCCGCACCATGCAGCAGAAGATCGTCTCGCTGCAGCAGGAGGATTTCGCGCAGACCGGCGACTACGAGGCGCGGATCAAGATCTTCGCCGAGTGCACCATCACCGAACTGCTCAAGGACGGCGACAAGATCTCCGGGGCCTTCGGCTACTGGCGGGAATCGGGCCGCTTCATCCTGTTCGAGACGCCCGCGGTGGTCATCGCCACCGGCGGTGTCGGCAAGTCCTACAAGGTGACCTCCAACTCCTGGGAGTACACCGGCGACGGCCACGCGCTCGCCCTGCGCGCCGGGGCCTCGCTGATCAATATGGAGTTCCTGCAGTTCCATCCGACCGGTATGGTCTGGCCGCCCTCGGTGAAGGGCATCCTGGTCACCGAGGGTGTGCGCGGTGACGGCGGGGTGCTCAAGAACTCCGACGGCAAGCGGTTCATGTTCGACTACATCCCGCCGGTGTTCAAGGGACAGTACGCCGAGAGCATCGAGGAGGCGGACCAGTGGCTCAAGGACAACGACTCCGCCCGCCGCACCCCGGACCTGCTGCCCCGTGACGAGGTGGCGCGCGCCATCAACGAAGAGGTGAAGGCGGGGCGCGGCACCGAACACGGCGGCGTGTACCTCGACATCGCCTCGCGGCTGCCCGCCGACCAGATCGTCAAGCGGCTGCCGTCCATGCACCACCAGTTCAAGGAGCTGGCGGACGTGGACATCACGAAGGAGCCGATGGAGGTCGGGCCGACCTGCCACTACGTCATGGGCGGCATCGAGGTCGACCCGGACACCCAGGCCGCGAAGGTGCCGGGCCTGTTCGCGGCCGGTGAGTGCGCGGGCGGCCTGCACGGATCCAACCGGCTCGGCGGCAACTCGCTGTCGGACCTGCTGGTGTTCGGCCGTCGCGCCGGGCTGGGCGCGGCCACCTATGTGGAGCAACTGGCCGCGCGGCCCAAGATCTCCGACACCGATATCGCCGCGGCCGCGAAAGCGGCGGTGACGCCGTTCGATCCGCCGGACGAGGGCCGGGGGGAGAACCCCTACACCCTGCACATGGACCTGCAGCAGACCATGAACGACCTGGTCGGCATCATCCGCAAGGAACACGAGCTGAAGCAGGCCGTGGAGAAGCTGTCCGAACTGCGCGACCGCTACGACCACGTCACCGTGGAGGGGCACCGGCAGTTCAACCCGGGCTGGCACCTGGCCATCGACCTGCGCAATATGCTGCTGATCAGCGAATGCGTCGCGCAGGCGGCGCTGTTGCGCACCGAGAGCCGCGGCGGCCACACCCGCGACGACCACCCGGGCATGGATCCGGTGTGGCGGAATCAGTTGCTGGTCTGCACGATCGGCGACGACGAGGTCGGCTTCTCGGTGCCCGCGGTCACCGTCACCTCCGAGGCCCAGATCCCGATGCGCGCCGAGCTGCTGCGGCTGTTCGACCTGGCCGAACTCGAAAAGTATTACACCCCCGCCGATCTCGCCGAGCTGCGGGACGACGCCGGAAAGGCGGAATAGCCATGGGTTATCAGGCGAAGTTCAAGGTGTGGCGCGGCGATACCGAGGGCGGCGGCCTGCACGACTTCACCGTGGAGGTGAACGAGGGCGAGGTGGTGCTCGACATCATCCACCGCCTGCAGGCCACCCAGGCCCCGGATCTGGCGGTGCGCTGGAACTGCAAGGCGGGCAAGTGCGGTTCGTGCTCGGCCGAGGTGAACGGCCGGCCGCGGCTGCTGTGCATGACCCGGATGTCGACGTTCACCGAGGACGAAGTGGTGACGGTGACGCCGATGCGCACCTTCCCCGTCATTCGCGACCTGGTCACGGATGTGTCGTTCAACTACCGGAAGGCGCGCGAGATCCCGTCGTTCACGCCGCCGGTGGATCTGAAGCCGGGCGATTATCGGATGCAGCAGGCCGATGTGGAACGGTCACAGGAATTCCGCAAGTGCATCGAATGTTTCCTGTGCCAGAACACCTGTCACGTCGTGCGCGATCACGAGGACAACAAGCACGCATTCTCCGGCCCGCGTTACCTGATGCGAATTGCGGAACTCGAAATGCATCCTCTCGATGTGGCGGATCGCCGTGATCTGGCTCAAGAGGACGCCGGGCTGGGCTACTGCAATATCACGAAGTGCTGCACGGAGGTGTGCCCCGAGCACATCAAGATCACCGACAATGCGCTGATCCCGCTCAAGGAACGCGTGGTGGACCGGAAATACGATCCGATCGTCTGGCTGGGAAACAAACTGTTCCGTCGCTGACGAGTACCACAGAAAATCTGCCACCGGGGCCCCACGCACCAGCGTGGGGCCCCGGATTCCCAGCGCTGGAAGTTGATCACGAAACGGCAGCCGTTCAGCAACGAAACCATGTTTACGCGCGTTAAAACATGGGTATCCAACTATTCGTGGACCGAGGACTGAAGAATGCACGTCCCCGGTACCGGAAATTGGGTCCTGACGACTGGGTCGAACGGCTGATCGTAGGGATGCTCTTCGCGGTATCGGCGATGGGCGTATACGTACTGACCGGCGCTTTGATGCCTTCGGTCGCGATCGGTGTGCTGGTGGCCGCCGTCGCGATCGGAGTAGTCGCGATTCTCTGAGTGTGATCGTGAACGACTGATGCCGAGGTGGGGGGGGGGGGGGGGGCGGGCCCCCCCCGGAGGTCGAGAGAAGCACCCGGCTACAAGCGCCCCCCCCGACGACCAAGGCGACCACGCCCGGGGGTGGGGCGGCGGGG
>NZ_JBEXXC010000031.1:0-18964 GCF_040630175.1 Nocardia sp. NPDC005825
ACCCTCACGGGGGTGAGAATGATTGGAACCAAATTTAATATTTGGCACTGACATTCATCGACACACTATTGAGTTCTCAAAGAACACACGCACAAACGATCTCCCGGGCTCTTAGTCCCGCTCGATCGTGAGGCAACTTTTACAGCTTAGCCCCGACCGCGCAGCAGAACCAAATCCGCTGGTTGGCTGGGAGCTAGTGTGATCATCAGGCGAAGCTCGTCTCACCGGAGTCGGTGTCCGTGTCGCTCTGACCTGGAATAAGTTACGTGTTGGTTGTTCGCATGTCAAATCGCCTGTTCAGGACGGGTTTTCGCGAACACGTCCCGACACCGGCCGTTCAGTCGGAGGTTCCGACGCGTTCGATTTCCGCTCCGAGCCCGCACAGGTTCTCCACGAAAGACGGGTAACCCCGGTCGATGTGGAAGACATCGTGGACTTCGGTGACACCGTCGGCCACCAGACCCGCGAGCACCAGACCCGCGCCGGCCCGAATGTCGGAGGACCACACCGGTGCCGAGGACAGTCGCGGAATACCGCGCACCACAGCGTGATGCCCGTCGGTGCGAGCGTCGGCGCCGAGGCGGATCATCTCTTCGACGAAACGGAAGCGCGCCTCGAAGATGTTCTCGGTGATCATCGAAGTGCCGTCCGCGATGGCGGCCAGGCCGATGGCCATCGGCTGCAGGTCGGTGGGGAAACCCGGGAACGGCAGGGTCGAGAAGTTCACGGCGCGAGGGCGATCCGCCTGCACCACGCGAAAACCATCCGGTTCGAACGAGATTCGGGCGCCGGCCGAGCGCAGCTTGTCCAGCACCAGGGACAGGTGCTTGGGGTTGATGCCCGTCACTCGCACGTCACCGGTGGTCATGGCGGCGGCGATGCCCCAGGTCGCGGCGACGATGCGGTCGCCGATCACCCGGTGGGTGGTGGGGGCCAGCTTCTCCACGCCCTGGATGGTCAGCACCGAGGTGCCGGCGCCGGCGATCTTCGCGCCCATCCGGTTCAGCATGTTGCAGAGATCCACGATCTCCGGCTCACGCGCGGCATTGTCGATGACGGTCTCGCCCTCGGCGAGCACCGCGGCCATGAGGATGTTCTCGGTCGCGCCGACCGAGGGGAAGTCCAGCCGGATCCGCGCGCCCTGCAGCTCCTCGGCCCGGGCCACCAGGCAGCCGTGCTCGATCTCCGAGGTCGCGCCGAGTAACCGCAGACCCTGCTGGTGCATGTCCAGCGGACGCGAACCGATCGCGTCACCGCCGGGCAGCGCCACCACGGCCCGCTTGCAGCGCGCCATCAGCGGACCCAGCACGCACACCGAGGCGCGGAACTGGGTGACCGCCGGGAAGTCCGCGTGGTACTTCGGTTCCGGCGGCGTCGTGATATGGACCGTGCCGCCCTCGATGACCACATCGCAGCCGAGACCGCGCAACACGTCCGCCATCAACGGCACATCCAGGATGTCCGGGCAGTTCGTGATGGTGGTCGTACCCTCGGCCAGCAACGCGGCAGCCATCAGCTTGAGGACGCTGTTCTTCGCGCCGCCCACCGCGACCTCACCGACGAGCCTGCTGCCCCCGGTCACCAGAAACCGTTCACTCACGGGGGTCAGCCTAGTGGTCCTCTCCCGCGCTCGCGGCGTCTCCGCCCGGCCGCCACAGTATGTCGCCGTCCGGGTTGGCGACCCGGCCGAGGATGAACAGCAGGTCGGACAGGCGGTTGAGGTATTTGGCGGGCAACGCGTTGGTGTCGTCCGGGTGCGCCGCCACCGCGGCCCAGGCCGAGCGCTCGGCGCGTCGCGCCACGGTGCGCGCGGTGTGCAGCAGCGCGGCCAGCGGGGTGCCGCCGGGCAGGATGAACGAATTCAACGGCGGCAGAGGCTCATTGAACTCGTCGCACCACTTCTCCAGGCGGTCGATGTAGTCCTGGGTGATGCGCAGCGGCGGGTACTTGGGGTCGGCGACGACGGGGGTGGAGAGGTCCGCGCCCGCGTCGAACAAATCGTTCTGTATGGAACGCAGCACAGTCAGAATCCGCGTGTCCGGCTGACCGAGCGCGATGGCGACCCCGAGGGCCGCATTGGTTTCGTCACAGTCGGCATACGCGATCAGCCGCGGGTCGGTCTTGGCCACCCGCGAGAAATCGCTCAGTCCGGTGGTGCCGTCGTCGCCGGTCCGCGTGTAAATCCGCGTCAAGTGAACGCTCACAGGGTCACACTATCGCTCTCGGTGTCGGGCTATCCGGCGCGGCGGCGGCGGATGCGCTCGGACGGGCGCGATTCCACCCAGGACAGGAAGGCCGCCATGGCGCCGCGGTCCAGGGCCAGCTCGTATTTGCCGTCACCGTCGGACACCATGACGATGACCTCGTCGGTCATGATGTCGTACTCGTCGTCGGCCGGGGAGCGGCGCGGGCCCACCTCGATGGTGAGCCGCCGCATGGTGGAGTCCGGGCCGAGTTTCAGGCTGGAGAGTTTGTAGAAGAGGAGCGTGTCCTCGTCGTAGCGGATCAGGCCGTGCCGCCAGCCGCCGCCGTGTCCGCGTGCGGGCAGCACCCGCAGCAGGGCGGCGGTGCCGCCGCGACGGAGCATGACGAGGCGATAGGTCGAGGCCAAGGCCAATCCGACCAGCAGCAATACCAGAATGATCAGAAGCCACATCCCGGTTTGCAATGCCGCTCCGTCCCTTCACATCCGCGTTGCTGTCGATCACCGACCGGTCAGAGACCGGGCCCCGCTTTCGGTCGATAGTAGCGACCGCGGAAAGGCGGAGTCCGGCCATCCACCGAATGTGACGAATGCGCTGTTCAGCGAGGCGTCGAAGATATATGTCACCCGATGGTGAACGGCTCCCCGTAGAGCACCAGATTACCGATGAAGGTGGCGGTGTCGACCTCGGCCGCGACGAACGCCCGCGCCTGGGCGTACCCGCCACAGCCGTCCACCGAGAAGGTCTCGTCGGTCCAGCTCACGCTGGCGTGCGGACCGGGAACCTTGTTGTAGCGCTTGTGCGATTCCTGGCCGTAGTCGTCGGGCCGCTCCAGATCGAGCATCGGGAGCGCGACGGCCTGACCGGGTCCGAGCGTGATGCCGCTGCCCATCTGCTCGCTGAGGCCCAGTGTGCCCAGGGTCTGCAGGCTGGTGTCCGGGGTGTAGGCCTGGCCGCCGGCGTTGTTCGCGTTGATGCCGCTGATGTCGACCTGGCAGCCCACGATGTAGCCGGGGCTGATCTTGAGCGTCGAGTTCGAGGCGCTCGGGCCGTCGAGGTCGATACTGGCCACCGCCGTGGTCCAGACATTGCGGTGCACGGGCGTGGATCCCATGGATCCGCTGATCTTGGCCGACTCCCCGGTGATCCGGACCGTCAGGTTGGTGCCGTCGGCGAGCTGCCGGGTGATAGAGCCCCCCGGGAGCGGAATGAAGGAGTCGGCGCGAGCGGGAGCGGCCGGGCCGAACCCGGACAGACCCGCCGCCGCGGCCAGCGCCACCCCCAGGATCCGCCCACTCCGGACGCGAATTCCCTTGCCGTACATACGATCCCTTCCTTCGGAGTGGACTCGTCAGCCGATGCTGAACGGCTGTCCGTAGAGGGTGACCTTGTGGTAATCGACGCCGATGATCTCGACCACGGAGACCTGGCGGGCCTGCGCGTAACCGCCGCAGCCCTGGATCTCCATCGGGATGTCCTGATAGTTGATGGTGTAGCTGCCGCTCTTGACCAGCTCGATGTTGTTGATCGCCACCCACTGCACCTGACCGGGTGAGAGCGGGAAGCTGAATCCACCGGTCAGGCTGGGCGAGGAGCTGACGAGGATCGCGGCGTTCGCGCTCAACTGCCCCAGCGCGACCTGACAGCCGACGATGTAGCCGGTGGTGAGGTTGGACGATCCGTGCGTTCCGGAATTATTGGTGCCGGGATAGTTCAGCGGACCGTTGTTGGGACCGACATCCCCCTCCGGGGTCTCCACCTCGGCGGTGACATTGCCTGTCACCCACGAGGTCCGGCCCGCGCCGTTGGAGGCCAGCGACGGCGAAATGATCGCGCGCTCACCAACACTCGTGATCTTGACCCCCGGGCCCTCGATATGTCCGTCGGGCAGCGGCACCGTGACATCCGCGGCAGCCGTACCCGGTGCGAGGAATCCGACCGCGACCGTGACGACGGCGACAGCGATCCCCCCTGTGCCAATTCGAAGCCTGCTCATCAACCCCTCGCTCATCGTGCTGTTGCATCGTGGAGGTACAGCTGAGAATGCGGGAATTGCCGACCCAATGCCGGGTGCTTCAGATCACAACCCGGTGACCGGCGATTGCATTTAACCACACCGGATTGGCGCGAGAGCTATTACCGGGCGAACAGTCCGGAATCCGTGGCGACCTACAGGTCCGCGGTCCACGAGGCCACTCACGGAACCGCTGAGCGGGATCGCCGATGGCCGTAAACTGGAACACGTTCTTATGCTCCCGACAATTGGGATGTCTTGGAAGGAGATTCCGTGGAAATTACCGCTGCGGTGGCCCGAGGAGCCGACGCGCCCTTCTCGATGGAGACCCTCAGCCTCGAGGAACCCCGTCCGGGCGAGGTGCTGGTGCGCATCGTCGCGACCGGCGTCTGCCACACCGACCTGGTCTCCAAGAGCGTGTTTCCCGCCGAGTTGCCGATCGTCCTCGGACACGAGGGCGCGGGCATCGTGGAGCAGATCGGCTCGGAAGTAACCGGAATCGAAGTGGGCGACCATGTTCTGCTCACCTACGCCAGTTGCGGCACATGTTCCCGATGCGTCAACGGGCTTCCGCCCTATTGCGAGAATTTCGTCATTCTGAACACCTCGGGCGGCCGCTCCGATTTCACCTCGCCGCTGAGCAACAATGGCGAACGCGTCATGGGCGCGTTCTTCGGGCAGTCGAGTTTCGCCACCCACGCGCTGGTGTCGGCACGCTGCATCGTGGTCGTGGACAAGGATGTCGACCTGGTCGCCACCTCCCCGTTCGGCTGCGGTGTGCAGACCGGCGCCGGCGCGGTCGCCAATGTCATGAAGCCGGGCCCGAACGACTCGATCGCCATCTTCGGCGTGGGCGGCGTCGGCATGGCCGCGCTCATGGCGGCCCGGGCCATCGGCGCGGGAACCATTGTGGCGATCGACCTTTCCGCGGACCGCCTGGCCGTGGCCAAGGAGCTGGGCGCGGACGTCACCATCGACGGCGCGGCCGACGACGTGGTCGCGCAGATCGTGGCGGCCACCGATGGCGGTGCGAACTTCGCACTCGACACCACCGCCGTGAATGCCGTCATCGCCAAGGGCTTGGAAGCGCTGGCCCCCATGGGCACCCTGGTGCTCGTCGGACTCGGTGAGGCCAGCATGGACTTCGAGATCGGCCATCTGACCGGAAACGGCAAGGCCGTTCGCGGATGCATCGAGGGCAGCGGCGATCCGCAGAAGTTCATTCCGCAGCTTTTGCGGTGGCACGCCGAGGGCAAGTTCCCGATCGAGAAGATCAGCAAGACCTATGCCTTCTCCGATATCGACACCGCGGTCGCGGACGCCCACCACGGCACCACCATCAAGCCGATTCTCACCTTCCAGTGAGACGCGGCACGCGCGCCGGGCACCAGCCGGGCGCGCGTGTGGTTCGCGGGGTGTAGGAGCGAAAACAGCGGCGGCCCCGGGGATTTCCCCGGGGCCGCCGCCGTCGTATTCAGCGTCGAGCTCAGTGAGCCGCGGCGGCCTTCTCGATCGCCCGCAGCTGACCCTGTGCCTTGGCCAGCGCGGCCGGGCTCGCATCCACATCGGCGACGACGGCCTTGGCGGCCGCCTCGTCGATGTCGAAGGCGAAGTCGGCGGACTCGGCCAGCACGCGCACCGAAGTGGCGGTGACGGAGAAGAATCCGCCGTGCACGGCCACGACAACGCGCTCGTTGTCGTCGGACACGATGGTCACGGTGCCGCCCTCGACCAGCTGGCCGAGCAGCGGCTCGTGGCCGACCATGATGCCGATCTCACCCTCCGTGGTCTGAGCCGAGACGAAGGACGCCCGGCCCGACCACAGCAGTCGCTCGACGGCGACCAGATCAACGGACATATCAGCCATGGGTGACTACTTCCCGGCGATCTTCTTCGCAGCAGCCTCGACGTCGTCCAGGCCACCGCAGGAGTTGAACGCCTGCTCGGGCAGGTGGTCGAACTCGCCCTTGCAGACGCGGTCGAAGTCGTCGATGGTCTGCTCCAGCGGCACGACCGAACCCGGCTGACCGGTGAACTTCTCGGCCACGATGAAGTTCTGGCCGAGGAACTTCTCCAGACGACGGGCACGGCCAACGAGGACCTTGTCGCCTTCGGAGAGCTCGTCCATACCGAGGATGGCGATGATGTCCTGCAGCTCCTTGTACTTCTGCAGGATCCGCTTGACCTCGTTGGCCACCTGGAAGTGACGCTCGCCGACGATCGAAGCCTCGAGGATACGAGAGGTCGAGGTCAGTGGGTCGACGGCCGGGTAGATGCCCTTCTGCGAGATCGGGCGGGAAAGCTCGGTCGTCGCGTCCAGGTGGGCGAAGGTGGTCGCCGGCGCCGGGTCGGTGTAGTCGTCGGCGGGGACGTAGATCGCCTGCATCGAGGTGATCGAACGGCCACGGGTCGAGGTGATGCGCTCCTGGAGCTGACCCATCTCGTCCGCCAGGGTGGGCTGGTAACCCACGGCCGAGGGCATACGACCCAGCAGGGTCGAGACCTCGGAGCCGGCCTGGGTGAAGCGGAAGATGTTGTCGATGAAGAGCAGAACGTCCTGGTTCTGCACGTCACGGAAGTACTCCGCCATGGTCAGGGCCGACAGGGCGACGCGCATACGCGTGCCCGGCGGCTCGTCCATCTGGCCGAAGACGAGGGCGGTGTCCTGGAGGACGCCCATCTCTTCCATTTCCAGGTGGAGGTCGGTGCCCTCACGGGTACGCTCACCGACGCCCGCGAACACCGAGGTGCCCGAGAACTCGCGAGCGATACGGGTGATCATCTCCTGGATCAGAACGGTCTTGCCGACACCGGCACCACCGAACAGACCGATCTTGCCACCCTTGACGTACGGGGTGAGGAGGTCGATGACCTTGACGCCCGTTTCCAGGATCTCGGTCTTACCCTCGAGCTGGTCGAAGGCGGGCGGCTGGCGGTGGATGCCCCACTGCTCGCCGTCGCGGCCCAGGCCGGGGGTGTCCAGGCAGTCGCCGAGCGCGTTGAAGACGTGGCCCTTGACGACATCGCCGACCGGCACCGAGATCGGCTTGCCGGTGTCGCGCACCTCGACGCCACGCACCAGACCGTCGGTCGGCTGCATGGAGATGGTGCGGACGATGTTGTCGCCCAGGTGCTGCGCGACCTCGAGGGTCAGGGTCTTCGCAACGGACGCGAGCGCGATGTCCACGTTCAGCGCGTTGTAAAGCTCGGGGATCGAGCCGCGCGGGAACTCGACGTCCACGACGGGGCCGATGACGCGGGAGACGCGGCCAGTGCCGGCGCCAACCCGGGTTTCGTTAGTGACAGCTGCGGTCATTGGTTCTCTTCCGTGTCTAGTCGCGGTCCGAGCTCGACGCCAGCGCGTTGGCGCCGCCGACGATTTCCGTGATTTCCTGCGTGATTCCGGCCTGGCGCAGCGAGTTCGCGGTACGGGTCAGTGAATTCACCAGATCCGTCGCGTTGTCGGTGGCCGCCTTCATCGCGGTGCGGCGCGCAGCCGACTCCGATGCCGCAGCGTCGAGCAGCGACGAGTAGATCCGGGTGTTGATGTACTTCGGCAGCAGCGCGCCCAGCAGGCGGTCCGCGTCCGGCTCGAACTCGTACTGGGCAACCGGGTTGGAGTTGCCGTCGGAGAAGGAGTCCTCACCGAGTTCGAAGTTCTCGTCGACGTAGCTCACCTGAATGGGAGCCAGGCGACGCACCTCGGGAACCTGCGACAGCATCGACACGAAACGCGTGTAGACGATGTGCAGTTCGTCGACGCCGGCCATGGTGCCGACCCCGTTGGGGGCGGCCACCTCGCCGTCGGCGCCCGCCATGAACGCCTCCACCAGGTGGTTGCACGCGGCGGAAGCGTCGGCGTAGTTGGGCGCCTGGGAGAAACCGGTCCACGAACCGTTGGTCGAGCGACCACGGAAGGTGTAGTAGGTCAGGCCCTTCGCGCCCATCACGTACAGCACCGGCTCTTTGCCCTCGGAACGCAGCGTGGTCAGCAGCTCCTCGGTGCGCTTGAGCACATTGGAGTTGTAGCCACCACACATACCGCGGTCACTGGTGATCACCAGGACCGCGGCGCGCCGCGGGTTGGACCGCTCGGTGAGCAGCGGGTGGGTGAGATTGCCACTGGCGCTGGCCAATTCGGCGAGCACCTTGGTGATCTCTTCCGCGTACGGCTTGGCAGCCGCGACCCGGGCCTGCGCCTTGCTGATTCGCGAGGTCGCGATCAGCTCTTGCGCCTTGGTGATCTTCTTGATCGAGCTCACGGAACGAATTCGGGAGCGCAGTTCGCGCACGCTTGCCATTAGCGGTTCACACTCCCTTCATTCCTCGAGTCAGACAGTCGCATTCGCTTCGCCGTTCTTACTTCTCGACGTGCTTGCGAGTGACGGACAGCGACTCGACCTCTTCGTGATCGAGCTTGCCGGCCTCGGCCTCGACGACGCGGGTGCCGTCGGACGCCAGGAAGCCCTGCTTGAACTTGTCGGTCGCGGCCTTGATCTCGTCGGCCGGCTCGCCCTCGAGCTTCTTCGCGCCACCCTGGAGGGCGTCGAAGGAGGACTGCACCGAACCGTGCAGGAACTCGAGCAGCTCGCCGTTGAAGCGACGCACGTCGCCGACCGGCACCGAGTCGTAGTAGCCCGCGTCCACCAGGAACAGCGAGACAACCTGGTCCTCGACCGAAACCGGGGCGTACTGGTCCTGCTTGAGCAGCTCGACCCAGCGCGCGCCACGCTCCAGCTGCGCCAGCGAGGCAGCATCCAGGTCGGAGGCGAAGGCCGAGAAGGCTTCCAGCTCACGGTAGGAGGCCAGCTCCAGACGCAGCGAACCGGCGACCTGCTTCATGGCCTTGGTCTGCGCGGCGCCACCGACACGGGAGACGGAGATACCGACGTTGATGGCCGGACGGACACCCTTGTTGAAGAGGTCCGACTCCAGGAACACCTGGCCGTCGGTGATGGAGATGACGTTGGTCGGGATGAACGCCGACACGTCGTTGGCCTTGGTCTCGATGATCGGCAGCGCGGTCATGGAACCGGCGCCCAGCTCGTCGGACAGCTTCGCGCAACGCTCCAGCAGACGGGAGTGCAGGTAGAAGACGTCACCCGGGTACGCCTCGCGGCCCGGCGGACGACGCAGCAGCAGCGAGATGGCACGGTAGGCCTCGGCCTGCTTGGACAGGTCGTCGAACACGATCAGGACGTGCTTGCCCTGGTACATCCAGTGCTGGCCGATGGCCGAACCGGTGTACGGCGCCAGCCACTTGAAGCCGGCGGAGTCGGAGGCCGGAGCCGCGACGATGGTGGTGTACTCCATCGCGCCGTGCGCCTCGAGGGCAGCCTTGACGCCCGCGATGGTGGAGCCCTTCTGGCCGATCGCGACGTAGATGCAGCGCACCTGCTTCGACGGATCGCCGGTGGCCCAGTTGGCCTTCTGGTTGATGATCGCGTCGATGCAGACCGCGGTCTTACCGGTCTTGCGGTCACCGATGACCAGCTGACGCTGGCCACGGCCGATCGCGGTCAGGGCGTCGATGGCGGTGATGCCGGTGGCGAGCGGCTCGCCGACGGGCTGGCGCTCCAGCACGGTCGCGGCCTGCAGCTCGAGCACGCGACGCTCGTCGGCCTCGATCTCGCCGAGGCCGTCGATCGGGGCGCCCAGCGGGTTCACCACGCGGCCGAGGAAGTTGTCGCCCACCGGGACCGAGAGCACGTCGCCGGTACGGCGGACCTGCTGGCCCTCCTCGATGGTGTCGAACTCACCCAGGACGACGGCACCGATTTCGGTGTCCTCCAGGTTCAGCGCGACGCCGAGCACGCCGCCGGGGAATTCCAGCAGCTCGTTGGCCATCGCGCCGGGGAGGCCGCTGATGTGGGCGATACCGTCGCCGGTGTCGGTGACTACGCCCACTTCCTCGATGGAGGTTTCCGGGGTGTAGCTCTGGGTGTAGCTCTCGATCGCGCTACGGATCTCATCGGGGGAGATCGTCAGCTCCGCCATGTTCTTCCTGCTCTCGCTGTGGTCTCGAATGTCGGTGTGTTACTGCGCGCCGGCGGGCCGGCAAATAAGCGCTGTTGGCGTTCGTGTCTCAGGCGAGAGACTGACGCAAGCGCTGGAGGCGGCCGACGGCGCTGCCGTCGATCAGGTCGTCGCCGACGCGCACGACGACGCCGGCCAGCAGGCTCGGGTCTTCCTGCACGTGCACCGTGACGGGCTTGTCGTAGATGCGCTGCAGCGAAGCAGCCAGGTGCTCACGCTGCTGCGGCGTCAGGGCCACCGCGGCACGGACGTGCGCCACGATCTGCTCCCGGAGCGAAGCCGCCAGGTCGGACAGCTCGTCGATGGCCGCGCCGACATCGCCCTTGTGACGCAGCACGGCCTGCTCGACCAACTGCTGGGTGATGTCTTCGACCTTGCCGGCGAGCAGACGCTGCACCAGGGCCCGCTTGGCTTCCGCCGGCTTGCCGTGGTCCTGCAGCGCCTGCTCCAGGTCCGGGTTGTCGTCGATGATCCGGGCCAGCCGGAACAGCTCGTCCTCGACCGCGGTCAGACGGCCACGCTCGTCCGCGGCGCGCAACAGCGCCTCGCGGCCGAGCAGAACCAGCGTGTCGACCAAATCCCGGGCGCGCGACCAGTCCTGGGCCACGGCCGTGGTCAGCACGGCCAGCGTGGTACCGCTGATCTTGCCGCCGAAGACGCGTTCGGCCAGCTCGGCTCGCGCCGAGCTCGACACCGACTTATCCGCGAGCGCCACACGCAGCGAACGCTGGTCGTCGAGGACGGCGACAACGGCGAACAGTTCCGACCCCGTAGTAGCCGCGACGGTGTCGCTACCGGTCAGAGCGGCCCGAAGAGCTTCCCGCGCACGGGAACTCGCCTCGCGGCTCGCTGCGTACATGCTTCCCACTTTCGGTTCGTTACCTTCCGACCCCGATGCCGGCGTTCGCGTCCAGTTCCGACAGGAACCGGTCGATCGACGCCGCCTGCTTGGCCTCGTCGGCCACCGACTGACCGATGATCTTCTCGGCCAGGTCGACCGCGGTACGGCCCAGTTCGGACCGCAGCTCGGTCACGATCTGCTGGCGCTGCGCCTCCAGCTGCGAGTGGCCGGCGGCCACGATGCGGTCGGCCTCGGCCTGCGCATCGGTGCGCATCTGCGACAGGATGGCCGCACCCTGGGTGCGGGCTTCCTCGCGGATGCGAGCGGCCTCGAGGCGAGCCTCGGCCAGCTGCTCCTGGTACTGCTGCAGGGTGGCCTGCGCCTCGGCCTGCACGGCCTCGGCCTTGGCGATACCGCCCTCGATCTTCTGCGAACGCTCGTCGAGCACCTGGGTCAGGCGCGGGACGACGTACTTGGCGAAGACGAAGGCGATAACGATGAAGACGACCGCAGACCAGAAGATGTCGTACGGCTCGGGGATGAGGGGGTTGACGTCGTCGGACCCCTCAGCCGCAAGCAGATAGGTGCTGTTCATCGTTGATTCCTAGTCTTTGGCCGGAATCAGAAAATGAAGCCGGCGACGAGACCGATCAGCGCCAGGGCCTCGGTGAACGCGATACCCAGGAACATGTTGGTCCGGATGGTGCCCTGCAGCTCGGGCTGACGGGCGATGCCCTCGATGGCCTTACCGACGACGATGCCCACACCGATGCCGGGGCCGATCGCAGCGAGGCCGTAACCGATGGCGCCGAAGCCCTTGGACTTGGACTCGGCAACTTCAGCAGCCAGGTACGAGAGGGTGCTCATGTGTGTTTCATTCCCTTTCTGTCGCCCACCCGCCGGGCGGCGTGGAAGGCAGGTTTATGGAGTTGGTGCGGTCGGTCAGTGAGAGTCGGCGTGCTGCGCCAGACCGATGTAGACAGCGGTCAGCAGCGCGAACACGTACGCCTGCAGGAAGACCACCAGCAGCTCGAAGAGGGTGAAGCCGAAGCCCGCGAGCAGCGAGAACGGCGAGAACACCTTCATCCAGGAGGCGGCATCGAACAGGAAGAACTGGGTGGCACTGAAGAACAGCACCAACATGATGTGGCCTGCCAGCATGTTCGCCATGAGACGGACGGTGAGCGTGAACGGGCGCAACACGAAGGTCGAGATGAACTCGATGGGGATCAGCAGCACGTGCAGCGCGGCCGGCACATTCGGCACCACGATGGACGAGCGCATGTATTTCAGGAAGCCGTACTTCTTGATGCCCACGTAGTTGAAGGTGACGTAGGCGACGACAGCCAGCACCAGCGGCATGCCGATGCGCGCGTTCGACGAGATGTTCAGACCTGGAATAACGCCCGAGATGTTCAGGAACAGCACGGTGAAGAAGATCGACGCGATGAGCGGGAAGAACTTCTTACCGGATTCCTTGCCGAGCACCTCGTCGCAGATCTGCTCCTTGACGAACACCAGACCGGATTCGGCGACATTCTGCAGGCCGCGCGGAACCAGCTGAGGCCGACGGAAAGCGGCGAACATGACTGCCACGAGAACGACCGACATCAGGATGCGAATGAGCATCAAACGGTCGAGCTCGAAAGGCGTCCCCTCGAACAGCACTGCTGGAGGGAAGAAGTCGTTGAGTGACGGCGCGTGGAACTCGCCTGCCAAAATGGTGACGCTCAGCGTTCTCTCCCGTGGTCGGCCGCCAGGAGATAGTTTTCTCCTGCGGTTCGATCGGACATTGACGATCTGGTGGGTCGACTCAGGTCGGCTCGAAGTTCGTCAGCAGCTGTGGCGGTCACGCCCTGGCGTCTGTACGCGCGTCGGCGACATCGTCGACGGTGCAGAACCGTGACCCGAAAGGGTCCGGTACGGCTGTAAGCATAACCTGCTCTCAGGCGGGTCTCAGGCGACCCCCCCTGTTGATTCGGTTGGCTACAGGTAAAGAGTTTATCAAGTTATCTACGACAATGCGTAGGGGGTCGTGGAAACGCCGGATGAACGGTGTTTCGACGGCCGTGCCGGAGGGTCTCCGGCTACAGGTCACGCTCCACGTGCACGGCCGGAACCCGTTGGCGCAGAAGGCCATAGGTCTCCGCGCCGAGCACGATGAGCAGGGCGCCGACCACGGTCAGGAAGAGCGCGCCGCGGCTGTAGAAGTCGTAGTTCTGCAGCACTGCGACGACAATCACTGCCAGCAGCAGCTTTCCGACCCAGCTGCCCAGCAGCACCAGGCCCTGCAGGCCCGATTCGATCTTGGCGCTGAACAGCACCGAGGCAGCCGTGGTCAGAATGAAGGCGCCACCCAGGGCGGAGCCGATGAGGGCGCCCCACAGGCCGGGCAGGCCGGCGAAGATCGACGACAGAATCGCCGAAACCACAACCAGCACAGCCAAACCGGCGATGCCGTAGCGCAGTGCCGCGCGCAGCGGGGCGTCGGGACCGGGATCGGAAGGCGTGCTCACGGACAGCAACTCTACCCGGCGGCGCGATCACGCCCACGCGGCGGTTTGCGAACCGAGTTGATCCTCAGTTCCCGCCAGGACGGCACCGCGGTGACGATCAGCGCGAAAACCAGCCCCGCCGCGAACAGCAACACCACCAGGCGGCGATCGGAGATCAACGAGGTGCCGACCGCGCCGAATGCGAAGACACTCACCCAGAGATAGATCACCAGCACCACGCGGCGCTGCGAATGCCCGATCTGCAGCAAACGGTGATGCAGATGCATTTTGTCGGGAGTGGAGAAACTCACACCCGCGCGCACACGGCGCACCACGGCCAAGACAAGATCAAGTACGGGAATGAACATCACCGCACCCACCAGCAACAACGGTGACAACAGACCCACGATGTCGCGCGGGCCGTAACCCTGCAGCGGAATTCGCCCGGACGCACCGGTGGACACCGCCGCCAGCATCAATCCGATCAGCATGGATCCGGTATCCCCCATGAAAATGCGGGCCGGTGAGAAATTGTGAGGCAGAAATCCCAGGCACGCGCCGGCGAGGGCGGCCGCCAGCAACGCGGGCGGATACGTATCGGTGGAACCGCCCACCTCGTAGAGCAACCCCACGGTGAACACGAAAACCGCGACCGCCGCGATGAACCCCAGGCCCGCGGCCAATCCGTCCAGGCCGTCGACGAAATTCATGGCGTTCACGACGGTCACCGTGATGCCCACCGTCACCAGACCGCCCTGCAGCGGATCCAGCACCACCGTCTCGTTGGTGAACGGGTTGTAGATGGCCACCCAGCTCAGGCCCATCACCGCCATCACGCCCGCCGCGGTGATCTGCCCCACCAGCTTGGTCAGCCAGTCCAGGCCCCAGCGGTCGTCGATGATGCCGACCAGCACGATCAGCGTCGCCGCGGCCAGGACCGCGGGAATGTCCTTCGGATAATCGAAGCCCCGGCGCAACGCGGGCAGCTGATGTGCGAACAGGACGGCCGCCACCAGACCCAGATAGATGGCCAGACCGCCCATTCGCGGAATCGGCTTCACGTGCACATCGCGTTCCCGCGGAATCGCCACCGCGCCGAAGGCGATGGCCAGCACCCGGATTCCGCCCGTGGTGAGGAAGGCGATGACCGCGGCGGCCAGCAGCACCAGCAGCAGCTCCCGCAGCGGGACGACCGCGCCCTGGCTGAATACGCCCTGACTCAGAAGCATCTAGCGGGCCGTCAGCGCGCGCCGGCCTGACGGAGTTCCTCGGGCGACATGCCGAGCACCTCCGCGATCTTCTCGATCTGCACCGCGCCCTCACGCAACACCCGCGGCGTGTCCGCGGTCAGATCCACGATGGTGGACGCCACCGCGTGATCGGCCGGTCCGCCGTCCAGGTACACGCCGACCAGATCGCCCAGCTGCGCCTGCGCCTCCCCCACCGTGGCGGCCGGCGGCTGCCCCGACACGTTCGCGCTCGACACCGCCAGCGGGCCCACCTCGCGCAGCAACTCCAGCGCCACCGGATGCAGTGGCATGCGCAGCATCACCGTGCCGCGCGCGTCACCCAGATCCCAGGCCAGCGAAGGCGCTTGCTGCACAACCAGACTCAGGCCGCCCGGCCAGAACGCGCGGATCAGTTCCCGGGCCTGCGGGCGCACCGAGTACACCAGCCCGTCGATCGTGGTCCACGACCCGACCAGGACCGGCACCGGCATATCGCGACCGCGCCGCTTGGCGGCCAGCAACGCGCCCACCGCCTGACTGTCGAACGCGTCGGCGGCGATTCCGTACAACGTGTCGGTCGGGATGACGGCCAATCGACCGCTCTTCAGCGTGCTGCGCGCGGCACTCAGACCGGCGGCGCGGGAGTCGGGATCGGCACAGTCGTAGACGGTACTCACGGCTGACATCTTGGCACGGATCAACTCGCGATAGCGCTCAGGGGCAAGCCCCTGAAACCCCGAGGACTCCGGGGACTGCGCCCCCGGACCCCCGCCAGGACTTCCCGGTGCGGCACACCGAGCCCCAGCCAGGACTTCCCCGGCGCGGGACCGAGCCCCCGCCAGAACCTCCCCGGCGCGGCAGAGCCCCCGCTAGGACTTCCCGGGCGGTGCGCTCGACGCGGGCATAGGCTCGCGGGGACGAAGGAGGCACGGACTCATGATGCGTGCGATCTGGAACGGGACGGTCATCGCCGAGGCCGCCACGACCGTCGAGGTCGAGGGCAATCAGTACTTTCCGGTGGAGTCCCTGAAGAGCGAGTACTTCAGTGAGAGCGCCAAGCACACCGTGTGCCCGTGGAAGGGCGTCGCGAGCTACTACACCGTCACCGTCGAGGGCGCGGAGAATCCGGATGCGGCGTGGTACTACCCGCATCCGAGTCCGCTGGCGCGGAAGATCCGGAACCATGTCGCCTTCTGGCGTGGCGTCACGGTCGAGGGCGAGCCGGGCTAGCGGTCGGTCCCGATGCGGCGGGCGACCACGAAGCGCGGCTTGCCCGCGAGGTCGGGGTGCTCGATCACGTCGGTGAAGCCGCCGTGCGCGGCGAAGAGGGCGGCCACGCCGGAGCCGTTGGTGTCGTCGTGTTCGACTGCGGCCGCGCCGTTTTCGCGGAGCAGGCGGCCGATGGTGGCGACCATCGGGCGGATGACATCCAGGCCGTCGGGGCCGCCGAACAACGCGCGGTGCGGGTCGTGGTCCATGACCTCGGGGTCTAGCCGGGCGTCCTCGGGGATGTAGGGCGGGTTGGCGACGACCACGTCGACGCGGCCGTTCAGGTGGTCGAGGATGGCCGGATCGGTGACGTCGCCCGCGTGCAGGTCGATGGGGGTATCGCCCTCGTCGGCCAATTGCAGGGCGTTGCGTCGGGCCCACGCGAGCGCCTCGGGATCGAGTTCGACCGCGTGCACCTCGGCATCGGGGCGGGCGTGGGCGATGGCCAGGGCCAGCGCCCCGGAGCCGGTGCACAGGTCGACGACGATCGGCGGGTGTTCGTGGCCGATCTCCTCCAGCCGGGCCAGCGCCCAGGCGAAGATCAACTCGGTTTCCGGGCGGGGCACGAAGACGCCGGGACCGACCGCCAGATCGATCTCCCCCATTGCGGCCGTGCCCGTGAGGTGTTGCAGCGGAACGCGTTCCGCGCGGCGGGCGACCAGCTTGCGGAATTCCTCGAGCTGGTCGGGAGTGAGCATGGGCATCAGGACCAGACGCCCGCGATCGACGCCCAGCACGTGCGCGGCGAGGTGTTCCGCGTCGGCATGTGGGCTGGGGACCCCGGCCGCGGCCAAGATCTCGACCGCCTCCCGAATGGCCGGCCGCAATGGTGCACGACTCATTGTTTGCACCTTTCTCCCCACGCACATGCTCGCACGAATATCCCCGACCCGAACCCGCTCCAACCCAACCCCGCGCGCGCCCGGAACATCGGGCGTGGCGCGGGGCGGACGTCGGTTACTCGGCGGCCAGGCGGGCCGCGCGGTCGGCCTCGCCGAGCGCGTTGAACAGGTCGTCGAGGTTGCCGTCCAGCACGGAATCCAGGTTGTGGGCCTTGAAACCGATGCGGTGGTCGGCGATGCGGTTCTCCGGGAAGTTGTAGGTGCGGATCCGCTCGGAACGGTCCACCGTCCGGATCTGCGAGGCGCGTCCGGCCGCGGCGTCGGCGTCGGCCTGTTCCTCGAGCAGGGCCTGCAGGCGGGCCGCGAGGACCTGCTTGGCGCGGATCTTGTTCTGCAACTGCGACCGCTCGTTCTGGCAGGTCACCACCAGGCCGGTGGGCAGGTGGGTGAGGCGCACCGCGGAGTCGGTGGTGTTGACGCCCTGGCCGCCCTTGCCGGAGGACCGGTACACGTCGATGCGCAGGTCCTTCTCGTCGATCTCGACTTCCTCGACCTCGTCGGGTTCCGGGTAGACGAGCACGCCCGCGGCCGAAGTGTGAATGCGCCCTTGGGATTCGGTGACCGGCACGCGCTGCACGCGGTGCACGCCGCCCTCGAACTTGAGCTTGGACCACACGCCGTCGCGGGAGGCTTCCTTGCTCTTGATGGAGAAGCTGGCGTCCTTGTACCCGTCCAGATCGGAGTAGGTGACGCCGAGCACCTCGACCTTCCAGCCGTGCCGCTCCGCGTACCGGATGTACATGCGGGCCAGGTCGGAGGCGAACAGCGCCGACTCCTCGCCGCCCTCGCCGGACTTCACCTCGAGGATGACGTCGTCGCCGTCGTGCGGGTCGCGCGGCGCGAGCAGATCGGTGAGCTGCTTGTCCAGCTCCTCCACCTGCGCCTGCAGACCGGGCACCTCGGCCGCGAAGGACGAGTCGTCCGCGGCCAACTCCTCGGCGGCGGCGAGGTCCTCGCGCGCGGAGGTCAGCTTGTTGTAGGTCGACATGATCGGGCCGAGCTCGGCGAACCGCTTGCCGACGCGACGGGCCGCGCCCGGGTCGTTGTGCAGCGATGGGTCGGCGAGCTGGGTCTCCAGCCCCTGGTACTCGGCCAGGATGTCGTCGATCGCGTTGGGGGCCGTCTTGTCGGCCATCGCGGTTACTCCCGTTCTAGTAGGTCCATAAACGCACCAACGCCCGGCCTGCGGAGCGCAGGACGGGCGTCGGGGGGACAGCTACTTGGCAGCCTTGTCGCGCTTGCCGTAGCGGGCCTCGAAGCGGGCCACGCGGCCGCCGGTGTCCAGAATCTTCTGCTTGCCCGTGTAGAACGGGTGGCACTGGGAGCAGACCTCGACCGTGATCTGGCCCGACTCCTTGGTGCTCTTGGTCTGGAAGGTGTTGCCACAACCGCAGACCACGGTGGTGTCCACGTAAGTGGGGTGAATTCCTGCCCTCATTGGGTGTCCTTTCAATGGTCGCCGGGTCGCCTTCGAGAAGACGTGAACCGGAACCGACTAGAGGCATGGTTGCCGACGGAACAGTCTATGCGCTGCTCCCGCGTGGTCACCACGAGGGGTGACATGGGGCAGAACAGGCGGCCCGAGCCATTTGTTCCCGACCGGAACCCGGACGCCTTCGCGAGCAAACCCGAAAGTCGAGTAGCGCGCTACTCAGGAATGCGAACACCCGTGTTCATAGAGTTCTCCCCAGGTGAAAGCCACGCGAACGACCGGAGAGGACGACAGGGTGACCAGGAAGGAAGCGACAGCTGGGGGAATCCTGGCACTGCTCGGCCTGCTGGTCTTCGCGGGCTGGTGGATGGCTCCCGGAGAGTCCGGCAACGCGGTGGGATCCGTGAATCCGGCCCCACTCCCGCCGCGGGGGGACGACACCCTCACCTATCGAGCGGTCACGGCATCGGCCCTGGCCTTCGCCGTCCCAGCCCTCGACGTCCACCACGACGACCTGACCGGCGCCCAGTTCGCCGAAGAGG
>NZ_JBEXXC010000032.1:0-15580 GCF_040630175.1 Nocardia sp. NPDC005825
AGGTGCTAGTGCCCGTATTAGGGCGTGGGGGTTCAAGTCCCCCTCCGGACACAGTGAAGACGAAGGCCGCTGCATCGCAGCGGCCTTCGTCGTATCCACGGCAGGGTTACACCAGATCGAGGTTGTCGAGGAATCTGGTCGCGATCTCCGAGTCCCCGTGGATGTCGATATCGCACGTCCTCCAGGGAACCCGGGTGGTCGACCAGAGCGGGATATCGGCCGCGGAACCGGTGATTCGAGCGGCGGTCCCGCCCACCGGTCCTCGCCGCACCCGCAGGCCGCGCCCGGTCGGTTCGACCCGCCAGGCGCCACCGCCGGCACCGGTGAGAACAAGTCCCACCGGGACGTCGAGCCAGCGCAGTCGTGAGCCGTGTGACTTCTCCAGCACCGCCATGAGCCACGTGGTGATGGTCGACATGCGTTCGGTGTCGATGGCCGGCGGTTCACGGTCTATCGCGGTCGCGATGTCATGCCGCAGATGAGCGTGCCAGTCGAACACGAACATGCCCGGCAGCAGACGCATGGGGTACCAACCGAGTTCGCCCACCCGCATCGGAATCGCCCGGATGCCCGGGACGGTGACCGCGGACAGCACCGCGATTCCGGGCCGGGTCCAGCGCGCGAAGTCGCGCAGCACCTGATCCGGCGACCTACCGCGGGAACGCGCGACACCCCGCTCGTTCAGCTGCTCGATCCGCGAAGTGGTGAGGTAGGACAGCAGATCCGGTGTGACGAGAGTGCGGAGGTCGCCGGTCATGTGCGCGACGACGTCCTTGACCGTCCAGCCGCTCGCCCGGCTGGGCGCCATCCACTCGGCGTCGGTCAGGGTGGCGCAGAAGTCGATCACGTCCCGCCGTTCGGCGCGCAGACCGGCAAGATCGGTGCTGGTACTCACGTCGGACCCGCCTCACCTAGCGCCGTCTCGCTATTTCCGGTTCAGCTGCCAGTCCGGCGGCAGGCCCTCGACCCGCGCGTCCATGCCGCAGGCCTCGATGGTGATCGTGGCCGGGCCCAGTCGCAGATCCGTCAGCCGGATCGTGCCCGCGCGGTCGGGCAGGCGGGGCGCGATGGTGAGGCTGCGGTTCGGGACGTCGGGTGCGAGGCCCAGGAACGATCGCATGAGCAGCAGCGGCGCCGCGCTCGCCCACGCCTGCGGCGAGCACGAGGTCGGATAGGGCACCGGGGAACGGAATTCGTCGCGAGCGAAGCCGCAGAACAGCTCCGGCGGGCGGGCGCCGAACTCCTGGATCGCCTCGAGCAGTCCGCTCGCCAGTTTCACGCTCAGGTCGAGGGCGCCGGGGATGTGGCCGTAGCGCATGAGACCGGCCACCGCGATGGCCGTGTCGTGCGGCCACACCGAACCGGTGTGGTAGCCCATGGGATTGAACCGGCGCGCGGTGGAAGACAGGGTGCGCAAACCGAATCCGCTGTTCAGGTCGGCCGCGCCGAGCCGCTCGATCAGTTCGGCGGCGCGCTCGTCGGGCACGATTCCGGTCCACAGGCAGTGGCCGGGATTGCTGGACCCGACATCGACCGGCTGCTTGGCGCCGTCGAGGGCCATCGCGTAGCAGCCGCTCTTCGGCATCCAGAAGGCCTCGTCGAAACGGGCTTTCAGGTCGGCGGCCTGGGCGCGCAGTCGTTCGGCGAGGGGGTGGTCGCCGGACTCGTCGGCCAGTTCCGCGCGGCCGATGCGGGCGGCGTAGACGTAGCCCTGCACCTCGCACAGCGCGATGGGCGGGTCGGCGAGGCGGCCGTCGGCGAAGCTGATGGCGTCCCAGCTGTCCTTCCATCCCTGGTTGGCCAGACCGCGGTCGGTCTTGCGCCGGTACTCCACGAAGCCGTCGCCGTCGAGGTCGGCGTCGGTGTCGATCCACCCCAGCGCCGCGTCGGCGGCCGGGATCAGTTCGCGCACGGCCGCGTCGCCGACACCCCAGCGATGGCATTCGGCCAGCAGCATCACGAACAGCGGGCTGGCGTCGGCGGTGCCGTAGTAGACGGTGCCGCCGAGCACCCGATCACTGCCGGGTCCGTGCCGCCGCTCGTGCATGATGCGGCCGGGTTCCTCCTCGGTGATCGGATTGGTCTCGGTGCCTTGCAGTTTCGCCAGCTGGCGCAGCGTGCCGACGGCCAGGTCCGAATCCAGCAGGAGCGCCATCCAGGAGGTGAGCAGGCTGTCGCGGCCGAACAGCGCCATGAACCAGGGCGCGCCGGCGGCCACGTAGGCGGTGCCGTCGGCGGGGTCGTCCAGGCGCAGTGCGCCCAGGTCGGTCTCGGTGCGCTGCAGGATGGTGTTGAGGCCCGCGCCGCTGGCGGTGAGCGTGGTGGTGCTGGCGCGCCAGCGGCGGATCTTGTCCTCGGGACCGTCCTCGTCGCCGTCGTCGAAGTTCATCGGGACGGCCCGATGGTCCTCGATGGGCTGGCAGCGCACCACCGTCTGCCAATTGCTGTGCGCGGGAATCAGGGTCCGCCAGGTCAGCGACCCGGATTGGATCTCGGGCTCCTCGGTGGCGGTGATGACCACGCCACGACCCAGCTGACCGCGGTCGGTGATGCGCAGGCCGTGCTCGGTGGCGGTCGTTTCGCCGCCACCGCTGCCCACGCGGCCCTCCTTGACCGCGAACAGGTCGGCGAAATCGGCCTCGGCGTCGAGGATGATCGTCAGTGCGGTGTCCTCGTCGCCGAGGTTGAGCACGCTGATGATCTCCTGCATGCCCTCGCCGACGATGCGACGGCGCTGGATCAGCACCGTCGCGTCGGCCACCCCGTGCGGTGGCGGTTTGCGCGCCACGAACCGGGCTCGGAAGGGCTCACGCACGACCACCGAAAGCTGTTCCGGCGGAAGACCGTCCACGCGCAGCTCCCAGCGGGTCAGGATGCGCGTGTCCCGGTAGAACAAGCCGTGCGCGGTGCCCGGGTGGATGTCGCCGAGCTGATCGGACAGGCAGAAGGTGCCGGCCTCGACGAGGGTGACGACGCCCGCGCCACCCTCGATGAGCACCGGCGGACCGGCATTGAAAGCACTCACGCGCGACCACCCGGCACCTGGGTGCTGAGGATCCGCGGGTCACCGGGCAGTCGCACCCGGACCGAGCCGGCGATCGTGCGGGACTTCGCGAGTTCGATCGCCTTGCGGTAGGCCGCTTCGTAGCCTTGCGCGAACAGCCCCGTGGAGAACAGTCTTTCGACCCGTTCCCGGCAGGCGTAGGGATCGATCTCGTGGGCGCGCGCGATCGCGCCGGGCAGTTCGGCCGGATCGTCGAGAACGAATCCGGTCACGCCGTGTTCGACGACCTCTTCCACCGCGCCGCCGCGCAGTGCGATCACCGGGGTGCCACAGACCATGGCTTCGATCATGACAATCCCGAACGGTTCTTCCCACCGAATCGGGAACAAAAGGCAGCGCGCCCCGGCCAGCAGCTGGCGTTTCGCGGCGGCGTCGGCCTCGCCGAAGACATCGTCGGACTCGGTGAGCCGCGGCGTGATGTACTCGTCGAAGAACTCGTGCTCGGGCGGCTCGTTCAACTTGCCCGCCAGCACCAGCCGCACACCCGCGGCGTGCGCGGCCTCGAGCGCCAGGTGCGGCCCCTTGTACGGGGCGTAGCGGCCCAGGAACAGCGCGTAGTCGAGCTTCTCGGTGCGGAACGGCCACTCCGAGGGGCGAATCGCATTGTGCACGCGTCCGATCCAGTTCAGGTCCGGCGCCAGCTCACGCTGGCGGTCGCTGATCGCCACCAGCTTCACGCAGCGGTCCAGGGACCGGTAGTACTCGTCCATCTGGGCGTCGACCGGGCCGTGCACCGTGACGACGGTGGGGATCCCGAGCATCTTGTACGCGGGCGCGTTCCCCGGACCGGCGAAGGTGTGGTCGTGGATGATGTCGATCGGGTCCGACGCGTGCAGCGACTCGATGATCTGCCAGGCCTTCATGGCGTTGACGATCTCCGGGTACGGCTCACCCAAGCGCTTGGTCTGGACCTCGTCCCAGACCCGGACGAAGTCCGCCTTCGTCCCGGCCCGGCCCGCGCCGAGCAGGGTGACGCGGTGGCCCTGATCGACCAGCTCGTCGGCCAGGCTTGCTACGACCGCCTCGATGCCGCCGTACCCGACCGGCGGAATGTCGAAATACGGGGGAGCGACCAGAACGATATGCAGAGATCGGTTCCGCGAATTTTTCGCACCGTGCACGGCGGAATTGTCGGTCTGAACCTGCAGAAAGTCGAAAGCGTTCCCGAGTGACGCATCGTAAGAAAGGTTGTTCCTCATTTCCAAACTCCTCATGGTGAGTTGAACTGAGTCAAACCGTCGTATACGGTGCCACGAATGCCGCTGGTCGGCAAGAAGTTCTGGGTGTCGCAATTCAAAAGTTACGCCACTGTTCTGTCAACCGGACTTACGAGTATTCCGAGCGGCCCGCCGACAATGAAACATATTTGAATCCTTTATTATTCGCCCGTGTCGTCGGCGTTCAGCCCGCTCGGAGGCCTCCGCACCTCGCCGACGAAGCGCTCTCGGCCGCCGATCGAATAGGGAATATGCCCTATAGGTTCGAAAGTCGCTGTCTGGCAGCATAGTTGCCGTTCGGTGGGACGACCTGCCGATCCTCCGTGGTCGGGAGTCGTTGCGCGAAAGGTATTTTCACGATGAATCGAGTTTCGCGGGCCGCCGTCAACGGGACGGAACGCCGCGCCCGTCGGAGCCTGCTCGCGGCCGCGGCCGGTGGCGCGATGCTGGTCCTGGTCGGCTGTGGCACCACCATCACGAGCAGCGGGCCGACGCCGATCAGCAGCTCGGCCCCGCAGGCCGCGGTGACCACGCCGCCCGCCGCGCAGACCGGCGGCCCCGCGCCCGGCGCACCGGTCACCACCGCGGCCGAGGTCCCGGCCGCCACGCCGGATCACCTCGAACCCGGTCCCGCGGCCACACCCGAGCCCGCCGCGCCCTGGAATCCGTGCAACCTGTCGGACTCCGCGCTGTCCGCGGTCGGGTTGGACACCGCCACCAAGACCGCGATCGGACGGTCGTGCCGGTGGCAGTCGGTCGACCGGACCTTCGAGCTGTCGATCACCGCGGATGATTCTTCGCTGGAAACGCTGCTCGGATCCGGGAAGTACGTGGATATCCGCAGGACCAATTACTACGGCCGCGAATGGGTTCAGTTCCGCGCGGCGCAGGACACCCACAAGCTCGGCTGCTACGTCGGGACCCCGGCCCCGTCCGGCAGTATCACATTCACCGCGAAGAACATTCGCGTCCAGACCGATTTCGGGGACCCGTGCCAGGACGTGAACAAGGTGGCGGGCCCGCTGTGGAAACTGCTGCCCTGAGCGCGGTCAGGAGAAGTCGAATCGGGTGAGCTCGATGCGATTTCTGATGCCGAGCTTGCGGAAGGCGCGGTAGAGGTGGTGGCCGACGGTCTTGTGGCTGAGGAACAGTCGGGCGGCGATCTGTTTGTTGGTCGCGCCCGTCACCGCCAGGCGCACGACCCGCAATTCCTGTGGCGTGAGTCGCGCGTCCAGTGGCGTGCGCCGTGTGGCGACGGCATCGGGCGCGGGCCGCGTGCCGGCGTGGGTTGCGCACAGCGCGATCCGCACCTGATCGGCGTGGGCGTCCGCGCCGAGCCGGTCGAAGATGTCGAGCGCGTGCCGCAGGTGCGCGCGGGCCTCGGCGACCAGACACCCGTGCGGGCCCTCGGCCGGAGACTGGGCGTGCGTCCTCGACATGGTGATCGTCCCCCTCGTGTGGTGAAGTGCAGCGTGGTACGACGAGCATCGAACGAGCGGGTGCCGGAGAACAACGACGGACTTCACAACGATCGTTAAGCCGAAGTTGACAATCGCCGGTGTGGTGTCCGCTCCTGGGAGGAGTGACGCGTGGAGCTGCGGGATATCGAAATCTTCCTGACCCTCGCCGATGAGTTGCACTTCGGCCGCACCGCCGCCCGGCTGCACCTGTCGGCGGCGCGGATCAGTCAGTCGATCAAGAAGCAGGAGCGCAACATTGGCGGCACGCTGTTCGATCGCAGCACCCGCGCCGTCCGGCTGACGCCGCTGGGACGGCAGCTGCACGACGACCTGCTGCCGCACTACCGGGGGCTGCACGACAGCATGGCGCACGCCCGGCGGGCCGCTCGCGGGATCACCGATGTCCTCACGGTGGGCATGCTGCCCGCCAACGCCTACGACCTCCGCCCGTTCTGGGACGCGTTCCGGGCGCGGCGACCCGGATGCGAGTTGCGGATCCGGCACAGCGGTTTCATCGAGCCGTTCGCCGCGTTGCGCGATGGTGAGATCGACGCGCTGGTCAGCTGGCTGCCCGTCGAGGAGCCGGACCTGACCGTGGGCCCCGACCTGTTCACCGAACCGAAGGTGCTGGTGGTGGCCGCGGATCACGAACTGGCACACCGAGCTTCGGTGTCGGCGGAGGTGCGCGGGCACTACGGCGGGCTGACCGCGGGGGCGGGGTCGCCCGAGTATTGGGAGGACGCGTTCAGCTCGTTCTACACTCCGCGCGGGCGGCCGGTGGACAAGGGCATCGAGGTGGTCAGCGTCGAGGACATCCTGACCGCCGTGAGTGAACGCGACGCCGTCCACAATCTGGGTGCGCACGCGGCCCGCTACCTCGCGCGACCGGGTATCGCCTTCGTCGGCCTCGACGGGGAGAGCCCGTTGCGCTGGGCGCTGATCTGGCGTTCCGATGCCGAGAACGACACCATTCGCGTGCTCGCCGATGTGATTCGCGATCTGGGCCCCGTGGTGTGACCGCCCGCCCGCGGTGGACGATTGACCACCTCGTGGGGACAGCGTGCCGGAACCCGCCGGTCGCGGTGCGGTTCCGAGATTCCGGCCCAGACGGGACCCGCCGCACCGAGCCAAATCCGGTGGTCCGGGCCATTTCCGTGTGAGGATCTCTGGCCGTGGCAACTCGCCGGTCAACACGGATCCTGATGCTCGCAGCGCTGGTTACGACGCTGCTGCCGCTACACGCGCAAGCCGATCCGTTCTCGGAGCTGATCAGCCCGAGCCATGATCTGGCCAGCGTGCTCCCGACGCCGCCCGCCGACCCCTTCTTCACGCCCCCGCCGGGCTTCGAGGACACGCCGCCGGGCACCGTGCTGAGCGCGCGCCCGACCGGCGGCATGTTCGTCACCGCCGACGCCTACGAACTGCTGGTGCGGTCCACCGATTCCCACGGCCAACCGGTCGCCATCCTCACGACCCTGCTGATGCCGCGCGCCGCGTGGCCGGGGCCGGGGCCCAGACCGCTGGTCTCCTACAACATTCCGATCTCGTCGATGGGGTATTCGTGTGCGCCCTCGACGGAACTGAAGAAGGGCGTGTCGGCCGACGTCGTCGCCATCTCGCTGCTGCTGGCCAGGAACTTCGCGGTGGTCGTTCCCGATCATCAGGGACCGAAGCAGGCGTATGCGGCCGGGCTGATGGGTGGGCACGCGGTACTCGATTCCATTCGCGCGGTGACCCACTCGACCTCGCTGGAGCTCGGCCCGGACACGCCGGTGGTGATGACGGGCTACTCCGGCGGTTCCATCGCGACCAGCTGGGCCGCGCAGCTCGCGCCGACGTACGCGCCCGAGATCCGATTGGCGGGCACCATCATCGGCGGCGAACCCGCGGATTACGACATGCTGATGCCGGCCATGAACGGCAACTGGGGGACGGGTGTGATGCTGGCGGCCGCACTCGGGCTGGCGCGTGAATATCCCGAACTGCTGAGCATTCTCAACGACAACGGCTGGCGGATCGCCCATATGTTCCGCGACATCTGCGTCTCGCAGGAGACGATGCTCGGGATCGTCGCCCCGCTGCGGGTCGAAGATCTGACCGTGGTCCCGGATCCGCTGAAACTGCCCATGGTGCAACAGATTCTGGACGAGAACCGTCCCGGCGGAATGGCGCCTGGCGCGCCGGTCTACCTGTTCCACGGCGTCAACGAGATCTTCGTGCCGTTCGCGGGTGCGCAGGAGCTTTTCGACGACTGGTGCGGGCTCGGCGCCCGGGTTCGGTTGCAGCCTTTTCCCGGTGAGCACTTCGTCGCGGGCGCGCTCTCGATTCCATTGACCACGAAATGGGTCGACGAACTGCTCACCGGCGAGTTGGTGCCGCAGGGCTGCACCGGACCGGGCCACTGAGAAACGATGCAGGGGAGCGGTGATGCGGTGATGTATCGGACAGCCGGCGAGATCGGTGCGGCGTCGCTACCGCTGGATCACCTACGTTTCACTTAGCATTCGAATAGCCCGACCCGGGCGCTCCCATCGTTTCCGATTCCATGCCGCGCCTGATGAATGGACATCGATGAATGCCGATTTTCGTGCCGCCGCGGCCACGGTCATCACCCTGGTCACCATTCTGATCTCCGGGACCGGTGCGGCCCACGCCGAACCGGCCGGGGAACCGACCATTCTGAGCGCCACCGACTCCGATCCCTCGCGCACCAGGATCTCGGTGTACTCCGCGGCCATGGACCGCGCGGTGACCGTGGACGTGCTGCATCCCGCCGATGACCAGCCGCGACCCTCCTATTATCTGCTCGACGGCGTCGATTCCGGTGCGATGGAGACCAATTGGACGCAGAAGACCGACGTCGTGTCGTTCTTCGCCGACAAACGGGTCAATGTGGTGCTGCCGGTCGGTGGTAAGGGAAGTTTCTATTCCGATTGGGAGCGGCCCGATCCCGTACTCGGCGGGGTGCAGATGTGGGAGACGTTCCTGACCCAGGAACTGCCGCCCTTGATCGATCAGCGGTTCCACGGCAGCGGGCGCAATGCGATCGCCGGGCTGTCGATGGGCGCGCTGTCGGCGGCGGCGCTCACCACCCGGTACCCGGCGCTGTATCGCGGATTCGCGGCGTTCAGCGGCTGTCTGGACACCATGAGCACCAATGCCAAACTCGCCATCCGGAATTCGGTGAGCTGGGTCGGCGGAAATCCGGAGAACATGTGGGGACCCGACGGCGACCCGGACTGGGCGGCCCACGATCCGCTCACCAACGCGGACGCGTTGCGCGGTAAAGCGGTGTACGTGTCGACCGGCAACGGGACGCCGGGACCGGAATCGCTGACCGATCCGCTGATGCCGCAGGCGGTGACTTTCGGTGCGGTGCTGGAGATCCTCGTGCGCGGCTGCACCGAATCGTTCCGGCGGCGGCTCCAGGAGATCGATATTCCGGCGACATTCGTCTTCCATCCGCGCGGCACGCATTCGTGGCCGTATTGGCAGCAGGATCTGCACGATTCGTGGCCTCTGATGGAAGAGGCACTGGCGGAGTAACGCCGCGTGCTCAGTCGGGGAGACGATCGGCGAAACCGAAGAGGGCTACCAGCGCCGGATCGTGGAACGCGATCACCCGGGAGACGCCCGTCGGCGTGGCCGACAGCACGACGACCCCGCCCGCCCGGAAGGCGCCGTCCGGATCACGGCGGTAGAGGACGGCGGCGGGTTGGCCGTTGGCGGTGGTGGCCGTGAGCCGCCACTCGCCGGGCACCGCCAGGACCTGTGAGTCGAGCATCCGAAGACAGTTCGCCAGCCCCGACTGCCAATCGCGGAACGGGGTGGCCTCCAACGTGGCGTCGGTCCGCAAGACCTGTTCGAGCAGGCTCGCATCGGCGCGCTCGAAGGCCGCGATGTAGCCGTCGAGCAGGGCGCGGGCTCGTGGATCGGCGGGTTCGAGCAGTTCCGCGGGCTCGGGTTCGAGGTCGTGCAGGCGGGCCCGCGCCCGTTGCAGACCGCTCTTGACCGCAGCCGTCGTGGTGCCGAGGATGGCGGCGGTCTCGGGCGCGGAGAAGGCCAGCACATCGCGCAGCAGCAGGATTGCGCGCTGGCGGGCGGGCAGGTGCTGGAGGCTCGCGATGAGGGCCAGCCGCAGGGATTCCCGGGCGACGACGACCAGCGCCGGATCGTCGGAGTCCGGGGCGATCCATTCGTCGGGGAACGGCTCGAGCCACGAGACCTCGCCGGGAGCGACCGGATTCGATCCGTGGTCGGGACCGGGGGCCGGGCCGTCCAGTCCCGAGGGCAGGACCCGGATCCTGCGGTGCCGCAAAGTGGTCAGGCAGACATTGGTGGCGATGGTGTAGAGCCAGGAGCGGATCGAGGAGCGGCCCTCGAAGGACGGGTAGGCGCGCCAGGCCCGCAGGTAGGTGTCCTGTACCAGATCCTCGGCATCGTGCGCGGAGCCGACCAGGCGGTAGCAGTGGGCCAGCAGCTCGCGGCGGAACCGCTCGGTATCGGCGGCGAAGCGATCCCGGTCGGCCGCCTGCCGCAGCTGCGCCGTCATGTCGTGAGTGTAGGGCTCGAGGGTGTCGCCGATCGATCGGTCATGGGCTGCTCCTCACGCGGAGGGGTCCCGCCGGTCGGGACCCGCACCCATGACGACCGCCGGGCCGTGGCAAAGGAATCGAATGCCTGGTCAGAGGTCATCCGGGTGGGGGATCAGGGCCAGCTTGCCGATGGTGGCCCGGGCTTCCAGGTCGGCGAGCGCTTCGGGGCCGCCGGCCAGGTCGTAGGCGGTGCTCACGCCCGGCTTCAGCACCCCGGCGGCGATGAGCGCGAACAGTTCGCCCATGATCTCGCCGAACAGCTGCGGGGCCGTGTGGACGAGGACGCCGATATTGAGTCCGATCAGCTGGATCTGATGCTTGTAGACCAAGTCCCAGTTGGTGATCGGGGCTTCCCCGCCCGCCAGGCCGAAGACGACCACCCGGCCGGTGACCCGCTTGGCAGCGGCCAGGCTGTGTTCGAGGGTGGATCCGCCGGCGGACTCCAGCACCAGATCGACCCCCGCGCCCCCGGTCAGCCGCGCGACCTGGACGGCTGGATCGGTTGCGCGCGAATCGAGTACGTGGTCCGCGCCCAATCCGAGCACGGTCTCGTGCTTGCCCGGCGAGGCCGTGCCGATGACTGTCGCGCCGTAATGCTTGGCCAGGATCGTCGCGGCCTGCCCGGTCGCGCCCGCGGCGGCGTGGATCAGCACGGTCTGTCCGGCGGCGAGACCGCCGAGTTTCAGAGCGGCGAGCGCGGTCGGCAGGTTCACCATGAGACCGAGTGCCTGTTGGGGCGTCCAGCCGTGGGGGACCGGCACCGCCGCGGCAGCGGGCAGCAGCATGTAGTCGGCGAACGCGCCAGCGCCGATCCCGACCACCCGTGCGCCCGGTGCGGGACCGGTCACCGACTCGCCCAGGGCCACGACTTCTCCGGCGGCTTCGAAACCCGCGACGTAGGGCGGCTGCGGGCCGTCGCGGAACGTTCCGTGCGATTTCGACAGATCCGCGAAATTGATTCCGGCGGCCGCGACTCGGATGAGTAACTCGCCCGGGCCCGGTCGCGGCACCGGCGCGTCGGTGATCAGGGACATGTCCTTCGGGCCGTGCAGGGAGTGCTGGCGCAGCGCGCGCATGGTCGCGGGAATGGTCATCGCGGGAGTCCTTTCGTTTGTTCAGGTAGACCTCGCGCGCGGGCCGAAGGAATCGCTACGCCGAGAGTGAAACGATCACGCGCACGCGGTTTTTCGCGATGACAATGGGTCGCGGGCCGTTCGGTCCCCTGATGCTGTGGAGGCTGTGGGAGATGGAAGAGGTGCTGCTCACGCCGCCGGACGCCGCCGAGGTGCGGTTCCTGGCGCGCGGCGTGGTGAGTGCGGCGACCTGCGATCGAGGGCTCACGCCCTTGCAGGAGTTGCTGATTCCGGCGCTGTTCCTGTCGATGACGGGGCATCCGGTGGAGTTGGCCGAGGTGACGCCGATCGGGGCGGCGGAGTTCGCGGCGGGGATGGCGCGGCGCAATCGGATCTTCCGGGAGCGGATCGTGCAGACCATGCTGCTGTCCGCGCTGGTGGTGCGACCGCTGCCCGCGGCGACCGGGAACCAGTTGCGGGAGTTCGCCGACGCGCTCGGTGTCGACGACGACATGATCGCGGTGGCTCAGCGCTATGCCGAGGGCGCGGTGGATCTGGCCGCGGTCGATTTCACCCGCAATGGATATCTGGGCAATACGGACACGCTGCGGCTGGACGCCCTGCACACCGCCGGACTGGACAGTTCGTGGAGCGCGGTCACCGATGACGCGGGCCTGGCCGGACGCTGGGCCGAACTGTGGGAGCTGCCGATCGGCACCCTGGGTCGCGGTGTCGCCGACTTCTACCGGGACCGCGGCTTCGTCACCCCCGGCCTGCCCGGATCCGCGCCGCCGCTGCTGGCCCAGCACGATTGGGTGCACGTGCTCGCCGGGTACGGCACCACCCTCGAGAACGAGATCGAGGTGTTCGCGTTCATGGCCCGCGCCAATGACGATCCGCGGGCCTTCAGCCTGCTGGCCATGGTGATCTCGCTGTTCGAGACCGGCTACCTGCGGGCGGGCGCGGGCCTGTTCGAGGCCGATGCCGGGCACCTGAGCACCTCGGGCATGGCCACTCGCCTCGGTGACGCCATGCGCCGGGGCGCGCTCACCTGCGGCAGCCACGACTTCCTCGACCTGGACTGGTTCAGCCTCGCCGACCGCCCGATCGCGGTGGTGCGCGAGGAAATCGGGCTGGTCGCCAAGGACGGTTCGGCGGTGGCTGCAGGGTCGGCGGGGCCGTGGCAGCCCGGCGGAATCACGCCGTATCAGCTGAATTCGTCGAAGAACGCCGCCGCGGCGGACGGGCGGGACTACCTCCCGTGGCAGCCGGACCCGACGCGAGACTGACCGGTCCGCGGGTGGGTCCACGAGTTTCGTTCAGCTCGGACCCAGCAGGTCGAGCATCCCGGAAACCGCCGCGGGCCAGGTGAATTGCTCGGCACGACTGCGGGCGGCGCGGCGACGCTCGGCGCGCGGGCGGGCCAGGACATCGGTGACGGCGGTGGCGAAAGCGCGCGGGTGGTCGGCGGCGACCGCGCCGGCCTCGGCGGTCACGATGTCGGCCAGCGCCGAGGAGCGGCTCGCCACTACCGGGGTGCCCGCGGCCAGGGCCTCGAGCGCGGCCAGGCCGAAGGTTTCGTGCGGGCCCGGAGCCAGGGAGACGTCGGCGGTGGCCAGCAGGGTCGCCAGAGTCGTTCGGTCGTCGATGAATCCGGTGAAGTGGACGGTGGGTCGGCCGTCGGGCAGCGGCGGGATCAAGCGGGCGCGGCGCTCCAGGGCCTCACGGCGTGGTCCGTCGCCGGCCACCACCAGGCGCGCGTCCAGGCCGCCGCGGCGCAGTGCCCCGACCGCGGCGATGCTGCGGTCGACGCGCTTCTCGACCGAGAGGCGACCACAGTGGACCAGCAGCGGGTAGCCGTCCGCGCCGAGGTCGGTGCGCAGGCGGTGGTCGTGGCGGTCGGGCCGGAACATGTCCAGGTCCACGCCGAGCGGGACCAGTTCGACATTGGCGGCGTCGATGCGCTGGAATTCCTCGCGCGCGAACTCGGTGGTGCAGACGACGACGTCGTAGGTCTGTGCGGTGCGCCGGTTGGCGGCGTCGGCGGCGCGGCGGGCCAGCGGGCCGGGCAGCACCTGACCCAGCAGACGGTCGAGCCGCTCGTGGGAGATCATGACGCCCGCGACGTCGCGGCGGCGCGCCCAGCGGCCGAAGCCGCGCAGCGTCAACCGGTCCGACACTTCCAGCACGTCGGGCCGCAATCCGGTGAGGGTGTCGGCGACCCGGCGGGGGTCTGCCGCACGGTAGCCGCCGGTCCACGGAATCTCCGGCGCAGGCAGAGTGATTCGCAGGACTCCGGTGGCGAGCACCTCCTCGGCACGCCGGGTACCGGGCACCACCAGCACCACCTCGTGTCCGGCGGCGGCATAGCCCGCGCCGAGGTGATGCAGTGCGGTTCGCAACCCACCCGAGCGCGGACCGTAGAAGTTCGCCAGCTGAACGATGCGCACGAGGCCGATCGTGCAGGGTACCGGGTTACCTTCGGCACCTCCGACGCCAACATCACGTGAACTCCCGCGAAAGACCCGGCCAACCGGGCGTGGTCGGCATCGTGCGTCCGCCCGGACCGGGTCTCGCAGGCCGAGGACCGCATCGCGGCCACCGAGCGGGCGTCGAACTGCATGCACCCGACCTCAATTGGCCGAATTCGCCGCCGCACCGGTCTGGCGCAGCGCCAACGATCTTGGTAGAGATTGGTATACGTACACACGGGGTGATCCGGATCATTCCGGGGGATGGGGATGAATCAATGGGTGCCAGAAACGAACTGGAACGCGAGCTGGGCGGGCCGCTGCCCGCGCTCGATCTGCTGAACGAGGCCGAGACGGCCGATCTGCTGGCGGTGTTCCAGCAGGCGCAGCGCACCGAGAACCTCGCCATGGTGGAGGCCGTCGACAAGACCGTCGGCGCGCTGCCGTGGCCGTTGCGCACCGCGGCCAAGAAGATCATGTTCGGCAACAAGCTCGGGTAGGGGCGATGAGCGATCTGGTGACCCGCGCGCAGATCACCCTGCTGTCGCGGACGCTGCACGTGCCCGAGGAGAAGCTGGCCCACCTCGAGAAACTGGGCGCGGCCAACCTACACGAACTGCAGGAACGCATGGCGAGAGTGATGTTCGCCGAACACAACACGATCTTCTCCCGGCTGTCGCTGCTGGTGCCGATCATCCCGTTCAGCATCTCGATCCCGCTGGTGCAGCGGATGGTGCCGCCGGTGATGGCCGGGCGCGCGGCCGGCGCGATCGGGGTGGATCATCCGAAGAAGTCGGCCGAGGCCATCGCCCTGTTCGATCCCGGGTACGCCGCCCAGGCCGCGCCCTACATGGACCCGCACGCCGTGGGGCAGCTGGCCGACATCGCTCCCCCCGCACCGGTCATGGCGATCATCAACGAGCTGCTGCGCCGCCGGGATTACGTCACCGCGGGACCGTTCCTGGCCTATGCCACACCGGCATTGGTGCGCGCGGTCGAGCAGGACGTGCACGACGACGAGGGCATGATCCGGTCGGCGTCGTTCGCGTACTCCGGGGAGAACATCAGCGTCATCCTGCGCCACCTGCTCTCCGGTGCGGGCAAGCGCATCCCGAAACTGGTGGACACCATCCTGTCCGGGGCCCAGGAGCTGCGGCTGGCCGCGCTGTCGGTCTTCGCGCGCTGCGACGACGATGTGATCCCGGCGATCGGCGACATCCTGTTCGATCAGGGTTCACCCGAGCAGATCGCCGATCTGATCCGCACCTTCCTCGACGCGGGAGCCGTCGGGGAAACGCTGCGTTTCGTCGCCGGGCTGAGCCCGGAGGCCCTGGACCGGCTGGCCGCCAATCCCATTGTGGCCGAACCCGACACGCTCGCCGCGCTCACCGACGCGGTCGACGGGTCCACCGATCTCGCGGTGTGGCGGGGTCTGCTGGCACTGGCCAACCGCACCGACCCTGCCGTGACGAGCGAATTCGCCGCCGTGGTCGCGCTGTTCGACCCGGCGACGCTGGAGCAGGTCGCCGAACTGGGGTTGGGCGAGGAGTTGAGCGCGCTCACCGCGCAGTCGAAGGAGTAGCGGACCGGAGAGGAGTGGGGGGGGGGGGGGGGGGGCCGCAACAACGCGGTTTGGCCCCCGGGGGGGGGCCGCCCTGGGGAGGAGGTGCGGGGGCTCCCCGCGGGGGCGGGGGGCGCGG
>NZ_JBEXXC010000033.1:0-7551 GCF_040630175.1 Nocardia sp. NPDC005825
CAGCGCCATCGTCGCCGAGGGGCACATCCTGGAGGGCTTTTGTCCAGATTCACCTCCACCATGTGCCACTCGGCATTCGGCATTACAGGGCGTTCACCGACCACGTGCAGCGCAAGGCTCAGATTATCGTCGACTACTACCGCGGCGACGACGCCGCAACGGCGATCGTCAGTGTGTGGTCTGGGAGGCGGCGGCGGTCTCGTCCAGGTCGGCGAGCGAAAGCAGGTGGCGGGGCGGGGAATCCCGAATAATGCTGGACCGCACGTGCAGATGCCCGGTGACATGGAGCAGTTCACCGGAGGCGAGGAGCCTCCATCCGGGGTCGTTGTCCATGCGTTCGGTGGCGATGACGACAGCGGGATAGTCGGTCAGCACTCCACTGCTGGCGCGAATGCCCCTATGACTCGTGTGGTCGAGCCGCTGATCGCCCTGTGCGCCACCGGCGGCACGCTCGAGGACATACAGGTCGTGGGTGTCGGGATAGCGCAGGGCCCACAGTTCGGTCTCGGTTGTGAGAATCATGTTGAGTGCGTAGAGCGGCAGCCGGTCGGCGATCCAGTCGACCGCGTCGGTGATGCCCGCGGTGACATCGCCCGCATGATGGTCGATCCGGGCCGTGATCAGGGCGAAGAAGCGCTCGGAGTCGGTGTCGCCGTGGACGAGTCGGCGATAGTCGCCGAGTTCGCGCTCCAGCTCGTCGAGCCCCTCCAGCACCCCGTTGTGCGCGAACAGACGTCCGTGCTGCTCGAACGGATGGGTATTGCGCACGTTCAGCCCGCCCGTGGAGGCGAAGCGGACATGTGCGACGAAGGTTTCGGATTCACATTCGCGGGCCTCCTGCGCGAAGAGCGAATCCTCGTAGGCAGCGATCGGCTGCTTCTCCACCAGCGGCGCGCCCGCAGCGGTGAAGGTACCCAGGCCCACGCCGTCAGGTTCGCGGTGACTTTGCCGCGACAGGCTGTCGGGCGCCTTCAGCAACCAGAAGGTGGCGCGCACCCGTTGCGGCGCGGCTGAGAGTCCGAACAGGCGGCACATGACCAACTCCTCCCAAAGGAAGCGAAGACGCGCGGACTGCACGGCCGGGCTGAGGGAAGATAGAGCCATGTCAGACTAGCCGTCGGTGCTCGAGCATCATCGTAACCCCGAGCATGTACGCGATGGATCACCTCACCGCCTCACCCGATGGTGCGCACACCGCCCGCATGGATAACCCACGGCATGCCCGGATCCGCAGCACCTAGCGCCGACCGGTTCGGTCAGCGTGGCATGCGGCATGAGCGGACGTTTCCCTGGGCCGGCGAGGCGACTCGGAGGCCCCGGGAGATGGGCGGTATCAGGCGGGGGTGATGGCGGGTGGTTGCCAGGTGCCGTCGACGACCACGAGCGGCTCGACGTCGATGACCGCCGCGATGAACCCGGCCGCCTCGAGCACAGCAAGGTCGTGGCGCGCGACCACGATCAAGTCGGCCGCTGTGATGGCCGGACCAACCCGCCCGTCCCGGCAGAGCGGGGCCCATGACCCGTCCTTGTAGCCCACCCATCCGGCGGCCCGTTCCTCGGCGAGCAGCGCGAGGACATCCATGATCGACACGGCATCGCCTAACTGGTCGTGGGGCGGGTGCGGGGCGTCGTGCTCCCGGGCGCCACCGTGAGCACGGCGGCCACCGCGAGCACCTCGGCGGGGATCGCGCCTTCGTCGAAATGCGCAGCGCTGGGCACGATCACGGCCTGAACGCCCAGGCGGTCGATCGCCACGCACAGCCGGCGCAGTCGGTTCTCAGTTCGCTCGGTGAACACGATGGTCTTGCGCAGGTCATATCCAGTTCGCTTGGCGGCGGACCGGATTCGCAGCTCGTCCTGGACCTGGTTCAGTCCCGAGATGTCGCTGCGCAGGAACCCGATGGCGGACGGCAATTTGAAACTCATCGTGTCCAGCCCCGGCTGGTCGAGACATGCAGCTGGGTGCGCGACTGCTCGGCGGCGAGCCGCGCCTGGATGTCAGCGACCGTGAGTTTCGGTTCCGGCGGGTTATCGGTGACACGTAGGGCGAGGGCTACCAGCAGTAGCGCTGACAACGTGATTGCGAGGATGATTCCCATGTCGGGTGCCTCCAGCTCCCTGGACGGACGTGGAGTGCACCCGGCGCCAAGGCAATTGGGGCGTCGCTCCTGGCACCGGGGCATATTGAGCCTCGCGCGTTCAGCGACCGGTTCCCAGCCACGAAACCGCACGCGAGTAATACGCTTCCGATACGAGGCGTCGCGGGGATCGGCAAGGGGTGTCGATGATCGTCAGCAAGTGGACGGGTGCGGAGGTTCGCGCGCTGCGTGAGGTCGCGCTGCGGATTACCCAGGAACAACTCGCTGCGGCCACCGGCTTCAGGCCCCCGACTATTCGGAAGTGGGAGAAGGCGACCGCCGCTCGTCCGGTCCGTGGCGAATCTGCGGAAGCGCTCGACACGTTGCTCGGTCGCCTCGACGACGCGCAACGGGCGCGTTTCCGAGACGCGTTGGCGATCGAGCCGCTGGCTACGACCAGTTCCGGTTCCGATCCTGCTGGGAGGGATAGCCTGGCACCCGGGGGCTCCGATGGTGGTGAGGTCGAGGACGAGGTGAAGCGGCGAGAATTCGGAATCTTGCTCGGGGCAACGCTGCTGGCAACCGGCAGCCGATCCATGGGTGTTGCGGACGCACAACGCTTGTCCCGCGCGGTGGCCACCTTCGCTGCACAAGATCAGCAGGTCGGTGGCGCGAGCTTGGTGGACACGGCGGTGCGTGAAGTCGCGGTCGCCAAGGAGCTTCTCGAAACCTGTTCGTTCACCGACAGTGCGGGCAAAGCCTTTGCCAGCGCCGCGGGAAACCTCGCGACCATCGCGGGATGGCTCGCTTATGACGCCGATCAGCATCAGCTCGCGCGCCGCTGCTACTCGGACGCCTTCTCGCTCGCCAACCAGGCTGGCGATGACGAGCTCACCGTGCACGTTTGCCTCGGCGCGGCGCACCAATCGATCATGTTGGCCCGTCAAGGGTTCGGCAATCCGCACCGTGCGCTCACCCTGATCAGTCGAGCCCGTGAGCTCACCCATGGGTTGCCTCCCGGGCGCGTGCACGCCTTGATCGCGACGCGCTCGGCTCAGGCGTATGGCGTTCTCGCTGACCGTGTCAACTTCCGGCGTGCCATCGCCACCGCGTGGCGAGAACTCGATTTCGCGATCGAGCACGAACCGGTCGACGACTGCGCGAGGTGGCTGCGCTTCGTGACCACTACCGAGGTTCGAAGCCATGAAGCCCGCGCTTACGGAGACCTGGGCGACAAGGTGAAAGCGGCTGACCTGTCAGGCGAGTTGGCGCTCGAAACCGCCGCCGCGCGAAACGCGGTCAACTACCGGGCGGGGTGGGCGATGGCTCTTGCACAGGCCGGCGACGTGGCGGGTGCCGTATCAGTCGGGCTGCCTGCCCTCGAGCAGCTGCGGGCGGTGTCATCGACTCGGACACTTCGCGTGCTCGAACCCGTTCGATCGGTTGTCCAGCCGGACAGCGCTTTTGGTCTGCAGTTCGATGAGTTGGCGAAGAAGGTAGCGAGGGTATGACGAGCCTGGAATTCGAGCATTTGAGCGCAGCAGAAGCCCGCACGCGTCGTGCCGATGTCGAGGACATCTACCGCGGTGCGTACGTCGAGGCGATTCGCTCCGGCGCGCCGTTCGCGGACCCGGCCGCGTTCATGCAGCGCTTCGACGCGTACACCGCGCCCGACAGGCCCGGCGAATTCGAGCTGATCCTGGCCAACGTCAGCGGACAGCCGGTCGGTCAGGCGTGGGGGTGGTCGCTGGCCAAGGGCACCGCATGGTGGGGCGGCCTGCAGCTCGACGATGCACGAGATCTCGACGCCTTCGCGACCGAGGACGGTGCCCGCACCTTCGCGCTGAGCGAGCTCATGGTCACGAACGACATGACCGGGAGCGGAATCGCGCGGGCACTTCACGACAGGCTGCTGGGCGGCCGAAACGAGGAGCGTGCAACCCTGCTGGTCCGGCCGGACAACACGCGCGCCTATCAGACTTATCTGCGGTGGGGCTGGCACCGCGTCGGCACGCTCCGCCCAGCCTGGCCGGACGCGCCGCAGTTCGACGTCCTGATCCACGACCTCGGTCAGTAGCCGCGTCGGCATCGTCGACGCCGCGCACTGCAACCGCGTCCGCGTCAAGGCCCGCGAGATCTACGCGCACACCCAGCAACTCACCGACGTCAGCGTTGTCGCCGAACTATGAGACAGGACGTCTCCCCTCGTCACCGCCACGGTATGAAGAGGATATGACCCGCATCGGCGTAACCGGCCATATGAACATCACCGCAGATACGGCCACCCTGGTCTATGACGAAATCGCTCGCATCCTCGCCGCTGAGGGACAGCGCGGCGACCTTGTCGGCATCAGCTGCATCGCACGCGGCGCGGATAGCGTCTTCGCCAAGGCCGTACTCGACGCGGGCGGACATCTGGAAGTCGTTCTGCCGTGCCGCAACTACCGCGAGCAGAAGGTCAAGCCCGACCACCTAGAGCAGTTCGACTCGTTGCTCACGCGCGCCACCACCGTCCACGTCCTCGAGTTCTACGCCGCCGGCCGCGAAGCCTACGAGGCCGCCAACGAGATGTTGGTGGGGTCGAGCGATCGACTCATCGCGGTGTGGGGTGGCGAGCCCAGCGAGAAGGGTGGCACGGGAACGGTGGTGGACCTCGCACGCCACAAGGACATACCCGTGGACATCATCTGGCCCACCGGCGCACGCCGAGGTCACTGACCGTCTTCGAGCTCGGCCTGGACGCCGGCGGCTTCAGCCGGCCCGCACAGGCGCGCGACCACGATCCCGGCTACCGCCCAGCTTCGATACGCGCCGTCGCACACCACGTCGACACCGCCGAGTATGGGCATGACGGGCAGCATGAGCACGTGCCGACGGCGAGGTGACGTATGCGACGCTGTCGGACTCAGCGCGCCCACGGGGCGATGACCGGCGGTTGTCCGGGGATGAGTCCCTGGCCGCCGACAGGCAGCACCACGATCGCCTCGAAGGGATCGGAGTGGGGATTCGCCATGGCGAACTGCTGGTGGGCGGGCACGATCAGTGCGTCTCCTGCTGCGACGGTATAGGTTTCGCCGTTCATGGTGACGACCATGCTGCCGGACAGGGGGACGAAGATCTCCTCACGATCCAGGGCGTGCGGGGGTGCGTCGACGCCCGGCTCGAGGGTGAGCCGCCAGGCGCTGTTCTCGGTGGATCCGCGACTGGGTGCGGCCAAGCCGATGAAGCTCGCGTGGTCGTTCGCGAAGTGCGGCGCATTGTCGGCGGTGATGAGTGGCATGACTCTCCTCGGTGATCGCTTGTGTGCGTGAACTGTCGAGTCCAGGGAGCTATTGAGCCCAGGGCGGGCTGACCCGATCGCCGCCCGGGGCCTGGGCGTACGCGCCGACCGGCAGGATCGCCATCGCTTCGAACGGTTCGTCGCCGGGCACCGCGAGCCGGAAATCGGTGTGCGCGGGGATGATCAGCGCGTCCCCGGCCTGGAACTCGCGGGTCGCGCCGTCCATGGTGACGGTGGCCCGCCCCGACAGCGCGATGAAGATCTCCTCCCGCGACACCGAGTGCTCGTGTCCCGGATTGCCCGCTTCGAGGGTGAACCGCCACACGCTGTTCTCCTGCGATCCGCGGCTGGGGGCGGCCAGGCCGACCGCCGTCATCATCGGACCTTCGAACACGGGCGCATCGGCGGACTTTACGAGTGGCATGCTGTATCTCCTGATGTTCAACCAAGGTGTTCAACTATGGTGTACAACTTGAGTTGAACATATTCTTGAAGGGAGAGTCAAGGATGGATTTCGGTGTACTGCTCGGTCAGGCGTATCAGTCGTTCGTGCGGGACCTGCACGCCCACCTCGCCGCGCGAGATCATCGGATGCTGGGCGCGTCCTACGGATACGTGCTGCGCAGCCTCGCCGAAACCGCGCTCACCGCAAGCCAACTGGGAGAACGCCTCGGCATCACCGCGCAGGGGGCGGCCAAGGTGGTCGACGAGATGGTCCGCTACGGCTACATCGAGCGCCGCCCCGACCCCGCCGACAAGCGCGCCAAACTCCTGCACCTGTCCGATCACGGCCGCGACATGCTGGCCACGGTCCGGGAATTCCACGCCGACTACGAGCGGAAGCTGATCGATCAGGTCGGCGCGGATCAGGTCGCCACGGTCCGGGCCGTACTGGGTCGAATTGCCGAAGCTCCAGCTGATCTCGGCGCGGATCGATCCTTCCGCCCGCTCTGAGGTCAGTGCACTCGGCAGGTGCGAACGTTCTGCGCCGCACCAGGTTCCGGCTCGCATTGAGCAGTCGCGGGTCCTAAGTTTGACAGGGTGGACGTCGTCACCGAATCTACCCGCTATGCGACAGCGTGCATCAACTGCGGCTCCGTGACAGAGTCCACGATCACCGAAGCGCTGGTAGGCGAAGACCATCGGTGGGATATCGAAGGGCGATGCTCTGCATGTGGCGCAGTCTGGGCGGACTGCGGTTATAGGCAGCCGCTCGCGGGGTTTCGTGAAGCCATCCTGGCCGCGAACGGATCTACCGTGCTGGAACTCGGACCGGTCCCGGTGCCGACGGCCGCAGTGATGCGAGCACTACGGGTGACGCAACCACTGTCGCTGACACAAGCCAGGACCCTGACCGAGAAACTGCAACAGACCGGTCTGGAAGGCACGCGTGTCGAGATGGAGATCATCGCACGCCAGCTCCGGGCGACAGGTGTCCACGTGGGTATTCGACCAAGCCGAAGGTAATTGGCGCAGTTTGCATGTGGCGACGTCGGTGCCAGTTCGAAGAGGTGGCTAGCTAGAAGGAGTCTTGCTCGATTCGGCTTGGTTCAAGGCGTTGGTAAGCGCGGTGTGGGTCGACTCGTCGAACGCGACCATCCTGATACGGCGCACCGAGGCAGGGGATCGGATTGTGGCGATCGCAATCCTGGCGGCCTGACCCGACGGGAAGCCGTAGGCTCCGGTCGCGATCGTCGGCAGAGCCAGACTCAGTGCACCGAGTTCGTCGGCCACTTCGAGGCAGCGCTCCCCTCTCATCTGGGTAGTAACGCTCCGGCTGCCCGCACCCGGGTACTGTCGCGCCAGCTTCGGCGATGAGGGCCATTCGCATCGCGCAATCGCTCTCCCTGACCGAGTCACGTTCCCTCGCCGACGAACTCTTGGGTCCCGGACTCGAAGGAACGCTGGTGGAGATGGAGATCATTGGGCGGCTACTGCTGGCCGCAGGGGCCACCATCAGCACTCGAACGGCCAGAAGAAGCAACTCGGACTAGGACACACGCTCATCGGCAGGGCAGGACGTTCGGTCGGGCTGGGACCCGAACGGTTGGTCGATCTTTGGCCACAAAGCGCTGGCCGGTTCGGGTCAGCGCGATCAGCGGCATTACAGGGCGTTCGCGGAACTGCTCGGCGGCAAACTCATGAGCGGCGGACTGGCCTTTTGCTCCATTCCCGAGCGGTTTCGAGCAGTTC
>NZ_JBEXXC010000034.1:0-1780 GCF_040630175.1 Nocardia sp. NPDC005825
TCGCTTTCGCGTGTTCTTTCAGGACCCAATAGTGTGTCGGTATATTCACCGCGCTCGAAGACATGGCTTCCAGCTAGGTGCGATGAAGGTTGTCAGTGTTCCACCCATGAGCGTCCGCCGGCCTACGTGTGAGGCCGAAACGGTCTCTGACACAGTCACATTCGACTCTTCGAACGGTCTGTGTAGAAGTGCTCCTTAGAAAGGAGGTGATCCAGCCGCACCTTCCGGTACGGCTACCTTGTTACGACTTCGTCCCAATCGCCAATCCCACCTTCGACAGCTCCCTCCACAAGGGTTAGGCCACTGGCTTCGGGTGTTACCGACTTTCATGACGTGACGGGCGGTGTGTACAAGGCCCGGGAACGTATTCACCGCAGCGTTGCTGATCTGCGATTACTAGCGACTCCAACTTCACGGGGTCGAGTTGCAGACCCCGATCCGAACTGAGACCGGCTTTAAGGGATTCGCTCCACCTCGCGGTATCGCAGCCCTCTGTACCGGCCATTGTAGCATGTGTGAAGCCCTGGACATAAGGGGCATGATGACTTGACGTCGTCCCCACCTTCCTCCGAGTTGACCCCGGCAGTCTCTCACGAGTCCCCGCCATTACGCGCTGGCAACATAAGATAAGGGTTGCGCTCGTTGCGGGACTTAACCCAACATCTCACGACACGAGCTGACGACAGCCATGCACCACCTGTACACCGACCACAAGGGGGGCCATATCTCTATGGCTTTCCGGTGTATGTCAAACCCAGGTAAGGTTCTTCGCGTTGCATCGAATTAATCCACATGCTCCGCCGCTTGTGCGGGCCCCCGTCAATTCCTTTGAGTTTTAGCCTTGCGGCCGTACTCCCCAGGCGGGGTACTTAATGCGTTAGCTACGGCACGGATCCCGTGGAAGGAAACCCACACCTAGTACCCACCGTTTACGGCGTGGACTACCAGGGTATCTAATCCTGTTCGCTACCCACGCTTTCGCTTCTCAGCGTCAGTTACTTCCCAGAGACCCGCCTTCGCCACCGGTGTTCCTCCTGATATCTGCGCATTTCACCGCTACACCAGGAATTCCAGTCTCCCCTGAAGTACTCTAGTCTGCCCGTATCGACTGCAAGCTTGCAGTTGAGCTGCAAGTTTTCACAATCGACGTGACAGACCGCCTACAAGCTCTTTACGCCCAGTAATTCCGGACAACGCTCGCACCCTACGTATTACCGCGGCTGCTGGCACGTAGTTGGCCGGTGCTTCTTCTACAGGTACCGTCACTTGCGCTTCGTCCCTGTCAAAAGAGGTTTACAACCCGAAGGCCGTCATCCCTCACGCGGCGTCGCTGCATCAGGCTTTCGCCCATTGTGCAATATTCCCCACTGCTGCCTCCCGTAGGAGTCTGGGCCGTGTCTCAGTCCCAGTGTGGCCGGTCACCCTCTCAGGTCGGCTACCCGTCGTCGCCTTGGTGGGCCGTTACCCCACCAACAAGCTGATAGGCCGCGGGCCCATCTCGCACCAGTAAACCTTTCCAACCCAGACCATGCAGTCCAGGCTCATATCCGGTATTAGACCCAGTTTCCCAGGCTTATCCCAGAGTGCGAGGCAGATCACCCACGTGTTACTCACCCGTTCGCCGCTCGTGTACCCCGAAGGGCCTTACCGCTCGACTTGCATGTGTTAAGCACGCCGCTAGCGTTCGTCCTGAGCCAGGATCAAACTCTCCGTTGAAGACTCTAGAATCACCCGAAGGCGAATCAGAAGTATCTCGAACCAGAGTCCGAAAACCTAGCAA
>NZ_JBEXXC010000035.1:0-1540 GCF_040630175.1 Nocardia sp. NPDC005825
GCTGTAGTAGGTAAGCGATGGGGTGACGCAGGAAGGTAGCTGGGCCAGGTGATGGAATACCTGGTGTAAGCCTGTAGGGCGTCTGGTAGGCAAATCCGCCGGACATATAGCCTGAGAGGTGATGCGTAGCCGATTGAGGCGAATTCAGTGATCCTATGCTGCCGAGAAAAGCCTCTAGTGAGTTGGTACACGGCCCGTACCCCAAACCGACACAGGTGGTCAGGTAGAGAATACTAAGGCGATCGAGATAACTGTGGTTAAGGAACTCGGCAAAATACCTCCGTAACTTCGGGAGAAGGAGGGCCCGGTCTGGTGAACACCCTTGCGGTGGGAGCTGGGTTGGGTCGCAGAGACCAGTGAGAAGCGACTGTTTACTAAAAACACAGGTCCGTGCGAAGTCGTAAGACGATGTATACGGACTGACGCCTGCCCGGTGCCGGAAGGTTAAGAGGACCGGTTAGCTCTTCGGAGCGAAGCTGAGAATTTAAGCCCCGGTAAACGGCGGTGGTAACTATAACCATCCTAAGGTAGCGAAATTCCTTGTCGGGTAAGTTCCGACCTGCACGAATGGCGTAACGACTTCTCAGCTGTCTCAACCACAGACTCGGCGAAATTGCAGTACGAGTAAAGATGCTCGTTACGCGCGGCAGGACGAAAAGACCCCGGGACCTTCACTATAGCTTGGTATTGGTGTTCGGTACGGTTTGTGTAGGATAGGTGGGAGACTGTGAAGCGGGCACGCCAGTGTTCGTGGAGTCATCGTTGAAATACCACTCTGATCGTATTGGACCTCTAACCTCGGACCCTGATCGGGTTCAGGGACAGTGCCTGGTGGGTAGTTTAACTGGGGCGGTTGCCTCCCAAAATGTAACGGAGGCGCCCAAAGGTTCCCTCAGCCTGGTTGGCAATCAGGTGTTGAGTGCAAGTGCACAAGGGAGCTTGACTGTGAGACCGACAGGTCGAGCAGGGACGAAAGTCGGGACTAGTGATCCGGCACCGGCAAGTGGAAGCGGTGTCGCTCAACGGATAAAAGGTACCCCGGGGATAACAGGCTGATCTTCCCCAAGAGTCCATATCGACGGGATGGTTTGGCACCTCGATGTCGGCTCGTCGCATCCTGGGGCTGGAGTAGGTCCCAAGGGTTGGGCTGTTCGCCCATTAAAGCGGCACGCGAGCTGGGTTTAGAACGTCGTGAGACAGTTCGGTCTCTATCCGCCGCGCGCGTTAGAAACTTGAGGAAGGCTGTCCCTAGTACGAGAGGACCGGGACGGACGAACCTCTGGTGTGCCAGTTGTTCCGCCAGGAGCACGGCTGGTTGGCCACGTTCGGAAGGGATAACCGCTGAAAGCATCTAAGCGGGAAGCCTGTTCCAAGATGAGGTTTCTCACCCCCTCGAGGGGGTAAGGCCCCCAACAGACCATTGGGTTGATAGGCCAGAACTGGAAGTCTGGTAACAGATGTAGGTGACTGGTACTAATAGGCCGAGGACTTACCAACAAAGAAGCTACGCGTCCACTGTGCAGTATCTGAAACAACACAC
>NZ_JBEXXC010000036.1:0-1090 GCF_040630175.1 Nocardia sp. NPDC005825
GGCACCCGAGTAGCAGCGGGCCCGTGAAATCTGCTGTGAATCTGTCGGGACCACCCGATAAGCCTGAATACTACCTGGTGACCGATAGCGGACTAGTACCGTGAGGGAAAGGTGAAAAGTACCCCGGGAGGGGAGTGAAATAGTACCTGAAACCGTGCGCTTACAATCCGTCAGAGCTGTAATAGGTGATGGCGTGCCTTTTGAAGAATGAGCCTGCGAGTCATCGGTGTGTGGCAAGGTTAACCCGTGTGGGGGAGCCGTAGCGAAAGCGAGTCCGAATAGGGCGCCCTGAGTCGCACACTATGGACCCGAAGCGGAGTGATCTACCCATGGCCAGGGTGAAGCGACGGTAAGACGTCGTGGAGGCCCGAACCCACTTAGGTTGAAAACTGAGGGGATGAGCTGTGGGTAGGGGTGAAAGGCCAATCAAACTCCGTGATAGCTGGTTCTCCCCGAAATGCATTTAGGTGCAGCGTCGCGTGTTTCTCACCGGAGGTAGAGCTACTGGATGGCCTAGGGGGCCCACAAGCTTACCGAAGTCAGCCAAACTCCGAATGCCGGTGAGTGAGAGCGCGGCAGTGAGACTGTGGGGGATAAGCTTCATAGTCGAGAGGGAAACAGCCCAGATCGCCGGCTAAGGCCCCTAAGCGTGTACTAAGTGGAAAAGGATGTGGAGTCGCGAAGACAACCAGGAGGTTGGCTTAGAAGCAGCCACCCTTGAAAGAGTGCGTAATAGCTCACTGGTCAAGTGATTCTGCGCCGACAATGTAGCGGGGCTCAAGTACACCGCCGAAGCCGCGGCATTCAGACATTATCCCGCCTTCGGGCCAGGAGTCTGGATGGGTAGGGGAGCGTCGTATGGCCAGGGAAGCGGCGGAGTGATCCAGCCGTGGAGGCCATGCGAGTGAGAATGCAGGCATGAGTAGCGAAAGACGAGTGAGAAACTCGTCCGCCGAATGACCAAGGGTTCCTGGGCCAGGTTAATCCGCCCAGGGTGAGTCGGGACCTAAGGCGAGGCCGACAGGCGTAGTCGATGGACAACGGGTTGATATTCCCGTACCCGTGTATCCGCGCCAAATATCGAATCAGT